>DBYL01000028.1 GCA_002309835.1 Bacteroidales bacterium UBA1187
ATAGCGTTGGACAATGCCTCAACTACCGTTCCGTCCACTTCAATGCTGTCTTGTTTTGCCATACTGTTTGTTATTTAGATGATTTGCTTATTCTCAAATGAACCTGTCTCCGAGTACTTCTTTGATGTAGTCAAAGGTGGATAAGATGTCAGCCTTGCCATTACGCACGCACACGCTGTGTTCATAATGTGCGGCGGGCTTGCGGTCGATCGTGCGGGCTGTCCATCCGTCGTCTTCGATGAGCACATTGCGGCGTCCGAGCGTGATCATCGGCTCGATAGCCATCGTCATACCCGACTTGAGGACGATACCGTTACCACGGCGACCGTAGTTGCATACCTCCGGATCCTCGTGCATCTCGCGTCCGATACCATGTCCCACGAACTCGCGTACTACGCCGTAACCGGCTTTCTCGCAGTGGTTCTGTATCGCGAAGGAGATGTCTCCGAGTCGGCGACCCGTGACAGCCTGCTCGATGCCCAAATAAAGTGCCTCTTTCGTTGTGCGAAGGAGTTGCATCACTTCGGGCGAAACCTCCCCCACCGGGAAAGTATAAGCGCTGTCGGAGTGCCATCCGTTCAGTTCGATAGACGAGTCGATGGAGATGATGTCGCCGTCTTTGAGCACTACCTTGTCGGAGGGGATGCCGTGTACCACCACTTCGTTAACCGAAGTGCAGAGGGTAGCAGGGTATTCCTCATAACCGAGGCAGGCAGGACGGCCACCGTTGTCCATGATGAACTCGTAGGCTATCTTATCCAGCTGGGCGGTAGTAACACCCGGCTTGATAGCTTTCGCCACTTCGGCGTAAGTCTTACCAAGCAGGATGTTGCTTGCCCGCATCAGTTCTACTTCTTCGTCAGTCTTGAGAAAAATCATCTAAATGTAAATGTTTTTACGTAGTTTGCGTTGTTTGCGTAGTTTGCGAAAATTACGGTAATTACGAAGATTACGAAAACTACGTCTTTGACAAATTAGTAGGCCATAGCACCGGAGCGACCCTTAATACGCATACCGGACTCAAAGAATCCGTCGTAGTGGCGCATCAGGAGATGACTCTCGATCTGCTGCAAAGTATCCAATATAACGCCTACCATGATGAGCAGGGACGTACCGCCGAAGAACTGCGCAAAGCCCATCGATACACCGAACAAGCGTGCGAAAGCAGGCAGTACGGCGATGATAGCCAGCAGGATCGAACCCGGCAACGTGATGCGACTCATGATAGTGTCGATATACTCAGCCGTCTTCTTACCCGGTTTAACACCCGGAATGAATCCGTTATTCAACTTCAGGTTCTCTGCCATCTGGACAGGGTTGATGATGATAGCGGTGTAGAAATAGGTGAAGGCGATGATGAGCAGTGCGAATACGAAATTGTACCAGAAGCCGTTGTTATCCATGAACGCTTGCACGAAGGCATTGGACTCGCTTGCGCGGAAGCCTACGATAGCGATAGGGATGAACATGATAGCCTGCGCGAAGATGATCGGCATTACGTTAGCTGCATTGACCTTGAGAGGAATGTACTGACGAACGCCACCATATTGCTTGTTACCCTGGATACGCTTTGCATATTGCACCGGAATACGACGTGTACCCTGAACCAGCATGATCGCGAAAGCGAAGACGAGGAGCAGGATCACGATCTCCAACAGGAACACGATCAGACCGCCACCGGCGTCGTTCAAACGACTACCGAACTCCTGTACGATAGCACCCGGGAGACGCGCGATGATACCGATCAAGATGATAAAGGAAATACCGTTTCCTACACCACGGTCGGTAATACGCTCACCCAGCCACATCACGAACATGGAGCCTGCGCAGAGCAGGATGGTCGATGAGATGGTGAACCAGTTGAAACCGATAGCCAACGGCTGACCTGCCTGAGCCATCTGCACGGAGAGGTTCACGAGGTAACTCGGTCCCTGGANNAAGAGCAGGATGGCAACGGTCAGATAACGGGTGATCTGGTTCATCTTCTGACGGCCGGACTCACCTTCCTTCTGCATCTTTTGGAAATACGGCACTGCGATAGACAGCAACTGTATCACGATGGATGCAGAGATGTAAGGCATAATACCCAGCGCGAAGATAGACGCATTGGAGAAGGCTCCACCGGAGAACATATCCAAGAGCGCCATCAGACCGCCAGCTGTCTGGTTGTGCAGAGCAGACAAGGCTGTAGGGTCAATACCCGGCAGAACGACGAACGAACCGAAACGGTAGATGAGCACGAACAGAGCCGTGGTCAGCAGACGCGTACGGAGGTCCTCGATCTTCCAGATATTTTTGATTGTCTCAATAAATTTCATATTAAAACTTTGTTTTAATCTGGAGTCTTGGCTTCGTCGAGTTGCGAAAGCAAGCTTTCACTCGACTTGCACAAGACTTCATAATAACTTTTAGAGTTTTACTACGGTGCCACCGGCAGCGGTGATAGCCTCTTCAGCTTTCTTAGAGAAAGCGTTAGCCTCAACGGTCAGTTTGGCTTTCAGTTCACCGTTACCCAGGATCTTAACGAGTTGGGTCTTGTTGATGAAACCAGCCTCGTGAAGCTCGATCAAGCCGATCTTCTCCAGCTTCTTAGCCTCAGCAAGTGCCTGAAGGGTAGAAAGGTTGATAGCTTTGTACTCCACACGGTTGATGTTCTTGAAACCGAACTTCGGCAGACGACGCTGCATAGGCATCTGACCACCCTCGAAACCGATTTTCTTGCTGTAACCGGAGCGCGATTTAGCACCCTTGTGACCACGGGTAGAGGTTCCTCCCAGGCCCGAACCTGCGCCACGTCCGACACGCTTAGCGGTCTTAACCGAACCGGCTGCAGGGGTAAGATTATTCAATTCCATGATTCAAATTCGTTTTTAGGATTAGTCAATCACTTTAACAAGGTGCTTTACCTTCTCTACCATACCCAGGATAGCCGGGGTTGCCTCGTGCTCAACAACTGCGTTCATCTTGCGCAGACCGAGCGCGATCATGGTCTCCTTCTGCACCTTCGGACACTTAATAGTACTGCGTACTTGTTGAATTTTAATCTTTGCCATAGTTGTAGAAGAATTTATTAACCATTAAACACTGTAGAGAGACTTACGCCACGGTTAGCAGCCACGGTGCGAGCATCGCGGAGCTCAGCGAGCGCTTGAATAGTAGCCTTAACGAGGTTGTGGGGGTTAGACGAACCTTTGGACTTAGCCAACACGTCGTGAACGCCAGCGCTCTCCAATACGGCACGCATAGCACCACCGGCTTTCACTCCGGTACCGTGCGTAGCGGGTTGGATATACACTTTCGAACCGCCGAACTTAGCGAACTGCTCGTGAGGAATAGTTCCCTTCAGAACAGGCACTTGAATGAGGTTCTTCTTTGCAGCCTCCGTAGCCTTCTGCATAGCAGCAGCTACTTCACCGGCCTTACCGAGGCCATAACCTACGATACCATCTTCATTTCCAACAACTACGATAGCTGCGAAAGTGAAGGTACGTCCACCCTTGGTAACTTTCGTTACGCGGTTGACAGCGACCAGACGCTCCTTGAGCTCGAGGTCTTGTGTTGTTTTTACTCTTTGCATAATCGTACTTATTAGAATTTGAGACCTGCCTCACGAGCTGCGTCAGCCAGAGCTTTAACGCGACCGTGATAGAGGTATCCGTTACGGTCAAACACTACTTCGTTAACACCAGCCTTGATTGCTGCAGCGGCAATGAGTTTGCCTACCTCGGCAGCTTTCTCGGTCTTGGTCATTTTGTCCTTGATAGCGAGCGACGAAGCGCTTGCGAGGGTCTTACCCTCCAGGTCATTGATCACCTGAGCGTAAATCTGGCTGTTAGAACGGAACACGGTCAGACGAGGACGCTCTGCAGTACCGGACACTTTGGTACGGATGGAAGCCTTAATCTTAAGGCGACGTGCAATTTTCTTAATCATAATCTTATTCCTTTCTATTATTTACCAGCCGACTTACCAGCCTTACGACGAACGATTTCACCTTGGAACTTAACACCCTTGCCCTTATACGGCTCCGGTTTGCGGAACGAGCG
>DBYL01000023.1 GCA_002309835.1 Bacteroidales bacterium UBA1187
GAGATCGTCTCGATTCCCGCAGCACCCACTTTCATTTTTGCCATAATTGATAAGATTTTTAAAGGTTAATAATTAAGGTTTTTCTTGGCGTCATAGGACTCCGTTGTTTTCGTCTGGATCATGACGCTGGTGTCGCCACGTTGGTAGAACTCAGATTTGTTGGTGATGGTTCGCACCACGTTACAGGAGTTCAACCCGATGGCTGCGCCCAATGCCGTTAGCGCTGCTATCAGCACGGACACGATGATTTTGATGATCTTTAACTTTTTCATAATTGTTGCGTTTTTAAAATCTGGTGCAAAGGTAACTCAATAGTCCGTGATGTGTTCCTCGGCAGGCGAAAATTTTGCTAAAAAATCGTATCTCCTGCATTTTTTCGCCTCTTCAAAGAACCATCGGATGATTCTGTCGGTCTGCCGCACGCTCAACCGATATTTCTCCGCCACCAGCCGCCGCGCCTCCGACCACGAAGCACCTTTGTCTCTCTCCACAAAATACGCATCCGCTATCATCTGATTACGTTCTCGTATACTGCGTCTGCTCTCGGACATGTAATAGTCGTTTGAACTCCGCACCAAGTACGGTACGTCGTATAAAGGATACTCTTTCATTCTTAAATATTCTATTTCTCCACTCGGTGTAATATCGATAGCACATCAAAGGCAAGTCGATATAAACACGAGGGCAATAATGTCTAATTTTTCTCATAGATCACTTTGTTTCCGGTGGGGTTGGCCATGTGCCAGCCGTCTCGGGGTTCGGTTGTGCCGAACTTAGCATAATACTGCGCATAGGTGAGAGTCTGCTTTCGCGGCGCACGAAAGTCCAGCACAAAGAAATAAGGATTGCGAGTGCATTTTGTATTTCCTGCTTTGAGCCAATCAATAATAGCCCGCCGTCTGTCCGGCACACATTGTTCCCAAAGACGTTGTGTAGCAGCTCTTCGATTAGCAAATTCGGGATCAGGGGCAAAGAGTTCCCAGTAATCGTCAAAAATTATCTCTTCCATAGTTTTTAAAAGTTAGCAGTCCGTCTGTCCTCTCAGTACGTACAGTCTTTGGACTGGACGGACTGCTTTCTTTGTTAATTTTCTTTGGTTACTTTCTTTTATCCCCTTTCTTTATGCGGGCATGATAGCGATGGTGAAGCCGAACTTGATGGACTCGGACTCGGGGTGCGCTTTCTCGAGTTTCTCGCCTGCACGCTTGAGGTCCGCACGCGCCTCTTTGACGTTCTCCTGGAGTTGCTCGTAATAGCCATGCAGCTGCTTGTAATAGTCGAGCGTCGGATCTTGGAGCTGGGTGTTCTGCTCCCATGTGTACGACTTCGGCCGACGTACGACAATCTTAAAGCCGTGGTACTCGAGCGTGCCCGTGAAGTTCTTGGGTTTGCCTTGCAGACGAATCAGTTCCTGTACTGCCAGCTCTACCTGCGGACGAAGGGCTTTGATGGTTGCTTCACTCTCGTTGGCACTCACTTGTGCACTGAAAAATTGGTCGATGACCTCTAAATTAATTTTTGCCATAATGATTAATTGTTTTGATTTAAAAATTATGGCTGGCGCCAGCCGTTTGACTGTGAATTCGAGTGCAAAGGTATAGCAAAAAAAGCAGCCACTGAAATTATGACTGCTTTATCCAATAGAAATCCAATGAAACTCCAACCATTGGATTTTTTTGACGGAAAATTATTCAATGAAATCCAATACGGCGCTTAGAAATAGGTGGCGAACGTATTGTATCCGTACTGTCTCATAGAGGGGAAATGGGCGCGTAAGGTCTCGAACACTTTTGCCTTTGAATCCCCATGAAAATTAAGGTACCCTTTCTTCTCGTTTTCTCGCAAGAAAGAGGCAAAAGTCTTGCTATCCTGTTTGCTGGCTTCCCGCAGTTTCTCTTCCATCTGCTCGGGTTGCCAGATGCCCGTTGCACGCAGGCCTTCGATGTCGATATACGGACAAAGGGACACGCTGTTCGCCTCGTATTTGCGCTTGTAGTCGTCAAGTTCTCCGCGCGCCGAACATAAGGCATCTAACAACCGTTGTTCGTAATGAGCGGCTGTCTTCATTTCCTCTGCATGCCCGAGTAACTGCGCGATATGCGAGCGGGACTCCTCTATCAATATATCTACATCTGATTTCATGGTGCGAAAGGGTTGCAAAGGTACAAAAAGTTTTTGACATGACCAAATCGGGCTGAAAGGCACACCCTCTCAGCCCTGCTTTTCCGACAAAATGAACATTTCGATAGTAACTGTCTGATGCTTAGGCGATAACAAAGAAAATGCACAAAATCCGCTTAAAAAATGAATTTTTTTTGCCCTTATTTGAAGCGGCCTGAGAGGCCTATTTTCAAAAAAAGCCCATTTTCATTGCAAAATGAATTTTTCTGAAATTTATATTTTCGAACATAAAAAAAGCGACCCTTGCGAGTCGCTTCGTTTGTTCTGTGTTTGGCTCTAATTATTTGATTTGTGCACCTTGTGCGTTATAGGTTTTCCCATCACGCTCGATGAGCAGTTGGCCGTGACGGATTATTTTGACCGCCTTGGTATGGGTGTCAACATTAGTGATATCCTGCGGCTCCTCCCATGGTCTGACGGTGCGAACGCTGCGGTACGCTGTTTTCACATTATGCATGTTCTCATAATAGAGATAGCCGAGGTCAAACTGGATATGGAAGGGCTGCTCCTGATTATAGAGCGAGGAGGTCCAATAGGTACCATACCGCTTGTCATCCAGCACCTGCACGCCGTCCACCGAATAGCCGTCAGCCGGCAGGAAGATAGCTCCCGCATTCTCCATGAGGGTCCAGTCTTCTTCGTCATACCGATTCGTTGCATAGCCTTTGTCGGCATCGTCAAAGTCGAAATTCACACCCTCCGGCTTGACCCATGTGTTACGATCCGGCAGGATAACCAAGCCCTCCATCCCGTTCACCGTAGCACGCGCATACAGGTATTGGGCGCCCGTACGTTCCGCGAACAGGTACGCCCACTCGGGTTGGCTCAACAATCGTTCGCCGTCGGTCAAGCGAGCCTCTATATCCGGCCACTGAAACAAATTGTATGTTTGAGGATTGGACAAGTTCGTCTGCGAGAACTGAACTTTGGTGTTCTCTCCTACGGAGAAGCACCCTTGAGCCGCCGCAGCGCCTGCCGCCCCGACAAGTAGCAGCAGCAGGCCTACCCCGACCCTCCCTAAAAGGAGGGCGAATCTATTATAACTTTTTACCTGTAACATCATATTTCTCATTGTTTCTGATGATTACTACATGACCGTTTTCAATCGTCTTGAACGGACGGTTGTCGCCCGGCTTGAGGATGATCGGCGCCTTGAGCGAACCGTGGTGAGTGTCAGCTATATAGTTTATAGTGACAGCGTCACGTGTATTGGCTGCGCCGTTTATCGCTTCGCTGTTTATAGGCATCAACGCCTCACCACTTTCGGTCTCGAAGCGGAGTTCGCCGATACCATCGTACGAGATGGTCAAGAAGTAGTACTTCTCGTTATTCAACTCTATTGGAGTTGCTACACCTACGAGCACATCGCCCACGTAAGCACGGAGGCCTTCGCCCTCAACCGTAGCGATCATCGTCATGTTGGTTGCAGCGGCATGGTTGGTGAAGGTAGCGGCTTTGGCGCTATCCATAGCTTTCTTCGGAGCGCCGTGCGCACTCGAATCGTAGAAGCGTATGGTGACGGTACCCAGACCCATGCGGCGCATGAGGTAGCCTTCACCCGGACGGAGCGCCGTGAGGTCTCCTACCCAGCGGTTATCGGACGTGAAGACAGCGAAGTTACTATGCGACTTGATGATATCGCCCGAGGACGCATTGGTATAATAGTCGGCCATCACATCGGTGATGCTGGTCGCCTGTCTGAAGAGGCACGGGAACGAGTTCCACTGACCGTCACCGCGGAGGGTTACCTCCATCAGGCGGTCCGGCAGGTTCTCGCCGCTGAGATGCATCGTGTTGCCCTCTTTCGCATAAACCATGTACATCTGCTTGTAGTCCCAGCCGGAGAGAGTACCTACGAACGAAGCGATATCGGCTCCATAGGTACAGAACTGACGGGTAGCAGGACCCTTGATGAGGTCACCTTCGGTCCACGGTTCTGCCGCACTCATCACTCTGTTAATAGGAGCCGTCTCGGTCTCAAGGAACAGGTTGGTAGATATCCAGCTCCAGCCTGCTGCCAGTTTGATACTCTGCGTCTCTGAACCGGCGGTATAGAACAGCACGGGGTTCTCATCGCCGCATCCGCATACGTTACCATGCGTGAAGATGATATCACGATTCGTCGCGAGATCGAATACCCTGCCGGTAGAAGCCTGCCATAACTGGAAGTTGATATTGCGGCGTACCATATCATCGTTGCCATGGATAGTGAGGTATACTTCCGCTGCACCGGTAACGGTATTGACGGTGATGTTCGCCATGCCGACGCACTCGTTGCGGAAGAACGCATAGACGATATCTTCTTCGTCATTGTCATATACCTTGCTGCCGGTCTTCGTAGTTATCTGCACCTCGCCGCATACGGACATGTTCAGCGGATACAGCGCAGGATCCACATCTTCGTATGGCGGATAAGCCACTACGGCGTAGGATACCTGCAGCGGTTCACTCAGGCCGCTCTCATCCGTGAGGTAGATCACGTCGTCATAGATGCCGACCGCCTTCTGGAGGTCGTAGTACAGGGTGATCGTCTGCTCGGCCATCGGGTCCATTGCGCCCGACTCCTTATCCACGCTCAGCCATTGCGGCAGCGACTCGATACGATAGGTATGGCGCTTACCGCTATTGTTGATGATACGGACGGAAACAGAGCCCTCTGCATCGTCCTGACCGTACTCGGCAGAGATATTGAGTTGCTTGTCTGCCCACTTGAGACTATTATGATCCACAAAAGCGGTCCATGTGACAGGCGACGCCATCGGGTTGCCGTTGAGGTCCTCTACATCGCGCACGGTGATATAGATAGACTGCTTGTTGACCTCGTAATCCTGATTGAGGATGTTGATCATCAGCTCGTCGTTATTAAACGACCAGTCGAAACGCAGTTTGGAAAGCAATCCATGCGAGGTGGTAGGCGCATTATTGGTATGATCCGCCATGGCGGTCAGATCGCCATCCATGAGCGGGAGCACCTTATTGACTACATCGCCGTTAGCATCTTTGAAGATACGCTGGTCGTTGACCGAGAAGCGCAATTGCAGCACGCCGGAGGGGTTAAGATATTGTTCCTCGAAGGGCAGATAGCCGATCAGACCCATCTCATCACCCACGAAGGACTGCTCGTTATACGCCTCCACCAGCGGCAGCGGCAACGCCTGCTCGAAGACGGCGAACTCATCGATATTGCCGACGAAGCCGTCGCCACCGAAGTACATAGCACCGACGATACCCGACATCTTGTCTGCAGCTGCAGTCACGTACATCTTACCGTCTACGTAGATAGTCGCTGCATTGTAAGTGCGGTTGATCGTCAGCACGAGATGGTGCCATTCCTTATCGCTGAAGGAGCCCTTAGCGGTCCATTTCTGATCTGCATCATAGAGCGTCAGAGCACCATTCTCTATAGAGATGCGCTGACCCTTAGCCGACTCGGGAGCACTGCCCTCATTACGTCCTGCGGTGAAGAGCGTACCATCACCAGCGGTCTTGAACCAGAAGGAGACGGTCTCGTCATACGCGGCAGAGCGATCGAGGATATTCTTCGCCAGCGCCACTTTCGCTGTGCCATCAAGCGCGAGCGAGAAGCCCTCCTGCATGCTCCACGAGCAGCCGCTCAGATAAAGGGTAGCGCCGTGTGCGCGGTCTTCGACCGTCTCTCCACGGCCTTCATTCATGCGATAGTAAGCCAGCAGCTCCTGCTCATAACCGGAGAGGTAATGATCGTTAGTCGTAGCTATCTCTTCCTCCGTCAATGCCTTGGTCCAGATACGCGTCTCGAGCATATTACCGCGGAAGCCGCGACCGAAGCGGAAGAGAGAGTTGCAATCCATATAAGCTCCTGCTGTTCCGCTTTGGAGATTATCATCCGTCATATCTTGCGTACCGGCATAGAAGCGCATCTTACCATCTGTATTATCGTATATGAAGAGAGCACGCACGTAACCCAGTATATCTCCCAACGGTTTCGAACGCTGGGTTTCCACTCCTGTGGTGAGGCTGTCTTTGACTACCAGACGGTTGTCCGCCGAGAGGATGAACTTGCGGTACTCATCCTTGCTGCTTATCTCGAGCAGCAACATATCTGCGGTACGGGTAGCCTCGTCAGGATGAATCATCAGATCGATGGTGTAGGACTTCGCGCTGAGGTCACGTTTCACCTTGGTTGTCGCCGTCGAGTTGCCATCGAAATGGAGGGCCGTCGAAGAGGTGATACCGGTCTCGTTGGTCACACCTACGATGCGGAAGTTATTATCCTCATCGAGGTAGTTGCCCGCTATCGGCTCATTGAAACGCAGCAGCAGATGGTCGCCTACGCCGAGGATGCTATTCGCCGGATCAGGTTCGCCGAAGACACGCGGCGGACGGGTGTCCTTAATACCACTGATGACCGGCGAGGACTTGCTGACGAAGCCCGAACCGTAGCGGCAGAACGAAACGGCGCGGAGGTCGTAACGCTGCTCCATCGGGTCACGTTCGCCGTAGAAACGGAACGGCGTGATGCGTCCGTTCTCAATCATCGCCTTGTTGCCCGATGCGAGATCATAGAGGCTATCGTTAGCGAAGAACGAGCACTGGTTCACCCATTTCTCCTCGCTCTCGGACGATAGTTTATATTGGAACTCAATATGATCGAAGTTCTTATGATGAATATCGAATCCATCGATGGTGATCGGCAGGTAATAACCCGTCGAGTCACGCTGCGAGAGGGTATTCATCACCCAGTTCTGACGCGGGAAGGCAATAGAAACATCCGAGGACAGCGGCAGGAAATGCACGCCGAGGTTCAGTTCGGACGATGTCCGTGCGCAGTATTCTGAATAGAGCGAGAGGGTCAGATTATAGTCATCCACCGTTCCGCGCTCTACCTCGATCGTCTGGGTGACAGGCGTACCCGGCAGCAGCCAGTAATAGATACTCTGCAGCAGCGGCGCACCATTGACATACACTTTCGCTCCGTCGGGGTTGCTGGAGCCGTCCAGGCAGAGCCAGAAACCTTGTCCCAGTTCTGCAAATCCGGCATCCATCTGGCCTTGGTTGAGCAAGGTGATGCGGAAGGTTGCACGATTATCCGGATTGACATTCGCTACTTCATAGACATCGGCGGTCAACTCCGGCTTTGCCACCCATTCGGTACTGTTGTTGATGATCGTACCGGGGTTGTATAGAACGGTCTTCTCTTCGTCCTCGTGCGGACACATCGTGGCGCCTGCCTCGGTGAAGAAGACATAGGAGCCGTAGAGCAGTTTCTCGTCGTCAGACTGTTGCACAGCGGCCATCGCTTCGGCTGAGTTGTCATACCAGGTCTGGTCAATCTCTGCCTTGTATACGGAAGTTGTGATGGCTCCCATCGGATCCGGCACAAGGGTGAAGCCGGTGGACTTGGTCGTAGAAGCCGTCGTGGTCATGCGCTTGTCGGTGGACATATCCTTGATGAAATCAAAGCCCAAGTGGAACGTCAGGTTACCCACCTTAGCGGCTACCTCCTCCACTTTCTTCGTTGTAGTACCACTACTTACATTCACCACTCCGTCTTCTGTCTCGCCGGTGGTCACGTCGCCTTTATTCAGGTAGGTCTGCAGGAAGGCACTCATGGCGGAAGTGTTCAGTCGGTTCTTGAAGACACTGCCAATGAGCGTAAACAACGAAGTCGTGCCTGCACTGATACCGGCGCCCTTCAAGGCCATGTTCTGCGGGAACTCGTTGTACGAATACTCGTAGTTATAGGTGTCGCCGTGCGAGAACGAATTGCCGAACGAGGTACTGAAGGTGCCCACCTTGGCGCCTTTCGTACGGGCTTCCACTTTCTCACGCTCGTTGAGAGAGAGAATCTCCAGCCAGCGGGTGATAGCCATGTTCAGCGCCCCCACCTCGTCGATATAGGTACCGCCGTCGTTAGGCGTGAACATCCGGTAGGTGTCGAGAGGTATGGTATCATTGAGATACTCGCCGGTCTGGTAATACCAATAGGTCGGCTCACCCGTGGCATCAGCATACGCCTGCGCCGCAGCAGAGTCAGCGAAGTTCTTCAGCAGGTTCTGACGGTCCATCGCCAGACGAGGAATAAGCGTATTCCAGATATAGTACTGCGAATAGGTGAAGGTATTATCAAGACGCGAGCCGACATATACTTTCTGACCCGTTACCAGATAATAGGCCTTGCCGGTTGTATCGGTTCCCTGCGCGAGCAGCAGCATTGTTCCTGCATCGAGAGACGGCTTGCACATCTGATAGAGGCTGTCATCGATGATACTGATTGTCTTTGCCTTACCTAACAGATTCGATACGGTCGTTCCGAAGAAGACATCCGCATTGCTGCCGACACCCGTGAGGCCGATATCCGAAGAGGTCTCGATACGCTCGTTGGTAGTGAGCTGGCAGGTATAGGCGGTACCGTAGTCTATCTTCTGCGCGATAGGAACAGTGAAAGTAAATGCTTTCTGAGTCTGCACTTCCGAGCCGATCCACGAACCACCGGCCGCAGCCCCCGAGTAGATACCGATATACTGGGTGACGTTATTTCCCCACGTCGGCTTCAATTCGATACCGAAGCGGGCATCCATCGACTGAGCGAAAGAGAACGTATATGTGGCACCATTCTCCACGTATGTGGACGAACCGGCACCACCCGGGTCACGAACGATATCGAGCAAGCGGATGCTACCTGTAGCAGCGCGGAGACTCTTCTGCTCCACTACCGATCCGGTGACGAACGCGCTAAAGACATTGGTCTCCACCACATTACCTTCCTCCTCCAGCGCCACGTTCACGCTGCGCAGCGGTGTCGTGCCGGCATGCTCTACATCTATGTCATCGACCGTCAGCCAGATGACACTGTTCTCGCCTTTGTCATTGAGCGGATAGCGCTCCACCTCGGTCGCACTGTGCAGACCGTTGCGGATGATAGCCGTGCCACCGCGTTGCGGAACGATATCCACCTCGCCGGCCTTGTCGTTGTTATAGTAGTACGCCTCGTATGCTTTGGCCTTGAATTGGTATTTGCGGTTGCTGTCGAATACCGGATAACCCAATGTATAGGTGACATTTTGGTCTTTATCCACCGTGTACAAAGCTATCTTCTCCGGTTCGTTCGGATTAGCTCCGCTCACCTCCATCTCCGGCTCGCCATACGCAGGACGCTCTAATCCGTACATATTCTGAACCAACTCTATCTGAACAGGATTACGATAGATGCGGTCGTACGTAGCGTTGTAGTGCACCGTGTCACCGTCGTAGACATCTGTGATATGTGTCATCGGCGCATTCGTCAGGTCAAAGGTCTCATTACCTGCTCCCGGACCGAACAGCGTAGCATAACCCTTGGCGGTAGCCTGCGCCACTTTATATTTCACTGGATACAGATCTACCTCGTACTCACCCGTAGTCTGATCCGGCTGGATAATCACGCGTTTCTTCTCAAACAAGGTATGGGTCGTACCCACCGTCTGCTGCACTGTGTCACGCGTCAAGTCATTAGGATCGTGCACGAAATGCGCGGTGTTATCACCCTCGAGCTGAAGCACGAGTTGCAAGTCGTCACCCAGGTTGTTCTTACCCAAACCGAACGCCTCCGGCAGGTCACGCTGGTCAATACCACCGGCTACACGACCTACGAGGCGAACACGTGTCTGGTCGTAGAAGCGGATACCGTCCAGCGGTTTCTCCAGTGCGAACGTATCCTTGCCTTCTTCCTTCTGGAAGAAACCGTCCTGCGCAAAGGTATGTCCGGGTTTGAAGATCTGCAGCGTGTACGGCTGCTCCTTGGTCAGCGTCAGCTCGAAGTTACCGTCCGTGCCGGTAGTGAGCGGAGCGCCGCCGCGGCGTACGGTGTCGCCGTTGAGGCGGAACATCGCGCCGGCTACCGGTATCGTCGTGTTCTCGTAGAGCGCACGACCGGTCAGACGCGTCGTCTTCGTGTTCATGAAGTCGATGTTGGTTGCCGCCGCATTGTCCATCGACAGCTCAACCGTTGCCGAAGCAGCCGAGGTGTAGTTGTACGAGAACTCACCGTATTCCGAGGTCGGGATGATGGAGAGCTGGAGGCTCGTCATGACCGGATGGCACGACGGGTTGAAATCGGAGCTCTTGTACACTTGCAGTACGAATTTCGGGCGTATATCCGTCTCGGTGATGACCTGGTATTGGTTGTAGCCATCCAGATCGTAGTTGGCATTGATCGTTACCGTAAAGACAGAATCCTTATGGAAATTGTTTGCCTCGGTGGTCTTAACCTCCAGAATCGTACCTAATGGGAACGAAGAAGAACCTTTGGGCAGATGCGTCCAATCGGTCAGAACCGAGTGGTCGGGATTGAGAGCACGGTACATCACATACGGCTCCGGATCGGTTACCCCCGGGACAGGCATGTACGAGTACCGAACATTGACCGTCGGTTGGGTGATGCACTCGATGCGGTAGTACTCCAGGCTGTCGAACCGATAGGAACCGTCCGCGCCGGTCGTCATGCTGGTCATCACCTGACCGTCCTCATCCTGCAGATCCACCTTGACGCCCGCCATTCCGCTGTTGTCCGGCATAAGGATGTTACCGCTGATCTCGCCGTACGGAGTACGCCAACCCTCCGCCGTAGCGGAGTTGCTGGACGATTTGCCGTTACAGTTGTAGTAGCTGCTGATGGTATATTCGTAGTGTACCGTCGGCTCGGCTGTCACATCCATATACGTGGTTTCAATACCCGTATAAAGCGTATCCGGTGCATCGCTGCTACCCGCCTTGATTCGGCAGAGCGTGTACTCGTCCACCGCCGAAGACGACGGTCTCCAGTTGAGCAGCACGCCTTGCTTGAGTTCGCTGCGAGCGTCGCCCTGTGTGGCCGTGAACGAAACAATCTTCGCGCTCTCGTCGAAATAGAGATCCGGTCCGCTCAGTGCCACAGGTTGCAGTTGTTCCTGCTTACGTACATGCAGGTCAGCGTGACTCTGGTCGATACGCACCGAATAACTATAGTGCGTACATCCCTTGTCGGCGATATCCGAGAAACGAGCCTCCCAATCGCCGTTAGCCAGACGATGGATGCTGTCTTGTGGGATAATAGTCTCCGTGGACTTGCCGGTTTCCTCGATGGTCTGGATCAGAATGAGGTTCGCCGTCTTGTCCCACATACACTTGCCGAACGGATTGCCTTCGTACTCCGCCTTCAGCGCCTTGTACAGCGAGTCTTTCAAATGTGCCTTCAGCGCGTCTGTCATGAATATATCCGGATTCACACTCGCCGAGTCAATGCCCGCAGGCAGGCTGTCCCATGCGGAATGAGCGGTTGTGTAGCTGAAGTCAAATACATCCTTGGACGGCAGCACGGTTGGTACCTCCGCGTTCTCCAGAACGACCTGGAAATTCACCCGGTGGTTGTTGTCAAAGTCCGCGTCCTTGGTGTACTCAGGTTGATTTACCGCGAGCGGTGCCAAGAAATTATGCTTATACACCGTACGCTGCTCCATGAAACCTTCGTGCCAACCCCATACGGCGGACGAAGCACGGCGTACGCGGTAGTAGAGCGGCAGAGAAGGCATTACCGCCTTGTCGGTCTTGATCTGCAGCTTGACGAGGAACATCGTCTTGCCCGTATCGTTCTTCAACTCATAATAGCCGTCCGGCGCATAGATCAACGAATGCGTCAACGAGTCACCATCCAGATGGCCGGTAGAAATGCTGCGGTCTTCGTCTTTGTAGTTGTACTCACCCGTCGAATCCTGCACCAGAGGAATAACCGCGATGGACTCTGAACTGGTGAACGAAGTGTCGAGCGAACGGACCACTTCGAAGTAGTCACCATCCACGATATCCGACAAGAGAGGGTTCTTCACTTTCCAACTCAGCAGGTTAGCACCCGTATAGGTACCGGTAGAGTCCACTTCTTCGGTTGCAGCAAAATCATAAATACGGTGGTACGGCTTCACATCCACTTTCGTACTCGTGATGCTGTCTATCGTTCCGTTGTCTTTGTTGCGCCATACAGTGAACTTAGCCGACAAGTCCGGCTGTACCGTATCGTTTGTCATAACGAAGATATTACCCGCGAGGTCTTTGGTCAAATAGATGGCCGTATCGTTCGAGAGACGGTATTTGATTGGTTCATCCGCCAGCGAATACGGGATAGCGGCATAGCCGTAACCCGCTACGCCGTCCTCGCTCACCTGATACAGATACGGCTCAAACAGCGTCGGAGTAACCAACTGCGCCTTACCTTGGAACTTCGTGTCTATCGTCCACGTAGGCGTATAGTCCGGACTCACATGATCATAGCAGGAGATAGGATAATTATCTACGAAGGCCTCGCCAGAGCAGAAGGAATATATCATTTCATCACATATCTCGCCGAAGTTGTCAAACTCCGAACGCATCTTAATGGAGAAATCCTTACCATCCAATACCTCAGGCGGATACCAGTCGAACTCGAGGAAGGTAACGCGGTCGTAACCTCCGGCAGGTTTCTGCTTCACAGTCAGCCAGTCGGACCAGTTGCCGTCGGGCTGCGCACTGTAACGAACGCCGTTGTGCATGCATGTCAGAAACAACTGACCCTGGTTGGGCTGGAACTTGATGGCCAGCTGACCTTTGTCGTTATCTTTATCGTTGTCTTTACCTACGTTCGCCAACCAGTTGAGCACTTTCACTTCGTGCTCATTGTCATGGTCATCCTTGTAGATATACGAGAAGCAACTGCCCGGCAGCGCCGAATAGCTTTTCTCATACCATGCGCCATGCACCCATACAGGGATGGTGAAATGGATTTTGTCAATACCCGTAGCATACACGGTGTAGTTCTCCGTGTGCTCCATGTAATCGTTCGCCAGCGCTTTGCTTGGCACCAGCATCATTGCCAATCCGGCAAGGATGAATGCAAGAAATCTTTTCATCGTATTATTGCTTGTTTGTCTTCATATATACGCAAAGCGGCAGGAGCACAATGCTCTCGCCGCTTTGATCGGTTTATCTAATGGTATGTTTACCTCCTTTGAACCCGTCGCGTGACATACATACGCTGGAGCGCTCGCTGGTGTTAAATTATGTGTAATTAAGGTATTCAAAGTAAGTACATTGTTGGATTATATACAAACTTGGCGGCAAAATTACAAAAATATTTTGATATATGCAAAAAAAAGTGTAATTTTGCAGCCAAATTGTCATTTGACAATGGCGGAGATACAAGATAAAGACAGATTATATGCGTTTCTGCGCCCGTACGTAGATTGGATGTTTCGCCGTTCGTATCGGCATATCCGGTATATCGGAAAAGAGAACATCCCTTCGGATGGGGCAGTTATTTTTGCGCCTAATCACTCGAATGCGTTATGCGACGCGATGGCGATATTAGGTATCGACCATTCGCGTAAGGTATTTGTGGCGCGTGCGGATATCTTCAAGGAACCGCGCAAGGCACGTATCCTCACATGGCTCAAGATCATGCCTATCCGCCGTATGCGTGACGGGCTCGACGAAGTGCGGCACAACGACGAGACGATGGACAAGGCGGTAGCCACGCTGCATGACGGAGTGCCATTCTGCATATTGCCGGAAGGGACGCATCGCCCGATGCATTCGCTGTTGCCTTTAGGCAAAGGTATATTCCGCATCGCGCTGCGCGCCAACGATGCTTTCGGAGCAGAGAAACCTATCTATATCCTGCCGGTAGGATTGGAATACGGCGATTATTACCACCTATGGAATGATCTGACGATCAATATCGGCAAGCCGATCAACGTAACGCAGTTCGTGCGTGAGCATAGCGATTTGGAACGGCCGCAGCTGATCATGGCGCTGCGCGAAGAGCTGACGCTCCGTATGCGGGAACAGATAATATGGGTGCCGGATGACGAGCATTATGCGGAGAATATCGCAAAACTGCAGGAGAACCCGCCTGAGCCGTTTAACCATTTCAAGCATCACCGTATGCCGCGATGGTTGCTGCTGATCCTATTAGTGCTTTTCTCGCCGCTATTTCTGGTGAGCATCGCGCTGACGATACCGCTTTGGGCTATGTGGCTGCTGATCCGATGGAAAGTGAAAGATCCGGCCTTCCATAACTCCGTGCAGTATGTATGGCAGTTAATCTTCTTCCCGCTGACGCTGTTCATCACGCTGCCGTTCTGGATCTTCCTGCAGGAATATATGTATCAGCTGAGGCAGCTGAAAGGTTAATGGTTAATGGTTAAAAGTTAGAGGTATGATTAGAGCGTATATCATTATTGGGTTGTATATCCTGGTGCCGGTGGTGATCATCGAGTGCTTCAAGCGCTGGACCTGGATGCAGAAGATAGGTACCGTAGTGGCGGCGTACGCCATCGGTATCTTGTTCGCCCTGACGGGCTTTGTGCATTTCGACACAGGCACAGAGGCTGCGTTGACTTTCAGCAAGTTGCAGAGCACGATCATGTCGGTAGCGGTGCCGTTAGCTATCCCCCTGATGCTTTTCAACTGCGATTTCCGCTTATGGACAAAGGCGCTGCCCAAGACCATATGGTCGCTGGCAGGCGGTATCATCGCGGTGCTGGTAGCCGTCGTAAGCGGTTATTTCATCTTCCATACGCCGGACATACCGGAGTTCAACAAGGTAGCGGCGATGATGACGGGTATCTATACCGGCGGCACGATGAATTTCAATGCCTTAGGTGCTTCGCTGGGCGTAGATAAGACGCTGATGGCGATCGTGCTGGCATTCGAGATGGTGCTGACCACGCCGTATATCTTCTTCATCATCGGTGGCGGATATAAGGTATTCCGCAAGATACTGCCGTATCAGGACATCACGCGCAAAGGGCGCACGGACGAGGCAGTGGAGTCCAAGGACGTAGAGAGCTACCGCGGCATGTTCGCCAAAGAGAACGTAGGCGGTATGTTCCTCGGCTTGGGTTTGAGTGTACTCTTCCTCGCTATCGGCGCCGGTCTGGCGCTGCTTATCACCGGTACGCTGAATGAGTTAGTAGTCATCCTCACGATCACTACGCTATCTATCATCGCGTCGTTCTTCAAGAAAGTGAGGGAGTTGCCGAAGACCTTTGAGTTAGGTATGTTCTTCATCCTTATCTTCTCGGTAATCGTAGCTTCGCTCTTCGATATCCATAGCGTCAACGGCGGCAGTCTGATGATCGGTCTATTCGTCGCATGGGTGATGGTGATAGCCGCCGGTCTGCATCTGCTCTTCTGCCGTATCGCGCATGTGAGTGGAGACCTCTTCTGCGTGAGCCAGATAGCGCTGCTCTGTTCGCCGCCTTTCGTACCTCCGGTAGTTGGAGCGATGAAGAATAAGAAAGTNNCTGATCTCCGGTATCGTGATCGGTCTTGTTGGCTACGCGATAGGAACGTATCTGGGCGTCGCTATCGCGATGCTTTTACCCTAGAAATCTAGAATTCTAGAAAACTAGAAAAATTCCAAAACAATGAAAAAATATCTCTATTTATTACTGGCTGTATTGATGGCCATGCCGATGGCGGCAAAGAAAGAGCCCAAACCGCAGGAAGTGGACTCGCTGGGACGTAAGATCAAGACCGGTTGGAACTTCGGCATCTTGCCGTCTATCGCGTATGACGCCGATTACGGTTTTCAGGGCGGTATATTGACCAACGTCTATTATTACGGCGACGGCAGTCAGTATCCTGAGTATATCCATTCGCTCTATTTCGAGGGAGCTTATACGACCAAGCATCACGGTATCTTCCGCTTCAACTACGACTCCAAGTATGTTATCCCGGGTCATCGTTTGACGCTGGATGCTACGTATCTGCCGGATGCGATGTGCGATTTCTACGGCTTCAACGGATTTCAATCCAGATACCATTATTCTTGGCATAACTGGAATAAGAATCCTGCGAAGATGGATACGCTTGACTATCGCACGCGCGTGTTCTATAAATATAAACGCGACCTCATCCGCGTGGCGGGAGATATAGAAGGCACCATCTACAAGGACCTGAAATGGAATGCCGGCCTCGGTGTGTTAGGTTATCTGGTGGATGACTGCGATATCAATATGCTCAACGGCAAGAACACCTATGTCGATACTCTCGGCCATCAGAAAGCGCTGAACCCGAACGAGCCGCTGCTCTACGATAAATACAAGACATGGGGGCTCATCGGTCAGGATGAGATGAAAGGCGGTTGGCATCCGTATGTACGCGCCGGTGTCACCTTCGACACCCGTGACAAACGTCAGGGACCGAACAAAGGTATCTATGCTGATGCGTTCTTTACCTATTCGGCGGCCTTCAATGCGGCATACGGTCAGCAGGCTGCGGCGGGATATAACCACCTGCAGTTCAACTTCACCTTCCGCCATTATATCCCCTGCTATTACGATAAGAACGGCATCAACCGCATCACCTTCGCCTATCGTGTCGGTACGCAGAACCTCATTGCCGGTCGCTCTCCCTTCTACATGAATAACTATATGAATGCGCTTTTCATCCAGCGCGTGTATTACGAGGGATTAGGCGGCGGCAACTCGGTGCGCGGTATGATGGCGCATAGGATCTTAGCGAACGGATTCCTGTTTGCAAATGTAGAGTTCCGCTTCCGTATCGTCGATTTCGATATCAAGCACCAGCATTTCTATATCGGTCTGAACCCCTTCTTCGACCTCGGTATGGTTACTCAGCCGTATGACTTAGACGAGCTGGTGAAGCGCCATACCAACGGCCTGTATAATACGCTGCAAGAGAGTATGACGGCTGCAGGAGACAACTACGATGATTATTTCCGTCCCGCCGACGATGCGCAGGTATATATGCCGCATATGTGTGCCGGCGTGGGTCTGAAGATCGGTATGAACGAGAACTTCGTGCTCTCGGCAGATTGGGCAATGCCTATCAATCAGCAGGACAATCAGAAATATACCAATTTCTACGTAAAGATGGGTTATCTCTTCTAAGGGATGTAGAAAAATTGACGGAAAAGAAGGAAAAGTGCACAAACATCGCCAAGTGTTTGTGCATTTCGTTTTTTTTTATTATCTTTGCAGACGCAAAGATGTGCGACAAACAAAACAACACTATAAATTACATCATTATGGCAAAAAAAGCATTGAACAAATGGACCGCGCCGAAGAGCGTAGCGCCCGAGAGAATCATCCAGTTTGGCGAGGGTAACTTCCTTCGCGCTTTCGTAGATTGGATTGTATGGAACATGAATGCCAAGACGAACTTTAATGGTTCGGTGGCTGTTGTTCAACCGATCGACAAGGGTATGGTAGAGTGGCTCAACGGCCAGGACTGCTTGTATCACGTCAATCTCCAGGGTCGTCTGGACGGCAAAGCCGTTAACTCGCTCGAGCGTATCGACGTTATCTCTCGCGCCCTCAACCCGTACACCCAGAACTGGGCATACATGGCGCTGGCTGAGCAGCCGGAGATCCGCTTCGTAATCTCGAATACCACTGAGGCAGGTATCACTTTCGATCCCGCTTGTAAGTTCACAGACGCTCCTGCAAGTTCCTATCCGGGCAAGTTGGTACAACTGCTCTTCCGTCGCTACAAGACCTTTAACGGCGATCCGACAAAGGGTCTGATCTTCATGCCGTGCGAGCTCATCTTCCTCAACGGTCACCATCTCAAAGATTGTATCCGTAAGTATATCGAGCTTTGGAAAGAGGATTTCGGAGCAGACTACAAGGGTTTCAAAGAGTGGTTTGAGGAATACAACTACGTCTGCGCTACCCTCGTAGACCGTATCGTTCCGGGTTTCCCGCGCAAGGATATCGCGGAAATCCAAGAGAAAGTGGGCTATAACGACAACCTCGTTGTACAGGCTGAGATCTTCCACCTCTGGGTGATCGAGAAACCGGAGAACATGTCTATCGAGGAGCTCGAGGCTGAGTTCCCTGCTAACAAAGCCGGTCTGAACGTACTCATCGCCGAGAGCGAGAAACCGTATCATGAGCGTAAAGTAACGCTGCTCAACGGTCCGCATACCGTGCTGAGTCCTGTTACCTACCTCAGCGGCGTGAACATCGTTCGCGATGCTTGCAACCATGATATTCTCGGCAAGTACATCCACAAAGTGATGTTCGATGAGTTGCTCGAGACGCTGAACCTGCCGAAGGATGAACTCAAAGCTTACGGCGAGAGCGTATTGGAGCGTTTCAACAATCCGTATGTAGATCATGCCGTTACCTCTATCATGCTGAACTCCTTCCCGAAATTCGAGACACGTGACCTGCCGGGCCTGAAAATCTATCTCGAGCGCAAGGGTGAGTTGCCGAAGGGTCTGGTACTCGGTCTGGCTGCTATCATCACCTACTACAAGGGTGGCGTTCGTGCCGACGGAGCTCCTATCCAGCCGAACGACGCACAGGAGATCATGGATCTGCTCGCTCAACTCTGGGCTACCGGTGACAAACGTAAAGTGGCAGAAGGTGTGCTCGGCGCTACCGACATCATCTGGAAAGAGAGCAAAGAGGACCTCAATAAGATTCCGGGCCTTACCGATCTCGTCGTTAAATTCCTCGATGACATCGAGAAGAAAGGCATGTTAGAAACCGTAAAAACGATTCTCTAATGACGAATATCCTTAAAATCAATCCGTCCGACAATGTGGTTGTAGCTATACAGCCACAGTCGGCGGGTGCCGTTATTGAAGTGGACGGCCGTAAGATAACCATATTGGAAGATGTGCCTGCCGGCCATAAGATCGCTATCAAAGATCTGGCGGAAGGTGAGAACGTCATCAAGTACGGTTTCCCCATCGGACATGCACGCGAGGCTAAGAAAGCCGGTAGCTGGATGAACGAGAATAATATCAAGACCAATCTGGCAGGACTGCTCTCCTATGAATATCATCCAAAAGACGTAGTCCTGAATATCCCCGATGAATCCAGGACATTTATGGGTTATCGCCGTAAAGACGGTCAGGTAGGTATCCGTAATGAAGTATGGATCATCCCTACCGTAGGTTGCGTCAACGGTATCATCCAGAAATGCGCAGAGCGTCTGCGTCAGGAGACCGGCGCGGATAATATCTTCGCCTTCCCGCATAACTACGGTTGCTCGCAACTCGGCGACGACCATGAGAACACTAAGAAGATTTTGCGCGACATGATCCATCATCCGAACGCAGGTGCGATATTGGTAGTAAGTCTTGGATGCGAGAATAACCAGCCGGATGTGTTCAAAGAATTCTGCGGTGAAATCGACGAAGACCGCGTGAAATTCGTGGTAACGCAGAAGATCGAAGGCGATGAGGTGGAATACTGCATGCCTATCCTACGTGAACTATTCGCCAAGACGCAACAAGACCAACGCGAGCCCATCCCATTGAGCGAACTGCGCGTAGGTCTGAAGTGCGGCGGAAGTGACGGATTCAGCGGTATTACGGCGAATCCGCTGCTCGGATGTTTGAGTGATTGGCTCGTGGCGCAAGGCGGTACGACGGTGCTCACGGAGGTGCCGGAGATGTTCGGCGCAGAGACCATCCTCATGGATCGTTGTGCCAACCGTGCACTCTTTGACCAGACGGTAAGCCTCATCAATGACTTCAAGGACTATTTCCTCAGTCATGGTGAACCGGTGGGCGAGAACCCGAGTCCGGGTAATAAAGCCGGCGGTATCTCTACGCTCGAAGACAAAGCACTCGGCTGCACGCAGAAATGCGGCAAATCGCTCGTGCGCGGCGTGATGCCTTACGGAGAGCGCTTGCAAGTGAAGGGTCTGAACCTTCTCTCTGCCCCGGGTAACGACCTCGTAGCATCAACGGCATTAGCATCCTGCGGATGCCATATGGTGCTGTTCACGACAGGCCGCGGTACGCCATTCGGAACGTATGTGCCGACGATGAAGATATCCACCAATTCGAATCTGTATAAGAACAAACCGAACTGGATTGACTTCAATGCCGGCGTGATTGCCGAAGGCGAACCGATGGAGCAGGTGGCGAAACGCTTTGCGGACTTCGTCATCGAGGTAGCTAACGGCGCGCAGACCAACAACGAGAAGAATGGATATCACGAGATAGCTATCTTCAAGAACGGTGTTACTCTCTAGTCTCTTCTTCCCTCGCACGTGTCCTATGTGCGGTGCCTATATCGGCGAACAAGCCCGCCGGGGACAGGTGTGCGAGAGATGCAAGGCGGAGTTACCGCGCACCGAGCAAGCGGTGATTGACGCAAACAGCACGGAGATGGCGCTAACAGAAGGCAAACCGCCCGTCAAGAAGACCATGCATATCGAGCGCGCCGCGGCCTTCCTCTTCTACGAGAAAGACCATCCGCTGCAGCAAGTAATCCATCGGATGAAATATGCGGACCAACCGCTCATCGGTTACGAGTTAGGACGCCAGGCGGCAATAGAGATGCAAGACGCGGAATTCTTCGATGAAATCGACGTTATTGTACCTATGCCGCTGCATCCGAGACGACTACGCGAACGCGGGTATAACCAGTCGCTGTATATCGCGCAAGGTATCAGTGAGGTGACGGGTATCCCGGTCGATAGCACCCATGTGACGCGTATCAAAAATACGCCCAAACAGGCGCTGCAGAGCGGAGAAGGGAGAAAAACAAATGTAACAGATGCTTTTGCTGTGAACCACCCGGAGCAGATGTATCATAAACATATATTGGTGGTAGATGACTTGATAACGACCGGTGAAACGGTGAAATCATGCCTGCGCGCCATGCGGTTTTTCCGCGGCGCACGATTTAGCGTCTTTGCACTATGCAAAGCGAGATGATATGACGAAAAAATACGATTTTTTGATTATTGGCGGCGGTGTGGCCGGTATGAGTTTTGCACTCAAGGTGGCACGGACGGAGAAATACAAGATCGCCCTATGCTGCAAGACCACGCTCGAGGAAGCCAATACAGCAAAAGCACAGGGCGGAATCGCTTCGGTGACCAATATGCTTGTCGATGATTTCGAGAAGCATATCCACGACACCATGGTAGCAGGAGACTGGCTCAGCGACCCGGCAGCTGTGGAACAAGTGGTGCGAAATGCACCGCGGGGTATCGCAGAGTTGGTGAACTGGGGTGTTAATTTCGATAAGAAAGAGGACGGCTCCTTTGACCTCCATCGCGAAGGTGGTCACTCGGAGTTCCGTATATTACACCACGCCGATGATACCGGCGCCGAGATTCAGCGAGGACTCATGGAGGCGGTACGCAACAACCCCTTTATCGATGTGCTCGAGAATCATTTCGCCGTAGAGATCATCACCCAGCACCATCTGGGCGTACGCGTGACGCGCCGCACCCCGGACATCGAGTGCTATGGCGCCTATATCCTCAATCCCGAAACACAGAAGATAGATACCTATCTGAGCCGTATCACGCTGATGGCTACCGGCGGTACAGGAGCCGTCTATGCGACGACGACCAATCCAGAGATAGCTACCGGAGACGGTATCGCAATGGTCTATCGCGCCAAAGGGCAAGTGAAGGATATGGAGTTCGTGCAGTTCCATCCGACGAGCCTGTTCAACCCCGCTGAGACGCATCCGGCATACCTCATCACCGAGGCTATGCGTGGCTACGGAGGAATACTGCGTCTGCCTAACGGCGAGGAGTTTATGCAGAAATACGACCCGCGTCTGTCCTTAGCGCCACGTGACATCGTTGCCCGCGCGATAGACAACGAGATGAAGATTCACGCCATCGATCATGTATGCCTCGATGTGACGCATAAAGACCCCGAGGAGACAAAGCATCATTTCCCGAATATATACGCGAAGTGCCTGAGTATCGGCATCGATATCACGAAGGAGTATATCCCTGTAGCTCCTTGCGCCCATTATATGTGCGGAGGTATCAAGGTCGATCTGGACGGTCAGTCGTCTATCCGCCGGTTATACGCCGTAGGCGAGTGCTCGTGTACGGGTCTGCATGGTGGAAACCGATTGGCATCCAACAGTCTTATCGAAGCTGTGGTCTATGCCGACGCAGCAGCCAAACACAGCCTCAGCGTAATAGAAAACTACGATTTCAACGAGAGAATTCCCGCATGGAATGACGAAGGTACACTGAGCAACGAGGAGCGCGTGCTCATCGCGCAAGATGTCAAAGAGGTGGGACAGATCATGTCCACATATGTCGGTATCGTTCGTTCCGACCTGCGTCTGCATCGCGCATGGGAGCGTCTGGACCTGCTCTACGAAGAGACGGAGGCGCTCTTCAAACGCGTGAAAGCGACGAAAGATATCTGCGAACTGCGTAACATGATCAACGTAGGCTATCTGATTACCCGTCAGGCTATCGAGCGCAAAGAGAGCCGCGGACTGCACTACTCCATCGACTATCCCAGAACAGAGAACAACCATCCGCAGGAAGTATGGTGATAACCGTTTAGTGTTTAGAGTTTAGTGATTAGTGGAATTTCATTACATAGTATCGTTCCCGTTCGGACGGAAGCACGGGAAGGAGCGGAGCAGAGCACACAGATGCTCTTCGGTGAGTTATGCACTATCTTGGAGCAAAAACCCCGATGGAATCGAATCAAAATAGAGCTTGACGGTCAGGAAGGATGGGTGGATGCAAAGATGATTACGCCGATGAGCGCAACGGAGCATAAGACCTATAAGGCGGCCTATGCGAAAGCGGCGATGGTGGTCTTCCCGATGGCGTATGCCGTGAGCGAGAACAACGGTCAGACTATCCCTCTGACGGCAGGCACACGATTGGCAAACTACGCCGACGGACGATTTGAGATACTGGGCGTCGGCTTTCGTATAGACCCGAGCATGGTAGCTACCCAGCCTATCGCAATGAACGAGCAGAACCTACTGCAGACTGTACGTTTCTTCTTGAATACCTCGTATCTATGGGGAGGCAAGAACGCGCTGGGTATGGATTGCTCAGGGTTCACGCAGGTGGTGATGAGTCTTTTCGGCAAGTCTATCCTACGTAATGCTTCGGAGCAGGCGACCCAAGGCCGCAGCATCAGTGCGCTCAGCAAAACGAAAGCTGGAGACCTTGTTTTCTTCGATCATGAGGACGGGAAGATTTCGCATGTAGGCATCGTGATCGACAGCGGACGCGTAGTTCACTGTTCAGGTCGTGTGAAAGTAGAAAAACTCGATGAAACCGGCATTTTCTGTGCCGAGACAGGTGAATACACCCATCATCTGGTAGCTATTCGCCGCGTATAACGACTGTTCTCAAGAATGGATTTCTTAGATTCTCTTAATAATGTTCAGCGAGAAGCGGTGACCTATACGGAAGGTCCATCGCTGATAGTGGCCGGTGCGGGTTCCGGTAAGACGCGCGTGCTGACCTATCGCATCGCCTATCTGCTGCAGCAAGGTGTGCCAGCGGGGAACATCCTCGCCTTGACCTTCACCAATAAGGCAGCACGAGAGATGAAAGAGCGCATCCAGAAACTCGTGCCCGCCAATGATGCCCGTTATCTATGGATGGGTACTTTCCATCACATATGCGCCAAACTACTGCGTCGCGATGCAGAGCAGTTGGGCTACACCCGTGACTTCACCATCTATGATACCACCGATATGAAATCGGTGATCAAAGCGATATGCAAAGAGCAACAGTTGGATGACAAGGTATATAAACCCGCAGCAGTGCTGAGTCGTATCTCGATGCTTAAGAACAGCGGTATCAATCCTGCGGCATACGGCGCTAACCAACAGTTGTTGCGTGAAGACCGCGAGATGCGGATGTATGAGTTCGCTTCTATCTACTCGACTTACGAGGCCCGTCTGCGTGCTGCTAATGCAATGGATTTCGATGATTTGTTGCTCAATATGCTGCGACTGATGGATAAATGCCCAGACATATGCGAGCAACTGCAACTGATGTTCCGCTATGTACTGGTAGATGAGTATCAGGATACCAATTATATCCAATATCTGTTAGTGAGCAAGTTCGCTGCTCCGCAGAACAATATCTGCGTAGTGGGCGATGACGCACAGAGTATCTACTCTTTCCGCGGAGCGGATATCCGTAACATCCTGAATTTCCAACGCCAGTATCCACAGGCAAAATTATTCAAGTTGGAACGTAACTACCGCTCTACGCAGACGATCGTCAATGCCGCTAACTCGCTGATTCATAAGAACCGCGAGCAGATATACAAACAGGTCTATTCCGAGAAAGAAGAAGGTCAGCCGCTGGCGCTGCAGGCCTATATGGACGACCGCGCAGAAGCCGAAGGCGTAGCCAAGCAGATTGAATTTGCACATCGCAACACAGGGTATGACGGCATTGCCGTACTCTACCGCACGAATGCACAGAGCCGTGTATTCGAGAACGAGTTACGCAAGCGCAACATCCCCTATCGCATCTACGGCGGCACCTCTTTCTACCAGCGCAAGGAGATCAAAGATGCCTTGGGTTATTTCCGTATTGCCGTCAACCCTCGCGATAACGAAGCGCTACTCCGTATCGTCGGTTTCCCGGGGCGTGGTATCGGTGATACGACGATGAAGAAAGTGGCGATGGTAGGCATCGAGCAGCATTGCGCCTATCTGGACGTGATGCGCAAGCCCGAAGAAGTTGGACTGGATGTGAGCGCAGCCACCAGGACGAAGTTACGCGGATTCGCCACAATGATAGACCATCTGCGTGAACTGAGCGAAGAGACAGACGCCTATACGTTTGCTGAACAAGTACTGCGCGTGACCGGTGTACAGACCGCCTTGGCTTTGGACCGCACTACCGAAGGTATCGACCGTGCGCAGAACGTACAGGAGTTGCTGAACGCCATCCGCGAATTCGTAGAGCAGCGCAAAGAGGAAGGTATCGACTATACGCCTATCACGGATTTCTTAAGTGAGGTGAGTCTGCAAACCGACCAAGACGAGAACCTCGCTGACACTACCGAACGCGTGACGCTGATGACCGTGCATGCGGCCAAAGGATTGGAGTTTCCGGTGGTGTTCATTGTAGGTATGGAAGAGAACCTCTTCCCTTCGCAGTTCTGCGTCAAACCCAACGAGATAGAAGAAGAACGACGTCTGCTGTATGTAGCCATCACGCGCGCTATGGAGCGATGCTATCTGTCTTTCGCGCGTCAACGTTTTAGAAACGGACAGATGGCGTTTAACTCCCCCAGCCGCTTCCTGAATGATATCGACAAGCAGTTCTTCCGTCTGGAGCGTCCGGCATCAAAACCACAAATACCGGATTTCCCCCGTTTCTCTCGGAGTCCGCTTGCTTTTACCCCTCCCGTACAGCCTAAGACCGCTGTCAGCGGAGCTACGTCGCCTGTCGCTTCTTCCGCATGGAAAACCGGCGACAGGGTGAGTCATCGTGTGTTTGGCGACGGTACCGTCAGCCGTGTTTATCGCGACGAGGTGACGGAGAATGATAAGATTGAGATAAAATTTGACAAGCAGGGTACGAAAACACTGCTGCTGACCCATGCCAGACTCGATCGCATCTAAGCGTAGATCATATATCCGGCAATGCCGGAAAGAACAATCAACAGAATAGGGTGACTGAGGGTTTCGGTCACTTTGTTTTTATATACCTGCGGCAGGATAGTAAAGAAAGCCACTGCGCCGAAAATGATCCAACTGATGAGGTCAATGAACGTGGTCGGTTTCATCAGCATTAATGCCGCAGAAGCGATAAGACCGATGACCGTGAAACGCAGCATCCGCAACGTCTGTTCGAAATACGGGTTACCGGAGAAACGGTTGTTCAACCAGAAATAGGCCTTGCATACACTCAGCATGATAATCAGACTCGGCAGTACGATAGCGGAAGTAGTGAGTACGCTGCCCCAGAACCCGCCAATGGTATAACCGACATATGTCGCGCAGTTGATACCGATCGGCCCGGGGGTGACTTGACTCACCGCTACGATATCGACGAACTCTTGCTGGGTCATCCATCCGTATTGCTCCACCTCCATTTGTATCAGCGATAGGATAGCCAGACCTCCGCCGAAACCGAAGAGACCTATCTTGAAGAAGGTGTAAAAGAGTTGCCAGTAGATCATTTGCGCCTCCTTTCTACAATATCCACTACCACGAGTGTGATAAGGATAGTGGCTGTAATCACCCAGACGGGGTTAACATGCCCCAGCCAGATGAGCAATGCTGCTACCAACGAAATGAGTAAGGGTAGATAACCACTAATCTCTAAGCTATCATCTCTATTCTTTAGTGCCGCACGCGCCATTTTCACTAACGGCGCAGCGATGAGGGCTACGACGGCAGGACGGACGCCTTTGAAAACGGCCTCTACCGCCGGCAGTTCTTTCCACTCAGAGAAGACCATGGCGATGGCGAGGATGATAAGGAAAGAAGGCAGTACGGCACCTAACACAGCGCCAGCCACTCCCTTCCAACCGCCTACACGCCAGCCGATGAAGATGGCAGAGTTGACTGCTATTAGTCCGGGCGCTGCTTGTGCAAGCGCAATCATGTTCAGAAACTCTTTTTCATCTATCCATCCCTTGCGATCCACCACCTCGCGCTGGATAAGAGGTAACATGGCATAACCTCCACCGAGGGTGAAGGTGCCGATCTTAAGATAGGTATAGAATAGTTGCCAGAACATGGCTATATGCGGATATTCCGCTTAATCGCGCTCCTTAAGCTGCTGCTTCACGAATTTAGCGAGCATGTTAATCGCAGCGTTGTTATGTCCGCCTTGCGGAACGATGACATCCGCAAAACGCTTACATGGCTCGATAAACTGCTCGTGCATGGGTTTGAGCACGCGCTGATAACGCTCGATCACCTGCTCCGCCGTACGTCCGCGCTCCAGCACGTCGCGCTTCATAACGCGTATCAGGCGGTCATCTGCGTCGGCATCCACGAAGATCTTCAGGTCCATCTGCTGACGCATCCTCGGCTCACGCAACGCCATGATACCCTCTACCACTATCACCTCACGCGGATCGATATGAATGGTCTCTTCTGCGCGCGTACAGGTTATATAGGAATAGATAGGCTGTTCAATGGATTTGCCCTCTTTCAGCATCTTGATATGCTTGCTCAGCAACTCCCAATCGAATGCATCGGGGTGGTCAAAGTTGATATTCTGACGCTCCTCAACAGGTACGTCACTACTATCTTTGTAGTACGAGTCTTGTGGAATAACTACTACCTCATTTTTAGGGAGGCGCTCTATCAATTTTCTGACTACCGTTGTTTTACCCGAGCCGGTACCGCCCGCAATGCCGATGATAAACATGGAGAAGAATGTTTGTTATTTTTCGGGTTGCAAAGGTAGTACATTTTTTTTATATATACAAATTATTGGATAGAAAATGTAGTAAAATAAAAAATAATTGCCAAAAAACTTGCGTATATCAATATTTTGCAGTATCTTTGTAGCCGATTTTGATAAATACGCGCTATAGGCGTGAGGAGAGATGCTCGAGTGGTTGAAGAGGCACGCCTGGAAAGCGTGTAAACTCCAAAAGGGTTTCCGGGGTTCGAATCCCCGTCTCTCCGCAAAGAATTTTAACTAACACAAATAACTTAATTAACATTTTATTCTCATGAAAAAAGTATTTGCAACCCTTACGGTGCTGGCTATGCTGACTTTTGGTAGCGCAGCTATTATGGCACAAGAGGCAGCTGCTCCTGCTGAGGAGGCTGCTGTTGAACAAGTAGATGAAGCTGCTCCTGCAGCTGAAGAAGTAGCAGAGGCTCCTGCTGAGGAGGCCGGTGGTCTGGTAGCTCTTCACAAGACTCTTAAGACGAAGTTCATCGAAGGTGGTGCCGGCTTCATGGCGCTGACTCTCGTTACTTTGGTATTCGGTTTGGCGCTCTGTATCGAGCGTATTATCTATCTGTCGCTCAGCAAGACCAACACGAAGGAGCTGCTCGCTAATATTGAGGCTGCTCTCAAAGAGGGTGGTATTGAGAAGGCGCTGGATGTATGCCGTAACACGCGTGGACCTGTTGCTTCGATCTTCTATCAGGGTCTGAGCCGCTACGACGAGGGTATCGACGTAGTGGAGAAGACTGTCGCTTCCTACGGTGGCGTTCAGCTCGGTCTCTTGGAGAAGAACCTCAGCTGGATTTCGCTGTTCATCTCTATCGCTCCGTCTCTCGG
>DBYL01000031.1:0-623 GCA_002309835.1 Bacteroidales bacterium UBA1187
GCGTTCAATACTTCCGTGATGATATCTTCGGTAGTGAGGTTATTCGCCTCTGCCTCGTAGGTCAGACCAATACGATGACGGAGTACATCGTAGCAAACGGAACGTACGTCTTCCGGCGTCACGTATCCGCGGCGATGGATGAAGGCGTAAGCACGCGCAGCTTTCGCAAGGTTGATAGAAGCACGCGGACTACCGCCGAAGGCGATCATCTGCTTGAGGTCCTTCAGTCCGTACTCCTCCGGATTACGGGTAGCAAAGACGATGTCGACGATGTATTTCTCGATCTTCTCATCGAGGTACACCTCTTCGACGATCTTACGCGCCTTGATGATATCATCGGTAGAGAGGATAGGCAGCACGGTCTTCTTCTCCGATGCGATGTTCTGACGGATGATGGCCTGCTCCTCTTCTTTCTTCGGATAACCAATCACGACCTTGAGCATGAAACGGTCGGTCTGCGCCTCGGGCAGCGGATAAGTACCTTCCTGCTCGATCGGGTTCTGGGTAGCGAGTACGAGGAACGGGTCATCGAGTTTGAAGGTCTGCTCACCGATGGTCACTTGACGCTCCTGCATGGCCTCGAGAAGGGCGGATTGTACTTTCGCCGGAGCACGGTTGATCTC
>DBYL01000031.1:666-1057 GCA_002309835.1 Bacteroidales bacterium UBA1187
ATCTTAAACTCTTCGCTCTTCTGGCTATAGATCTGCGTACCGATAACGTCAGCAGGCAACAGATCCGGAGTAAACTGAATACGACTGAAATTGGCTTTGATAAGGTCGCTTAAGGTCTTGATAGCGAGGGTTTTCGCCAAACCCGGCACACCTTCGAGAAGGATATGACCATCGCTCAACAGACCGATGAGCAGGCTCTCTACAAGGTGCTTCTGACCTACAATCACTTGGTTCATGCCTAATGTCAAGGCATCTACGAAGGAACTCTCGCGCTCTACACGCTCCTGGAGTTCACGAATATCCACTGGATTTTGCATAGTATAATGAAATTATAATTTTCCGCAGAGAAAACAACAAATTTCGTGCCAAAGTAAGAGTGAGAAGAAAAAAA
>DBYL01000031.1:1103-98986 GCA_002309835.1 Bacteroidales bacterium UBA1187
GTGAAAGGGTGAAGGGGTGAGAGGTTAGGGGTTATGAAAAATCTTAAAAATCGTGCATTTTGTAAAGTCGATTTTACAACACTCCTTAGAGTGGTGCTTAATAATCGTACACTTTTTAATAATAAATGCTATTGTAGGGTTGCGAAAAAGGCAGTAATTTTGCACTCGATAAAAAATGGCCCTATTTTGAGGGTAAAAACGTAAAGATTTTAATAGAAATCTTAAAAATAGTAAATAATTTTAACGTAATACACAAAGATGAAGAAATTTTTACTGAGTATTTTGGTGATGCTGACGGCTGTGACAGCTTATGCGGCAACCACTTATCAAGTACCCAACGCCAATTTTGAGGATTGGTCGGCTGCAACTTTTGACGGCGAGCCCCAGCCTCAGAGCTGGCATGCTTCGAACGTGGAGCAAGTAGGTATGCAGTTTAACTTCGCCCACAAGGAGACCGGTCGTAGCGGTTACTGTATGATGGTACAGGACCAATCGGTGGGTGCCATGGGTATTTCTGAGACGAGTCCGGGATATTTCGCTCTCGGTAAACCGTGGGCATATCTGCCGGGTATCACTTCTATTAACAAGGCTACCGCCGGTACCTCCGGAGGTATACAATGGACTACCCGTCCGGATACGATGTCCGTATGGATCAAGCGTACGGGTGATAATACAGATAAGGAGGATTTCTATCTGTTGTTATACTCCTGGACCGGTACGGCGAAGAGTAACAAGTATAAAGGTAAAGACGGTACATGTACGAGTCACGAAGAGACGAATGAGGAGAGTGATATTCGTATTGCGCTGAACCATAACGAATGTGGTACGACGCAGAAAGCTACGCAGATCGCTGAAGGTATGTGGCGCGAGCGTAAGACGTACGGCAACTGGACGAATATCCGCGTACCTATCTATTATCTGAACGATCAGGTGCCGCAGATGTTGAATATCATCTTCTCGGCTTCCAACTATCCTAACTATCGTGCTAACAGCGGTCTATACACCGGTAACTCACTGTATGTAGATGACGTAGAGATGATCTACGCCTCTACTATCGACGCGCTCTACGTAGGCGGTAAGGAGTGGAAGGGATTTGACCCGAAAAGCAAGGAGGTACAGGTTTATTCGTTAGGAGAGACGGCAACAGCAATCCCGGAGATCGTGGCGAAACGCGGTGTAGGAACGCTGACCAACGCCTCCGGCGAGAGCGCTTCGTTCCTCGGTCGTACGCTGTCGGGTAGCGAGATCACGATTACGAAAGGTGACCTGGAGAAGACCCCGACGACCATCACCGTAAAATCGGAGGACGGCAAGAGCACAACGACCTATAAGATCCAATTCCAGAAAGCAGCGAGCAGCAATGCGAAGTTGGCAGGGTTGGAGTATACTTTAGACGGCGTGACGACGGCGCTGAGCAATTTCAACCCGTCGAACCTCTCGTATACCGTAGAGCTGCCGTACGGTACCAAGAGTGTGCCGACGGTATCGTGCACTTACGCTGAGGACGGTCAGACCTCCGCGATCACGCAACCGGCGTCCACGACGGGCAAGGCTACTATCGTAGTAACGGCTGCTAACGGCCAGGCAAAACAGACGTATACAATCCAGTTCAGCATCGGTCTGCTCAAGGATAACACGCTGAAGGATATTCTCGTAAACGACAAGTCTGTTCCGGGTTTCTCTCCGAACCAGACGGTATATAAGGTTTCGCTGCCGACAACGACTACATCGATGCCGACGGTGAAGGCTGTATCGGCTTATGCCGACGGCGAGCAGACGATCACCTACACCGCTCCGTCCACGTTTGACGGTGGTACGTATCAGATCAGCGTGACTACGCCGGGTAACAGCACTCCGAAAGTATATAAGTTGAACTTCAAAGTAGAGGCTTCTTCGTATGCTTATCTGAATGACCTGCAGGTAGTAGGCGACCAGGTGGAGTTTGTGAACCCCGCTAAGCCGGGTGACGCGACAGCGCTGAACTTCACGCCGGATAACACGACGTACTACATCAACCTGAAAATGGGTACGAAGACGATGCCGAATATCCTTTGGACGCCGGGTGATGAGTTCCAGACGATCACGAAGGATGAAGGTGGCTTGGACGGAACGACGCGTATCAACGTAGTAGCCGGGAACAAGGCAGACCAGACGGTATATAAACTCGTGTTTGCTACGGCTAAATCCGAGATCTCGACGCTGGCAGGCATCAATATTGACGGTAAGCCGTTAGCAGGCTTCGCCTCCGATATAACGAGTTATACCTATCAATTACCGGTAGGTACGACTAAGCTGCCGGAGATCGAGGCTATTAAAGGCGACGAGTACCAAGACGTGACGGTAACTACCGGTGGCGTAAGCGGAAAGACGCGCATCACCGTAGTAGCCGGTAATGGCAACACGACGAACTACTATATTACCTTCTCCGTAGAGACCTTTACGGACAACACTCTGGCCGCTCTGAGCGTAGCAGGTAACGACCTGCAGAACGCGAACGGCGAGACCGTAGTTTTCGATCCGGAGGTGAACGAATACTGGGTGAACCTGCCGAAGGGAACGACTGTCCTGCCGGAGGTAAGTTACACGCTGCAGAACGCAGAGTTCCAGAGCGCCAGCGAACGTACGATCAGCGGCTTGAACGGCGACTATAAGATTACGGTTCGTCCGCGCAGCGGCGCGAGTCGTACGTATATCATCCACTTCTCCGTAGCCACTTCATCGAACACGAAGCTGGATATGATCTACCTGGACGGAACTCCGCTGCCAGGTTTCGATCCGGACGTATTAGCATACGATACAACTCTGGCAGAGGGTGTTAGTACGATTCCTGCTGTGACCTTCAAGAAAGCAGAGGACACGCAGCGCGTACTGAGTGTGCTGGAGAACAAGGTGCAGACGATCACCGTGACTGCACAGAGCGGTGCTACGCGTACCTATACCGTGACATTCACCGTACAGGTTTCGCAGAACGCACAGCTGGAGATGATCTACTTGGATAGCGTTGAGTTAGCCGGTTTCCGCAAGGACTCGACAGAGTACCTCGTGAAATTGGAAGGCGACCGCTGCCCGGCCATCACAGTAGATAAGGCTCCGGGTCAGCAGGTGACGATCACGGCTCCGTTTGCAGCCGGTAAGGCTACTATCCAAGTGCAGCCGGAGGAAGGTGCAGCGCAGACATATACGATTGAATTCGAGGCTGTAGCTGCGGCTACTGCTCGATTGAAGAACATCCTCGTAGGCGGCACGCAGATCGCGGGTTGGGATCCGACCACGATGCATTACGCCGTAGGCTATGAGAACGAGTTGCCGGAGGTAACATTTGAGAAGGAGTACGACGAGCAGAGCGTGAAACTGCTGTGGAAGGGCGATGTGGCTTATCTGCACGTAGCGGATACGCTGGGTAACAAGGCAGTGTATGACATCACCTTCACCCGCACGACTTCGTCGAACAACTCGCTGCTCGGCATCTATGCGAACGGAAGTCTCATTGATGAGTTCGCAACCGACAAGTTGAGTTATGACTTTGAGCTTGCAGCCGGTAGCAGTTATCCGGAGATTAGCTACAAAGTAGCCGAGAACGCACAGGTAGTTTTCTTCGGTCAGCTCGCAGACGGCAAGTGGGGCATCACGGTAATTGCAGAGGGTGGTCAGAAAGCAACCTACACGGTTCAGTACACTATACTGCCGTACGCCGACGCTACACTGAAAGACCTGAAACTGAATGGCACGCAGATTAGCGGTTTTGCTCCGGCAACCACCACATACAACCAGACGATTGACGAAGGTGCGGCACTGCCGAAGGTAACGGTGGAGACCCGTCCGGGGCAGCGCGTACTGCTTTACGACAAGGACGACAGTCACCAAGAGGTAGTCGTTTACGCAGAGAGCGGCGCGACCAACACCTATAAAATAAATTACACGCGCGAAGAGAGTTCGAACGCTAACTTACGAGACATCCTTATTGATGGCGTAAGTCTCGCAGGCTTCGATTCGACTATAGTGGATTATACGGACTCGCTCGCATGGCGTACGAAGGTAGTTCCGAATGTATTCCCGATCGGCGATAATGAAAACCAGACTATTACTACGACTTTCAGTCGTCCTAACGGCGTGACGAAGATCCTCGTTAAGGCACAGGACGGCACGACGAAGGAATATCGCATCGCGTTCCCGGTTAAAAAATCGAGCAACACGAAGTTAGGCGACCTCTATCTGGACGGCGATGACGGCGAGATCAAGTCGTTCAAGCCCGACCAGACGGACTACGAGGTAACCTTGTCTTACGAGGCAACGACTTGCCCGAAGATGGTATTCGAGAAAGATGAGGACGAGCAACGTATTGACGTCATCTCCCGTCCGATCGGCGAGACGAGCCAGATCATCGTGACGGCTGAGAACGGCGATACGCGTACCTATAATATCCACTTCAAGCGCGGAATATTGAAGACCGCGAATAGACTCACGTCTTTGATTTTGCATATCAATGATAATGAGGATTTTGAGCAGGAATTAAATCTCAAAGACAAGACCAAACGTGATTTCGATGTTACGCTTCCTTATGGTGCGCGTAAACTGGTTGTTGAATACGAGAAATCGTATCCGGAGCAGACCGTATTTATCCAGCCGGGAGGCGTAAACGCTCCAACAATCATCACCGTAAAGGCCAACAACGACACCATCGCAGATGAGGTATATACCATCAATCCTATCAAGACTACTCAGAACCCGGCTATATTGAATAGCATCAAGGTAGACGGTGTAGCTGTAGATGGTTTTGACCCGAACCGCTTTACGTATATTGTTAATCGGTCCACTAAATCGTATCCGAAAATTGAGTACACCAAGAACCAAGGAGTAGAGACGGAACCGGTATCCTCAATGTATAAATGGGAATGCGAGGTGGCTAAAGATGGAGCTACTAATAAATATGTGCTCTTCTTCCACTATACCAACGAAATTATTCCTAATGCACATTTTACTAGTTGGGAGAAAGCCGTATATAATGACGGCGACAAACCAACCGGTTGGCAAGTCCCGGCAGATTTCTTCGAGAAAGTATGTGTAATCTCCTGTTCCAAGACCGGCGCTGAAGTTGTAAAGAATTCTGATACAAGAGTAGGACTAGAAACTACTTATTGGTCTGCAGCCGGTGGCGCTCTACCTGCTATTATCACGTTGGGTAAATTGTCCGGTGCTATGGCAGTAGATAATAAAACTCACTATGAGTTCTATGATTATATTGATTTCCATAATACTCCAGACCTCATTCGCTTCAATTACTACTATAAGAAAAAGAAAGATAATGGTGGCTTATTCGCATTCCGATTCAAAGATGCTAATAATACAGAGTATAATTTCGATACCATTGTACCTCAAAATAGTGCATATGTAACTGCAACAAAGAAACTTGTATTGGATGGCAAGCCTCTTATCGGCATGAATATCGCCGTGGATGCCACAAATGCCTCCTCAGGTGCATCTTCCAGTGCGGCTTTATATGTGGATTGGTTTGAGTTTTGTTACAACTCGAAACCGAAAGCGCTCAAGATAAATGGCAAGAGTGCTACTCTGAGTGGTAAGAAATTTACGGTAACTTTGGATGACTCTGAGGATGTAAACCGTCCATCGTATGAGTTCAACGGTGAGGTAAGTGATCAGGCTCAGTTGCTGAACTGGGTAGATCCTGTTGTAGAAGGTGATTATAGCGTTCGTCGCGCAACCTTCACCAACTACGCTGAGGATGGTAGTACAACGGATGGAACGGGCTACAGCATTGAAATCAAACGTCCGTTGGATACGAAGAACCAATTGGCGAACCTGCTGTTGGATACGAACGCTATAACAGGTTGGTCGCCTACGAAGAAAGATTATACTATTCCTTTGGAGGCTACGCGTCGCGGTTTACCGAGCATCCAGCCGGTACCGGGTAGCTCGCTGCAGAAGGTAGTAACCGCATTCAGCGAGGCTGACTCGACGATGACGATTACTGTAACGCCGGAGAAGGGTGATTCGACCGTATACAAGGTGAAGTTCACGACCGTCGTTAGCAACGATACAACGCTGGCGAACATCACAGCAACAGGCGTAAGCTTTGACCCGGATACCAAGGAGTACGAGATCGAGGCTGCTGAGATGCCGATCATCACCTTTGAGAAGAAATCCGACCTGCAGGTAGTAACGCTCAATAACGGCGTGATTACCGTAACGGCAGAGGACGGCGTTTCGACCGGCACCTATACCATCGTTCGCAAAGACACGACGGCTGCTGTATCGGGTGTGATTACTGAGTTCAGTCTTGGTAAGAACGTGATCAGCGACCTCGGTGGTACTACGATGAGCAAGGAAGCTGCTAAGCCGACGGAGTATATATCCTTCATCCGCAAGCAGGCTACCGATACCGTGGTATTCGTACAAGCACCGGATAAGATGACCTGGACCGTACCAACGAAGGGTGGCTACTCATGGACCTATCCGACCGACTTGTCTGCTAATGCAGACCTCGCAGCGCTGCTTATCAATGGCGATACAATCGAGGGCTTCACCACAGGTGATGTAAACTTTGAGATTATCACAAATGAGACGAAGGCGCTTGATGCTATTGTAGCAGAGGAAGCACAGAAGATTGCTTCTTCGTTCAATGAGGCAGACACAACGATGACGATTACCGTAACGGCAGAAGACGGAACGACCAATAAGACATATACCGTGAAATTCATCCGTCCGGTAAGCGATCTGACAGAGTTAGCCGGCATTATGCTGGACAGCGTGATGATCGACGGCTTCCGTCCGGATTCGTTCACATACGTAGTGACATTGCCTGTTCCTGCTGTGAAGAAAGAGCAGCCGAAGATGCCGAGCGTGACCTACGTAGCCGGTCATGAAGGTCAGCAGATCCCAGTAAAACCGGGCGTATTGAACGGTGATCCGACGGAGTTTGAAGTGTATGCGGAGAACGGCGCCGGTCCTTCATACTACAGCCTCACGATCAATGCGGAGAAGAGCCACTGCTCCGACCTGACGGGTATCACCGTGAACGGAGAGGCACTGGATCACTTCGAGTCCGGTCGTCACTTCTACTCCGTTTCGCTGAATACGGAGGATATCAACCTCGACTACACGGCGGATGATCGCTTCTTGAAAGTGGATACGATTATTGAGGTTGTCAAAGCGCATCATGAGTATCATTATACGCTCCGTGTAACAGCAGAGGACGGTTCGACTTCGGACTACCTCATCGAGATCTACGTAGAGAATCAGTCGACCGATGCACAGTTGGCGAACATCACCTTGGACGGTCTGAATTTCGTTGACTTCCGTCGTGATATCAACCCGGATGTGATTGCCTTCGATGGCGGTAATAATACGTATGATTTCAACCTGCCTTCGGGTACGACCGTACTGCCGGAGGTAAGCGGTAAGCTGAAGATGGACGGTCAATCGGTAGAGATTGAGCAGTTCAAAGATTCGGTTCTGCTGACCGTGACGGCTGCAGATGGATCTACGAAGAACGTATATCACCTCAACTTCCACGTGCCATTGTCCACGAATGCGAACCTCTCGATGATCTTCCTCAACGGAGACTCGTTACCCAACTTCGACCCGAACTATTACTTCTATCAGATTGACCTGCCTGTAGGTACGCATGATCTGCCGGAGGTAGTAGGTCAGAAAGATGAGGCGGGACAGACAATTCTGCCGGTTGAGATTGATAACGACAAGCTGCAGGCTACGATCAAGGTACAGGCCGAAGACCCGACGACACGACTGAACACGTATGTCGTAGTATTCCACTTCAGACAATCCGACGCGGATACACTGAACGTGATTTACGAGAACGGTGACACACTCGCCGGATTTGAGCCGCACACCTTCTATTATACTAACTCGCTGCCGGTAGGTACGACAGCCTTCCCGAGCCTCGATTACGAGGTGGCCGACGAGTGGCAAACCGTGAAGTTGGATACCGTTGAGGCGACCGCTTCGACGCTGATCCGTCAGATCATGGTTATCTCTGAGAGCGGAAAGAAGAATACCTATACGGTATCGTATAACATCCTCAAATCGGATGTAGATACGCTGCAGATGATCTTCGTGGATCAGAAGCAGTTACCGGGCTTCCAGGCTACGAAGGAAGAGTACTACTATCAGTTGACGTCTGCTGAGGCTGCTGCGCTGAACGGTCAGTTGCCGGTAGTAGAGTACAACAGCGGCGATGAGTATCAGACGGTACTTGTATCGCAGGCATTGGATTCGCTCAGCGGTAAGTCGCTCGGCTATAAGTCGCTCGTGACGGTAACGGCAGCCACCGGTAAATCGCGTACATACACGATCCACTATCCGGTAGAGCTCTCGTCTGAGGCTACGCTTAACATGATCTTGCTGGCCGGTAAGCCGCTGGCTAACTACGATGCTGAGCGCTCGAGCTACAAGGTGGACATCGCACTGGAGGCTTCTGTACCGGTTGTATCCGTGCTCAAGAAAGAGGATGCACAGACGTATGAGATCCGCGTAGACGGCGATACCGTACGCATCGATGTATGGGCAGAGGATATGACACCGAACAGCTATGTACTGACCTTCGACCGCGTTAAATCGGACAACGCGCTGCTGAGCAATATTATCCTGACGGATGCGGCCGGCAAGCAGCTGCCTTATGAGCTGTTCGACTTCAGCGCTCATCAGAACGATTACGACATCGTACTGCCGTACAATCCGGAGGCTACGGAACTCGTGCTGCCGAATATCAAGACTGTTTTGGCTGACTCGCTGCAAGTACTCTCGATCGATACAATCCCGGATGAGAAGGGCGTAGAGACGAAGGTGATCATCCGCGTTACGGCGCCGGACGGCGAGAACGAGAACAGCTATATCCTGACGTTCTTCCTGACGCGTAACAACGACGCTTCGCTGGTAGAGATCCTGCTCGGCGGTACGGCTCTCGAGGGCTTCGATGCTGAGTTGACGAACTACACCTACAGCCATCCGTTCGGTTCGGACAGCACTGCCTTCTTCACACTGGATCAGGTAGAGGCGATCACCAACGACCCGAAGGCTACGGCAAGTATCGCTATGGCTGAGGACGGAACGATCACCATTGAGGTAGTGGCTCAGAACGAGGAGACGAAGATCAGTTACACCATCGTTCAGGAGATCGGTAAGGATAGAGACAACCTGCTGAAGATGATCACCATCAACGGCGATAGTCTGCGTGGCTTCGACGCTAACGTGACCTTCTATACCTACCTGCTGCGCAGTGGTACAAGTACGATCCCGGAGATCGAGGGTATCCCGAACTCGGATAACGCAATGGTGGAGATCACCAAGAAGTCGGTTAACGATACCACGATCCTCTACTGTACGGCTCAGGATGGTTCGGAGCGCGCATATAAAGTGCTCTTCAAAGAGTCGGATATCAACGATGCTTTGGCTCCGACGGCTAATGACGTATTCATCCGTCGCGTACAGGGTGCTATGCAGCTGTTCGTAGCGACCATCCGTAAGGATGTCACCTTCGTACTGCATGACCAGAACGGTCGCTTGCTCTACTTTGAGAAAGTACCGGATGCAGACCCGAACGACGTAGTAGTAGATCGTATCGTTGATCAGGCCGGAAAGGAGCAGGATGTACTGCTGAACGTAACCGACATGAACTCCGGATTAGTCGTAGATATTCTCCCGCACCAGATTTACTTCTACTCGTTTGTAGAGGCAGGCGCGAAGATTATCAAGTCCGGTAAGTTGATGGCAATCGAATAAGCGCGATGACAGTACCATCTCATATCGAATTGGAGAAGATCATGCGACTGGTGAGGTCGGTGGTCTTCCCCTCTTATTATCCCAACCGCGAGTCTTCGGAACAGATCCTGAGAGGATTGCTCTATTCGCAATTGTCCACCGTGATGTGCACGCAAGACAAGGCGGTTTCGGGAGAGGAAATAGCCCGCGTAGCGGATGATTTCGTGGCATACTTGCCGGAGTTGAAGCGACTGCTGCTGACGGATGTTCAGGCGGCGCTGCATAACGATCCGGCAGTGAAAGATGCGGCGGAGGTAATCCTATGCTATCCGTTCGTCACGGCGATGCTCCATCATCGCACGGCGCATCGTTTGCTGCAGCTCGGTGTACCTTTGCTGCCACGCATGCTGAGCGAAATGGCGCACAGCGAGACAGGCATCGATATTCACCCGGCGGCAACGATAGGCGAGTATTTCTGTATAGACCACGGAACAGGAGTGGTCATCGGCGAGACCGCCATCATCGGTAACCACGTAATGCTCTATCAGGGCGTGACGCTCGGCGCACGCAACTTCACGTACGATGAACAAGGTCGTCCGATAGACCTGCCTCGTCACCCGATATTAGAAGATCACGTAACGGTATATTCCAATACGTCTATCCTCGGCCGCGTGACGATAGGGCACGACACCATCGTCGGCGGTAACGTGTGGCTGACGCATGACGTCCCGCCTAATTCGCGTATTTTGCAGCAGAAAGCGATACAGTCTCCGTGCTTCTCGGACGGCGAGGGAATTTGAAAAAAATGACATGCGCGCTTGCGTATGTCATTTTTTTGTAGTACCTTTGCAGCGTCAATTGAGAAAGACGATGATAGGTATCTTTAACGATAATTTCCCTCCGATACTGGATGGCGTAGCGCTGACGGCGCAGAATTACGCCTATTGGCTGCATGAGAAGGGTCATGACGTAAGCGTCATTACGCCCTATGCGCCGAAGTCCGAGGAGGTGATCAATGCAGCGCCGTATCCGATCTATCGCTACGCATCTATACCTATTCCTTTCCGTCACCCCTATCGCTACGGGATGCCGTATATCTCTCCGCGATTCCTGCGCCAATGGAATAAGATGGAGTTTGAGATTGTGCATGCGCACTGTCCGTTTACGACCGGCGACCTGGCCTATGCGGCGGCGCAGAAACAAGGGATACCATTGGTAGCTACGTTCCACTCCAAATATCGTCAGGACTTTGAGCATAATGTGCATAGCAAGCCGGTGGTCGATTTGATGGTAAGGCATATCATCAAGTTCTTTGAGAAAGCGGACGAAGTGTGGATCCCGCAGGCGGCAGTAGAGCCGACGCTGCGTGAGTACGGGTATACCGGGCACGTAGAAGTAGTGGAGAACGGTAATGATTTCTACACGCCGGTGAAGAAGATTGAGGCGATGCGTGCGGAGATGCGCGAGGAGTTAGGACTGCTGCCGGAGGAGACAATGTTGCTCTTCGTCGGCCAGCATATTTGGGAGAAGAATATCGGGTTTATCTTAGATTCATTAGCACTGATCAAGGATAAGCCGTTCCAGTTGTTTATGGTCGGTACGGGTTATGCGGTACGCGAGATCCGTCATAAGATCAGTGCATTAGGATTGCAAGACAGGGTGACGCTGCTGGGTAATATCCATGATCGCGAGCGTCTGAAGCGTATCGATGCGGCGGCGGACTTGTTCCTCTTCCCTTCGCTATATGACAATGCACCGCTCGTAGTACGCGAGGCGGCGGCGATGCATACGCCGGCCTTGATGTTACAGGAGTCCACGGCGGCAGAGGTGATCAAACCGGATGTAAACGGATTCCTGACGGCGAACGACACCCAGCATTATGCGGACCGCATCATGTACCTCATGCAAAACCCGGATATACTGCAGCGCGTAGGCGACAAGGCATCGCACACTATTTCTCGCTCGTGGGAGAACGTGATAGAGGAAGTGATACTTCGTTACCGCGATATTCAGGAGTCCTATAAATTGAAGCACGGAAAATGATTACGATGATTCTATTGATGCTACTCCAAACGGCTATGCTGGTTTTCGGGCAGGTAGCGCTGAAATTAGGAATGCGCGATATGCCGGCGTGGGAGTGGAAATGGAGTTATATCTGGCATGAGGTGATTCTCAATGCTTGGCTGATGGTGGCTGTAGTGCTTCTGATTGCTGCGAATCTCTTCTGGCTATGGCTGCTGGATAAGTATCCGTTCTCGCAGATCTATCCGTTGACGAGTCTGGGTTTCATCTTCGGCATGCTTTCCGGACTATTTATCTTCCATGAGTCGGTTGGGTATATGCAGTGGATAGGTGTGGTGATGGTGATGTTAGGTTGCTATTTTATCGCAAAAGTATAAATGAAAGAGTGGCGGGAAAAATGTAAGCAGTGGTTAGCGGAAGGATACCGCGCCAGTTGGGTCGTATTCGGCCTATTCGCCATTTTGTTTTTCAGTCAGACCCTTCTTTTTGACCATTTCGCATTCCGGGAGTTAGCATTGCAGCCCTCGGCGCAGAACACGGTAGCAATGCTGATGAGTAAACTCGCAGCGTCGTTGATTTTTGCATCCTTCACCTTCTTGATGCGGGACAAGCGATGGCTGATAGTACTCTCCGTAGCGGTAGATACATGGTTTGTAGCGAACCTGATCTACATGCGTAACAATCATATATTGCTGGATGCGGAGGCTTTTAACATGTCGGGTAATCTGCACGGCTATTTCTGGTCTGTGCTGATCTACATAGAGTGGTGGATAGATCTGCTGTTCTACGGATTGACAGTGCTGTTCTGCTTTGTCTATTTCTTCACGACGCAGAGCCGCCGCTGCTGGTGGGCTTGGTTGAGCGTTGTAGTGTTCGCCATCGGTCTGCGACTGGCGGCTGAAGCGTTGTATGTGAACGACCAGCAGAAGGCAACGCAGACGGAGAAACCTTATGATGCTATCCCGTTTATCCGCGAGCATCGCGAACCGGTTTACGGCACCCATTTCCCGACGACGGTGGCGAACACGAGTGTGCTCTATTCACCGATATATATCACTTCGGACTACTACCTGATGGTGAACGATATTCAGCCGGACCGGCCGCTAACGCCGCATGACTACGCTTTGATGCAGCAGTTGGACAATGGCGCGGATTCCGCTACGCTGGACGGACCACTGATCATCGTGCTTCTGGAGAGTTTGGAAAGTTGGGTGGTGACACCCAAGATCATGCCGAACCTCTATCGGTTGACGCAGAACGATCATGTCTTCTATACCGACAAGATACATACACAAATTGTTGGTGCGCCTTCGGCGGACGGACAGATGATCGTGAATACGGGATTGCTGCCCATCAATGCCGGCGCGACATGTCTGCATTACGACCATAACACTTATCCGGCTATCATGAAGTTAGCACCGGACAGCGCATTGTGTCTGCTGCCGCACGATACCTGCGTATGGAACCAGACGCATATGTCACCGGCTTACGGATACGATACAACGATATGCTACAGCGATATTGATACGATCCTTTTCCAGAAACTCGATAGCCTGGTGGACGACGGTGTACGCTATATCCAATGTATCACGCAGTCCACGCATGCGCCGTTTGTAAACGAGAAATACAGTCGTCTGGAGTTGCCGAAAAATATGCCATGGGTGATGTATAACTTCATCCGCGGTTTTAATGCACTCGATGATGGTTTGGGCTATTTCATCCGTAAGATCGAGAGCGATCCGAAACTACAGGACTACACGATCGTCATCACCGGTGATCATCGTATTCTCCATCACGAGAAACGGCAACAGATGCAGCGCTACGCCAATCGCTGGCGCAATAAATACACGGATGCGGACCATCAATGGATAGCTGAACTGACGCCTACGGATGACCGTCTGCCGCTGATCATCTATTCGCCGAAGATAAGCGGTAACCCGCGTTATACGGAGGACTGCTATCAAGCGGATATCTATCCGACGTATCAGTCGTTGCTCGGCGTGGAGAACTATCGCTGGCATGGCTTTGGCATCAACCTGATGGATAAAAATGCGAAACGCGTCATCAATGAAGAGGACGCGTTCCCATTATCGGACCGATTGATCCGCAATAATTATTTCCAACGGTAACCCAGCGTGAGGCTGACGCTCTGCGGATAGATGAGTGCGTCGGCAACCGGTTGCCCCTTCATCTCACTATAGAAGCCCGCTATATCCGAGAGGCTGACCTTATAGGATGCATTGATTTGCATGCCGAACCAGAATTCGTATCCCACCATCAGACATAGACCAAAGTGGTTATTATGTAGGCTGTATAAGCGGCTATAGTCATAGCCGTCTGAATGCTGCGTGCCGGGACCCGGGATCTCATCAAAATTACGGTATCTATTCGCGATATTCGACGCGAAGGTGAAATGGGTGAAGATACCTCCACCGAACTGCACGTAACCTTGCTGCAAGTTACCGAAACGACCTAAGAAATACACGGGAATCTCCATGCCGAAGGACCATAAGTGGTTGGCGGAGTCCGTGACGGAGAAATAGTTCTCCTGGGCCGTGAAGAGGACTTGCGGCTGGATGGCGAAATGCTTACTGAGGGCAAAGTCAATGAAGCCTCCAAACTCAGCGCCTACCTTCATATACGAACTCATCGTCTTGCGATTACGCGTGATGATGAAGTTACTCATATTCGCGCCGGCGAGCACACCACCGGAAACTATACGCGGGAGGTTCTCCTGATCCAGAGAGTCGAGCATGGTCTCGGTATCCCACGCCACGATGGCATCCGCCGCTTTCTGGAAGGCCTGCGCTACGTGATGTTCACCCTTGCCCGTGATGTTTACGGAGTCCTGATGTATCTCTTGCGCTTGGAGGCAGAGCGCCACGCAAGCGATGATGCTTAGTATCAATATTCTTTTCATCGTTGTCAATGTTAGGAGGTTTTACAAAGCAAAGCGGAACGATATTTTCACGCCATTACGTCCCCACGCCGGAATACGACGGCGCGCCTGGATCATGACCGGTTCGCCATTCTCGTCCAGCATCGGATTATTATTTGCATCCAATTGAGGCACTTTATACGGCAACTCGTAATCATTATAGGTGATACGACGTACGTAGTCAATACGGATGAACTTAAGGATATTCTCAAAGCCAGCGTTGATCTCGATGTACGGGAGTTTGCCGATAGGCGAAGAGGTAGAGCCGGAGACGTAGTATCCATTATTGTCAAAAGTAGCCGTTTGCGGGAATTCATACAAGCCTGTTCCGGTTTCCAGGAAGGGGTTGTTCTTCTTGGTCAAACCACCATAAATAGCAGAGATACCAACTACTCCGCGGATCTTGAGTTTGTTCAAGCCGGGGATGCGATTGATGAGCCAGCCTTTGAAATAATAGGTAGCATACAACGAAACATATTCGTCCATGATAAACTCCATCGGTTTCATTTGGTTGAAGGCATGCTTCGCAAGGAAAATGCTGGTGTTGGTCTGCGGCATATACAGATGCGTGAACGGCACTTTCTGCCAGATCATGCCGGTCTGCACACGTAAGTCAAGGTGACCGAAAGCAGAGAACCAGAAGCGCTTGTCAAACATGAATTCCGTACGGTTATATACAAATCCGTCGCCACCGTTATGCCGGTCGTCCAGATAACCGACGTAATGCGTGAGTTTGAACGTAGGTGCATCTTTATCGAGCATGAAGGTGCTCTCCTTGCCCATACGATCAAAAGTGGCGCGATTGCCCGGCGAATAACGCAATTCAAAAGCGCCTTCGTAGTTTCGGAACGAACCGATAGAGGCAGTCGTCTTGGACCACGTTGAGTCAGGGTTCATTGTCCAGTTGACGCGGTCGTAGTTCAGCGCACCGGCCGCCTCGTTATTCGAGAACTCAAAGCGCGCGCGGAGCGATAGCTTGTTCTGCCACTCCTTGACGTACTCCAGATAACTACGGAAGACGTATTGATTGAAGCCCAGCGTCGGTTTACTTGTCGGGATAGAAGCGAAGATATTATCGCGATCCACTATCTCCGTATTGAGACCCGGCTGCTCGACATCGTATTGAGCGGTCAGCTGCAGGTGATGACGTAGGCCGGTATAAGGCGTCCACTCATGTTTATCGAAGGTGTACATGACGGTGGCGTTATATTTCGGCCGTAAGTCCGTTGTACCAAAAGCGACGTACCCGCGGAAGAACCACTGCGGGTGCAACTTAGCCGTAGAGGCACCGCCGAAACGCAGACGCACGCCCTCCAGTAAATTCCAGCTGACGAAGTTATAGATAGGACCGATATCGAACTTACTATCCCAGTAATGCGAGGAGTGCTCGGTTGGAATATACTCGGTGGTCACCGCATTGACGAAGAGCACCAGACTGTTGAAGACCGGGGTAGAGGTGAACTCCTTGACGAGTTCCTCCACCGAACTCTCGTAGCGAGTTAAGGGCTCCGGACGGAGCGTTTCCCACTGTTTGGTGCTGATCCACTCGGCCGTACTGTCATTCGTCTCCACCTCGTTATCCGCCGTGAGTGCCGAGAACGTGTTAGAAGGAATAGGAGTATCTAAATCCCAATTGGTATAGATCTTCGTTTGCCGCGCTAAAAGACCGCGCTTGTTGTTTAGGATATAGAACTTCGCGTATGTGGTCGTTCTATCCGGCGCCCATAGACCGTTCTCCAATTGCTTGTAGCTATGCTCAACAGAGAAGTTGCTGACGAAATTCAGGTTGATCTCCGGCGGTACGTTGATGGCGTATTTCTTGAGTCGATAGGTGGAGTCATTGACGATATAGAGGTGACCCGTAAAACCGTAGCTCTGAGAGTTCACCGGCACGAAGGCAAGGTCAATACAGGGATAACCGTCCACCATGATCGTATCCATGATGTAGTACTGGTAGAACGAAACGGCAAGCGTAGAGGACAAAGGCGAGACAAAACGATTGAAGAGCAGATTCATGCTATTATCGTTGATCTCTACGTCCTTGAAGACCGCATTGACATTCTCTTGGAAAGCACCTGAACCGATCAGGTCCTCCAGACCGAAGGTACGCGCCTTACGCATCACTTTCTTCTCGCGGTGCGGCTTGCGCTGATAGAACTCTTCGTTTATGTGCTCGCGGATACTAACGGTCAGACTCGGATAGACACCTGTCGAATCAATGTAATTTTGCACGAAGGCGAAATTCTTCCAGAAAGGCTTCTGCCAGTTCACTTTGAGGTTGTCCAGCGCAAATGACATTCGCGAATAGGTCTGCGCGGTATATTGGTCAGAGGTCTGGACGCAGTGCTTGTCCTTGTTGGCAATCACATTTTGAATGAGTTCAACAGCAGGGTTGCCTTTGCGCTTATAGTCGCGCTTTCGGTTTTTCGGCGTAACCACGATGTCCTGCAGACCGTACACATCCGGCGTGAGTTTGACTTTGACGTCTTTTCTGCTTTGCCCCTTGCGCAAGGTGAGCATTTCGGTTTTGAAGCCGACCATTTGGAAGTTCAGCGTGTTGTAGCCCTTGGTATTACTGATGGTGAACTTACCATCCAAATCCGAGGTAGTACCCACTTCCGAAGCCACCATTCCCTGATTGGGCGTGGATTTGAGGAAGTATATTTGCACGAAAGGCAAGGTCTCCCCCGTATCCGCGTCCACCACAACGCCCGAGATACTCGTGCGTTGCTGCTCTTCTTGCGCCATCGCAATCCCTGCGAAAAGTGTCAAAAAGGAGATAAGATAAAATTTTATCAGTCGCATTGATTATTTTTTCCTTAATCCGCGGTTAATAGCGCGGAAATCACTCAGCGCCTTCACTCCGATCTTGAAGATGCGCTTCATGTTAATACTATTCACGCCGCCTTGGCGAGGACGGAACGTGATAGGATACCATCCGATATTATAATGCCAACGAACGGCGATAGCACTCACGGCCACGTTCGCCAGATTATAATCGGCAGGAATAATATCCAGGATAGGTTGCAGTTTCTCGGTCTTGAGCAGACGGAACGGAGTGTTAGCATCCTTTACCCATACATGGAACATCAGCCAAACGACAAAACGCAGCGTCTTGGTAACGAATACACGGCTGGCGCCGTCTTGACGACCACCGCGCGTGCCGATCTGGAAATCGAACTTCTCGCGGTTCTCCCACATCTGCCAGAACTCCTCGGGAAGCGTCTGACCGTCGCTATCGGTCTGGAAGATGTAGTTCGCGCCTTTCTCGATGGCGTAACGATAGAGGTAGAGCACTGTAGCTCCATGACCGGAGTTGGGTTTGTCTATCGGCTCGAAGTATTGGTACTTGCTTTTCAATTGCTGCATGATGCCGAAGGTGTTATCTTTACTACCATCATTGGCAATCACCAATTTGGCTTCATGGCCGTCTGCGTTGATCTTCTCGCAAACAGGGTGCCATTGCTGGATAACTTCTTCGATGTTTGCCTCCTCATTGTAGGCAGGCATAACAAAATAAATAACGTCTTTCATTTTCGTGCGATGTATTTGTAAAATATTGAATTTTCGAAAGGATAACAGAAATAATTGGTCCGCAAATCGACATCAATCTCTTCGCATCCCTCACAAGAGTAAACGCTAAGGCTGCGCTCCGGCATCCCGCTGTAGCGGAATGGATTATACAACTCATAGAGCACAAAGGGAACACTGAGCGAGAGGCATACAATGAGAGTAATCCATTTCTTTTTGGCTACCTCCTCCGTCGGTTTATGGATCAGATAACGGATACAGTATATAGTCAGGAAAAACAAGGCCGGCATCGAGGTGCCCATACACCAGTCGTTGAACAGTCCGGCCCGTCCTACGGGTATCAAGCATAATAAGGCCAGCGTGATGTAAAAGAAACTATCACGCTGCACGCCTTTCCAGATCAGCATATAGTAGAAGCCAAACATGAAAAGGCAGAAGGGTAGGTACGACAATAGGTAGTATTTCCAGTCGGTAATGAAATGAAATTTCAACTCGTCAGGTTTGTCCGTCGTCAGACTTCCGGCCAGATAGATCACCATCACCAGCCCGATAAACGCGCAGAGGATATTTTGCCAAGAGATGATATTCCAATAGCATTTACGATCCCGAATACAAGCAAAAAGATACTCTCCGACTACATATCCGAATAGCGTCACAAAGCCCCACGTACCGCATATTAAGGCTGGCAGAATCCATACGGAATAGAGGTTGCGGCGCTCGCGGAAAGTGTATAACATCGAAAGGCAGAGGACAGGAATCGTGTACTGCTCCCAGACCCATTTAAGCGACGCCATCGAAGAGCGGTATTGCAACCATTTATAGGTAAACCAGTGCGGGTAGCCTAAGATAACGTCATCGTTGATGGGGAAAAAGAGCAGTTGCAGAGGCAGTAGCATCCCATAGAAACCGAGGTAGATGACCAATGCCCATATTTGCTGCTTCTTGTTTTGCGCATCCACGAGAAAAAGAATATTCAGGAATAGAAGAACCATCCCGAGCCATCCGACAACGCCTAAACCGATCTCCGCTACGATGCGGCTGCCGAAGATTTTGCCGACCAAGCCAGGGAAGAGATAACTGCCGACATAGTACGTCAGTAAACTGGGTGTCTGAGCATCGTCATAGATAACAGGCCAACTGTAGCGGCTCAGGTCCTGTACCACCATAGAGTGCTTCTCGTAATCATTAAAGGCAGCGAACAGACCTCCGTAGCCGAAGATGACCGCGAGTGCTAATGTGCCGAAAACAACAGAAGCCAGCAACGCCGGTTGGATCGTGAGTTGTCTTTGCTCCGTCTTCAGGCACTGCGTATAAACGGTGTAGAAGAGCAGTCCTAACAGCAGACAACCGGGGACGGCGATCTCCCAGCGGCACCAACCGGATAAGAAAAGGATAACCGGCAGGTAACAAAAAATTAGATTAGCAACTACTATTTTACGGAAGTCAAGCGTCATGCTGCGGGTTGTGCTTGAACGTGATATATTTGTTCAGTACAAATTGGATAAGCGCTACAACAACGATAGAAATGAGTTTGCAGACCAACTCGTTCATCCCGCCCACCGTAACCATGAGGTATAGCATGAGTTCGCTGATACCAAGCCCTAAGAGGCCGACGGTATAGAAGGAGAGGAAACGTACTGCGGTTTTGTTCTTTACTTTGAAATTGATTTGACGATTGAGTATAAAAGAGGTGAAGATACCTACATGAATACTAATCACGTTTGCCCACAGATATGGCATAATGTCAAATTCGCAAAGCAGCGTATATACGCCGAAATCCAAAGCGGCACAAAAACCGCCAATCAGTCCGTACAAAATCAAGTTACGGAATTTGTTGTATAAAGCAACGATGTTCTCTTTTAGCATCTTATAATTGTTGTTTTAAACTCTGTTGGTGAATAATATCGAATAGTTGCGCAACAAAGTCCGCATCTATGTTATTTTCTTCTGCCCACTTTTGGCGTTGCGAGAGGATTTGTTGATAGCGCTGAGGCTGCAGCGGACGAATGTGATTTGCTTTTTTCCACTCTCCGATACGTCTGCTGACATCCATTCGATCTGCGATGGTTTCCCATAGCTTTGCGTCCAATTCATCTATCTCTGCGCGCAGCCAGTTGAGCTCTGTGAACTCGTTATCTACCGACATTGGACCGACAACGGACCGACAACGGACCGATAACGGACCGATAACACCTATAAGTTGCTCGGGCGTTAATTGCTGTTTGTCATCCGACAGGGCTTTTGCAGGATTAGGATGCACTTCTATCATTGCGCCATTCAAGCCCAACTCAGGAACCTTCTTCATCAACTCCGGCACTTGTGCCGCATCTCCGCTCAGGTGGCTCGGGTCCAATAGCATCGGTACATCCGGTCTCGCCTTGCGCACGGCGTGCGCCATTTTCCAGCAGGGCTTATGTTCACAGCCACGATGCACTGCAATCACAGGGAGGCCGGTTTTCTCCAGCCGCTCGATATTGCCGAGCCATAAGTCTGCGTCTGCGTTCACCGGATTTTTGATGAGGATGCCTTTTGCCTGTCCGATAGCCTCTGCTATCGCTTGCACCGCTATCGGGTTGGCCGACGTCCGCGCACCTATCCACAGATAATCGATACCAGCCTTCAGCGCTTGCTCTGCGTGTTCCGGTGTTGCTACCTCTGTTGCAACATTTATGCCAAAAGTGTTTTTGACTTCTTGCAACCATGCCAAGGCTTCTGCGCCTGCGCCCTGAAACGTACACGGGCTCGTACGCGGCTTCCACGCGCCCGCGCGAAAAATGAAAGGAACATTACCACAGGCCTCTTTGATGAGGCGAGCGGTAAGTAAGACCTGTTCACGACTCTCGGCGCTACAAGGGCCAAGTATATATATCGGTTCTGCTATCAATAAATCAATTGCAGACGGAAGTTCATGTCATCCGGCAGGATGTATTTTCCCAGCGTATCGGTGAGATACAAATGATCTGAATTCGTTATTTGCACCTCGATATAGCCGACACCTACGCGGTAGTCCATATACGCCTGGTAATGAATCAACTCATTCTCCATCAGCGTATCCGTCATGTATGCGCTCAGCGGCAGGGCTGCCTGATATGCATCGGTCGTACCTTTGTTATACTCGCGATGGATGGTCCAGAAACCGTAATCGTATACATCGGCCGTGATCTCCGACAAATCAAAACGATAGTAGAACTGACGGGTCTGCTCATCCCATTTCCAGTCCTCATGCGCGATGGTCAGGTCAAGCACGTCGTTATTGGTCTGCAGACGGAAATACATCGACTCGGGGTTCTCCTGAGCATAGAGATAGTCCGAATTGGTCAACTGGATCTCCAGATAACCGATGCCGACACGATAGTCGATATGCTGGGTATAATATACCACCGTCGGCTCAGTGATCGTATCCGTATAGAAGGCATTACGCGGCAGCAGCACTTGATACGGGTACTTGCCGTTCTTGTTCTCCTCCTGGCTGAGGCTCCAGTTGCCATAGCTATATACAGCGCGAGTAAGCGCCGATACTTCGAAATGGCAATAGAACTGCCGCGCTATGGAGTCGAACTCCCAGCCCCTACTATCCTTTCTGGTGGACAATTCGACGGTCTTACGATGATAATTGGACTCGACCGAGTCAGTACAAGCGGTCATCACCGCAGTCACCACAACTAATAAACACCAAAATAAGTTCTTTTTCATATCTACATCAATTTTGCGTGCAAAATTACTGCTTTTTTTGCATATATGCAAATTTTGGGTGAAAAATCAGCTTTAAAAGTAGAAAGTGCAAACTTGACTTCTCTATTCGAGGGTAACGATAGGTGCGTCGTCGAGCGATTCCTCCAAACTCTCGTTAACGCGATTACGCAATTCTATCTGTTCGCGGCTGACGCCCATCATGATGCCAAAATAGATAGAGGTAATAAGTACCGATGTACCTCCGCGGGAGATGAGCGGAAGAGGTTGACCGGTAACGGGTCCGAGGCCTACGGCGACGAGCATGGAGATGAGCGCCTGGCAGGTGATCATCAGCGCCAGCCCCATCGTCATCAGCATAGCCGGCATATCGGAATACCGGCTGGAGATATTACAAGCTCGGAAGAGGATCGCGAGATAGATGAAGATCAAGAATGCCGCACCGGCGATACCACTCTCCTCTACGATGATGGCGAAGATATAATCCGCGAAGGCCAGCGGGAGGTAGTCGCGTTCTTTACTGTTGCCCGGCAGTACACCAAAAGGCGAAGCGCCGCCTCGCGCGATAGCTACAGCCGAATAGACCTCTTGGATATTATCGTCCGTTAACTCGTATTTCGAAGCCCCGTCATCCACAAAATGCCGGTCGATACGTCCCACCCATGTAGTGGCTCGTTTGAACGGACCGTGCATCTCGCGTTTAGGTCGCACGAAGCCGAACTCGACGATACAATAGCCGAGCGCCAAGGCCACTACGGCAATGCCGATGACGGAAAGCGTGTATTTCCAAGGAATGCGGGCGAGAATCCAAAGGCAGAAGATGATAAGACCTATCAGCACGGCAGTAGAGAGGTTGGACGCCATGACGGGTAACATCACAATCGCCGAGATGATGAGCGTGCGATAGAAATATTTGCGTTTGTCCTCCTCCGTACGAATACGCGCCAGTTGATCGGCGATGACGATGATCAGCGATAGTTTAGCGAGTTCGGATGGCTGGAACGTGATACCGGCGATGCGCACCCATCGCGCCGCACCGTTGATGGTGACGACGAGCGGGTTGTGCGGAATCATCGTCGAATAGACGAGGAGCGTACTGATGGCCAGCAGGGCGTACCCACCAAACCGCACCCAGTACGAAGGGATATATTGGATGCCGAACGCCGCAACGATGCCGAGGACGATAAACAGCATCTGCTGACCGATAGGTCCCAGCGCCGAATGGTGCATATAGACCAGCGTAGAGGACGCCGAGAAAAGCGCGATAATGGCTACGATGATCAGGATGATATACAAGCCCCAGAAGGTACGGTCAATATTTTTGAAATCGAATTTCATAATGCTCTTACAGCTGCCATAAACTGTTCGCCACGGTCTTCGTACGACTTGAAGAGATCGAACGATGCGCAGCAGGGTGAGAGTAGAACTGTGTCACCTTCGTGTGCTGCGTTATAGGCGCCTTGGATAGCGTCGTGCAGGTTGTCCGTGTCGATGATGTTCAGGCCAAATCCGCCAAAATGTTCACGGAGTTTCTCGTTATGCAGGCCCATGAAGATGAGCGTGTGGCATTTCTCGCGAACGAGCGCGTCAATCTCGGAGTAATCATTGCCTTTGTCCTTGCCGCCGAGGATGAGGACGGTAGGCGTAGTCATGGACTCGAGGGCGTACCAGCAGGAGTTGACATTCGTTGCCTTGGAGTCATTGATCCAACGCACGCCGCGCACGGTAGCTACATACTGTAGACGGTGCTCCACGCCTTGGAAAGTCTTCAGACTTTCTCGAATCACCTCTTTCTTGATGCCCACTACATTCGCCGCGATGGTTGCTGCCATCGAATTGAGGACGTTGTGTCGACCTTTGAGCGCCAATTCCTCTTCGCCGACAGGCAGCGGGTTGGGCTGCGTGAAACCATAAGGATAGAGTGTGGCACCGAGTTGCAGGCGCTTCATCTCGCGGTCAATCACCGGGTCTTCAGCCCAGTAGATGAAGGCATCATCTGCCGTCTGATTACGCGTGATGCGGAACTTGGCATCTACGTAGTTCTGGAACTTAAAGTCGTAGCGATCCAAATGATCAGGCGTGATATTCAGCAAGATGGCGATGTCGGCCTTGAAATCATACATGTTATCAAGTTGGAAAGAACTCAGCTCGATGACGTAGTAGTCGTGGTCCTCATGCGCCACTTGCAGCGCCAGAGAGTTACCTATATTGCCGGCCAGACCGACGTTCAGCCCGGCCTGCTTTAAGATATAGAAAATCAACGAAGTAGTGGTCGTTTTGCCGTTTGAGCCGGTGATACAGATCATCTTCGCGTTCGTATAACGTGCCGCGAACTCAATCTCCGAGATGATTGGTGTGCCCTGGGCCTGCAGCTTCTGAATAAGTGGTGCAGTCAAGGGGATGCCCGGGGACTTGACGACCTCATCGGCATTAAGGATGAGTTCCTCTGTATGATGACCGTCTTCCCATTTAACGCCGTTCTGGTCGAGTAGCGCACGGTAAGGATCAGAGATCGTCCCGTAATCCGAAACGAAGACATCAAAGCCTTTCTCTTTGGCGAGGATAGCAGCTCCGCTGCCTGATTCGCCGGCTCCTAATACAACGATTCGTTTGCTCATGATTAACGTATTTTAAGGGTTAGGATAGTTATTGCGGCTAAGATAAGCGTGACGATACAGAAACGCAACACGATCTTCGATTCATGGTGGAGATTGGTGCTCCCCTTGAAGAAGATGGTACAGGTAGGATCGTTCTTGAGCACTTGATCTACCGACGTACGGAAATGGTCGTGCAGCGGAGTGCGCTTCCAGACACGTACGTGTTTGCCTTTCTTCTTGTTCCATTTATACACCTGCGTCTGTAGGATGACCGATACGGATTCCATCAAGAAGACGCCGCAGAGCAGGGGTACCATCAATTCCTTATGAATGACCATAGCACATACACCGATGATGCCACCGACAGTAAGGCTGCCCGTGTCGCCCATGAAGACCATCGCCGGGAATCCGTTGAACCAGAGATAACCAACCAACGCACCTACGAAAGACGCCAGGAAGACTACCAACTCTTCGCTACCTGGGATGTACATCACGTCGAAATACTCCGCCCACACCACGCTACCGGAGGTGTAGGCGAGAATAAGCAAGGCAATGCCTATAATCGCAGAGTTACCGGCACACATCCCATCCATGCCGTCGTTGAGGTTCGCTCCGTTGCTGACCGCTGCCACCACGAAGACCGTAAGCAGCACGAAGAAGATCCAGCCGAAACGATATTTATTGTTCTCTCCGGTCCACGAGAAGAGGTCGGCGTAGTTGAAGTTATGATGTTTGACGAAAGGAATCGTCGTCTGGGTGGACTTGATCTCCGGGGTCTTCTCGACAATCACTACGTTGTCCTCAATATGACTGGTGACTACCTCGTTCATCGATACAGCCGGACAGAAACGTAAGGTCAGGCCGACGATGAGACCAAGCGTGATTTGTCCCGCAATCTTCACCCATCCGTTGAGTCCGTCTTTATTCTTGCGGAAGGTCTTGATATAATCGTCTGCAAAGCCCAACGCACCCATTAGTAAGGTGGTGATGAGCATGAGGATCATGTACACGTTCGTCAACTTACCGAGCAGCAGACAGGGCAGAAGGATGGCGGCAATGACGATGATGCCACCCATCGTAGGCACTCCTTTCTTGGCTACGTTGAAGGGGTCGATGGACGCATCGCGTTGGGTCTCGGAGATGTTATGACGCTTCATGAAGTCGATAAACCAGTTACCGAACCAGATACTCACGAGCAACGCAATCACTCCCGCGAGGATGGCGCGGAAAGAGATGTAAGTGAAAAGACGCGAACCCGGAAATGAACCGAGGGCGCTGAATAAGGAGTATAACATATTAGATGTATTGTTTTACAATTTCGTGGTCATCAAAATGGTGCTTGACACCTTTGATGATCTGATAGTCCTCATGACCCTTCCCGGCCACAAGAATGACGTCTCCGCTTTGCGCGATGGTGCAAGCGGTCTGGATAGCTGCAGCGCGATCTTCGATAACGAGCGTAGCACGTAACTCTTCGGCCGTCAAACCATCCGTCATATCCTTTAGGATATCCGCCGGTTCTTCATCACGCGGGTTATCGGAGGTGAGGATGAGTTGTTCGCTGCCGCGTTTCGCTATTTGCGCCATCATCGGACGCTTGCCTTTATCGCGGTTACCGCCGCAACCGACTACCGTAATCAGTTTTGCGCCTTCTTTCTTGATTTCGCGGATCGTTTGTATCACATTATCCACGGCGTCCGGTGTGTGGGCGTAATCGACGATGGCGGTCCAGCCTTTAGGACTGTGGATGGTCTCAAAACGACCGTTGACGGGTTTGAGCGTCGAGAGCACACGCAGCACTTCCATCTCGTCGAAGCCGAGGTTGATAGCGGCGCCATAAATACAAAGCAGGTTGCTCACGTTGAAACGTCCTACCAGCGGCACAAACACCTCTTTACCGTTGATATTAAGCATCATCCCGTCAAAACCTTCTTCGAGGATCTGCGCCTTGTAGTCAGCCAGCGAACGGGTAGAGTAGGTGTGTACTGCGGCTTTGCAGTTTTGCGTCATTACCAGACCGTTCTTGTCATCTTTGTTCGTCACCGCAAAGGCCTTCTTCTTCAATCCGTCGAAGAGCCGTTTCTTCGTGTCGCGGTAGTTATCAAAGGTCTTATGATAGTCGATATGATCGCGCGTGAGGTTGGTGAACAATGCACCATCGAAATCGAGTCCAGCGATGCGTTCCTGGGCGATGGCGTGAGAGCTGACTTCCATAAACGCGTAGGTACAACCGGCATCGACCATGCGGCGCAGCAGACCATTCAGCTCAATCGCGTCCGGCGTGGTGTGTGTGGCCGGTACGGCTTCGTCATCCACATAATTGACTACCGTTGAGAGCAGTCCGGCTTTATGCCCCAGCGCACGCACGAGTTTATATAATAAGGTGGCGATGGTCGTCTTTCCGTTCGTGCCCGTCACACCCACCAGCGTCAATGCTTTGCTCGGTTCTCCGAACCATTTAGAGGCCAGCAGACCCAATGCGCGGTCGGTGTTCTCAACGAGGATATAGGTTATGTCGCTGCCATCGCGCATATATGCACGGTTGCTTAAAACTACCGCCGCTGCGCCTTTGGCGACACAACCATCAATGAACGTGTGTCCATCTACTGCTGTGCCTACCTGGGCAACGAAAAGGTCTCCTGCGCCGATCTTACGACTGTCGAAATGAACGGCGTTAATCTCTTTGTCTGCACTACCGATAACTTCTATCGGATTAATAACTGAGAGTAATTCTTGTAACTGCATAGTATCTCTTGCTCCGGATCTAATCCGGTTATCTTTTTTCCAGTTTTCGCACTCCGTTTTCATATACGTAGCAACCGGTGTAGGCCATCGTCTGCTCGGCAATGACGCGCACGGTGCTTCCGCAGTCCATACCTGCATCATAAGGATATTGCGGGTCCTCAATCATACATATACAGGTATAACGCGGGTTCTGCTCCGGGAAATAACCGACGAAGGTCATGCGGTGGTGTTTGCCGGAATAACCGTGGCCGCGGATATATAACTGTGCCGTACCAGTCTTGCCGGCAATGGGAACCAGCGTTGACTGCGCTTTGCGACTCCATAGTCTGGCGGCCGCCGTTCCTAAATGGTCGTCCCATACAACATCGTGCAGTGCACCTTTGATATCCGAGAGCGTGCGCGAAGAGCAGATAGACGACTTGACCGTCTCCGGACGGAAACGCTTGACATCCTCTCCGTTCTCGCGGATGGCAGTGACGAGCATTGGACGAACCATTCGACCGTTATTGGCGATGGCGTTGTAGAACATCAGGATCTGCATCGGACTCATCTCCACCGAGTATCCGTAACTCATCTTACTGAGCGTCACTGTGTCTTTCGGCACGTCGATACGCACTTTGTCCGCACCCGGAATCTCGCAATAGACGCTATCCATCAATCCCATCTTCTCAATGCGGCGCACAAACTTACGAGCGGAACCTTCATAACTGCGTGTGATGAGTTTTGCCAACGCGATATTCGAAGACACAGCTAATGCCGAACGCACGGTGAGAAGCGTGTCCATCGGGTGTGCGTCTGTATGTTGTACCGTGAAGTATTTCCATGGGTGACGACTCACGCTCACGGTGTCGTCGATATCGATCTTCCCGTCGTCTAATGCGGCTACCAAGGCAATGGTCTTGAAGGTCGAGCCCGGTTCCACACGTTGTACGGCGTGGTTCTGCGCTTCATAGTACGACTCATCTTCTCCTCTGTCCAGGTTCGCTATAGCGCGAATATAACCCGTCTGCGTCTCCATGAGAATGCAGCAGCCCCACTTGGCATTTTTCTGTGTCACCTTGGCCAGCAGTGCGTTCTCTACGAGGTCCTGTAGGTTCGCATCGATAGTAGTCACGACATCCAGACCGTCCTTTGCTTCCTCCATTGTCACTGACTCGTTACGTCCGCCGATACGTTGGATAGAACTCATGCCGTCCACGCCGCGCAACTCGCGATCGAAGCGTTTCTCAAGGCCGGAATTACCGACGCCGTCTTCGCCATAGATGCCACCGATAGTACGACTGGCGAGCACTCCGTAAGGTTTGATGCGGCGGTGCTGGTCTTCAAAGAAGATACCGGACTTATACTTGCCTTTTTTGATCAGCGCATTCTGTTCTAACTCGCGGCGTTGCAGGTAATTGATGCGATGGTCGCACACGCGCAATCGTTTCTCTCCACGCAAATAAGCTCGTGTGATGCGTGTCTTGTAATCGGCGGCCGAATGATCGCCTACGATAGTCGACAAGTCTTGCGCCAAGGTGTCAATATGCGCACGAAAGAGTGCGTCTTGCTTCTCGTGCAACGCCGGCACGCGCGTATCCATATACATATAATATTGCGGCATACTGGATGCCAGCAGCTGACCATTGCAGTCGAGGATATTTCCGCGTGTCGCCTTAATCGGCTTATTGGTGGGCACTTGTTTCTCCGCCACCTTCAACCATGCGTCACGTTCAACCGCCTGGATATAGATGATCTTCCCCAGCACGGCAAAGAAGCCGAGGAGGATGACTGCGAAGATGATCGCAAATCGCCAGACCGTATTTCGTTGTTCGTCACTCACGGATCTTCGTTGGTGGTATTCGGTTCTCTTGTAAGGTACTGCCGTTCTCTTTGAGCGCAGCAGCCACCTGCGACTGACGCGTGGTATTCATCAACTGCGCACTGATGGTCATATAGCGGAACTTAGCGTCCATCATCTCTTTCTTGGTGTCGGTTAACCGATGTTGCTGTTTGACAGCCTGATAGCCCATCAATATATATATAAACACCATACATACAATCAATGCAATCAGAGGGTACTGCTCCCTGATTTTCTGACTGCGCAAGAGGTCTCCGTTCAGCCAGGATTGTATGTTATGCGTGTCTGCCATTCTCAAACTTCTACTTTTTCTCCGCCACTCTCAGTTTCGCGCTCCTCGCCCTTGGATTACGTTCTATCTCCTCTGCTGAGGCTTCGCGACCTTTCTCTATTAATGTAAACGGACTCAGGTTGTTGCCGTAGAAATCTTTCTCTATCGTTCCTTCCAGGTTTCCGCTTCTCAAGAAATTTTTCACGAGCCGGTCCTCTAACGAATGGTACGTCAATATCGCGATGCGTCCACCGGGTTTCAACAGATCTCGCGCAGCGAGTAGCATCTCGCGCAAAGCACCCATCTCGTCATTTACCTCGATACGCAAGGCTTGGAAAAGACGTGCTAACTCTTTACTCATCTCAGCGGGAATACGCGATGCGGCCACCAGATCTTCCGTCCGCTCAATCGCCTTCTGCGCCCGCGCCCTGCATATATTCTTCGCAATGCCACGACCATTCTTCAACTCTCCGTAGAGATAGAAGATATTCGCCAGCTCCTCTTCGCTATAACTGTTGATGATATCCGCTGCCGTGCGCTTCGCCGTCTGGTTCATGCGCATATCGAGCGGCGCAGAAAAACGAAAACTGAACCCGCGCTCCGGACAATCGAAATGATGAAAACTAACGCCCAGATCGGCCAACAACCCATCTATCTGTTCCTCCCCGTAATAATCCATCCAATTCCTCAGATACCGGAAGTTGCTGTGCACAAACGTCCACCGCTCATCATCTATCTTATTCGCCAACGCATCCTTATCCTGATCAAACGAATACAGATGACCTGCTCCTGCTTCAAGAATGGCACGACTATGTCCGCCTCCGCCGAAAGTGACGTCCACATAGACTCCCTCGGGCTTGATGTTCAAACCTTCGATCGTCTCCTTCAGCATTGCCGGTATATGATAGACTTCGGACATGATTATTAGTTCTTCTTACTCATTTTTGCACGAAGACGTGCAGCAAGCTCAGTCTGCGAGAGTCGTTTAGCAGCAAATGTTTCCGGAGCCCATAGCGCAAAGCGATTAAGCATTCCGACAAATAGTACGTCTTGCTGCGCACCGATAGTCTCAAGGTTTTTCTTCTGCAGCAAGATGCGTCCCTGGCCATCCATCTCCATGTATTCGGCATCGGCCATGAACTGCATGAGGATAAGCTGATCTTCAGGATCCCACTCATCCAGATTGGCACGCAGCGCCTCCACTTTCTCGTTCCATACAGATTCAGGATAGAACATTAGGCACTCGTTATCCGTATCACGACGCATCACGATGCGTTTGGACTCCGCCTCCGCTAAAATCTTACGGTAGGCAGCGGGAATAAAGATGCGACCCTTCTCGTCCAAACGACCTTCAATATTTCCAACAAAGGTTGACATATGCATATATGTATTGAAATCGGCTGCAAAGGTACAAAAAATATTTGATATTCACCACATTTCCCCACGAAAAAATTTATCAATTGTTTTATTAACATATTTTCGACATTCTTGTAGGTTGTAATATTTGCTGAAAATCAACAAATTATAATAGATATTAACATTTTAATAAAAAGTGGGGTAAAATGGGGCTTATGTGTGCTAAGGACTAAAAGATAGTAAAAAGTTTAGCGTAATTCTTGCATAAACAAAAAAAAAGCAGTACCTTTGCACTCTGAATTCCATTCCGCAGCAGCGAAGGGAATTCTAAATCTCTGCGAGATTTGCGATTTCTGCGGCATTGGCGGAATTGGTAGACGCGCCAGACTTAGGATCTGGTTCCGCAAGGAGTGAAAGTTCGAGTCTTTTATGCCGCACTTATGAAAACGCTGACAAAAATACTGCTGATGGCTATGGTTGCCATCACGTTGAATTCTTGTTTGGATGGGATGAATGAGACATCTCCTTTTGTTTATGTACCCGGTATGTGCGCATATCGCACTTCTGCTACAGGTGTGAAAGATACGATTGTGTTTGCCCAGGAGATGCAGACGCGTGTCGGGGATACATTGCGGGTACCTATGGTATTATATGCTAATTCGGGATATACCGGTTTTAATACCTTAACGAAATTCACGGTGACTTCAGATACATCGGCGATTGATTGCAAATTCGTGTGTGATAGTGCGCTGTTGGAGGTGATACAAGCGGATTCCCGTCCTGAAGAAGGGTATTTACATTTCGAAGACAATTATATAGTGCTGCCCGTCCTCTTCTTGTATGTTTCGAAGAAAGTAGGGGACTATGAGATCCTCTTCTCACTAGCCTCCACGGCGAGTCAGAAGTACTCTCCTAACCAGACGACAGTCAAACAGAAAATAGTGAGCGCAGATTAATGGCGCTCATTTTTTTTCGCTTCATCCCAAAGTTGGTCCATTTCCTCAAGGCTCATGTCTTTGAGTTCACGTCCCTGCTCTTTGGCGCGTTGCTCGATGTAGTTGAAGCGCCGCATGAACTTGAGGTTGGTCTGCTCGAGGGCATTGTCGGGACGAATCTTATAGAGTCGCGCGGCATTGATCATGGCGAAGAGCAGGTCGCCGAATTCGGCCTCTTTGTTGCCTCCGTCTTCTTTAGCCAACTCCGCCTGCAGTTCGTCGAGTTCTTCGTGGACTTTTGCCCATACATCTTCGCGGTTTTTCCAATCGAAGCCTACGTTTGCCACTTTGTCTTGAATACGATAGGCTTTTACGAGCGAAGGCAGACTATCGGGAATACCACCAAGCACGGTCTTGTTACCACCTTTCTCTTTGAGTTTGACTTGCTCCCAAAGATGACTCACTTCCTCTGCGTTCTGCGCAGCTTCCTCACCATATACATGAGGATGTCTGAAAATCAACTTGTCGCAAAGCCGGTTGCAAACATCAGCGATGTCGAATTCTCCTGTCTCGCTTCCCATTTTTGCATAGAAAACGACGTGCAGTAGCACGTCTCCGAGCTCCTTACATATCTCGTTCATATCGTGACGCGAGATAGCAGTCGCTAACTCATAGGTCTCCTCAATAGTATTCTGACGCAAGCTGTCAAACGTCTGCTTGCGATCCCACGGACACTTGACACGCAGGTCGTCCATGATATTCAGCAGTCGCTCAAAAGCGGCCAGTTGTTCTGCTCTACTGCTCATAATTGCAAAGGGTTAGACGACCTTTATTGTCGAGTTTGGCGTAGGTCCACTGCTGGAAGCAGTCTCCTAAGATAACGACGCGACTGCCTGATGCGATCTGCAGGTCTAATTCGATATGCCGGTGACCGAAGATATAATAGTCGCGGTGGTTGTTTTGTTTCTCCTGATCTTTGGCAAAGAGCACCAATTCCTCCTGATCCTCACCTTTATACGGACACGGATTGGCAATCTCTTTAAGACGACTCTTTTTCGCCCAGTTATAACCGAAAGCATTGCCCCATGACGGAGGAAGGCTGCGGAAAAGGAACTGCGCCGTAGGCGAATGGAAGAGTTGGCGAAGACGCATGAAGCGCTTGATCTTGCGTTGTACAGGCTTGGGGTATAGTGCTTGCCAGTTACGCGGCAGCAGTCCGTCGCCGTGACTCAGGTATAGCGATTTGCCGTAACGGATGATTGTGCAGGGCTCATAATGCACTTCCGCTCCGGTCATCTGTGCTAATCCACCGAATGTCCAGAGGTCATGATTGCCCGTGAAGAAATGTACGTGAATACCCCGTTTGATAAGACTGCGGATCTCTTTGCAGAACGGCGAATACTGCCGTTTGGCTTTGTCGTGACGGTAGTACTCCATCCAGAAATCGAACATGTCGCCGAGCATATATATTGACGCCGCATCCTTACTCATCATCTCGAGCATGTCGATGAGTTTCTTCTGGTGCGCCCAACCTCTTTGGATAGCCAGACTGCCTAAATGTGCATCGCTGAGAAAATAGATCATAGGAATCCCAATTCGAGTTTCGCTTCTTCGCTCATCATGTCTTTCGTCCACTCGGGTTCGAAGACGATGGTTACATTTACATCTTTGATACCTTCTACAGAGCCTACTTTCTGCCGAACATCCTCTACGAGGAAGTCGCCTGCGGGACACGACGGCGCAGTAAGCGTCATCGTGATCTCGCAAACACCATCATCTTTTACTTCAATGCCGTAGATGAGCCCCAGGTCATAGATGTTGACAGGGATCTCAGGGTCAAAGACCGTCTTCAGCATTTTGAGGATGGCTTCCTCTCTCTCCAGAAACTCATTCATCTGTTTCGTGGCGGCAGATTAGAAGTTATACTTGGTCATGAGTTGAACACGATGGTTGGTCACCCAATGGAGTCCGTTCGTGGACAGACCATGGTTGTTCAGCTTGCCATCGCCATATTGTACGGACGTGATCTCGTATTCCAGACCGAGTTGGAACTTACCAACGGTGTAGAGCAGGGTAGGCGATAGACGCCACATCTGGTTCATGGCTGCCGAACGGGGATAGAAGAATTCCGCATTGGTGATCTTGCCGTCTCCGTTGACATCCATCACTTCCTCTTTCGTGCCGAAATTATGTACATAACCGGCAAACAGTATTCCCTGCAATTTCTGCGGGTGCTTGTCTTCTTGTGCACCTACCTTACCGCCATAGACAATACTGATCCACGAGGTACTGTGACGAATAGGCGTGTACGCATAAGAACCGTCTGCATTCACCGCCTTGATGCCATAACCGCCGTACATATTCATGTGCTCACCCGACTCGGCGAAGATAGACTTAGCCTTGAAGGAAAACTCACCTTTCTTGTACTGCAGATAGATAAACGGCGAAGCAGTTGTGATACGATCGCTCACCTTGACGGTAACACCACTGAGCGTGCCCAAGTGACGCGGCTTGATGCTCAACACGTCAGCGCCGACGCGGAAGAGCCAGCCTTTGTCGTGGATAGAGAGACCGAGGTACGTTTCCGGAGTCTTCCCATAGAGCATATACTCGCCGGACGTGAGATTGCCCGGGCCGATAGACAGGTATTGCATCTGCCAGAGTCCGGCAGCCGTCAAGGTTACGTACTTACCAAGACGTGCGTCCATCTTCACTTGCGGACTGCGGTTGAACGGACCAAACGGAGCGCCTGAAGCAAGGGCGATGACGTCGCAGAGGTCTGCTGCCATCGGGTGCCACGTCTGACCGATAGTCAAGTCTACACGCGCAAAGTCCTTGCCGTTCATAATAGGCAGGCTGTCCCAACCGAGGGCTAAGTACGCCTGACGCAGACGGAACTGCGCCACACCACTCACGGCGTGCGTCTCTTTGATGGTGTTATTGACGGTCGAAGTCTTGGTGCTCAAGCCGGCATAGAAGTCCGCTTCGATCTTTCCGCTGAACTCCGTGTTACGCCATTTATAGCCCACAATATTGAGTCCCAGACGCGTAGTAAGCGAGAGAAAACGGAACGTACCCATCGCATTCAGATCCTCGCGGGGGACACCGGAGGTGGCAGCTTGAGCCTCTGTCTGATTCCAGTTTTCGTCTTTCGGTTGGTAGTTATACAGGTCACCTGTTCCCGACCAACTCTCACGGCTGTCGTACGTGAAATAGTTGCGCACAAAGCCGTAAGGCTTGAAATGCTGCTTGAGATGGCTCTTTACCGCCTCTTTCTTGGCTACCTTAGCGCTGTCTGCGGGCGCTGCAAAGAGCGTGACGCAGAGTGCGCTTAGGGTGCAGAGTGTTATCAGTCGTTTCATATCAGAACGGGAAAAGCAATATTACGGCATATGCCAGGGCGATACCTACGAGACCGACGATCAGACCTACTTTCGCCATCTCGTTGGTCTTGATAAGACCGGTCGAACAAGCAATAGCGTTCGGCGGCGTAGAGATCGGCAGCAGCATAGCAAACGAAGTCGAAGCAGCTACGCAAACGAGCAACGTCGTCACACCTCCGAAAGCACCTAACTGCTCACTCATAGCGGTTCCTACCACAGCCAGAATAGGCACGAGCAGGTTCGCAGCCGAAGAGTTGGCAATGAAGTTCGAGAGCAACCAGCCGAGCAGACCTGCGATGACGAGCACGGCGATAGCGGACCAGCTACCGAACGGAATAGCCTCTACCAGCGCAGCAGCCAAACCGGTCTTGTTCAGCGCAGTACCGATAGCGAAACCACCGGCAACCATCCACAGCACGTGCCAGTCGATCTTCGCGAAATCATCACGTTTGAAGATGCCTACCAGGGCGAAGACGCCGAACGGGATGAGGGCTACTACGTTGGAGTTGAGGTGAGTGATCTCACCCGTCATCCAGAGGAGGATCGTAGCGATAAACGTAACGGTTACCACCCAGAATTTCCAGTCAATCTGATGCGTCTCATCCGGCTCGATGACGATCTTCACATCTTTCGCCTTAAATGGGAACATAAACATCAGCAACCACCAGGAGAACAAGATCATGATAATCACAACCGGCACCATGCGAATCATCCATGCGCCGAAGCCGACGTTGATATCCATCGCGGCCAACTGACCGATAGCGATGGCGTTAGGAGGCGTGCCGATAGGAGTACCCAGACCACCGATATTGGCGGCGATAGGAATACTCATCGCAAGACTTACACGGCCACCACCGTCTGCCGGCAAGGTACGAAGTACAGGCGCCAGAAAGGCGAGCATCATCGCTGCCGTAGCCGTGTTACTCATAAACATTGACATCACGCTGATAAGCGTCAAGAAGCCCAGAAGCACCCATTTCGGGTTGGTGCCGAACGGCTTGAGCATCACGCGTGCCAGCACAACGTCCAGACCCACTTTGCTTGCGCAGATAGCCAGCACGAAACCACCCAAAAACAACATGATGATCGGGTCTGCAAAAGCAGCCATCAACTCCTTGAAGTTCACCAGATCACCCATCTCAGGCGTCGTCAGACCTTTGTTACTTACCGCCAGCAACAGCAGCACAATCGTCGTCACACTCGTTGCCCAGGCCGGGATGATCTCAAACATCCACATCAGCGCTGCATAGCAGAAGATAGCTATCGTGCGCTGCTGAACAACCGTCAAACCCTCAATGCCGAAGAACGAACTCGGCACAAACCACATAAACAGCACTACCAGCAGCGTCAGCGGCGCCAGGACGTGCATCTTTACGTCAAAACCTTTAGTTTTATTTTTCATCTTTCTTTAATTTATTTACTTTTTTCATACGCTGCTCATAATGTCCGCCCTCAAAATCGAAGGAGAAGAATGCACTAATGATCTCCATTGCCTTGTCCGGAGCTACGCAACCTGCCGGCAGACATAATATGTTTGCATCGAAGAAACGACGTACGTTCTTTGCCAAACGCGGTTCCCAACAAACCACCGCGCGTACGTCTTTGTGACGGTTAGCTGCCATCGCCATACCGTTGCCCGTGAAGCAACAACCGATAGCGAAATCACATTCGCCTTTCTCTATGGCTTCTGCCATAGGGTGGGCAAAATCAGGAAAATCACAGTTTTCCATCGAGTGGCAACCGAAATCTTTTACGGTCGCACCCTCGCGCTCCAGATACAACTGAATCATGGATTTCAGTCCAAAACCCGCATGATCACTTGCCAGCGCAATGGTTAATTCGTTTAATGGTTTCATATGTCTATAAATTTTGATTGTTTGTCGTCATTTCTTTTGCGGCTGCAAAAGTACTGCTTTTTTTGCACATACGCAAATATTTTTTCAAAAAACATGCGTAGTGGTACCCCTGATTAGGGTATCACTCTCGATAATGGACCGATAATGGACCGATAATGGATCGACAATGACTCGAGAACGGACCGATAACGGCTCAATCACACTTAGAAAATGAAATGTGTTAAGGTTTGAGTTTCGCGGTGATTTGCGGATACAGTTCCGTGTCCAAACTGGATTCTTTGAGGTCCTAGGAAAACCCGTAAATACCGATAAGAAACGCCCATGCAGCGCAAGGACGCTTGCATTATCTGTTCTGGTATTTACGCTTTTTTGAAATTTCCTAGGTTTCAAGGCGTGTTACGAACAAATAGCAAACGCTATAATATCAATATGTCGTGCAGTAGGTTTAAAAACCTTTGCGCTGCAAAGGTACGAAATATTTTTCATATGTGCAAATAAAAACACTTTTTTGCTTCTAAATTTGCATATATGCAATTTTTGTTGTACTTTTGCAGCCGCAAAAGTTTGAAGATTATGAGAAAAACGATACTAATTGCCGTTTTGGGACTTTCGATGAGTCTCGCGGCGCAGAAACAAAATGAGGCCTATCTGGCCTACATTGAGCAATGGAAAGAGACTGCTATCCAGCAGCAACAGGACTACGGTGTTCCTGCGGCGGTAACGATGGCGCAAGCGCTGTTGGAGTCCGCAGCCGGTCAGAGTGAATTGGCGCAGAATGCGAAGAACCATTTCGGTATCAAGTGCACGAGCGACTGGTTCGGCGGTGTTTATTACTATGATGACGACAGCAAGGGTGAGTGCTTCCGTCAGTATTATGATGCGGCGGAGAGTTTTAAAGACCACTCGCTGTTCCTCAAACGTCCGCGCTATACTTCATGCTTCGAGATCGACGTGCGCGATTATGAAGGTTGGGCATATCGTCTGCGTGACTGCGGTTATGCGACGGATTATCTCTATGCGCCGAAACTGGTCAAACTTGTGGAGACCTATCGTCTGGATACGCTGACAGAGATTGCGTTGGGTGTTCGTGAGACGCCGCAACAAGAAGTGGCTTCGCCTGCGAAAGAGGAGGTAGCGAATAGTGTACCCGCTGTTCCTGCGGCAACGCCGCAGAAACGTCCGTTGAAGGCAACAGTAGTCCGCACGACAGAACCGATCATGGTTATTCATAATGATCCGGAGCCGCCTTATGTGGAGCCCTTGACTGCCCGTCAGGAGCGCGACAGTTTCTTGCTGTTGCACCCGAAGAAGAAACAGAACGGCGTGAACTATGTCGTTGCGCGCGAGGGCGACACATACGCAAACGTGGCGTTCCGATTGAATGTACGCGAGCGTGACTTGCGTGAAGATAACGACGCCCTCGGACGCGACTTACAGAAAGGCGACCGCATCTATCTGGCTGCGAAGAAGAAAGTGGGCGATAAGGATTTCGTGTGGACTCATACCGGTCTCTCGATCTGGAAACTCAGCCAGGACGAAGGCGTGACGGTGGAGACTATCCAAAAGCTCAATGGACTCGATCCTTCCGTGCGCACGTTCCGTACGCGGCAGAAGATTTACTTGCGTAAGGTCAAAGAAGAGAATAATGGCTTCCGTTAATTCGATGTCTATAGGTGAAGCGCTGATTTCGTATCTGCGCGAGAACGACCTGGAGCAGTCTGTGCTGGATGTGCAGATTGAGGAAATATGGCCGAAAGTGATGGGGGAGACTGTCAAAAAACTCACCCGTAGCATAGAGGTGCGCGACGGTGTGCTCTATGTGCACGTCAACTCTGCCGCCCTCAAGACACAGCTCTTCGAGAACCGCTTTGAACTGATTCGTAAGCTCAACGAAGCTGTCGGTGCGCCGGCACTCAGAGATTGCCGTATCCTCGGATGATCTATCCCGCGAATATAGAGCAAAAGATTGACTTCACGGTGATCCGTGAGGACTTACGTCGTCGTTGCTCGTCGTCTCTGGGTCGCGAACTCGTAGATGCCATGCAGATGGAGACGGATTATGCCGTCGTACAACGTCTGCTGACGCTCACGGACCAGATGAAGATGGCGCAGAGCGACCCGATGCTCACCTTCCCCCGTGGCACGATACAGGACCTGCGCGAAGCGATTGCCCGTATTCGTATAGAAGGTCTGTTCCTCGACGAGGCGGAACTGGACGACCTGCGTAAGACGCTCTCGTTCGCCGTCGAACTTGAGCACTTCTTCGCTTCGCTCGACAGCGCGAAATATCCGCTACTGCGCGAACTAGGGACTCTAGGAACTCTAGGTACTCTAGGCCCTCTAGTCCAGGAGATAGACCGCATCTTAGATCGTTACGGCAAACTCGCGGACCACGCGTCGCCTGAACTGGCGCAGATACGCCGTGAGTTGGTGAATGCGCAAGGCAGCGTCAGTCGTACACTCGCCTCTATCCTGCGTCAGGCGAAAGCCGACGGACTGGTGGATGCCGATGCGGCACCGACCTTGCGCGAGGGACGACTGGTGATTCCTGTGCCGCCCGGATACAAACGGAAGATAGGCGGTATCGTGCATGACGAGTCGGCCACGGGTAAGACGGTCTATATCGAACCGCAACAGGTGGTCGATGCTAACAACCGTATTCGTGAACTCGAAGGTGCGGAACGCCGCGAACGCGTGCGTATCTTGCAATCCGTCACGGACCAACTGCGCCCGCAGACAGACCTGATCCTCTATAGCCAACAGATGTTGGCGGAGGTGGACTTCCTGAGTGCCAAAGTGTCACTCGCAGAAACGCTCCACGCCATCCGTCCGGAACTGCATGACCAGCCGCTGTTGGACTGGTCGGACGCACGTCATCCTGTGCTACTCTTGCATTACCTGCCGCAGAATAAACCCGTCGTACCGCTCTCTATTCGTCTGCAAGCCTCGGAGAATAGAGTACTCGTCATCAGTGGCCCAAACGCCGGTGGTAAATCGGTGTGCCTCAAGACCGTGGCGCTACTGCAGTACATGCTCCAATGCGGACTGTTAGTGCCCGCGGCCGAGCAGAGTAGGGCAGGTCTGTTTAGCCAACTGATGATCGACATCGGTGACGAGCAGTCGATACAAGATGAGCTATCCACCTATTCCTCGCACCTGCGTAACATGCGCGCCTTCGTGCGTCAAGCTCACGCGCACACGCTCTTCCTTATTGATGAGATGGGTACGGGCACCGAACCGATGATCGGCGGTGCCATCGCGGAGGCGGTGCTCAAAGAGTTAGTGGACAGCGGTGCTTTCGGCATCGTGACGACGCACTACACCAACCTCAAGCATTTCGCCGAACAGACACCGAACGTGGTCAACGGAGCCATGCTCTACGACCGCGGAGCGATGCGGCCGCTCTTCCAACTGTCCATAGGACAGGCCGGCAGTTCTTTTGCCATTGAGATAGCCCGCCAGACAGGTCTTAGCGAGTCCATTATCCGTTATGCCACAGACCTTATCGGCGAGGAGCATATAGACTACGACAAACAGCTGCAAGACATCGCCCGCGACAAGCGTTACTGGGAGAACAAACGGCAGGCTATTCGTCAGAAAGAGAAAGCACTTGAGCAGCGCATCGCCCAATACGAGGAACAGATGAGTGGTATCAAGGCGAAGAAGAAAGAACTCTTGGACGAAGCGCGCCAGCAGGCGGAACAACTGCTGCAGCAGTCGAACGCCACTATCGAACGCACCATCCGTGAGATCAAAGAGGCCAAAGCCGATAAGGAGAAGACCAAAGCCGCGCGGGCGAAAGTGGAGAGCCTAAAGCAGAAAATAAAGCCTACCCCCAGCCCCTCCCTGAAGGGAAGGGAGATCGAGGGAAAGGGCAAGAAGGTCCTTAAAGACTTCAGAGACCTCAGGGTCCTGAAGGGTGAGGTGGAGACCACTCCGACGAGTCCGAAAGGTTCGACGACGGCTGCTATTCATCGTCAACGCACCTTGGCTTTCGAGCGGACGCTGGACTTACGAGGTCTGCGAGTCGATGAGGCTTTAGAGCGCTTGATCGCGTATATGGATGACGCACTGATGGTAGGTGCCGGTGAGGTGACCATCCTGCACGGCACAGGCACAGGAGCACTCAAACAGCTCACACGCGACTATCTCAACGACCTGAACCGTCAGCGCCATAAACGCGGACAAGTATCGCTCGACTTCGGCGACGGAGACGTGAACCACGGCGGAGCAGGACTGACGATAGTACGATTATAACAAACAAAGAATAATATCATGAAACGATTGTTGTTTCTTTTTGCCTTCTTCCCTATGCTGGTGATAGCGGCGAACCCGGGTTTCGGGGACCGTAAATACAGTCTCTCGGGGATGGCGGAATACAGTTACAATACTACATGGGGGCACCACGGCAATTTTGATATCCAGGCCCTGATGCCGATCAATGCGCATTTTGAGATGGAGGCGAAGTTGCAGTTCTCCACGGCGAATGTGTACACAGGAGCATTGCAACTACGTCCGAAATTTGAGTTGCCTGTGGGTGAAATCTTCATCGAGACGGATGTGCTCTATAAAGCCGTGGCGCGTAATCGCATTGGTGATATCACGGCGGCGCTGGGAGTGGGTTATCGAATGGATTATGTGTCAATCACTTTAGGTGTCTTTAGCCGCGTGATAGACGATTGGGATAGGTCTTGGTACACGGACGAGTCTTTTGTCGTTGAACCCTTCAATCTCTTATATCGTTTGGAGGTCTTCTGCCGTCCGCAGAATAACCCATGGAACCTGTCGTTTATGATCAGTAACGTAGATGACTATCAGATGGAGCGCATGTGGCAACCGCTCTTCTCTGCTGGCGCTTGGTACGACGTAAACGAGCATTGGCGTTTGAATTTCTGGGCGCAATGTAAGCCGACCGGCATGTTCCATCTGGATGCCACGTTCTATGGCGCCACGTTTCGCACAGGTTTTACTTATAGATTCTAAGCACGATGAAAAAGCACTTTCTTTATATTGCTATAGCAGCCCTTTTAACGGCTTGTTCGGAAGATGCGACGCTCGATGTCGCAGGCATGTTCTCGCCTAATGGTCCGACAGTCCAGACGCGTTTTGAGCAGTCCGTCGCGTATAATGCTACGCGCGGCGAGATACACCTTGAAATGGGTGCCGATGACTACACGATTTACCTCTGCTCCGATAGCCATATTACGCGTAAGACGCATCGTAACCTGGATTATTTCATGCATCAATATCGGGCTGCGGCTTCGCCGAAAATGGCGTTGCATTTAGGAGATCTCATCGATGCGCAGAAGAATTTCCCCTGTGCGGATAGTATCCTTCATTATGCCGGTCAGACAATCAATGACACGATCTTCCTCACGCCCGGCAATCATGATATCTATTTCAAGCTGTGGGATATCTATCGGGACTTTTTCAAGACCTCCGTCTATTGGTTTGACACCAACAACGGGACCAAGAAACTGGATCTGTTCATCTGTCTGGATTCTGCCGAAGGAGAGTTAGGCGCGGCCCAGATGAACTGGCTACGCGAGTTGTTGGCGCAGAAATCGCAAGAAGGCTACCGCCGCATCATCGTCTTTTCGCACACCCATCTTTGGAAGTTAGATGGTTCTCAAGGCCACTGTAGTAACATGGCGCTGGAGGCTACCTATGAGTTCACGTCCCTCTTGTCTCAATACGGCGTGCAATACTATTGGTGCGGTCACCAGCACGCTCGTCAAGAAGTGCATTTCAAAGGTGTCACGTACATGGTGCTCAATGCCACGAAGGACGAGGAATCGCAACAATCGTACATGTTGGCACACATGAGTGACGCACGCGAGGTGCGCTTTGAGCATGTTGACTATCCGAAAGAGTGAGATTAAGGCTTGGTACCTTTGAAAGCATTCTTTCCTATTTCTACTTCTGCAGGGAAGGCAGGAGCACGCATATTGGAGCAGTCGCGAAAAGCACCTGCTCCGATTTTTTGAATAGTCACAGGGAACGAAGCGCGGCGTAATGCCCGGCACTCGGCAAACGCTTCTTCGCCAATCGTCTTTACGGAATCAGGCACGATGATCTCGCGTAGACTGGTGCAATGGAAGAACGCATAATTGCTGATCTCCTTCAGCGGTTCCGGCAACGTGATCTCTTCTAACATCTTACAGTTCGCGAATGCGCCTTCTTCAATCACATGAATATGCGGCACAAGGTCTATCTGACGCAGCTGCTGGCAGTTGCGGAATGCCCGCACACCAATGCGGAAAGTGCTCTTGGGAATATTGATTTTATCCAATGCAATGCAGCCATCGAACGCCTCATCGCCGATAGCATACAAGCCTTCCGGCAAATTGACCCGGTAGAGATGGGTACAACCCTGACATAGCTGACGAGGAAGCGAATTTACACGCTCAGGAATAGTCAGTTCACGAATCGCTGCGCAACCGGCAAAAGCAACATCGCCGATGAAGTTTACACTCGCAGGAATATTCATTTCCTCCAAACCGGAGCAACCGGCAAAAACACCATTGTCAATACGGCGTAATTTAGCCGGCAACGCAAGATGCTTGATGCCGCGGCAGGAGTAGAAAGCACCTTGCTCTAAGACCTCAATGCGATCGCTCAATACCTGTTCGCGCAGATTGATACAGCCATAGAAAACGCCCATCCCAAGACGCTCTAAGTCTTTGGGTAAAGTGGCGGATTTGAGCAGTTCGCATTTGTAGAACGCGAAGTTACCGACCTCACGCACTGTCTCAGGAATAACGACCTCCGTGAGGTTCTCGCATTGATAGAAAGCGGCGGTAGGGATGATGGAAATCGTATTAGGGATCACTACCGATTTCAGACTCTTGCGTTCTGCAAAAGCGCGCTCGGCAATCAAGCGGATAGGGATTTTATTCTTGAAGATATATTTGGCCGGCAACTCATTATTAGTGGCTACCAGACAGTCATCAATAATCAGTGCGCCTTTCTTCCATTTCTTCTCGTTTTGATAGATCCCGCAACCGGTAAATGCATCTTCTCCGATGGAGGTGATAGTAGCAGGAATAACGATCTTCTGCAGGTTCTTGCAGTCGCGGAAAGTCTCATGGTCAATGCGCGAGAGACTACTCGGCAATTCGACGCGTTGGAGACTCTTATTGCCTTGGAAAGCACCTGCTGCAATAAGCCTTGTGCCTTCAGGAACGACAAATCGCGGTTTGATGGTCTTATCCGTGGCGATAAGAATACTGTCTATCCATAGGCATCCTTCTGCCCAATTGGCTTTGTTGAGCATGATACCTGTGCCCTCAAACGCAGAGCGATACACCCTTTCCAGCGTCTTAGGCAGCACAATAGCCGTCAGACCTTTGCAACCCTTAAAGGCTTTGTCTGCAATAGCCGTTACGATGTATTGGTTTTGCCCTGCTGTGATTTTTTCGGGGATAAACACCTCACCTGTAGCACGCGGATTGAGCGTCACTTCCGCGGTCAGACGATTGTCGTCTAAGGTATAACGGATGTCTTGAAACAGTGCGTCTCCGCAAGAGGCATTGACACTAACGAATAGGGCAGCCGAGAGCATCAAAAATTTGCTCGCCCACTTGGATATATAGTTTGCCATGTTGAATATATTTGATTGCATTTCTTGCTGTAGATGTTTGTTCAATTCCTTGCGGCATATTGATGCCTAAAAGGTACAAAATAGCATTCTCAATCAGCCGTTTGCCTTGCTCAGATAGATACGAAGTTGAATATTCCGACACCCCGATCATCACCATTTTTTGCGGCAATACAGTGCCGTTGCAGTTGGTGCCTGCCGGCAGTTCCGCAATCGATGTATAGGTCGGTTGCGAAGCAGGAGATGCAAGGGCAATAACGCCTTCTGTATTGGTCCACGTAGAGATAGCCGTAACGGCATTGGTGGTGCATTGCGAGAAAAGCGAGAGAGTACCTTCAGATAACGTAAGTCCTTGAAAAATAGGATGTGCTACTTGACTGACAGAGACACTCAAATCCTGTGTGTTCACTGCTGTTCCCCAACTCCATACGCCGGCTTTCAGTAGCCATGGCTTAAGCAGAAGTGTCGGTTTGTTATAGCCTTTCAATGGGGTAAACCCCACAGAAGAAGAGGCCGGCTTACTGCCGAGCACGATGACTTCGTAGTTGCTATAATCTACAGTCGCGTCTGTAGCATCGGTTTCTACAACCCACAGACTATCATTGGTGCGTAGATGAGCCAAAAGTGCTTTGTCTTCTGCCGATTTTGGGATAGTTACAAAAGCTACGGCGTGCGTGCCTTCCGGTTGCTCCGAAGGAATAGTATCTTCCGGAATAGGGTCGTGATGTTCACCCGGGAATTCGTAGCAACCTAAATCAGGAGCATTACCATTATATCCTAAGTTCAGATCAATGCCTGTGTCAATCAAATCAGAACCTTCCGCTAAACGCAGAAGCAGACCTTCACTCAAATCCCCGTTCTCATCACGCGGAGCGAGGATCTCTGTCGTGTCCAAGGACTGAAAATCTGCGACCGAACAACTATAGCCGTTATTCCAACTGTTATGGTCAATCGCGACTACGTTTTGCGCTTTGTAACTATCGCCCGACTTGCCGGCAAAACTGATGTTATTGCGCAAGGTGTTGGTGCCATAAGCGGTGGTAAAACCGTAATTGGTGGTGTTGGCATAAGCCGTGTTATTATACACCCACATGGTGCCTCCATTGTTGTTCTGATCAAAACCACGCGCATTATTGGCTACGGCAAGGCAATGGTGGATAAGGATTTTATGATCGGTATATCCTCCGCCCATCTTAAAGCCATTGCCATTACCTTGACAAGGATATTTTTCCAATGTGATGGTGATGGTCTGCCCGTAGCGGTCAGTCATCTGAGTGCCTACTTTGCTATCAAACCATGCTTTATCGGTCTCATAACGCGGATGGTTTTTCATGTTGTAATATGCCGGCCCGTTTTGGTAACAGACACAATTCTCGATAATAGTCTCACTATTGCTATAGCGTTGGAAGAAATCCCATCCATCATCGCTATTGTTCCAAGCTCTGCAACTGATATAATGGTTCCCGGCCCCCGTGAACTGCTTGTCTGCAAAACCATCCGCATTACCGCCGAAATCAGCCTGCCCGGATGAGTTCAAATTTTCGTAATCGAAATTATCGTGACTGTCGACATTCTTAATGATATTATTTCCTCCTACTTTCATTTGGCAACCTGTGTCCGCCGAACCATATATGTCAAGGTTCTCAAAAAGACAGTAACTGCCTTCATTATAAAGGTTGTTTTTCCCCGAATAACGCAGAGTGATATTTTTGATGTGCAGGTAGATACAACTGCTTTTTATCTGGAGACCGCGACCGTTTGTTCCATAAGGCGTTTGACGGAAATCAAGGATAGCATCATAACTCCCTTGTGCATTGATACCTTCGTATCCGGAAATGACAATTCGTTTAGAGGCGCTTCCTGTGAGATTTTGCACCACAGTATTCCCTAAATCATATTGTCCGCTCAGCAAATACAGTGTATCCCCCGGGTTCTTGAGCATTTTCAGACCTGCACTAAACGTAGTCGGATTGGTGTACGAACCATCTCCTCCGCCTTGCGGTGAAGCAAAATACGTGGCGGCCTTAAGACCCGTGGTTAGTAAGAGCGCAATCGCCCAAAAGTACTGTCGTTTCATCGTAGTAAGAAATATAATTGCAGTCGAAGTATCGTGTACCACAAGATCAGTCGCCCTTTTCTCGTGGCTCCTTGGAGTTTGTCTTTTAACGCCGCCACTACTTGCTGCCTTTCTTCAGGATGCGGGACGGAAGTAGTGCCTTGCGGATTAAGGGTATACAAATACCCGGTATTATGAATCATTCGGCAAGTTGTTCCTTTTTTCCACAGGTCAGCAGAGAAAAGCACATCCTCGTAGATGTATCCCATCTCAAAATGCAGGTCTTCAATCGTTTTCTTGTGATATAGACGCATGCATGGTGATGTGAACTGGTACCGATGCATAGGGAGTTTCGTTTGTAGCACTTGTAGCGATTGGTTATGTACGCGTTTATAACCGCTCTGCACATAGTCCACTCCTTCAATAGCCGCCAGGTGTTGTTCGCACCAATCGGCCTCCAACCGGTCATCTGCATCCACAAACGCGAGATATTCTCCTTTGGCATGCTTCATGCCGAGATTGCGAGCGGCGGACTGTCCCGCATGTTCCTGCTGCAGCACATCGATGCGTTTATCTTGCTTGGCAAGCGCTTGCGCAATAGCCAGACTGCTATCTGTGCTCTCGTCATCAATGAGCAATATCTGCACATCGCTTACCGTCTGCGCTTGCAGACTCTTCACACATGCTTTCAAGTATTGCGCGGCGTTGTATATGGGAACGATGATACTTATCATAGTAATGCGGCAACTATTTGTTCGATTTTTAGGCACTGCGCTTCACGCGTAAACTCTTCTCGATGAATGCATTGCTGCCGTGTATATCCCTGCCCTTGCCATTCGTGGTAAATGGTCGTGATGAACTGCTTGATATCCGTCATCTCATCACACGCCATTCCTGCATGCGTATACGCTATCAATTCCGCTAAAGCGCCTTTGTCGGAGGGCACACAGAGTACCGGTTTGGCGCATCCTAAAGCCTCGTAGAACTTCGTGGTAAGCATCCCGTGCGTGTGCGGCGCTGTGAGCACTAATAGGATACTACTACTACTGCGGATGGCATCTCCTAATTGGTCATGCGCAATGGTATTGGTGTGCGGTGTGTGGAGCGTGAGGCGGATGGGTAAGTGCAGCTCATCAATGGCCTGACGCACCTTTTCCATCGCCGGTTGTTGCCATGCGAAAAGCGAACCGATATAAGAGATGGTAAATGCATCGGTCTTCACGTCTTCCGGATAAAACTGCTTGTCATCAAACCCGTTATATACGATATGTACGTTGGGATTAAACTGTTGTATAAACTCTGCGTGCCAAGGTGAGACGGTAGTGATAGCATTCGCTGCGCGTAATACATTATTACGTCGGCGAATATGGATGGCGCGGTATAAACGTCTAAAAGGCATTGTCCACCAGGTCTGGTGGTGATATTGATAGCGCGAATCGTCTACCTGTTCGTCCAGATCTCGAATATCGCATATCAATGGCACATCCATCGCTTTCGCTATCCGTTGTGCGGCTCCTAACGGGAAATCACTGAAGGCAGAGCAAAGGACGGCATCATAATGCTCCAGCTGCCCGATAGCTCGCTTTGCAAACGCCCTGTTATGCCAATCGGTAATCAGTGTCCAAACCGTCTTGATAAACCAATCAAATGTGCTTCCGCTATACATGCGGATTGTCCGGATGGGGTAGGAGTGCGCAAAATCCAGCGGTTGGTATTCTTCCGTCAACAACGTCACATCGTATTCCTTCTGCACGAGGTATTCGCACAGAAAACGCACACGCGGCAGATAACCGGGAGCGGCGGGAGGATCAGATACAACTAATAATCTTTTCATACAAGGATGCGTGATACGTTGTGTCGTTGAGGTTGCTGTTATGCCATAGCAAACAGAGGTCGCCGTGATGCAGTCGCACTTTGTCAATCAACCGCTCGCACAGGAAATATGCTTCATCTTCCGTGAGGTTCATATAATTGGCCTGATTGAGGGTGTTGTCCATAATAATCAACGGATGCAGCGTGAGGTTCGTCAGTCGCATAGTCGTCGGATTGATCCACCTCACCGCACGACTGGTCTGCAAACGGAATCCGGCTTGGTCTGCAAAACCCATAGTGAAGTCATCCGTGTAACCGGCATCCGCAAGACGCTGCATCTGCTCGATGGAGCACCTTAGATAATGCGCACGATACATCTTGCTGTATTCAATCTTCGGTATCGAACCGTAATAACTGCCGTGCACACCCAGATAAACATTACTATGCCGTAACATGTGTTTCAATCGTCTGAAATCGCGTCCCCATAAGCAGTACTGCGGATAATCATAACCGCGTCCTTTAGTGCGTTTGACGAAATAGATGGAGTCCGCGTGTTTCACCTTAGCATCTTGCTCCAAGATCCACGGGAACGTGTATAAGGGATCATTATGAATATCGCGTAATGCTGCCAGCACAGCTTTGGTCTCACCGCGACGAATGCCACCTAACGCACCTCGCAAAGACCGATATTGAGCAATGGCATCGATGTCATGCGTCAGGTATATATGTCCGAATCCGGGTTCCGGTAACGGCAGATCCAGCAGTTTCAGCACCATGCGACCGTATTCATCCAAACGCGGGATTTGCAAACGACTCTTCTCGTTGAGCATAGAGAAACGAGCAGCAAAACGCCCATGTTCATCGCGCTTCGTATTGATGACCTCTTCCGCACGGGAGGTGAAGAAGAACGTGGTATAGACGATATCCGTGCGGATGATTGACTTACCCTTCGCCGGTTGCTCCACAACAGGTCTTTTCAACTCTGGCGCAACAAGGTCTTTGCCTAAATGTCCGTTTGGCACGATAATCACGTCGTAGCTCTCCAGCGCTTTTTCATCGGCCGTATATGCCACGCGCTTGGCAGCCTCTTCATCGCCGTAACACAGCCAGGTGATGATATAATCAATAACCTCTTTCATTCTTTCACTCGTTAAGCAATTCCCATTCGTAGAGCTTCTGCTCTATCTGATGTTTGACACTTTCGTATTTCTGGAACAGTTCCGCCGTTTGGTTTTCAGGCTGAGCCAACTGTTGTTCTATCGCTGCCTGTTGCGCTTCCAACGCCGCGATAGCTGCCTCCACCTCTGCAATCTGTTTCTCCTTCTTTCGCTTCTCTGCCGCTGCGGCTTTCTGTGCCTCGTAGTCGAGTTTGGATGAAGAAGTCGCATCACTCTCCACTTTCCTCTTTCCACTTTCCTCTTTCCGCTCCAACTCCTGCAGGTTGTCGATCTTCTTCTTGCGCAAGAAGTCATAGATACCACCTAAGTGCTCCTTCACGCGTCCGCCGCCGAACTCATATACCTTACTTACCAATCCGTTCAAAAAATCACGGTCGTGACTCACGCAAATCAATGTGCCGTTGAAGTCCTGTAAAGCAGCCTTTAGCACATCTTTGCTCTGCATATCCAGGTGGTTCGTCGGCTCATCGAGTATCAGCAGGTTGCATGGCTCCAAAAGCAATCGTATCATCGCCAAGCGGCTACGTTCGCCACCGCTGAGCACCTTCACTTTCTTGTCGCTCGCCTCGCCGCCAAACATGAATGCACCGAGGATGTCACGTATCTTAGTGCGGATATCTCCTACCGCTACGTAATCAATCGTCTCAAAAACCGTCAGGTTCTCGTCGAGCAGCGCAGCTTGGTTCTGCGCGAAATAACCGATCTTGACATTATGTCCTATCTTAAGCGTCCCCAGATAGTCCAACTGTCCCATGATACATTTCACGAGTGTCGTCTTTCCCTCACCGTTCTTTCCTACAAACGCCACTTTCTCGCCTCTGCGAATAGTGAACGTCACGTCATGAAAGACATTATGTTCTCCGAAATCCTTTCGCAAGTCCTCTACAATCAACGGAAAATCTCCGCTTCGTGGTGCAGGCGGAAAACGTAGATTCAACCTACTGGTGTCTTCCAAATCCACTTCCAGCCGTTCTAACTTCTCCAACTGCTTGATACGACTCTGAACTTGCACCGCCTTCGTCGCTTTATATCGGAATCGCTCGATGAACTCCTCCGTATCTTGGATCATCTTCTGCTGGTTCTGATATGCCCTTACTTGTTGCTCGTGCCGCTCTTTGCGTAACTCCACAAAGCGGCTATAATTAACATTGTAATCATAAATTCGTCCTAACGTAATCTCTATCGTTCTCCCGCATACATTATCGATAAATGCCCGGTCGTGACTCACCATCAACACCGCACTCGGACTGCTCTTTAGAAAATCTTCCAGCCATTGAATAGACTCGATATCCAAATGGTTTGTCGGCTCGTCCAACAGCAACAGGTCCGGATGTCTCAATAGTATCTTCGCTAACTCGATACGCATTCTCCAGCCACCGGAGAACTCGCTGCACGGCCTATCGAAATCTTTGCGCTCAAAACCCAAACCGATGATTGTCCGATCCATCTCGGCGACAAAACGTGCCTCGTCTTGCTCATGGCTCGCCTCTCGATAGCCACCCATCACCTCCTCCCGTAATGTCCTGTCATCATGGAAGAGCATCACCTGCGGCAGATACCCGATCGTCATATCCGACTCTCGCGCGATGCGTCCGCTGGTCGGTTGATACTCTCCGGCAATAAGACGCAGCAGCGTCGTCTTTCCCGCACCGTTCTTACCCACCAATGCCACACGCTCCTTCCTATTGATTAGGAAAGTGATGTCGTCCAGTACCGGCTTGGCAGAGAACTCCATGGATATGTGATCTATCGTTAGCATGTGTATATCTTCTTATTGATAACCCTCCAAAGGACGAGTGTCAAGGTCGTGGCTAAACCGAAATCGGTCACCAACAAGACCCACATATTCCAATTCCGTCCTAAAATTCCTAAACCGATAAAAAGGGCACTCACGCTGAGTAACACGCAAGTGGTCTGTATATGACTTAACCCCGCGCGCAACAGCAGATGATGGATATGATTCTTATCCGCTTCAAATGGTGAGCGGTGTTGCTTGATACGCGTGGTTCCGACACGCAGCATATCGAAAAGCGGTATCGTCAGAACACATATAGCGACAGCAGGTGCAGCCTCCATATGCAACCACTCCGGTACTGCCCCATAAGCGTTAATCTCGCAGAAACGGAAGACAAATGCCGTCAGCAAGTACCCCAATAACAGGCTACCGGAATCGCCCATGAAGATCTTATCCCGTTTGCCGAACACATTATAAATAAAGAACACCGCCAGTACACCGATCATGGCAATCGCCGTAGCGGACCAGATACCTTCCCCTGCCAAACCGAAATAGAAGGCAAAGAAGAGACAGTATAAGATACCCAAACCGCTCGCTAATCCGTCAATTCCGTCAATCAGATTGATGGCATTGATGATGGCGAGCATAACGAAAAGAGACAGCAAATAACTCGCTATGATACCTATCTCTCCGATGCCGAAAAGGCCGTGCAGATGCGTGATACGTAGGTCTGCAAAAGCAATCAGCGCTATACCCGCCAAGCTCTCGCCAATCAACTTCGCCGTGGGCCGCAGAACCAGCACATCGTCAATGAAACCGACCACCATGATGATAAAAAGACCTATCAGGAAGAAATGGTTCTGATCGATAGGAGTGAACAGCAGATACGTCAGCATAAAACTGAAGCATATATTCAACCCTCCGATATTCGGGATCTCTCCCTCGTGACTCATTCGCTTATTCGGACGTACCACAAAACCCTTCGCCTTGGCGATGCGAAGGACTACCGGCATAAAGAGTGCACCGAGTGCGAAACTCAGGATGCCGATCAGGTAACTATGTCGAATAAGAAAATCTTGCATTATTGCGGATCCAGTTGCTCGTAAACGGAGTTCTTACTGATATATTCCGGTACAATCTGCTTCATCAACTTAACGGTCGTGAAGACCTTGTTCTGATGACTCGTCTCAATCAAATCATCGATATGTTTGCTGATCTTATCGTAATCAAATTCTCGTACGCGAGCAATCATAATCTTACTGTTGCTCGTTGGCAGCGTCAGCTCTTTCTGATTAAGCAATTCTTCGTAGAGCTTCTCGCCCGGACGAAGACCGGTAAAGACGATCTGGATATCTTTCTCCGGCGTGTACCCTGCCAAACGAATCATATTCCGAGCCAGATCCAAAATCTTAACCGGCTTACCCATGTCGAAGACAAAAATCTCACCGCCGTTGCCTAACGTGCTGGCTTCCATCACCAGGCAGCACGCCTCCGGAATCGTCATGAAATAGCGAATGATATCCGGGTGCGTTACCGTCACCGGACCGCCGGCCGCAATCTGCTTCTGGAAATACGGAATAACCGAACCGTTGCTGCCTAATACATTGCCGAAACGAGTGGTGATGAACTTCGTGCAATCCGGATTTTTCTTCTGTAACTTATGGAAAAGCGACTGAACGTAGATTTCCGCGATTCGTTTGCTGGCACCCATGATATTCGTCGGATTAACTGCCTTGTCCGTAGAGATCATCACAAATCGCTCGACTCCATACTTCACCGCCATGTCGGCCATGTTTTTCGTGCCTAATACGTTCGCTTGAATAGCCTCGTTCGGATAACTCTCCATCAGCGGAACATGCTTATAGGCCGCCGCGTGGTACACTACGTCCGGACGCATCTCGTTGAAAATCTGCTCGATGCGTTCTCTGTTACGCACGTCAGCAATGATAGGAATAAAACGTGCTTCTGGGAATTGCTTGTGTAGATCCAATGTCAAGTCGTGCAACGGACTCTCTGCTAACTCCAGCAGCACCGTCGCTTTCGGCTCGTATTTCTGCACCTGACGAACCAACTCGCTACCGATACTTCCGGCCGCGCCACTGATGAGCACCACTTTGTCGTGCAGAATACTGCGTACATTATCGGTGTTCACATCAATCTCCGGGCGCTCTAACAAATCCTCAATACGGATGGCATCGATACGACCGATACGTTGCGCATCAATATCATTTGTATTCTCCACACTCGTGAAATACGGGGTGGTCAAAATATGAATATTATGGTCGATGAACACCTGCAAGTCCTTGGCAGGATTGATCTCACGCATCTTCAGCGGAGATACAATCACGTGTTGGATATTCCGCGCTTTCATCCATCTAAACAGTTTCTCGTTCAAGGCCATTACCGGCAAACCGGCTACGTCAAAGCCGTGCTCGCTATCCGAGATAAACGCTACCGGACGATAAGGGATGTTTCCGGCCGAGCGAAGCATCTTGGCAATAGAAACACCGGCATGTTTCGTGCCGTAGATAAGCACCCTCGGACTACCGCTTCCGTATTGCTGCAGCAACTCGCCGAAAGTCTTCACCGCCACGCGGAGCGTGAATAGAAGTACAAAGGCGATAGGCACATAAATAGCCACAACCGTATTGAAAATAGGATGTCCGCCTGTGGTCCAATCCATGATGAGATTGAAGAATACAATAGCCGCTCCGGTCGCGAAATTCGCCAGCAGCACTTTGATCATATCGACAAATGTCGAATAGCGCAGGATGCCCGCGTAAGTGTGGAAAATAAGGAAGGCGATGGCCTGAACGGTAATGATAATCAGGTATTGCTGCCAAATGGGCAGAACATATCCCCCCATGTGCTTGTAATTGAAATAGTTACTTCCAATCCACGCACTCAGCACAAAAGCAATCGTGCATAGCAGCAGATCCAACAATAATACACCCCAACGGGGAAGATAACCAAAATCAAACTTTAGACTTTTCATGTTGTGATTCTATGATTTGGGCAAGATACTTGCCTGTATAACTCTCTTTGCATTGCGCTATTTCTTCCGGCGTGCCGCAACAAACGATCTGTCCGCCTTCTTTGCCGCCTTCCGGACCTAAGTCTATCACATGGTCCGCAGCTAAGATGACTGCCGGGTTATGCTCGATGATAATCACCGTGTGACCTTTGCTGATCAGTCGATTCAATGCCTCCAGCAGTACCTCGATATCTCTGTGATGCAGGCCCGTCGTAGGCTCGTCAAAGACGAAGATCGTCGGCTTGCTGTCCTCTTGTGCCAAGAACGACGCTAACTTCACGCGCTGACTCTCGCCGCCCGAAAGGGTACTGCTGCTTTGGCCCAATTGGATATATCCGATACCTACGTCTTGCAGCGGCTTGAGTCGCTTCACGATCTTCTCGCACTCCGGGTCTTCGCTGAAAAACTCCACCGCTTGGTTCACCGTCATGCATAATATGTCATAAATCGACTTACCGCGGTAGTGCACATCCAGCACATCCTGCTTAAACCGCCTTCCGTGGCATTGCTCGCATTCCAAAACGAGGTCCGCCATAAACTGCATCTCGATCGTGATCGTTCCCTCGCCTTGACACGTCTCGCATCGACCGCCGGGCGTGTTAAACGAGAAATGCGAAGGAGCAAAACCCAACTGCTTGGCCAAAGCCTGCTCGGCAAAAAGTCTTCGTATCTCGTCGTAAGCCTTCAGATATGTCACAGGGTTGCTGCGACTCGAACGACTCAACGGGTTCTGATCCACAAACTCGATGTCTTGCATCAACTGCAAGCTACCTCTTAAGTGACCGAAATCACCGGTATGCTCACCGAACATCCCGCCGTAATGTTTCTTCAGGGCAGGGTAGAGCACCTTGCTCACCAGACTCGACTTACCGCTACCGCTCACACCCGTCACCACCGTCATCACGTGCAGCGGAAAACGCACCGTCAGGTTCTTCAGGTTGTTCTCGCAAGCGCCTTCTACCTCGATGTAGTTATTCCAGTGCCGCCTTTGTACGGGGATGTGATAACTGAATAACTCCGGTCGTGGCCTGCCTTCATAAACGACCTCGCCACCCAACCGACCGGCCTTCGGACCGATCTCGATAATATGGTCCGCAGCAGCGATGATATCCTCATCATGCTCCACAACTACGATTGTGTTCCCTAAGTCCCGCAACTCTTTCAGCACGTGTATCAACCGCTCCGTGTCGCGTGGATGCAGACCGATCGATGGCTCGTCTAAGACGTATAATGAACCTACCAGACTGCTGCCTAACGATTTCGCTAAGTTGATACGCTGACTCTCTCCGCCCGATAAGGTGTTGCTCTGACGGTTCAAGGTCAGATAACTCAGTCCCACGTCGTGCATAAATTGCAAACGACTGTTGATCTCCGCCAGTAGCATCTCCGCCGTCTGGTGCTCTGTCTCACTTAACTCGATATGCTTAAACCACTCCTGCAGTTCCGACAGCGGCATTGAGCAAAGCTGCTGGATACTTTTGCCGTTCACCTGCACGTATTCCGCCTCCTTACGCAGGTGTAATCCGTGGCAAACAGGACAAGTCGTGCGACCCTTATAGCGCGCCAATAATACTTTGTATTGTAATCGGTTGTATTGCTGACTTTCCAACTCATGGAAGAAGTCATTCAACCCGCGGAAATATGCATTGCCTTTCCATATAAGCAACTTCTGCTCTTGCGTCAGCGCATAAAATGGTGTGTGGATCGGGAAATCGAATTTCGCAGCATTGTATACTAGCGCATCCTGCCATTCTTTCATCCGCTCGCCCTGCCAGCAGGCTATCGCTTGCTCATAAATCGACTTCGACTTGTCGGGCACCACAAGGTCCGGATCTATACCCGTCACGATACCTATGCCCTTGCACTCCGGACACGCACCTATCGGGTTGTTGAAATCAAACAAGTGCTCACTCGGCTCAATAAATTGTATCCCGTCCGCCTCAAAGCGCTCCGAGAAAACCTTCTCGTGCTTATCTACCCATATACGGCATTCGCCTTGTCCTTCAAAGAACGCCGTCTGCACGCTGTCGGCGAAGCGGTTACTTGTTGCCTGCTCTTTATCTACGATGATACGGTCGACTAACAGATACGCCTCATGCCCTTCTACTTCTTTCCACGTCTGGTCGTCCAGCCGCACTGTGTCGCCATCCACCAGCAACCGACTGAACCCCTGACTCTGCCAAACAGCCAACTGCTCTTTGAGCGTCCTGTTCTCGGGCAGTATAATCGGACTCAACAGATACAGTCGCGTACCTTTCGGCTGACTCTCCATATACGCCACGACATCCCGGATGGTGTTCTTCTTCACCTCCTGCCCGCTCACGGGCGAGTACGTCTTTCCTATGCGCGCGTACAATAGTTTCAAATAGTCGTAGATCTCCGTCACGGTTCCTACCGTTGAACGCGGGTTACGACTGCTTACTTTCTGCTGAATAGCGATAGCAGGAGGAATACCTTCTATCTTCTCGACATCCGGTTTCTGCATCCTGCCCATGAACTGACGGGCATAGGCGCTGAGGCTCTCTACATAACGACGCTGCCCCTCGGCATAGAGCGTGTCAAACGCCAGCGAACTCTTGCCGCTGCCGCTCACACCCGTCACCACAACCAACTTGTTACGCGGTATATCTACCGACACATGTTTCAAGTTGTGCGTGTCCGCCCCTTCTATGCGTATCACTTCCTGCACGCTGCTTCTGCCTCTCTCCTCAACCGCTCCAACGCAATTCTCGTACTCTCGATAGTCGTATCTTTCTGCGCTGCCGTCAATTTCGGCACACGAATAGGCGTACCAACCTCAATCTTACTCGGGTTGGAGATATGATCCTTGTTCGCGTCATACAGATACGGCCAATAGGCCTTGTCTCCATAGAAACGCTTCGCCATCCATGTCAATCGACTGGCCTCATGCATCGGCTCGATAGTAATCAACTCCTCATAGATATTCGCTTCAGGAGTCACTTGCTCCTCGCTCTCTTCCGAGCATGCCAGGAACTCTGCCAGTACTTGCTCTTCCGTCAACTCCCCTTCTTCTGCGTCAGCAGCCACAGCAGCCTCTGTCGACTCCGTTGCTGCTACTTGCTCCGTCGGTGCAGGATTGCCTTGCAGGAACGACTCAATCCAACCGCTCAACTGGTGACGAAGGAAGAAATAACCAACCAGCAGCAACAGCAACAATATAACCACACAAATCAATGTATCACGAACGAAATGATACTTCTTCTCTTTCTTCTTCGGCTCTTCTGGCTTAGCAGGCTCTTCCGGTTTCACCTCAACCACCGGCTCCGGCTCTTTCACTGGTTCCGGTTCTTTAATCGGTTCCGGCTCCCTTACCGGCTCCTCTACTACGGGTTCCGGCTCGGGCTCTTTAATTGGCTCTGGTTCATTCACCGGTTCCGGCTCTGGTATTACTTCCTCCTTCCCTTCAGGGAGGGTCGGGGTAGGCTTCTCTTCCGCCTTCGGGCTCTGTCCCAACTCACCCAGGATATCCACGATCTCCTCGGCCTGGCTGCCTAACTTCTTCAGCGGATCTGTATCGTGCATAAAATCACGATCATCTCCCTTCCCTTCAGGGAGGGGCTGGGGGTAGGCTTCTCCCACTTTCTCCACCAACTCTTTCACACTCGCCTCGGGCACAAAAGCGATCTTGTTATATCCTTCGATAGTGATAGCCTCTCCGGTAGCTACGTTCACACTCTTGCGCGGCGCTACAGCCTGCAATTTGAACATGCCTAAACCGTTGACTTTCACCTGTTTGTCACTCTTCAACGCCTCAACGATCTGTGCGTTCAAAGCATTGAGAAACGTATTCGCTTCTTTCTCACTCACACCTGCCCGACTCGCCAACGCACGGCGTAACTCGGTCCAACTAAGTTTCTCTGCCATGGCTTAGATCTTTTTAAGTTCGTCTTTTAAGTTATCTACTGGACGAAAAACCAACTGGTTCTTACTCGGCACTTCCGTCCGCTCTCCTGTCTTGGGGTGCACAATGACGCGGGCCTGTTTGGCCTTCAACTCCAATGCACCAAAACCCTGCAACTGCACTGCCTTACCGGCCATCAGGGTTTCGCGAAGGATGGCATTGCTCGTCGAGAGCAACATCTCCACCTGCTTCTTACTCTGACCGGTCGCTTCTGCTATCCGGCCAATCAATTCTTTCGTTAACATAGTATATTCGTTTTTCTTCTCTCTTCTCTTCCTCTTCGGCTTAGACTTATACCCTCTCGGAGGCGTGTTTTGTCGAAGGGGTGCAGCTAAGCCTTACTCTATCTTTGCGTATAAATCAAAGTCTTCTGCCTTCGTGATCTTCACGTCATAGAAATTTCCAATCTCCAATTTCCAATCTCCAATCTTTTCTATCATCACCTCGCAATCCACCTCAGGACTGTCGTATTGCGTCCTGCCGATGAAGTAATCTCCTTCCTCACGGTCGATAATCACCCGCTCTGTCTTACCCACAAACTTCGCCATCAACTCCCCGCTTATCTCCTGCTGGATGGCCATCAACTCCGATGCCCGCGCGTCCTTCACCTCTTGTGGCACATCATCCTTATAGTGTTTGTTCGCGTACGTACCTTCCTCGTCCGAATAAGCGAAACAACCCATCCGCTCAAATCGCATTTCTTTCACCCACGCCTTCAACTCTTCAAAATCCTCTTCCGTCTCACCCGGATGGCCAACCAACAGCGTCGTCCTGATACAAATACCCGGCACGCGTTCACGTATCTTCTTAATCAACGCATCTTGTTCCGCTCGCGTGATATGCCTCCGCATCAAATCCAACATATGGTCCGTGCAATGTTGCAACGCGATATCGAGGTACTTACATACATTCTTATGCTTGGCCATCACGTCCAGCAACCCCTCTGGAAAATCCGTAGGATAAGCGTAATGCAGTCGTATCCATTCAACCCCTGGCACTTGTGCTATCTCATCTATCAACTCCGGCAACAGATGCCTGCTTCCATTCACCCATTCACCCTTTAAATCAAGCCCATAACTTGATAAATCCTGTGCAATCACATTCAACTCCTTCACGCCTTGACTAACCAGCCATCTTACTTCCGCCAATATCTCCTCCTTCGGCCGGCTCGTGTGTCTACCCGTAATCAACGGAATCGCGCAATACGAACACATCCTGTTGCACCCCTCACTTATCTTCAAATACGCGTAATGCTTCGGTGTCGTCAAATGTCTCTCATATCCCTCGCAACTTTGCCTCTTTCCGCCTTCTTGTTTTCTCTCGCAACTTAGGCTCTCTCCCTTCTCTTGTTCCCTCTCATATGCTTCCGGCAAGCGCGTGTCCTCACTCAAAAACGTTCTTTTGCGGTTTGGGTCCGCAAAAGCACGAGTACGGGGCAGTACGTTTTTTGCTGAGGATGGAGCGCTTACTAAATACTCAACCATCCCCATAAAATCAAACTTGCCATAATACGCATCCACCTCAGGCAACTCCGCCTCCAACTCCGCGCGGTACCGCTCACTCAAGCACCCCATGACAATCAGCTTTCCCAACTGTCCTCTCTTCTTCCGCTCGGCCATCTGAAGGATCATGTTGATGCTCTCCTCTTTGGCGTCACCGATAAACCCGCAGGTGTTGATCACACATATCTCCCCCTTCGGTTTCTCCGGATCATGCACACACTTCCACCCGACAGCCTCCAACTGCCTCATCACTCTCTCCGCATCCACCAGATTCTTCGAGCACCCAAGTGTTATAAAATCAACAACTCCCTTTTGCATTTTTCTCTCTTTATTTCCCCGCTCGTCGGGGATGTCTCCCCTTGCCGCGTGGCGCTCCCTTCTAAAACATATACATCGTCCCGTCGGCGTCTAAATAGTAATGTTCCGATTGGTCATTGACGGGTTGAAAATTGTACAACACTCCGATCTTCTTGCCCGTTAACCGCATATAGTTCCATAATTGTTGCCGATGTTCTAAGCATAATTTTTCCACGGCTTTACATTCAACAATTATCTCATCCTCTACTAAAAAATCCAGATAGTGCTTATGCTCAATCCGTTTGCCATGATAGGTTATTCCAAAGGAATATTCTTTCTGGTAGTTGATGTGTTGCTCGTCAAATAGTATCCTCAACGCCTCCTGGTACATATATTCATTTAGGAATGGTCCTAATTCTTTATGTACGGTTGAACAGCATCCGTTTACGGCATAACATTTCTTCTTTAATCCTTCCAGCCATTCGGGATGTGTATCAATGATGCGTTTTAAATTATATTGCATGGCTTACTATTTGTATTAGCAGGGCAATTTATTTATGTTTATCGCTGACGCTGGCATGTTTGGAATTGTAAGCAACCTCGGTTGCTGCGGATTAGACTATTAGGGGGCGCTGGGAGCTTGTTTACAAGCGCGCCATAATAGGCTTATACGCTCCGGGCGCGTGGCCCATAATTCCTAACATGATAGCGGCAGTGTTTATCTATGTTTATTTACCATTAGTTTCCCAAATCGCAGTGGAACTTCAAACGCACAAGCCTTACATGCATCTCGTCGTAGTAATCTTCCCCGAGTTCCTCCATCGCCAACTTGATATTATCGTTATCGGCATTCTTGAAGTAGTCGTATATCTCCTCCTCCTCGTCCGGATCCAGCACCTCTTGGATGAAGTAATTGATGTCGATCTTCGTGCCGGAGAACACGATCGCCTCCAACTCGTCCATCATCTCTTCCATGCTCATGCCGCAACTCTCCGCGAGGTCGTCCAGGTCCACACGCCTGTCGATAGCTTGGATGATCTGTTTCTTGCGCGTCGACTTCTTCGCCACCGTGCGGATACGCATATCGTCCGGACGGATGATCTCGTTCTCTTCTACGTACTCTTTGATGACGCGAAGGAACTCATCGCCATAGCGTTTCGCTTTTGCGATACCTACACCCGGAATCATCAGCAACTCCTCCATCGTGATGGGGTAGGTAGTTGCCATCGCCTCCAGACTCGGGTCTTGGAAGATCACGAACGGAGGCACGTCGCATTTCTTGGAAATCTTTCTACGTATATCTTTGAGGATGGAGAACAGCACCTCATCGGCTGCCGCACAAGTGGCACCCGCACCTTCCATGTCTATCTCGTCCTCGTCCTCAATCTCAATCGGCACCTCAAATTTACCGGGCTTGCGAATGAATTTCGTACCATCTTTAGTCAACTTCAGATCACCGTACGAGTCCACATCTTTCTTCAGCATACCGGATAGCAACGCCTGACGGATGATAGCGTGCAACGTACTCTCTTCTTCGTCACTCGCCGCACCGTAGTTCTCCAACTCGTCATGGTGATAACTCATCACCTCCGAAGTCTGGTTGCCGTGCAGGATATCTACGATATGCTCCGCTTTGTGCTTCTCGTTCACCTGCTGAACGGTCTCGAGTATCAACTGCAGCAACTCACTCGCATCCACCATCTTATAGGTTTTGCGACAGTTATCGCAGTTACCGCATTTCTCCTCCGTGTACTCCTCTCCGAAATAATGCAGCAGCAACTTACGCCTGCATATCGTACTCTCCGCATAACTCTGCGTCTCGAATAGCAACTGATTGCCTATACCTATCTCTTTCGGCGTCTTACCTTGCTGGAAACGACGAAGTCGTTCGATGTCATCCGGGCTGTAGAAACAGATACACTGTCCTTCACCACCGTCACGACCCGCACGTCCTGTCTCCTGATAATATCCCTCCAGACTCTTCGGGATGTCGTAATGTACTACGAACCGCACATCCGGCTTGTCGATACCCATACCGAACGCGATGGTCGCAACGATCACCTGCACCTCTTCCATCAGGAACGCATCCTGGTTCGCCGTTCTTGTTGCCGCATCCATACCGGCATGGTAAGCCCGCGCACTAATCCCGTTCACCTGCAGCACTTGCGCCAGATCTTCCACTTCCTTACGCGCCAGACAATATACAATACCGCTCTTGCCTTCCATGCTACGGATATACTTCACCAGGTCCTTGTCCACATCCGCCGTCTTCGGCCGTACTTCGTAATACAGGTTCGGACGGTTGAAACTGCTCTTGAACACCGTCGCGTCAGGCATACCCAGGTTCTTCTGGATATCTTTCTGCACCTTCGGCGTAGCCGTAGCTGTCAACGCAATAATCGGCGCCACGCCAACGCGCTGCACCATACTGCGTATCTGGCTGTACTCCGGACGGAAATCATGACCCCACTCCGAGATACAATGCGCCTCATCTACTGCATAAAAACTGATCTTCACGCCCTGAAGGAAGTCCACGTTCTCGTTCTTCTGCAAACTCTCAGGTGCCAAATACAGCAACTTCGTCCTGCCGGCTAACACATCCTCCTTGACGGCATTGATCTCCGGCCTGCTCAAACTCGAGTTGATGAAATGCGCTACACCCGGCTCTTCCGAGTAGTTACGCATCGCATCCACCTGGTTCTTCATCAGCGCGATCAGCGGCGAGATAACAATCGCCATACCATCCATGATCAACGACGGTAACTGATAGCAGAGACTCTTTCCACCACCCGTCGGCATCAACACAAATGTGTCTTTGCCTTCCATCACATTCCTGATAATGGCCTCTTGATTGCCTTTGAATGTGTCAAAACCAAAATAATCCTGAAGTGCTTTTACTAATTCTTCGTGTGTTACACTCATATCTGTGTTTTTCTTATTTTCTTCTCTTTTCTTTCAAATCGGGCACAAAGATATAAAATTCTTTTTATATATGCAAGCGCACACACACTTTTTTTGTATTTTTCTTCTTTTTCGCCTTGCACATCCGCCATCCGCCTCCCTCTTTCCTCTTTTATTTCCCTCTTCCTTCTAAGTACTACGAGCTGTTGGTGATAGTGTCCACTCATCCTCGGTGCAAAACAGGACGTCCGTCGGTATAGCATCGGAGGCGTTCCATAGGATACCCATACTATAGCCATATGATACCCATATGATAAACAGCCATTTTTGCAAAAATTATGCGTATATAGTATATATACTATGTATATATACTGTTTTTGGCGAATTTTACGGCATAAACAAGCGAAAAATAATTTATTTATGTTTATCGCTGCCGTGCAGAATAGTTTAATATTATGCAGCTCTCGCTGCGCGGAATTGGCTATTAAGGTACGTGCTAAGTTCGCTTAAGCACGTGCGTTGGTAGGCTATTACGCTCGAGGCCGCGTAGGCCGGAATAGTGAACTATTCTAAAGGGCAGTGTTTATCTATGTTTATTTACCATCTTTTTTTATCCTAAATATTCAAAAAATTCGGAAAAAGTTCATTTTTTTCAAAAAAATGCTCAAAACTCTTGCACGATTAAAAAAAATGTATTAACTTTGCAGCCGATTAATGAAATTAATACCATGCAGAAACGAAATTTGTCCTTTGCTCAACTCTTCAATCTGAGTTTCGGCTTTTTCGGAGTACAAATCGCCTATGCGCTTCAAAGCGCAAATATCTCACGTATCTTTGCTACATTGGGAGCGGACCCTCATCAGTTGTCTTTCTTCTGGATTCTTCCCCCGTTGATGGGAATGATCGTGCAGCCGCTTATCGGCTTGTTGTCGGATAAGACTTGGTTTGGTAAGTTCTTCGGTCGTCGTAAGTTCTATTTGCTTATCGGCGCCTTGATTGCCGTGGCGGTGATGATCCTTCTTCCTAACGCAGGTAATTTCACCTTCGAGCAAGGCGTCTGGCTTGGCTTGAACGCAGCGATGTGGTTCGGCCTCTTCAGCCTTATGTTCCTTGATACGAGTATCAATATTGCCATGCAGCCCTTCAAGATGATGGTGGGCGATATGGTCAATGAGGAGCAGAAGGGTACGGCTTATGCTATTCAGTCGGCCCTCTGTAATGCCGGCTCGGTAGTAGGCTATCTCTTCCCGATTTTCTTCACATGGATTGGCTTGGCCAATACGGCTCCAGAGGGCGTTATCCCGGATACCGTTAAGTGGTCCTTCTATGTAGGCGCAGCGATCCTCATCCTCTGCTCTGTTTATACCTTCTTGGTGGTCGAGGAGATGGACCCGCAGGAGTACGCGGAGTTCCATGGCCTCAATAAGAAGGCGGAGGAGAAAGAACCCTCGGAGTCTAAATCCACTTCTTTTATCGTACGCGCGTTCCTGACGGTCGGCCTTGTGCAGTTCTTCTGCTGGGCGGCCTTCATGTATATGTGGACTTATTCGAATGGCGCTATCGCGGCGAACTGCTTCGGCTGGGACGGACTCAGTGCTAAGGATCTGGCGTTCCAGGATGCCGGTAACTGGGTAGGTGTCGTCTTCTGCGTGCAGGCCGTAGGCTCCCTCCTCTGGGCAGCTCTGCTGCCGAAGCTCGAGCACGCCTTTGGCAACAAGGGCGCGTATGCCATCTCGCTTATCGTGGGTGCCATCGGCTTTATCTCCGTCTATTTCGTGCGCGGTGACTTGATGCTCGGCCAATTCCTTATCCCGGGCAAATATGTCATCTTCCTAAGCTACGCACTCATCGGTGCAGCCTGGGCAGCTATGCTGGCCTTGCCGTTCACGATCATCACGAATGCTATCTCCGGTAGCAAACATATGGGTACCCTCCTCGGCTTGTTCAACTGCACGATCTGTATCCCGCAGATCATCGCAGCCCTCTGTGGAGGTTTACTCCTTAAATATATATGCGCACACGTGCAAGCAGGTATGCTGGTTGTAGCTGGCTGTCTCCTCCTCCTCGGTGCCGCATCCGTTCTCCTGATTAAGGAAAAAGAATAACAAACAAACTAAAATATCTATTTATGAAAAACAAACTACTTGTAAGTGTATTCGTGGGGGCGATAGCAGTCTTTGCTTTTACTTCTTGTGAGACCAAGTCTGACGTGAAGGATGTATGCACGGACATGATTAAGTCCACCCTGCATAAGTCCCCACGTAGTCTTGTACAATTTGACAACGACCACGACAAGCTCACTATCTCGGAGTATGAGTTCTTGGGTGGTGTGAATGACAATCGTATTGTGTATCGTACGCTCACGTTCGGCAATGGTGTTTATGAACCCAAAAGCGTGGACACCCTGACCTATGAGTACGGCGAATGGAATGAGCATGGTACAGCCTTCTCGTTGCTGTTGACTCCGCGAGCGGGCGATCCTTATACGCTGAAGTATGAGGGAAATGCCTTTATCGCTCCGGACGGACGTGCATTTGGTGGCGCAGATGCCAACAATACTGCCCGTGTAGAGAAATGGGAGAAAACTTTAGGTACCTTACTCAATACCGATTGGGAAGCGACCTATAGAGGTAAATTCACGATGGATAGTATTTTTAGAGATTCTATCAAGGCAATTTATGTGGGACCTCCTATCATGTTTAAGTATGATACGCTCAAGATCTTCACAGGCAAAATGGATACGCTTGCTGCAGATACGACCTGTACCTTCCGCTATGAGTTCAAGCATGATCCGACAACCCTTGTCAATGCGGCTCATTTCTATCAGAAGAGCGTGAGCTCGAAATACGATCGTGCTACCAAAACATCGACGGTTATCAGCGAAACAGTAAAAGAGGTTGATGGTACGTGGTGCTTTACGGATGTGTCTACGGATGCCAAATTTGCCATCTTGCTGACGAGTACTACGGCAGGTGAAAAGGGACAAGGTCTGAATATATCCAAATATAAATATAATGTGGAGTACGTGGAGGATACTACAACGCATGTGGTGGATACAATTGTTACCCACGAGTTCTTGCTCGGTGGATTGACTTATACGCGTCCTGTACATCCTTAATCAGCTAAATCAACTACCAAAAAACATTTGCAACAATGAAAACGAGTAATTTCAATATGTTTCGTACTATTTCCCTCGCCATCTTGTTGATGCTGGGTACTGTAGCCGCTATTGCCCAGACGGCCAGTGGTACTATTGTTGATGCAGCAAATGGCGAGCCCATCATCGGTGCTTCTATCTTGGAGATAGGTACTACCAATGGTACTATCACCGATTTCGATGGTAACTTTGAACTCAAAGTACAACCGGGTGCTAAACTCGCTATCTCCTACATGGGTTATAAAACCCAAGAGCTGGCAGCAGCCCCGAATATGAGTGTTAAGCTGGCGGAGGATACCGAAGTCCTCGAAGAGGTCGTTGTCGTTGGTTACGGTGTCGTTAAGAAAAACGATGCTACCGGTTCGGTAACGGCGATCAAGCCGGATGATATGAATAAGGCCCTTACCACAACGGCAACGGATATGTTGTCCGGTAAGATTGCTGGTGTGAATGTCGCTACTGCTGGTGGTACTCCTGGTGGTGGTGCAGAAATACGTATTCGTGGTGGATCATCCCTTAATGCTTCCAACTCGCCGTTGATCGTCATCGATGGTCTGGCAATGGATAATAACGGTATCTTAGGTGTGTCCAACCCGTTGTCGTTGGTCAACCCGTCTGATATCGAGACCTTTACCGTCCTCAAGGATGCTTCCGCTACCGCCATCTATGGTAGCCGTGCTTCTAACGGTGTCATCCTTATTACTACCAAGAAAGGTAAATCCGGACAAAAACTGAAAGTGAGTTACGATGGTAATGTTAGTTTCGGCTCTGTGCTCCAGCACTTGGATGTCCTGAATGGCGATGAACTTCGCGCGTATGCTACGGCTGCTGGTCAATCGCATCAGGAAAACGCATTCCTTATGAATGACAATGTGGATTGGTTTAAGCAAATCTATCGTACAGCTGTTTCTACTGACCACAACGTGTCGTTAACAGGCGGCGTCAAGAATAATATCGTAGATATGCCGTATCGTGCATCTATCGGTTATACGCTCAATAATGGTGCGGTGAAGGGCTCGCAGATGCAGCGTGTTACCGCGGCAATCAACCTTAATCCGTCCTTCTTGGATAATCACCTGATCTTCAATCTCAATGCAAAGGGAATGTACATTTATAACGAGTATGAACCGGGTATCGCCGGAGCATACCTCGATAAGGATCCTACGCAGCCGATTTACTCTACAGGAGATCTTACCAATATCTATGGAGAGCAGATTTTGGTAGGTGAGGCGTATGGTACAAAGTACTACCTGACCAAAGATGAGCTCGATGCGCACTGGGATGGATTCTTCCAGCCGCTCGGAATCTCATCTGCGGAAAAAGGCCCGTACGATGACCCGAACTGGATGTATAATTTAAAGGGCGCTTCTAACCCTCTGGCACAGCTCAAGCACCAATCCAACACTTCTAATGCCGGCCAGTTCGTGGGTAACTTGGATGCCACCTACAAGGTACACGGTTTCGAGGACTTGGTACTCCATGCGAATTTCGGTGCTGACTATTCGTTCGGTAAGCAAGTTAACGTGAACAATATGCTTGGTACGGCCAGCCACTATACCGGTTGGAATGGATATGAGCAGAAGATGAAGTACAATCTCCAGTTTAACTGTTACGCGCAGTACGGACATGATTGGGAAGAGGCGCAGCAGCATTTCGATATCATGGCCGGTTATGAGTGGCAGCACTTCTACAACGACTACAACAAAAAGGGTAATGGTATTTTCCCGATGACGTATGAAGGGCATGCCGGGGTGCCTGGTGGCGTAGCATATCCTAATGTAGGTACTGGTAAGGGAGAGAACTTCCTCGTGTCCTTCTTCGGCCGTGTGAACTGGATAGGATGGAATCAGATCATGGTTACCGCGACTCTTCGTGGCGACGGTTCCAGCCGTTTTGCAGCAAATCACCGTTGGGGCGTATTCCCGTCTGTGGCCGTTGGTTGGAAGATTAAAGAATCCTTCCTCAAAGATGTCAACTGGGTGAACGACCTCAAGCTCCGTCTCGGTTATGGTATTACCGGTCAGCAGGAAGGCATCGGAGACTATGCATACATGCCTTCTTATACCCAGACTACGGGACATACTTCGTATTATCCGGTCGGTGGCGACAATGTGGCTACCGAGGATAACAATACCGCTATCGTGGACGTGGTAAAGGATGCGGATGGTAATACGCTCTATATTTCCGATCGTCCGAATGGCTATAACCCCGATTTGACATGGGAGAAGACAACTACTTACAATGCCGGTATTGATTTTGCATTCCTCAATAATCGAATCTCGGGTTCGCTGGACTATTACTTCCGTAAAACAACCGACCTGCTGAATAATAAGGATGTCCCGATGGGTACCAACTATCGTAAACGCGTGATGTCCAATATCGGTTCGCTCCAGAACCAAGGTATTGAGTTCTCTATCAATGCCGTCATCCTGGATTACGGAAAGCGCTTCAAATGGGATCTTGGTTATAACGTAACCTGGAATCAGAATAAGATTACCAATTTGAATGGTGTAGATCCAATGGTAGATGGTTCCGGTAAGGGTGGTATCGGTCTTGGTGGCGGTAGCTCGATTACGAAATACGCTGTAGGTTATGCTACCGATGTGTTCTACCTCTATGAGGCGAAGAAAGGTTATAAGGACGATGGTACACCATATTGGTATATCGTGGACCAGCAGGCCGAGGGCGAAGAAGGTCATGGTGTAATTGACGTGCAGGATAAGGTGTTCAAGCATAGTCCTGTTGCCCCGGTTACTATGGGCTTCCAGATGAAGTTCCAGTTCTATAACTTCGACCTCGGTATGTCCTTCCGTGCTAACATTGGTAACTATGTATTTAATAACGTCATTTCTACGCGTCTGCAAAACGTACCAATCGGTTCGCTGTCGCGTAATGGATATTTTAGCACATTACCGGTAGCTGTATTCGATGCCTACTATGTAGATGCTTATAATACGCACATATTTAGTGAAGATGGTATGGCTGAAGTGACAACTGGTGATTATAGTATCACGGATCGCTTCTTGGAGAATGCTTCCTTCCTGCGTTGCGATAATATCACGCTCGGCTACTCCTTTACAACGCCGAAAGTATCCGGGCGTGCATACTGTACGGTTTCTAACCCGTTCGTGATTACCAAGTATTCGGGACTCGATCCGGAAGTTGGTATGGGCGGTGTAGATAACTCCATCTATCCGCGTTCGATGACTACGGTACTCGGTATTAACCTTCAATTCTAATAATTTGTAAACACATAAAATAACATATATTATGAATAAGTTATTGAAATATGTAGCAATGGCGTTGGTAGGATTGGTTTTCACTGCCTGTGTACAAGACCTGAATACCAAACCAATTGACCCGAACTCTTCTACGTCCTTTAACCAGGATCGTATGTTCACCAAGTGCTATGCATGTTTGGCTGTTATTGGTCAGTCGGAACCTGGTGGAGACTCGGATGTGGAGGACTTGGATGCAGGTACGTCCGGTTTCTATCGTATGATCTGGTATTGTAATGATTTGCCATCCGATGAAGCATGGTGGATTTGGAAAGATCCGGAGCAACCCGAAGTGTTACAGACTGCTACGTGGACGGGAGAAACGAAGGCAATCCCTGGTATCTATACTCGTCTGAATCTGGATGTGAAGTACTGCAACCACTATTTGACCTATGCTTCTCATGAAACCGATGAGGAGAAATACCGCTACGCAGAGGTGCGCTTTATCCGTGCACTGCACTATTATCACCTCATGGATATGTTCCTCTATGCGCCGCTTATCACTACGGAGTCGAATGAATTCCCTCATTTCTATCCGCGTCATAAAATCTACGAGTGGCTTGTAACGGAGCTTAAGGACTTAATCGTAGAGTTACCTGCTCAGCGTATCAATAAGTATCGTGTAGGTAAAGCAGCGGCGCAACTGCTCTTGGCGCGTATCTACCTCAATGCGGATGTATACAATAAATATAATCCGGAGTGGACTGCAAATCAGACGCAAACGTGGCAAGACGCTTACGATGTCGCTACGGCTACTATCGAAGATAATAGGGGTATTCATGAACTTGTAACTGAGAAAGTAGTTACCGATTCCGGTTTCGTATATAGCGCATATCAGCGTCTCTTCATGGGTGATAACCACCGTGATGATGTCATCAAGGAATCGCTCCTCCAGATTTATCAGGACGGTTTGTATTCTCAGAGTTACGCCAGTACGCTATACTTAATAGCTGGTCCGCGTATTGCAGGATTGAATGCTTGGGGCATCGAGTCGGAGTGGCACGCTTTGCGTACATCGCCTACAATGGTAGATAAATTCCTCAAACCGATGAATATCGACCGTAGTACGGCTGAAGAAATAGTGCTTGACGAGTTTAAAATGCCTGCAAGGTTGCATGATGATCGTGCGATCTTATGTTCCGATAGTATGAGTACCGGCTATCCGTTCTTGCTGACGGGTGGAAAGGGAAGTTTAACAGATCCTGCTACTACTGATTTCTTCGATTGCTGGGGCGGTATGAAGTTCACAGGCGTATATTCTTCGGCTGCGTTGCCGAAACTCTCGCCTCGTCAGAGTACCTCATGGCCGGATACCGATATTCCGTTCTTCCGTCTGGCGGAAGCCTATATGATTCAGGCGGAAGCGCTCTTCCGTCTGGGAAGAACAGGTGAAGCCCTCAATATTATCAACAATACCATCCGTGCTCGTGCAAACGCTGATCCGCTTCCTTCGCTGGACGAAGAGACCCTGCTGGACGAGTGGAGCCGTGAGTTCTGGTTTGAAGGACGCCGTCGTATCGATCTCATCCGTTTCGACCGCTTCTTCGGAAAGGATGCAGATAAGTATCGTTTTAACTGGGAAGGTCGTTTGGGCAAAAAAGATGGCCAGCAATTCTATACGGCTAATACGTCGGAGTATTTGAATTGGTTCCCAGTCCCGACGATTGACAAACGTGCGAACCCGAACTTCAAAACGGATGTGGAGGGTGATGCAAATAATACCTTCGCTGCGCAAGGCGGTGATGGATATGTATATTAATGAATGATATTCATTATATTAACTAATTAACATTATTAACTTAAATTTATTCTATTATGAAGAAGATTTATGCTTTTTTGGCGGCAGCGCTGATTAGCGTATGCGCTTTTGCTTCAAAGGACGTTGTTCCTGGTGATGAAGCTATTAAAAATGCTGCTGAGTACAATGATGGCGAGGTTTGTGTCGCTATCTTTGTTCCGGCCGACATGGCATGTAATGACATCGTCTTCGTAGGTACCTACAACAACTGGGGTAAGGGCGAAGGCAAAGTTGAGGATGCAAAGAACTGCAAAAAATTCGTGGCTATTGACGGTTTTGATGGCTGGTATGCAGTATCTGTAGCTGACGAAACTGCAAGCCCTGAAGGTAAGCCGGTTATGCTCGATGTTGATGGCAACTTTAACTGGTCATACCAAATCGGTGAAGCTACCGTTATTCGTGGAGGAGTAACAGTTGTTGCTGGCCTTCCTGGAGAAATTGATTTGAAGACCTATGGTAAAGATGCTCCGAACGTATATACTGTAGAAGCATGGAAATCCAATCCTTGTACCGCTATTTATCACAACTACAAAATCACAGTTATTAGTGACGGTTGTGGTGGATTCGCTGTTCCGTTCCTCGTTGGTAGTATGACTAACTGGCAATTCGTTGAGATGCAGTTGGATGTTGATCAGACCATGGCTAATATGGCTCCGACATACTTCATTACGTTCAAGGCTGCTGAAGGATCCCCCTACCAGATTACAAGCGGTTTGCAAGACGGTGATAGTATTCCTGCTGCAAATATGCCGGGTTGGAAAGATGCCGCATATCTCCAGAAGTTAGTAGGCGAAGAGTGGGTTCGTATGCCGGGTGAGGATGGTGATAACCTCCTGACCAAAGAGAATCCGGAAATTCTCTTTGATATCCGTGAAGCAGATCTCCGCTGGGCTCGTTGCGCTCCGGATGATCGTGAAGACTTTATTGTAACCTTCCTTGCTCCTGCTGGCGCTCCTGAAGAGGTGCAGATCATTGGTACCTTCGATGATTGGGCTGGTACGGCAATGACATTAGTTGAAGAGGGCAAATACACCGCTACTATTCACGCCAAGGGTGTTGATGAATTCAAATTCCGTAAAGCAGGTGGTTGGGCTGTACAAGTTCAAACCTATGGACCGTATGAGGACCAAGGCGTAGCGGTTGAGGGTTGGCATGATATGGGCAACCTGAAAGTAGAGGACTACGAAGTCATCAATTCTGATCCTAAGGCAATAGAGGTTGATCTCTCTGGTAAGCCGGAAGAGTTCAGATGGACTCCTTCTACCGAGGGTATCGAGAACATCGTTCTGACCGAGAAGGCACAGAAAGTTGTTGTTGATGGCGTTATCTACATCATCCGTGACAACAAGATGTACAACATCCACGGTGCACAGGTTCGTTAATTCGAATTCATGCATAAAAAAAATAGGACGCTTCGGCGCCCTATTTTTTTATGTGTCTTACAGGCCTTCGGCCGGTCTTACAGCGTTAGCGGTCCATTCGGAAGGAGCCCTTTGCTCCTTTCCGGATGATAAACGTGCATTGCCCTGCGAAGGCGTGCATCCTTGGTTCAACGAAACTGTCTAAGCTTGCTGCATTGCCGTTAGCCGCTGCTACAAACCCTTCGCCTTCGTAGCTTATCAGGTTGTCCGCAAATGGGCAAAGGTTTCCGTCTTTATCTACTACCTTTACGGTCATGTAGCATAACTCTTCCGGATTCTCCTTCTCGTTCGCCCAGATGACTTCCAAATGGTCCGGCTCGCCTGCTGTGCGCACTGTTTCACGCGCTGCCTCTTTTCCCTCTGCATCATAAGCGACCACCGTTATCTCGCCTTGCTCATAAGGCACGTCAAACCACATCAACCGATAGCGCGGCAATAACTCCGGCCGTGGCGCACTGCCCCATACTGGCACTTCAAACTCGCCCACCTTTGGCATCGCGCTTACGCCTTCTATCTTCTCGCCTTTCGCCAACCGCTCCGTCTCTTCTGCCGTTGCAAATCTCAATCGTCCGTAACTCTTACCATTTACGAATAACTCCGCGCTCGGATAACTCGTATAGCAGAATACCGGTACTTGGTCCTTTTCACTCCAGTTCCAGTGTGGCAGTATATGTAATGTCGATTCCTCTTTGTTCCATTGACTGCGATACAACCAAAATCGGTCTTTGGGCAGCGAAGCCAAGTCAATAATTCCGAAATAACTGCTGTGGCTTGGCCATGCATCCGTATCATACGGAGAAGGCTCGCCTAAATAATCAAATCCCGTCCAGACGAATTGCCCTAAGGTCCAATGATAATCATCTTGCAGTTGGAAGTCCTGTTCCGGAAGTCCCGCCCACGGGCAGTATTCTACGTCATAGCCGCTACTTTGAAAATCATCATATACGGCGAAATCTTTCAATATAGCAGGTATCTTATATACCCCGCGGCTGGAAACAGTAGAAGCGGTCTCAGAGCCTAAGATCATCTTTTGCGGCAGGTATTCATAACCCTCAATATACCGACTCGTGCGATAATTGAATCCCGGCAACTCTACTGCTGCGCCAAAACCGTTATGGATGACGTGCATCGCTTGGTCCATTCCGTTCGTGACGGGTCGGGTAGGATCGAGTTGATGGAAAAGGTTCTGCAATTTCGTGACAATCTCTATGCCGTCCGGTAGCACTTGATTCCATACTTCATTGCCGCTGCTCCACAGCATTACCGACGCGTTGTTGCGATAATGCTTCACCATATTCGTAATGTCCCATTTCCACCAGTCATCAAACTCCTTGTTATAGTCATTCTCCGTCTTACCCCAATTCCATACATCGAATGGCTCAATCATCATCATCATTCCCATTTCGTCGCAAAGCTCCACTAATTCCGGCGCAGGCATATTATGACTCGTGCGGATAGCATCGCAGCCCATTTCCTTAAGCATGGTGATCTGATGGCGCAGCGCATCTTTATGCACCGCTGCGCCTAACGGACCTAAGTCATGGTGATTGCAGACGCCTTTGAACTTACGCGTCTCTCCGTTTAACTGAAATCCATGTTCGGGCGTATAACTGAGACTCCGAATACCGAACCTCGTCTCTACTTCATCTAATATCTTGCCTTCTTTGATAACGCGCGTGCGAGCGATATATAGATTAGGTGTTTCCGGGCTCCATAGCTGCGGATGCATCACTTCCGCCACTCCCTGCTGCCCTTCCGCCGTAGCAACCACTTTGCCATTATAGAGAATATCCGTCTGTATTAGTAAATCGGTCTGTCTTCCGTCAGGCGAAGCCGGTCTGTCTTCTGTCAGCGAAACGGTCTCTGTGCCGTCCTGCAGCTCAACCTCTATGGTAATCTGTGCAAACTCTTTGCTTACTTTCGGTGTGCGTACTAAGACTCCAAAGGTAGGTATATGAATAGGATCGGTTTCTACGAGATGTACATTTCTGTATAGTCCAGCACCCGGATACCAACGGCTCTGTTGAGGCTTGTTCTCTAAGAATACATCGATATCTACGCTGTCGCTCGTAATAAGATGAGGGAGAATATAGCAATCAAAGGTGTTATAACCGTACGGCCAATAGACCATCTCTTCACCATTCACATATACATCCGCGTGACTCATCGCGCCATCGAATACCAAGGTGTAGAACTTGTCCTTGTTCACCGCTACGCGGGTGTGGTAATGGCCTTTGCCCATCCATGGCAAACCTCCACTGCGGCCGGTCTTCCACGTCGGTTCTTTCTCTCCGTTTTGCACAACGATCACTTCTTGCAAATCATTGGACCGGTCAAAGGGGCCACTGATTGCCCAGTCGTGCGGAATGATGACATCTGCCCAAGTCGGGTTCTCTGTCGTATCTTGCGTGAATTGCCAATGGCGAAGCAAGGTGTCTGTGCGAACGGGTTGTTTCGTGGAGCAGGCACACATCATGATGCCGACAAGCATCAAACTAAAAAAACTTTTTTTCATGTGAAGCGGTATTCGGTGGTTTCGTCTAATCTATCTTCAGGACGAAGTATTATACTCGGGAAATTCGGATGGTGGATGCTATCCGGCCAATTCTGCGCTTCCAGACAAACGGCGTGCTGAACAGCATACATCGTTCCGCTCTTGCCCTTATGTGGCTCGATATAATTGCCGGTATATACTTGCAGCCCCTTCATGGTTGTCCAGCACTCCATCGTCAATCCATCCGCCTGCAGCGTAGCGGCGTGACGCAATGCTTTCGGAGCGTCTGCTGCGCATAGACACCAGTTGTCGTCTATTCCTCTGCCTGGCGCGAAGAACGGGTCGTTAATGCGCTCACCTATGCGTATAGGATTTCTGAAATCCATCGGCGTGCCGGCTACCGGTAGTATCTCTCCCGTCGGGCAAGCTGTCTCGTCGAATGGTGTATACGCCTCTGCATTTACTTGCAGTATATGATTGTCTATTCGTCCGCTGCCTTCACCCGCGAGATTGAAGTAACTATGGTTCGTGAGCGATACAATAGTCGGTTTGTCGGTCTTGGCCTCGTAATGAATGACAAGACGGTTGTCTTTAGTAACGGTATAGGTCACCCATACATCTGTATTTCCAGGGTATCCCTCTTCGCCATCTTGAGAACGGTAATGAAGGGTAATCTCATAGATGCTTTGCGCAGTGACTTCCCAGATCTTGGCATTAAAACCTTCTACGCCTCCATGCAGACTGTTCGTGCCGTTATTGATAGGAAGTTGGTAGTCGTGACCATCCAGTGAAAACTTACCGTCCTTGATGCGGTTGGCTACGCGTCCGCAGATAGCATTGAAATAAGTCTCTTGACTTCGCCATTCTTCAGCGGCCTTGAAGCCCAGGACGACATCTTTGCCTCCAATAAGCAACCTGGTGACTTTTGCCCCCAGGTTACTAATCTCTGCCTTCAGCCCTCCGCTACTCTTGATCGTATAAAATTGAATAGCCCTCATACATCATACATCACGCAAGGCGTGCTACTCCGTCTCCGATCTCTGCTACGTAGAAGTCTGCTTTCAGGCCTGTGGCCTTTTCGTACTCCGCACCTACAAAGGCTTTGAAATTCTCAATCGCTTCATCGCGGACGAGACTTACGGTACAACCGCCAAAACCGCCACCAGTCATGCGGCTTCCTAATACACCATCTACTTGCCATGCAGCTTGAGCAAGACTGTCTAACTCTTTTCCCGTTACTTCGTAGTCATCGCGTAGCGAGACGTGACTGGCGGTCATGAGTTTGCCGAAGAGCTCTATCTTGCCTTGCTTGAGTGCTTCTACGGCTTCGGCCGTACGGGCTACTTCACCGACCACGTGGCGCGCACGTTTCTTGGCTATTGGATCGGTAATGGCTATTTCTACTTCGGCCCAGTCTTCCGGACTTAGTTCAGCGAGGAACTTAATAGGTTTTACTCTACTGATCTGCTCTACTGCCGTTTGGCACTGACGTACGCGGTCGTTGTAAGCCCCGCTATCCAAATGATGCGGACTATGCGTATTGGTAATGACTACTTTGATACCATTGAGTTTTACAGGCACGTGCTCAAACTCCAATGTATCGCAATTCAGATAAATAGCATGGTCTTTCTTGCCTTGCGCACTGGCAAACTGGTCCATCACGCCGCACATCACGCCTGCGTACTCATGCTCGCATGCCTGGCCGATAAGTGCCAACTCCGTGCGATATGCCTTATCGCCCTCTAATCCGCTCATCCACTCATCCACTAACCCTTTCATCATCTCTTCGGTGAAGGCTCGTGCCGTAACAACCTCCATAGCCGCACTGCTGCTGAGACCTGCTCCGGCCGGCACATTGCCGTAGTAGAGGATGTCGTAGCCGCTTTCTAATTTCGCTTCCGGGTGACGGCGAGCGATGATGTCGATACATCCTAACGCATAGTTACACCATGCGCGGTTGGGCTGAGGCTTAATGGCATTGATTGCAATCTCGTACACCTCATCCATATTCAATGAGCGGAAGCGAAGCACCTTATCGGCATTCTTCGCCAGCAGTAGCCATGCGCCGAAATTAAGGGCACATGGGAACACACATCCTCCGTTATAATCGGTGTGCTCTCCAATCAGATTCACACGACCAGGGGCAAAAAACATTTTCTCTGTCTTACGACCATAGACTTGCTCAAAAGCCTGATTCAATTCTTGTGTAGTCATCGGTAAATAATTCTTATTATTTGGCGCAAAGATACAAAAAAATATGCATATATACAACAAAAATGCACTTTTATGCTAAAAAACATACCTAAATTGTTGCATCTTTCGTAAAAAAGTTGTAACTTTGCAGCAAATTTAACTAACTTCTAATATCTGAGGCTATGAATAACTTGGAAATCTTGCTTTATTCGCTTCTGTTCGTCCTTATCGGATTGATGCTTGTTTCGTTCTTCTTAGTATGGCAATGGTTCGATGCACGCGACCGCCTGAAAGTAGTACGCGAGATCACGCGTGATGAGACAGTTCGTGCTATCCGTCGTAGCCATAATAAGTGTCGAGTATTATTGTACATCCTATTATTCTTAGCATGTGCATTTATTACAATCCCGTTTGCGCTGCAGGATTATTACAATATGCTGGCATACCCCGGCGTAGTGATTGTAGCAGACCTGCTGATGCTTTTCGGCTTGCGTTCTCGTGCGAAGGCATATCTGGCGAGCATGGATGAGTTTATTAATGAGAATGAGGAGCACGTACGTGAGGCTGCGGCTGAGCGCGCTCGCGTTCGCGAGGAGTGGAAACGTCAGGCTCCGGAGTTGAATCCGAAGGCTGATGCGTTTATTAAAGAGAATTTAGGCGATAAATACGATATTTGGTATCAGCACGATATACTTACCGGGCGTAATATCCTCTTTAATCCGGAGACAGGCCTACTGTACGTACAAGGAGTGATTGTTCCTGTATCGGAGGTAATGGAGGTGCGTCTGGGACGTAAGGACCTGAAGCTCGTGACCAGCAACAGTATGCACCCGTTCGTTACGATGGACTTCGGTGCGCTGCCTATTAACCCGGAGACCGGTAATAAGTATATGGATGAGATCGCCGAGAAGTTGGAGAAAATTATTCCATAATGTCCGCAGAAGAGAAAGCTAACACTTGGACGCATCTTATTGCTTTTGTGGCTACGCTGATTATAGCGTGGCCACTTCTTCGTTTGGCCTATGCGGCCCAAATGACCAATGACAGATTGCAACTTGTCGGCACGTCTCTATTCGTGTTAGGCATGCTGTTGATGTATGGTTCCTCTACGCTGTATCACGCGGTCTCTGCGCCTGTGCATAAGCGTAGATTGCGCATCTTTGACCATATATCCATCTTTGTGATGATTGCGGGCTCGTACTCGCCTATTTGCATCTCGGTGATAGGAGGATGGTTAGGCAGGAGTCTCTTCGCTTTTCTATGGGGATGCGTGATAGCAGGAATAATAGGCAAGGTAGTTGCGCTGGGCAAATATCCTCGCCTATCATTGACGTTATACCTGATGATGGGATGGGTGGCACTATTCGTATTAGTGCCTATGTGGCGCAATATGTCGCACGAAGCCTTCTGGTGGATTGTTGCCGAAGGCGTCTTCTATACCATCGGTTCTTATTTCTTCCGATTAGATGAAGAGCATGCCTTTTATCATGCGATCTGGCATGTCTTCATCATCTTCGGTTCCGTGGCGCATACAATCGCCCTGTGGCTAATCCTTAGCGCATAATCTTGAATGTCGCGCCGGTCTCGGTAACGACTACATATACGCCGCGTGGCAGAGCCATGCGGTAGATGTCTTCGTTGGTGGTAGATACCTTACGACCAAAAATATCATAGATATTTACCCAATCTCCGGAAACATATACATCTTCAATGCCTTCCGAGCTGAAGAAGCGGACGGATACATTGTATACACGACGGTTGATATAATCGCTTACTTCGTAAGCAATCGGGTAGAATACACTCTGCGAGAAGTCAATCACCTCTTGGCTTGCCGGAGTAACATGGGTATAATTGCTGGCAATGCCGATGAGCGGAGCGACAGCTTCCTTGTTGACCTGGTCGTGGTGATAGGTATCAATCTCAAGATAGATGGTATTGTTATCCTCGTCAATCTTGCCTGCTTCTCCATCGATCACGAAACTCGTTATCTGCAGCGTCGGACGCTGTATAGTAGATGTTTCGCTGCTGAGCAAGTAGTCAATAACGGCATCCAACAATTGTTTACCGGCGTTAGACAACTGCGGAGTACTGCTCAATGCGATAGGCATACAGATGTATTTTTTGCCTCCACGCATACTTGCCGGTACCTCATGTAAGAAGGTCTGTTGTACGCCGTCGCCATAGTAGTCCTCCTTGTTACGGGTAAGAGAAGTAGCCAAGCAGAACGTACCCGGCAGGTCGATATCCGCAGGCATCAATCCTTTCTTCTCAATCTTATTGAGGATCTCAATCTTATCGCCTTTGTTCTTATGCAGCGCCTGGAAGATAGGATGGTCATCGCGCTGAACGGTAATGGATTGACCGTTCTCGGTAAGACTACCATTATCCGGCTCTCCCCAACCGAGTCGAGAAGGCGCGTAGGAGAAGGACTTCATATTCAGCACAGGCAGATTAGCGCCTTCGCTCGTGACAGCCAATACCTCTGCGTTATCGGCATCCGCATCCTCCGAGATGAGTACCCATTTATATTTCGCATACTGGTCTGCGGCGCGTAAACCGTCCTTGCTGGCTTTGCGGGCAATGAGGTTGATGCCTTTTGTCTGCTTGAGATATTTGTATACGCCGTCGCTTTCGTATGCCAGACTATTCTTGTAGAGGTAGAGGACGGGGTTGTTACCAAGATCCGCCTCGGATACGATAATACGTCCCTGGATACTACTTCCTCCGGCTACGGAGATCACGAATTTATAATCTCCAACCGCGGTGGGTGTACCGCTGATGAGGTACGTTCCGTTGGCTCCTTGTGTGGTAATGCCGACCGGAGCGTTGCCGCCTTCCCAATCTATGGAGATGTCGTCCGGGCTGAGCGCATAATAACGGAACTCCATCTCTTCCATCTGCTCGCCTTTAAAGGCTTCAATAATAGTATCTGAGATGGCGATGATATCCGAGGAAACTTTAATCTTTCCGGGCACGCTACTGGTAGCGATGCCGTTGTAGTAACTTACGACACGGTAGTTGTAGGTTCCTACCGGACAGTTGGCTTCGCCGCCGAGAACGAGTGTGTCACCTATATCTCCATGTTTGTCCACCGTCAACGCGATTCCGTCAGCCGCTTCACCGTCCCATATCAGTTTTGTCTCGCCCATCGAGTTGTATTTGGTGAAGTAGTATACCGGTTCCGGTGCCGTCGTCTGGAGCACGCTCTGTGTAGAGTCGTTACCGTATAACCATTTCGTATTAGGAATTTGCCCTTCTCGCAGAGAGAAACCATAGAATTTTAGTTGCGTGCTTGAACCAGCTGTTACTTCAATAAGGTATTCTTTATTTGGATTTAGTTCGAATGTGCGAATAGAAGGCTTGGTGCTTGGCTCCATGCTTTTCTCCGCTGTATTGAGGAATACATGAAATTGCTTATCAGAATTAGCGACATCGTTATCAGCAGCCAAGATTTTGAACATATCATATCCTTTTACATGCAGTTTTAAGGATTCTCCTTTCATTTTCCAATTGCCGCTACCTGCTGCGAATTCTTCCATAGCAGTGGCTCCACTCTCTTCCATCGAACTGGCATCTGTTTCAAACCATCCGGCCTTTCCGTTCTTGTCCGTTATGTATGTTCCGCTAGGAGTAGTTGATGCTGCAACCACACTACTTCCGTCCACTTTCCCTTTGAGGCAATAGAAGACTTCGTATGCTCTATGATCATATGCTGTCATTTTAGTCCCGTAACCTCCATAAATTCGGTCTACTTCATACATGCCCGGCACATGCAGGTCTAGATTAGTGGTAGGCATCGGGAGTACATCAGATACCTCGACAGAGCAAGTCGCGGAATGCCCTCCATCCACGGTGGTGACCGTTATAAGGGCTGTGCCGTTAACCAGTCCATTTACTTTTCCTGTTTCATCAACAGTTGCTACTGTTGGATTGTTACTGGTCCACGTGACGGCTTTCTTTGTTGCATCCGCAGGCAGTATCGTAGCTATCAGAGTTTCGGAATTGCCAGGCCATATAGTGGTGCTGTCCTTATTAAGAGTGACTCCTGTTACAGCAATAGGAATTGGATTCTCGTTGACTGTTATTTGACATGAAGCAGTAAAACCGCCATCTTCAGTAGTGACGGTAATGGTAGCTTCTCCAACTTCAAGAGCTGTTATTTTACCAGTTGGATCAACAGAAACATTCTTGTTGTTGCTACTGCTCCATACTAAATTTGGATGTGTTGCGTTGCTTGGCAAGACAGTAGCTGTTAATTGGCTCATTTCACCTTGTACAAGTGTTAATGAGGTCGGGCTTAGACTAACACTAGTAACTGGATTCCGGTAGCCCAAATTAAGCGTAATGCCTTTCACGTAAGCAGTAGTACCGGCTCTGCGGATGATTTTTATTGCATTTGCGCCATCTGGGATTGCTACGGTGACGTTTATGTCATGGTAACTTTTTATTCCATCACTAGCTTGTGTTTTTTCCGTCCAAGACGATCCTCCATTTGTGCTAAAAGCGATTCCCCAATTCTTACTGGTACTGGTAGTATTAATATAGCCATTAAAGGATGCAGACTTGATTACTTTGCCGGTAGCGGCAATGTTCCACCCAATAGAGTAGCCATCACTGCCAATTTTATAGCCATTTCCATCAAATTTGCCCTTGTCGAAATTGTCTCCAATGATTTCGCCAACAGGCGGATTTGGAGTGGCGTTTTGTGCCAATGCTAAGTCTGCCGTCACCGTTTCTGCCCATAGACTACTGGCCATGAGGCATGCCGCTACAAAGAATAACGATTTTTTGAATGTGTTAATCATATGTGTTGTGTTTTATATTCAGTATTTTAAAATCACAGGATAATATACTTTGTATATTATATGGTGTAGGAGGATGCGTTCATGGACCGATGTTGGATCGATGCCGAACCGTTGATGGACGGATAACGGAGCATCCTTACGTATATGTGCACGTTACGCGACATTAAATCACGCTGCAAAATTACAACAAATCTTTGGAATATACAAGGGTTTTGAGGCGAAAAAGTAAATTATCTACTTTTTTCGCGAAAAAATCATTGTTACTCGCACAACGGTGCGAACGTAAGTTCGGAGGGACCCACCCCGTGAGGGGAAGGGGCGTGCCGAAATTACGGCCAAAGAGTTGCATATGTGTGTGCAGATATTCCAAAAAAATGTGTAAAAATTGACGCTTTTCGAAAAAATCTTCGCGCGCGAACATTATTTATTTGCATATGTGAGAATTTTTTTGTACCTTTGTGCGGTTTTTCAAAACCGAACAAACGAATTCAATAACAAACAATTTTGAATACAATGAAAAATGTAATTAATCGTGCCCTTGTGGCTAAGAAAAAAACGATTTTATCTGTAGCGCTTTGCTTATTTGCAGCGCTTAGTCTATCTGCTCAAGAGGTGAATAAGGCGGTAGTAACAGGTAATGCTGATGCAGCGGCGAAGGCTGGTGCTGATCTGCAGAAATTAGAGAATGCGGAGAAGGCATGGAAATTCGATGGCACGCTTGGCTTGAATGCTGCTGCTACGGGTCTTGTAAACTGGGCTGCCGGTGGTAAGAATAATGTCAACGGAATTGCATATGTGAAGTTGCATCTTCTATACCATAAGGATGCTATCGCTTGGGAGACCAATTTTGACACCGATTTCGGTATGACTTGGATTGACCAGAAGGAAGATGCCTTCCAGAAATCGAGCGATAATATCAAGTTGGCTACGAAGTTCGGGTGGGAGTTTCATCCGACTTGGTATCTGACGGTGTTAGGTTCGTTCCAAAGCCAGTATGCGTTAGGCCGCAACTACGTTGATGGATACAACAACATTATCTCCAAATGGCTCGCTCCTTCGTATACCGATATCTCTGTCGGTATCGACTGGAAGAAGAGTTATAACGGTGCTGACTTCTCGATCTATCTGTCTCCGATCGCTGGCCGTATCTCGACGGCATATACCGGCAACACGTGGAATGAGCGTTATACCAAAGAGGCTTGGTTAGCCGCAGATCCTACTCGCGTAGAGGCTGATTGGACACCGGCAATCTATCAGGGCTTACAAGATGCGCATACAGACCTTCGCAGCATTCTGCAGGAGTCGTACGGTACCTATAAATATACGGATGCAACAACGAAAGTGTATCGTGATTTCCGCGCTGAGTTTGGTTTGAGTTTCAAGGGCTCGATTGCTTATACCTATCAGGATTTCAAGTTGAGTACTACGCTGGCGCTCTTTACTCCGTATCAGGGTAAAGGATTTGAGATTACTGATCCGTATTTCAAGTATTCGAACCGCAATCGTCACTTCGGCCAGTTCGATGTAGATTGGGATGTGGCGCTGAGCTATCAGTTCCTAAAATGTCTGCAGGTGACGTTACAGACCAGCCTGAAGTACTATCCGGGTACGCTGATTGCGGATAAGGAAGGTAACCTGGGCGAGCGCGTTCAGTTCAAGGGCGTTATCGGTCTTGGTGTAGGATACAGCTTCTAAGTAGATGCAGGCTCTTACCGACCTTTCGCAAAATGTGCATCTCTTGTTGGAGCGCTATAAGGCGTTGCAGCAGGAGAATGCGGCGTTGCGTGAGGAGTCGGAGCGTCAACGACAGGAGTTGATTCGCACGCATAGCGAGCTGCTGGAATTGCAGCAGAAGAACCGACGGATAGCAACGGCAAACGCACTGACGTCCGCGGAAGGCAATGAAGAGGCAACGAAGCGATTGAATGCGCTCATTGCGCAAGTGGATAGAGCAATTGCAGCGCTGAAAAGATGAGCTCAGACAAGCAACATATTAACTTACATCTCGATGCCCACAGTGTGGGGTTGGATGTGCCGCGTGAGCAGGAAGCGAATTTCCGTAAGGCGGCGGAGTTGCTTAATCAGCGTTATCGGTATTATCTGAAGATCCGTCCTAATGCTTCAGCGGAGCAGTTATGGATGTACACGGCGTTGGAAGTGGCAGTGGCGCTGCAGTCGGACGTGCGGGAGAAGAGTTTGGAGCCGATAGAGAAAGAATTAAAAGCAATGAATGAACTACTGAAAGAAGTTCTGAAGTAATCGTTCGAGTTTACGAGATAAGAATTAAATCAACAAATTATTAACACGATAAAACAATGATCTTAGTAGTTATTTGTGCAGTAGTAGGCGGAATCCTTGCGGGAGCCGGTCTCTACTACCTCATCGCTCGCATTATCGGTGCCGGAATAGTGAAGAAGGCTACCGAAGAGGCGGAAGTGGTGAAGAAAAACAAGATGATTGAGGCTAAGGAGAAATTTATCGCCCTGAAGTTAGAGCACGACAATGCCGTGCGCGAGCAGGACAAACGCATACAACAACATGAGCAACGTTTGCAACAACGCGAGCAACAGCTCAACCAGCGTCAGGGAGATGTTCAGCGTAGTCTCAACGAAGTAAATCAAAAACTGCAGACCGTAGAGCAGCGTCAACAGGCGTTGGACTACAAGCAGCAGGAAGTGGAGAAAATGCATCATGAGGCAGAGAAGCAACTTGAGCAACTCAGCGGCATGAGTGCCGAGGAAGCGAAGAAGCAACTCGTCGAAGCACTCAAAGATGAAGCCAAGACGGCAGCCATGAGTTATATCAATGAGATCATGGATAATGCGCGTCTGGAGGCCAATAAAGAGGCGAAGAAAATCATTATCCAGACCATCCAACGAGTGGCGTCTGAGACCGCAGCGGAGAACACCGTTTCCGTCTTCCATATTGAGAATGACGAAGTCAAAGGTCGTATCATCGGTCGTGAGGGACGTAACATCCGTGCGCTGGAGGCTGCTACCGGCGTAGAGATTGTCGTAGACGATACGCCTGAGGCCATCACGTTGTCCGCGTTCGACCCTGTGCGTCGTGAGATCGCTCGTCTGAGTTTGCACCAACTGGTGCAGGACGGTCGTATCCACCCTGCGCGTATCGAAGAGGTGGTTGCGAAAGTGACCAAGCAGGTTGAGGAAGAGATTATCGAGACCGGTAAGCGTACCACTATTGACCTGGGCGTACATGGTTTGCATCCGGAACTGGTGCGTCTGGTAGGTAAGATGAAATATCGTTCTTCATATGGTCAGAACCTGCTGCAGCACGCCCGTGAGACCGCTAACCTCTGTGCCGCAATGGCTGGTGAGTTGGGTTTGAACGTAAAGGCTGCCCGTCGTGCCGGTCTGTTGCACGATATCGGTAAGGTGGCGGACGAAGACGTTGAGCTGCCGCACGCAGAGCTCGGTATGAAACTTTGTGAGAAATACGGCGAGAAACCCGATATATGCAATGCCGTAGGTGCGCACCACGACGAATGCGAGATGACGACGCTTATCGCGCCTATCGTGCAGGCCTGCGATGCTATCTCCGGTGCTCGTCCGGGAGCCCGTCGTGAGATCGTAGAGAGTTATGTGAAGCGTCTGAATGACCTGGAGAATATGGCGATGAGCTTCCCAGGCGTTGTGAAGACGTACGCTCTGCAGGCCGGTCGCGAGTTACGCGTGATTGTAGGCGCAGATAAGATCTCCGATAAAGACACCGAGTTGCTCTCGTTTGACTTAGCGAAACGTATCCAAGATGAGATGACCTATCCGGGTCAAGTCAAGGTAACCGTCATCCGTGAGGTACGTGCGGTGAATGTAGCTAAGTAGCGGAGAGCCTCCGCAGGCGAACAGCCATGCGGGTTAGAGATAAAACTCTTCGCAGAGTTCCTGATAGGCGGCTGAACGGCCGCCTATTTCGTTCTCAAGAACGAGGGAGGAGATGATTGGAGATGGAAGATTGGAGATTGAAGATTTTGCAAAGCAAAGTAATACCCGTCTTGCTGGTTTGGACTCCTTACTATAGACGCGGGTGAGGTGCGTTAGAAAAAGCCTGTGTGCCGCGGCTATCTCTTTAATCTCCACTTCCGCTTCGGCCGGTAAGATGAGTGCGAGTCGACCGTTTTGGGTCAATAAGCGTGCGCTATGCGCTATTAGGTCTTCGTATGAAAGCGTGTCTGTATGACGAGCCGTCATGCGGCCTGCATCGGGGTTCTTAAGACTGTTTTGGAAGAAAGGAGGGTTAGATACGATAAGATCGTATGGACCTCCTTGCCAGTTTTGCAACGAAGAACAAGAAGCGTTGACACCATTCTCACAGGCTTGTTCTACGGCCGCTTTGTCGATATCAATGCCTTCTATCTCGGCGTCATGATCCCGCTGCATCAGCATGCGCGCGACTAGTCCCGAGCCTGTTCCGACATCTAAAATTCTGACTCCTGACTCCTGACTCCTGAATCCTATAGGACACCATGCGCCCAGTAGCACACCATCGGTTCCTACCTTCATGGCGCACTTGTCGTCGTTGATAAAGAATTGTTTAAAGCGGAAGCTCATAATGCTCGTGGTGACAGCAACCGTCGTGCTCGTGATATTCTATCACGCAGTGAATCGCCAAGTAGACGCCGAGGATTAAGAAAAGGGCAGCGCAAATATGACGGAACCATTTTTCAAACGTCTGCATCTTGCTGGTTAACTTGGCGATACTTACTGCACTATAGCTTACCAGCCATGCAATCAACATGATCGGTAGACCTGTACCGAGACCGAAGATGACCGGCATGAGCCAACTCCAACTGCTGGGCAGCGTCAGCATGATATCAATCATCGTCAGGAAATAGACGAGGCGATGAGGACAGAAAGCAATGGCGAAGAAGATGCCGAGGATGAAGGACCAGAGCCAACTCTCTTTGCTATCGGTTTCTTTGAGCCATTTACTGATGCCGTGATCATGCTCATGATGGTGATGCCCGCTAAAGAGCAGCACAACGCCGCAAATAATCATGAAACCGGCAAGGATAGGTTCGCCCCAATGCCCGAGAATATGCTGGATACCTTCTGTCTGCGCACCCATCAAGAACGGAATACTCAGCAGGATATACGTTACCAGCTTTCCGAGCACGAACATCAATCCGTTCGTCAGCACTTTGCGACGGTTGTTAATCTCCTTATCGATGAACCCGATAGCCGTGATGCTCGTCATCAGCGTGCAGGGGTCCAAAATCGTCAGCAGACCTAAGAGTAAAGCAGTAAATATCTGTACCATATGGATGTCTTACGAAAAACAGGCGCAAAATTAGTGAAAAAATTCTGATTACACAAGTAATTGCGATTATTTTTTACTAAATTTTGCACATGTCAAAATATTTTCGTAATTTTGCACCGCAAAATTGCTTGATATGAAACTATCGGAAATAAAAAAAGTCGTTGGCGCTTATGCTCAAGTGATTGGAGATGACGATTTGGATATTCGTCATTTGTTGATTGATAGCCGCCAGTTGAAGACGGCGGAGGCATCGCACACGCTGTTTTTTGCTATTAAGACGGCGAAGGACGATGGCGCGAAGTATGTCCCTGAACTGCAAGCGAAGGGAGTGCGTGCCTTTGTGACGGGTGATGCTATCCAAGCGCTGCAGGACTTGGCGGCCTATGTTCGCGAGCAGTTCCAAGGAACGGTCATCGGTATTACGGGTTCCAACGGTAAGACGGTGGTCAAGGAATGGTTGTACCAGTTGCTCAAGGATGATTATTCCGTCATCAGGAGTCCGAAGTCGTATAACTCACAGATAGGTGTGCCGTTGAGCGTTTGGCAGTTAGAGGGAGTCAAGAGTCAAGAGTCAGGAGCCAAGAGTATAGCCATCTTTGAGGCTGGTATCTCGCAGCCCGGAGAGATGGAGAAGCTCGAACGTATCATCCGTCCGACGATAGGTGTGATCACATATATCGGTCATGAGCACGATGAGAACTTCGCTTCGCTGGAGCAGAAACGCGAAGAGAAGATGAAACTCTTTGTGCATTCAAAGAGCGTCATCGAAGATCCGACGCATCAGAATGTGCGGACCTGTGCGGCGGTGATGCGCGCACTGGGTTACGATGAAGAGACCATCACGGCGCGAATCTTGCAGCAGACGCATGAGACGGTGTTGAAGGTGAACCTGACGGCACTCGTGGATAACGTCCGTTATTTCCGCAGCAAACTCAAACCGGAGACCAAACTGACATGTATGGTAAAGGCCTTCGCTTACGGAGCCGGTAGTGTAGAGGTCAGCAAAGCCTTACAGGCTTCTGGGCTGGTGGATTATCTCGCGGTGGCTGTGGCAGACGAAGGAGTGGAGTTACGTCGCGCCGGCATCACCTTACCCATCATCATCATGGACCCGGAGGTGGCTGCGATGGATTTGATTTTGGAGAACAACCTCGAGCCGAATGTGTATAGCCATCAGTCACTCAAGACGGTAATCGCTGCGGCGGAGACCAAAGGCCTCGAGAACGTGCCGGTGCATGTGAAGATCGATAGCGGCATGCATCGGTTGGGCTTCTATAAGGAAGATATACCCTGGTTGATCGATAAGTTAAATCACCAGAAAGCAGTGCGCGTGGCGTCCGTCTTCTCGCACCTTGCGGGATCGGATGAGGCGCAGTTTGATAACTTCACATTAGATCAGATTCACTATTTCGATGCCTGTGCAGAGGAACTGAAAAAATCACTAAACACTCAACATTCAACACTAAACATTATAAAGCATATCTGCAACTCCGCAGGCATTGAGCGATTTAGCGATTATCAGTTTGACATGTGTCGCTTGGGCATCGGTTTGTATGGGTTCTCGTTCGTTGGGGCTAAGTTGCGCAATGTGTGCACGCTCGAGACGACTATTCTCTCCGTGAAGACCGTTAAGGCCGGTGAGACGATCGGCTATGGTCGTCACACGAAGTTGGACGAGGACCGCACGATAGCTGTCATCCCTATCGGCTACGCCGATGGTTTCGATCGCCGCTTCTCCAATTACGGTGGCGAAGTATGGGTGCGCGGCAAACGTTGTCCGGTTGTAGGTAATGTATGCATGGACCAAGCGATGGTGGATGTGACGGGCGCGGATGCTCGTCCCGGAGATATCGTTGAAGTGTTTGGCGAACATATGCCGCTCGAAGAACTGGCCGATAAACTCGGTACTATCACATATGAAATTCTAACCTCTGTCAGTCGTCGTGTCCAACGTGTCTATTTCTACGAATAAATTAGTGATAGGTTACGGCGAAGCCGTTATTCAATCCGACCTCACTTTTTCGCTGTGCGAAGGCGAGATGGTTTGTATGCTCGGACCTAACGGTTGCGGTAAATCCACACTCTTGCGTACTTTAGCAGGTCTGCAACCGGCTCTTGGTGGCGAATATGAATTATCTCCTTCCCTTCAGGGGAGGTCGGGAGAGGCTTCCAAAAGCATCGCTCTTGTGCTCACGGAGCGTCTCTCAATGGATAACACCACGGTGCACGATGTCGTAGCCATGGGACGCTATCCCTATACCTCGTTTTTGGGAGGACTGACCGATGTGGACGAGCGGATTATAGAAGAAGCGTTGCAGTCGGTGGGATTTGATACCCTTCCCTTTAGGGAGGGGCAAGGGGTAGGCTCCTCTATGTTTAATGCGCACTCGGATGGCGAGAAACAGCGGATCTTGATAGCAAAAGCACTCGCGCAACAGACGCCGATTATTTTACTCGATGAGCCTACGGCGCACTTGGACTTGCCGCATAGGATACTTGTGTTGCGATTGCTGCGAAAGTTGGCGCATGAGCAAGAAAAGACTGTCTTGATCTCTACGCATGAGTTGGATTTAGCACTCGCGCTAAGCGACCGCATTCTGCTGATGACGCCCGGTAAAGGTGTACAACTCGACACCGCTGAGGCGCTGAAAAAAGCAGACGCTTTCACGTCCGCTTTCGGTATGGATATCTTCAGTCCGTTGGGTTAAACGCGCTCCGTGTAGAAGAGAGTAGGTTTGCCATTCACGCGGCAACCAATGACAAAAGCTGTGCCTCCATCGCGGAGGTGCAGTTTTTTCTTTAACTGCTCCGGAGTCAACGGGTAGTTACGCGTGAGAATATTAGCCTTCCCTTCAGGGAGGGTTTGGGTAGGCTCTTTGATTTGCCAAACGCGGCCGGGGAAATTGTCGATGAGTGTATCTGACGCATACAGATGCGTGTTGGGGTCTAATTTCTGCAAGCCGAACCGCTCAGCCACCAACTTATAGGCACCGCCTTTGAGGATGGCGGCGTTGGGTTCGTAAAGAAATTCACCATTAAGCGCAGCGTCACCATTTACCAATAACCAATCACCAATGCCCGCAGGGCACTCCTGTTCCTCCTCGCGGGTGAAGAAAAAGGCTTTCTCCGGTTCAGACAGGTCTATCGCTGTTATTTTTCCTGAACCACCACTTAGCAACAGCACTTCTTTCACTTCATTCTTGACGGCTACTACAAATATGTCCCAACATACTTGCGACAGGCTCGTTACGGCTTGCGTGAGGTCAAGCATGGGAGATAGTTTGAGCATAATGCGCCCTTTGGGCGTAAGATGCGAAAGCAGAGAAGGAAGTAGCTCAACGATGTTCGGCGTGCAGTCTTCGAGGCGGAATACTTTTCCTCCGTGACTATCGCGCCTTGCCGGATCGGCAAAGATGAGGTCGTAGAGGCCTGCCATTTGTAGAAATTCCTCCGCGGTAGAGTGATGGATATAAATCCCCCTCCCTTTAGGGAGGGACGGGGTAGGCAAACTAAAATTATGTTCGGCGATGCGGCATAATTCTGCATTCTGTTCTACATAGTCTGTGTGCTGGAATTGTTGGCTTAAGAAATAGGTGTCTACTCCATAGCCGGCCGTTAAATCGACTAACTTGTCTCCGCTTACCAGTGAGGCTTTATAGTTGGCGGTCAACTCGCTACTGCATTGCTCACAACTCAGGCGGACGGGATACCACCAGTCGTCCATGGCTGCAAAGGTGGGCAGTTTGTCTGCCGTGCGTTCGCGCCCTTCCACTTGCTGCAAGAACCAACGCCACTCTTCGTCGCTCAGGTGCTTGTACTTATTCCGCTGCAAAGCCAATTCGTGTACCGACATAGTAATGGGCAAGTATCTGCTTGTATGAAAAACCTTCTTCGGCCATCTGTGCCGCACCTATCTGGCATAGTCCAGCTCCATGGCCCCAGCCATGACCGGTAAGTGTCCAACTACCATTCGCGTGTTGTACGTCAAACCACGAACTATACAGACATTTTTTGCTAAGGGCATAGCGGATATACAGTTCTTTGCCAATTACCTCCGTGCGTGCCGAACCTACGATGCGCAGGCTGTCAATACGTCCGCTTGCTCCGCGATGCAAAGGTTCGAGAGCCATCACATGTCCGATACCGGGGTGTTTGCTATTCACTATCTCGTCTAATTCCTCGTCTGTATACGTCACTTTCCAATCATGGAAATCTTTGGTCTCTTGGTCGTAGTCATTGAGCACCAGTCGCAAGGTCTTGGCGCTTACTCGTCCGCAATAGGGACATTCGACGGACTGGATATACGGCACATCTATATCTTCCCAACAAGTGCGCCAGATCTCGGATTTACCACCACAACACTTGTAATAACGGCAGTCACAGATCTCATCGGTATAAAGCAGCACTTGTCCTGCCGTCTCACGCACGGCTTGGATAGCACGTTCATTCATTCGTTTCAGACCTTCGTAGCGCTGACAATGGTCATCGGCGCAGACATGAAAACCTTTGTGGTTCGGGTGCTCCATCGCACGGATGGCCCACGAGCGAGAGATGACGGCGTGCGCCTTGAGTAGTTCCATCGGACTATTGGCATTCATCTCTGAAGAGATGACGGAGCAGAGGTAGTCCTCAAGATCAAGGGTGTTGATGGCGGTCTGAGTGCCATCGGCATTGGTGTGGATCTCCAGTTGTCCTTCGAACTCCTGGTCTTCATGTCTGTCCCAATGAAAACCGATACCGATGCGCACGTTCTTGAGAAGGAACGTGTGCTCGCGCAACTCCAAATCGATATGAGGTGCAGTAAGAATACCTACTTTAATCTGGCGAGTAACTCCCATGTGCGGAGACGATCTTTATACCAGTTATTGCGGTTCATGGCAACAACGTCGCAGTTAGCATCTGAGTTATCTTCCCACCGCCGGCAGTTATATACGACATCGTAGATGCGCCCGATAGGCCACTCGCGACTGATGCGCAGGCCGACTGCGTAGTCTTCGCCGTACTTGGTGGTAGGATAATTGATGTCGCGCAGCAGCGGTACATAGAACCCACGCGGAGCACCGAGTCCGTTGATACGCAGGGCATTATTACGTCCGTTATCATCCGTCCATTCACGGTGGTCGATGACGCCCGGAGGAAGTGTCTCTCCGGCCATGTTCGTCAACTGATACGTGCCGATAACCATGCCCGGTTTAGAACCGGCTTCAAACGCATCAATGAATTTCTGTACAGTGGTCTCGTCGAAATAGGTATCGTCGCTGTCGAGTTGGATGGCGTACTTACCGCAGCGCGGGTCATGGATAGCTACGTTCCAGTTGCCTCCGATGGCGTGCCAGGTCTTGTCTTGAGCAATATAAATCAATTTATCCCTAAACTCTAAACACTCAACACTCAACTTTTTAATTATCTCCGCTGTGCCGTCGGTGGAGTTGTCATCCACGACGATGACGTTGAAGGAGTAGGGTGCTCTTACTTTCTGCGCGAGGGCCGAACGAATGGCATCGGCTATCGTGCGTGCGCGGTTCTTGCAGGGGATGATGACGCTGGCGGTTACCGGGAACTCTCCTGCCTCCGGGAGTGGTTTATAATCTCCGGGTTTGAGGTACGCACCGATACGTTTGAGGTGCGCCGTAACGCAGGCCTCCATCTCTACTTGCACTTGCCTATTGCGTGGATCGACATAGTCGAAGAGTTTCTCTCCGGACTTACGGGTATCCTCTTCGATCTCGTAGTAGAGGAACTCAGGTACGTGCTCCAAGCGCTCTGCGCGAAGACGCAAGTCATAGAGCCCTGCGAACGCATAGTCCGTATCCATCTGTGCCACGAGTGCTTTCAGTTTAGCGGTGTCCCAAAGGAGTGCCGAACCGAAATCGAAGTCATCACGCAGTGCACCAATCTGATAGTCAATCACCGGGCACTGTTGGCCGTTGGCGAAATGGTCGGCGTACACCATCGTGGCACCGGTCATTTCCATCACTTGAACCATGCGCTCCAGGCCTAAATACACCCATTCGATATGCGGTTTGAGGCAGATGAGGGTGTAGGGTGTTTCTGCTTTGGCGGCAATCTCACGAATAGCTGCGGTAGAACAAACTCTACCGGGAAGTTGAAAAATGGAGATATTCATAATTCAGTATGTTAACTTATAATGCGTTAGCAGCGTCTAAAACCAGACGAACGCAAAGACCGTAGAAACGTTTCTCGTGGTCTCTCGGGCCAATTCGCTTCTCGCTAAAGAAGATATCACGAGCGTCACCGGTGGACAGGTCGTTGAACAGCGATGAAGACCAATAGAAACCGAACATGCCTACTACATTCAAATCATTACCGCTGCGGAAACCACCGGCGGGAAGGAAGACAGCACCATTCTTCTCCATCTGTGCCCACTGCGATGCGCTATAGGTATTGGAGGTCCAGTTGTTGGGGTTTGGTGTGAAGGACAGTTTCTTCGGTAGCTCCCAGTTATCCGGGAGCAAGATATAACCATGCACTTTATTTACCGTAGCTTGTCCGCGTAAGTTCTCTGCATTCGGACGGGTGACAAAGAGATAGAACCACTCTTCCCAATCCAGCGTACGCCAACCATCATTGAGGATACCACCGTTAAGGATAGTATTGCTGCCCCAGTCGTCAAATGTACCATAATCAATCAGTTCTTCCGTGGCGCGGTAAGCCTCTTTACCGGTTCCCCAACCGAAAAGGTCAATCCAGCAATCGTTATAGCGATCGATAGCAGCGTTGTTGCATTTATCAAACGCATAATTGACGTTACCTTCCGCTTTATTACCTACAAAATCGAATTGGTGCTCAGCGAAGCGCCAGAAATCGCCGTTAGCTTGGTATTGTAAGTTACCTCTGGAAAATACCACTTGTTTCCCTTCTCCTACGGAGAAAAGACCTGGTAATGCACCTTCTGTTTTTGCTTGTAACAGACTTACACTCGTTGCGCAAAGCAACATAAGAATGATTTTTTTCATAAAGTATATTATTTAATTAGTTGTTGGCATGATGACGTCTTTATGGTATTCTTTAAGTCCCTCAATAGGGTCCTGAAGAATACTTCCGAGCGGCAGCCCTTCGGCTTTCATCGCTTCCTCTAATATCGGGCGATAGTAATAAGCGATCGAACCAACGAAACCGATCGGCGCTTCGCTCTTGTACTGCACTAAGTTGCGACGGATGAACTGCACGAAATGGTCGTACACAAGGTCGTGAATACGCGTCTCCTCTATATGGTCAGCACAAAACTTAGACAACTTCGCCAGAAAACGGTTCGGGAAGGGTTGGCGATATACCTTCTCGATAATATCCGCCATACTCGTCTCGTATTCTTGGAAGAATAATTCTTTGAGATCGTCGCCTAACTGATTTTTCAGCAGGTCGCCCACCAATCGTTTGCCAAGCACCGCCGCAGAACCCTCATCGCCTAAGATATACCCCAGCGACGGTACTGCCCATTCGATCGTTTCGCCGTTGTAGAAACAACTGCCGCTACCGGTACCGAGGATACAGGCTATGCCTGCGTTGTGCCCTAATAATCCGCGTGCCGCACCGAGCATGTCGGATTCCACGCTTATTTCGGCTTTCTTGAAAACGCCTTCGAGGGCTTTTTTAACAAACACTTTCTTCTCCGGCGTGCAACCCGCGCCATAGAAAAAGACGTGCGTGAGGGTACCTGCCCAAAGGAGCGAACTGATCTGCGGGAGAAGTTGGTTACAGATACTGTTCCGCATCGCGTCGCAGGTTTGAAAAAGCGGGTTGATACCATCGGTGAATACGTCTGAGCACTGCCCGCTCGCCGTCACCAAACACCAATGCACTTTGGTACTTCCGCTGTCTGCTAAGAGGATCATAGTACGATAAATTGATTTTTGCGTCTGCAAAAATACTGCTTTTTTTTGACATATGCAAGAAAAAGTGAAAAAAAAGAGCCCCATGATGTCCCCCGTTGCCGCTTCCATTGCCGTTTACGCGCCATGCTCGGCGTCGTACGCATCGCCGCAAACTTTCCACAGATACGCGCTGGAAGCTTGTATTTATTTTGTGTGATTTTTGTAAAAAAAGATACAAGCTATAAGAGGGTTAGGGGGGTGTATATTGTACATTGTACATTGAGGCATTGCAGAGGATGAGAAAAAAAATTATTTAGGTTTATTGCTGCGTAATGGGGCAGAGGGGAATTTAGGCGCAACTAATGTTGCGACGTGTAAGCAGATAAGTACGCGCTGGAAGCTCGCTTACGAGCGCGTATTTGGCTGATTACGCTCCGGAGCCGCGTAGGCTCAAAATTCTCAACTGACACATAAGCAGTGTTTATCTATGTTTTTTTACTATTTTCAAATTATTTTTGTTATTTTTTTCTCATTTTTGTAAGCGTCAGCGCATTTTTGATTTACTCTAAATAAAAAAAGCAGCCCCGAAGGACTGCTTTAACGGATTAGTGGCCCGCTTACTTTACAATCGCACCCATAACGTTGAACAGTTTGCCGTCACGAACGATGTAGATGACGCCGTCTACGATGACTTTCTGTATGTTAAGATCTGCATGCTGAATGTTTTCTATGCCTTCAGGTTTGGGTGTAGCCTCGTAGGTGGCAGTATAGGTGGCATCTGCCTCCGCCGCCACTATTTCCGGTGTCCAGCCTGAGAACGTATAGATATAGGTCTCATCTTCGGGCCGAACGGGTGTCGCGCCCGCATAGGTCGGCAGCGTGCCATGAACTACATTCTCCAGTACCGCCAGTTCTGCGCCATCCCAATTGACAAAGGTGATGGTATATCGCGGTGTGGGAAGGGTAGTGACGGTGATGGAGGATGTGCTACATACTTTATCGTAGCCCACGGCATTGAGATAGACGTACAGCTCATATTTCGTCTCCGGTTGCAAGTTCGTAAGGAGGAGTTGCTGAATGGAATCCGTAACAGGGAAATCCATCTCTTTGACGGTGCTCCATGTTTTGCGGTCTATAATCTGCACGGTGTAGCTGGTCGGTTCCATCGTACCGCGCAGCTGAAGCGTCGCTTGCAAGGTGACTGTATTGAACCCTACATCCTGTGTGTTGACTGCAATCATCGGCGTGATGTATTCCACGGCATCCGAGCTTGAACCGGACTTGTATTGCCATTCGCCATAATAGGTGGTGTCGGCAAGGGCATCATGCCAGAACGGACGGAAGCGATAATAATAGGCTTCGTTCTTGGGCAGCAGAGGCAAGGTGGCATCTGCGCTGAAATCAGTATATCCTATATGTGCGATAGCCGCAGCCGGTATCGTGATGGTATCCCCGTAGGGTTCACTGTCCGGATAATAGGCCTGCGCCTCAAAGCCGAAGCCTTCTTCGGCAGAGTTATTAGCTGAACCGCGCAGGCGGAAAAGCGTATTTTTGCGCGCATAGTCAGAGAAAATCAACTCCATTTCGCGCGTGGTGACTGAGTGGTGGAACGGTTCACGGTCACCCTCTTTGGTTACCACATACAGCGTCAAATCGTAGGTGGTGTTGGGTGACAAACTATCTATGTAGGTATATAACCACGATTGGTTGTACGGCTCCATTTGGACGGTATAGCCCTCTGCTTCCACCTTGGCGAAATGCGGATTATCCCATCCTTCTTGCACGGCTATTTGGATGACATCCGCTGCATTGCTATACACCTGCAACACAAAATCCGCCACGTGGCAGTTGAGGTCTTTCCAATAGTCCGCCGCCTGATAAGCCGACAGCGAACCGTACGGCACCGTCACTTTCTCGAGCGTCTGCGGGAAGGAATGCAGACCTATCTGCGCCGGAGTGGTATCGTTGCTCAGCACCAGTTGCGTGACACTCGTAGCATCGGCAAAAGCCGAATCACCGATGTAGGTGAGATCCGAAGGAAGAGTCAGCAGGTTGGTCCAATTCACATTACGCCCCAAGAAAGCACCTCGACCGATATACTGTAGCGAATCAGGCATGGCAGGCAATGACTTTTTGGCACTCTTAGGCACCGCAAACGCATAGTCGCCTATGTACTTGAGCGACTTGGGCATCGTCTGTCCAAAACCGCATTTGGTGCAGTTGTAGAACGCATACTGACCGATGTGCTCGATACCTTCCACCGGTTGGAAATACTGCAACCGCTCCCAACCCAGAAAGGCTGAGTCACCGATAGAACGCAAAGCCGCCGAACCGGTAAAAGTGCCGTTATGCAACGGCACGCCCACAAACGCACACTTGCCGATGGAGACGATAGATGTTAGATCTGGCAGCACCGTCATCATCGTGTCGCCCCAGAAGGCATAGTCGCAGATGGAGGTGACCGACTCGCCGAGCGTGCAGGATGTGACGCCGCCGCGCAGCAAATCCCATGGCACTTGGTCTTCCGATGTATAGGCATACATATCTCCTGTTCCGCTGAACGAGAGTGCCTTGGTGGCTACGGTGTAAGTCCATTGCACATCCTCGCCGCACGGACCGCTGTAGGTCGGTTCGAAACGCCATTTCACATTCATTTCGCTCCACACGGGCGCCGCTTTCCATGCCTTGAAAT
>DBYL01000031.1:99025-100639 GCA_002309835.1 Bacteroidales bacterium UBA1187
TGTCCAATGTAGGAATATGGCCGTTGTAAGCATTCACCACAATTTGGTTATACAAATTGGAAAAAGCATCACTCTCTATCGTTTCCAAATACGGCGGCAGGTTCACACAAAAACTGTCGTTCTGGTTGGCGTAAGGTGTTTGCAGTCCATCGAACGCATAACTGGCAATTACGCGAACCGAGTCGTGAATAGTGGGAATGAGCGCATGGTCATCCCTCAGCGGAATGGGTTTGGCCTCCGGATACTTGAGCAGCACGGTAGTATCTTTGCTGTATAGCACACCGTCCAAACTGAGATAATGGGCGTTCTGCTCCGCCACATGGATAGCCACTAATCCGCCATTCTGGGAAAAGGCTTTTCGGACGATATTCTCCACTGTTTCGGAAAGGAAGACCGCTTTTAATGCACCACAACTGGCAATAGCTCTGGCGTCTATAGTCTGTACGCCAGGTAGATACAAAGTATCTATACTTGCTCCGGCAATACTCTGAGCCGGAAGGTGGACGAGCGGCATAGGCGTGGTGTGCGAGCCTGTTTTGCCCTGCGGGAACGCCACTATTTGGGTGCTATCGGCAGTATATAACACGTCGTCGTAGCTGCAATAAACGGTATTACCGGCTTCTACCACAAAGCTGCTCAACGCATTACACGATTTGAACGCATCCGAACTGATGGCGTTGACCGATGCAGGAATAGTGATGGTCTGCAGACTCGTACAGGAAGCGAAACAGCAGGAAGGAACAACCTGCAACTGAGACGGCAACTGTACGGAAACCAGACGCTGGCAACCGAAAAAGGCGTTTCTCTTAAGCGTGGTAACCGAAGAAGGAAGGTCAATGGATTCCAGCCATTTGCAATACATAAACGCTTGTTCGCCTATCTCTGTGACGGTAGAAGGAATAGTGATTGCACTCATCCGCATTTCATGGAAAGCATAGTCGCCTATATTGGTCAGTCCTTCCGGCAAAATGACCTCGTGTATCTGATAGGCACGTTCATTCCAAGGTCTATCCTGCGCCAGATACCATGATGCCATTTTTCCGCTACCGGTGATGGTAAGGATGCCCGGCGCCGGATCTAACTCCCATTGCAGATTCGAACCGTCTCCTTCGGCACCACAATAACCGGAAAACTCCTCTGCATACAGAGAACCAACACCGAATGTCATCCATAGACATACCAGCGCGAATGTACTGAACCGTTTCATCGTTGAAAACTATTTAATTACGGGTGCAAAGGTACAACATAAATTTGGAATGTGCAAGATTTCCAACAAAAAAATATCGTCTGTGCTTGTACAAGCGTATTTTTTTTGGGGGAAAGATTGTCGTTCGCTCAAAGATGCGAGATAATCGTGCCCTTGCGGCTAAGAACGTAGCTTCGAAGGGGCCCCCTTAGGGGTGAAGAAATGCCTCGGATGGCATTTCGAGCTTGAGTGCCATGGTAGTGGATTAAACGAAAGTATAGAACCATCTAGTCGAAGGTACAACTTTTTCGCGAGATATACAAGTTTTATTGTCCTTTTTCCTTTCAGTTTGATGTCTGGATGGTGGTACTGCCATTCTTTGGGCAGCGGTTTGTGGCGTATCGCCATCGCCTGCTGCGGATTAGGCT
>DBYL01000044.1 GCA_002309835.1 Bacteroidales bacterium UBA1187
TCGAGCAAGGCATCCAGCGGTTTGGAATAGACGGTGCCTTGCGGGCAAGCTATATACAGACGGCGGTCAGCGGTCAAACCGAAGTTGGTGACATTCTTGCCCGAGCCGTGCGAGAAGAAGACAAAGTCATGGTTGCTCTCTGCGGGTTTGACAAGCAGGTCGATGCTGACGGACTTGTCCGAGAGATTGCGGTCCACCTTGGTGGAGGCATAGCTGTTCTCGCTGCCGTCGAAATGGAGCGAGGTGCCGGCGGTGATACCGGTCTTGTTGGTCACACCCTTGAGGCTGAAGTTATTGTCTTCGTCGAGGTAGTTGCCGGCGATGGGTTCCGAGAAGCGCAGTTTGAGATGATCGCCTACAGCGAGGATGCTGTTCGCCGGTTCGGGATCGCCGAAGAGGACAGGCACACGGGTGTCCTTGACGCCGCTGATGACGGTCGAAGCCTTGTGCACAAAGCCTGAGCCGTAACGGCAGAACGACACGGCGCGCAGGTCATACTCCTGCTCCATCGGGTCGCGTTCGCCGTAGAAGCGGAATGGTACGATACGTCCGTTCTCAATCATAGCCTTGTTACCCGTTGCCTTCTCATAGAGGTCCTCGTCGGCATAGAACGAACACTGGTTGACCCACATCTCCTCGGACTCCTTGGATAGTTTGTATTGGAACTCGATATGGTCGAAGTTCTTATGGTGGACATCAAAGCCCGAAATCTCTACCGGAATATAATAGCCCGCCGAGTCGCGCTGCGCGAGAGTATTCATCACCCAGTTCTGGCGCGGCTTGTCGATCTGCACATCGCAGGAGAGCGGGATGAAATGGACGGAGAAATCGAGGAACGTATTGCTCTTTGGGCAGTCGCTCACTTTGAATAGGAGTCGCAAGTTTTCGTAATCGTCCACTTCGCCGCGCTCGACTTCGAGTGTCTGCTTGAAGGACTGTCCGGGCTCCATGAAGAACTCGATGCCCTGCGAGAGCGGCGCGCCGTTGACATACAGTTTAGCGCCATGCGGGTTGGACTCGTTGGCGAGTGAGAGGTTGAAGAGCATACCGCTACCTGCCCATCCGTATTGCACCTCGCCTGCGTTACGCAGCTCGATGGTGAATTTCGCTTTCTGGTCGGGCAGCACGTTGGTCTGCTCGTAGGTATTGATGCTCATCGCGGGTTTGGCAAGGAGCATGGTGGAGTTATTGAGCGGAGTACCCGGGTTGTAGAACTTGGTGGTGTCCTCGTCCTCGTACGGACAGTAGGTGGAACCGGCGAGCGTGGTGAACACATAACTGCCGTATCTCTCAGCAGCGTTCACAAAGTTAGCGGGCAGTTGATCGAGCGAGGCACTGGCAGTGGAATTCCAAACGGAGTCCAGCGAGGCACGATAGACGGCCACGGTGATCTCGCCTTGGTTGTCCGGTACGATGGTGAAGCCGGTGCTCTTCTTATTGGTTACATCCCGTCCCTCGCGGGAGTCTATATCGAGGTCAAGAATCGGCGATATTTTGAATGCGAACTTGGTTGCACCGGACGCATTGCCCAGCTCCGTTACCATTTGGTCTAAAGTTTTATCACCCAGAGTTTTAACTTTATCTACAAACGACTTGAAAGAAGGGAAAGTGGCTTGCTTGAATACCTTACCCAGGGTTTGGGATATTAGTTTTTTTATCGCATTGGCTCCGGTCTCCACACCGCCGGAGGCACTACCATTTGCAAACGCCATACCGGTTGGCATTTCGCTGTAGCTCACCTGTGAGGTATAGCTGTCCGAGTGGTTGTAAGAGGAGCCTGCCGAAACGCTAAAGGTGCCTACCTGCTTACCCATATAGCGGGACATGATTTTCTCTTTCTCGTTGTTATAGAGTACCACTATCCATTTGGCGATTATATTATCCAGTGCCTCCACGCGGTTGGTGTACGGTCGAGCGTCTCCGGAAGGAACAATCATCTTGTAGGTATCCTTCGCCAGCGTGTCGTTGAGTTGTATTGCCGTGGTCGAATCGATATACCAATATACTTCCTCTCCGCGCATGGAGGCTGCCGCTTGGGCAGCGGCTTCGTCTGCAAAGTATTCCAACAAATTGTTGCGTTCGCGCAGCAGGCGCGGAACGACCGTATTGAGAATATGGTACTGGGTATAAACAAAGGTATTGCTAATGCGGTTGCCTACCACTATCTTCTCGCCTACGACGAGGTAATAGGGTTTGCCTGCGGTATCCGTACCCTGTGCCAACACGCGTATCGTACCTGCTTGAACTGCAGGCAGATGCTCGCGGTACAGCGTGTCGTTAATTACCGTTACCGATTTCGCCTTACCCGTAAGCACGCTGGTGGTCGTACCCATGAATACATCCGCATTGGCGCCAATACCCTGTTTGTTCTTCGCCGACGAGGTGGAAATCTTCTCATTCGTGGTGAAGGAGTAACTGCTCTTGGTCGTATTGGATATCTCATGCGAGAAAGGAACATCAATGGAGAATGCTTTGTTGGTATTCATCGATGTACCCGTATAAGTGATCTGAGCCGTAATGGCACCTACATGCGAATTGATATCTGTACCCCAGGTAGGACTCATTGTCACACCGAATTCAAAATCTAAGCTGAAGGTGTAACTGTAGTTATAGGTAGTTCCGCTTTCCACCCAAGCCGAACTGCCGTCACCTCCCGGGTCACGCACGATATCCATAATGGTGATATCGGCATCGGTGGATCGCAGTTCGTTCTCTTGTACGCGATCACCGGAAATAAAGGCACGAAATACTTCGGTCTCGACGGTATTGCCCTCTACCTCCAGAGCGGCACTGACGGTATGCAGCGCATCGGTGCCGCTGAACTCGGTCTCTAATTGATCCACCGTGAGGTAGATGTTACGGTTCTTGCCTACGTTATCCAGCGGATAGGTATAGTGCTTGGTGGTGCCTTCCATGCCGTTGTGGATGGTGACGCTGCCGCCACGTTGCGGTACGCGGTCCTGTGTGCCGGTATCGGGGTTATTGTTGAAATAATAATCCTCGTACGCCTGTGCCTCAAACTGGTACTTGCGGTTGTTGCAGAAGACGGGGTAACCCAGAGTATAGACCATAGAACCATCTTTCTTCTTCATATAGAGCGCTACTTCTTCATCGCTGTTGAGGTTGAAGCTGCTGACCTTCATTGATTTCTCGCCGTAGCCGTCCTGCGCCAGACCGTAGAGCAACTGCTGCATGTGGATCTTCACAGGCGTATGGTAGATACGGTCATAAGTGGCATTATAGTGTACACTGTCGGTGCCACGTTTGGGGTTGTAATTTTCTAAGGGTGCATTGGTCAGGTCAAAGACCTCATTTCCCTGCCCTGCGGCAAAGAGCGTAGCATATCCCTTGGCAGTGGCTTGCGTTACTTTGTACTTAACCGGATAGAGGTCCACAGCATACTCACCCGTAGCGGCATCCGGACGGATGATGATGCGTTTTTTCTCCATGCGCATAGAGGTAGAGCCTACCGAGCGGGACGGTACGGCGCTCAGCGGGTCGGTGGTATAAACGAGGTGGTCGAAGGTCTGCTGCACCGTGTCGAGCGTCGGATCGTTCGGATCGTCCACCAAGTGTGATACATTGTCGCCCTCGAGTTCCAACACGAGTTGCAGGTCATCACCGAGGTTGTTCTTACCTAAACCGAACGCTTCGGGCAGATCACGCTGGTCGTTACCGCCGGCTACGCGGCCTACGAGCCGCACTTTGGTCTGGTCGTAGAACCGCACGCCGTCCAGAGCTTGCGTCAGCGCGAAGGTGTCTTTGCCCTCCTCCACTTGCAATATGCCTTCGCCCTCGAAGGTATGACCCTTCTTGATAATCTGCAGTTGGTACGGCTGACCCTTGGTGAGCGTCAGCTCGAAGTTACCGTCAATGCCGGTGGTGAGCGGTGCGCCATTGCGACGGATAGTGTCGCCGTTCAAGAGGAACATCGCACCCGCTACAGGAATGGTACTGCCCTTATAGAGCGCACGGCCCGACAGGCGCGTGGATGCGGTATTGACAAAATTGATGTCGCGGGCAATACAGTTGTCTATACTGAGACGGACGGTAGCCGAACCGGCACTGGTACTATTGAAACTGAACGTACCGTATTGCGAACTCGGAATGATGGTGTAGTCAGTGCCATTCTGGTAATTATAATCCAGTTTATCAAAAACAACCTTGCCGTCCGGGCCTGTGACAACAGACTTGACGATGTTTCCAAATTCGTTTTGCAACGCTACTGTCACTCCCGCCATGCCGCTGTTGTCCGGCATGAGTATTTGGCCGCGAATCTCACCATAAGGAGAACGCACACCAATTGCCACGGCTTCATGCTCTGCATGGCGGCCGTTGCAGTCATATACCGCCTTGACGGTGTACTTGTATTCATCTACAGGTATTACGCCTATCGAATCAAAGAACGAATTGTCCACACCTGTATATACGGTGTCTGTCTTTGTACCGCGTTGCGTATTTAAACGCGTCAGTATGTAACTATCCACAGCCGCGGTAGTAGGTTCCCATTTCAATAGGATACCGCGTTTCATCGCGCCATCATCTGCAAGATTAGATGCCGTGAAGAACTTGATGCTTGCGCCTTCCTCGAAATAGAGGTTGGGGCCGGTTAGTACTTTAGGCAGCAAGAAAGCGGAATCGCTTACATGGAGGTCGGCATCGCTCTGGTCAATACGCACGGAGTAACTGTAGTTGGTGCAGGCGTGGTTCGCCAGATCCGTATAGTGCGCCTCCCAGTTGCCGTCCGAGAGACGACGGATGCTGTCTTGCGGGATAACAATCTCCTGCTGGAAACCATCCGTAGTCTTAATGAGCACCAGACGGGCGGACTTGTCCCACATACATTTGCCGATTTTGTCGTTCAGGTCTGCCGCCATACGCTGACCTACTTCCTGCTTCAGTTGGGGCATTATCTCATTCATGCGTGCCAGTTCGTCGGGTGTCAGCGCTTGAGCCATGTCATCATAAATATCATGGTACACCCAACTTGTCGGATAGTTGGTCATTCCATTCGTATAATTCTCAACCACTACGGTGAGGTCATTCCCAAGCTGATACTTGTTGCTCGTTGTTGCCGAGCTACCAATGCCACCGAGAATCTGTAAGACGCTGTTTTTAGGCATCTTATACATATTATCAGTACCCGGCGTAATGTCAAATTGCTGCAAGATATTCGTTTCGGTTTCATCGCGCAGTATAGCCCTTGCCCAACCGGCAAGCGCGCGCACACATTTGATACCGACCATAACGCTGGTATCATTCGGGTTATGGTTCAACACACTGATCCTGTACAGATTCACATCCTCTTCCGGAATGGATATTGCCGCCACATCGGCGTTCGCAAGACGGATACGGAAGTCCACTTTGTGGGATTCGGCATCCAGCGTATAGGCGGGTTGCTCCCCTGCCAACGGCGCGAGGAAATTATGCTTCAGGCAGACGGTGTCACGCGCAAATTCATGACCTTTCCATCCCCACATCGAGGCGGACGCACGGCGGATACGGTAATAAACCGGCACGGAGGGAAGATAGGCTACTTTGGCAGCTGCGCTGAAGCTCAGTTCGCACATTGCATTGCCGTTCGCGTCGCGCAAAATATAATCCGATATTCGTTTATAATACTCATGGCGCAGCGTGTCCAGGTATTGGATATTGCTGTTGTTTCCCGTCCAGCTGTCGCGGTCTTCGTCCACAAATTTATAGTTGGATTTATCGAGGCCGCGCTCCATCGATACGACATTGATGGTCTGTGCATCGCTGAAATCGCTCTTCAGGGCGCGCTGGATTTCAAAATAATCACCTTCTACGAGGTCTGTCACATGCGGGTTCTTTACGCGCCAAGTCAGTACGTTGTTGCCGGTAAAGGTCTCCAACGAATCTTTCTCCTCCTTCACTACAAAATCGTAGATACGGTGGTAGGCAGGGATGGTGATGGCATTGGTGGTCTGGTTCGTCATCCCCACCGTCGGCGTCTTCATACGATAGACATTGAACGTCGCCTTGAATCCCGGTTGCAGGGTGTCCGTTGTCGGGATAAAGATATTATCCGCTCGTTTGTCCGTTTGGTATTGGGTACTGCCCGTAAAATTAGTGGTATAATATTTCGGGTCATAATACACCACGTAGGGCACGGCGGCATTGCCGAAACCCGAGGCCCCCGTCTCTTTCGTCGCATAGAAATAGGCATCATACAACTGCGGCGTCATCATCGCGTCAGCGCCACGGAATGTTTTGAACGTCCAGGATTTCTCATAGTTCACATTGCCCGTAACTTTCTTCGAAATCTTAATATCTGCATAAACGCCGAACTCTATCGAATCCAGTTTCTCGGGCATGTACCAGTCTATCTCCAGCCATGTTACGTAGTCCTGATCGTTTTCTGCCTCCTTCTTTTTGGAGACATAGTAAGTGTGGGTGGCTCCGTCGTTGGGCACCACTACTCGCGAACCCGTGTTGATGTTGGTAATCTCAATGATACCCTCATCGGTACCCGCTTGCACATCCACCTTACCATACGATATATCATCGTTGGCATTGACACCTGCCCTGTCGGCATCGATATAAAAGAGGGTGTGATCCGAGTCGGAGCTGCTCTTCTTGTAGTAGAACCTGGAATTACCCTGACTGTTGGAACTCACGTAGTAGTTATATCCTCCACGTGAATAGACGGGTACCTTGAAGTGAAGCACACCGGGACTTGTCGCCATGACGGTGTAATGGTCTTGAATTTCCAGAAAATCATTGGCCTGCACATTCACTGCTGCGAGTAGCATCAGGCTCATCATGAGCAAAAAACGAATCTGTTTCATATCTATTGAATATATTGTTTCAAACAATCAAGTCGGGCTTATTACGCTTATTATGTTGGCGCTCGCTTGCGCCATGTATATGTCTGCAAAAACCCTTGCGCGGGCAAAAGTACTGAAAATAATTGATATACGCAAATTTTGAGATAGTTTTCTGCAAAATAAGCTTATTTTACATGAGAAATGGGCGAAAATGAAGATAAATAACGAAGAACCGACATCAAATGGCAGTGGAATAGTCAAAAACAGGAGCGAAAAACTTGCGTATATGAAAATATTTTCGTAATTTTGCAGGCAAATTGACTAATACCTTTAAACGATGAAGAAAAATTCTTTTTGGGCATTCGTGCTAGTAGTGCTAATGACCCTCGGTTTCGCAAGTTGCAAGAACAAAGAGTCCGTTCAAGCCAAACATGAGCCATGGACGCAGGAACTGATTGATGCTTTGGAGAAGGACACTGCCGCCAAAGCGCTGTTAATCAAGTCTATAGAGATTGCCAAAGCAATCAATCCCGACCCGGCGACGAACCCCGCGCAATCGCTTGAATTGTATTACGACTACCTCGATTGGTCCACGAAATGTCTGCCATGGAGCATCATTCCGCAACCTGTGGGACGCAAGCTCTATGACCAGATCGACCAGAGTGTGGATTACTTCTACTTTGTGTTAGATATGCCGCTGGACGAGTTAAAAGACCGCGAGGGTCTGTATTATCCTTCTATTCAGTACATCGAGCCTTTCAAATCGTGGTATCCGAAGTATCATAACGCCTGGGGTGCATTCCTTTCGACGGCGGAGTCCTGGAAGCCGGAGTACAAAGATGTCGTACTCTCGGATCCTATGTTCGGTTTGCAGAACGGTTGGTACGAAGATCCTTCCAACTGGCACTCTTTCAATGATTTCTTCATCCGCAAGTTGTCTTCTCCTGCGGCACGTCCGATTGCCGGCGTGGGCGATGCGAGCGTCGTTGTTTCCGCAGCGGATGCACAGCCGCAAGGAATCTGGGAGATTGATGAGGACGGCAACATCGTACAACATGAGGGCGTGCTCATCAAATCTCGTCAGTTCAATGCTGTGGACGACTTGTTAGGACCGGAAAGTACCCACCGCGGTCAATTCAACGGCGGTACACTCACCCACTCTTTCCTCGATGTCAACGACTATCATCGATACCATTTCCCCGTTAGCGGAACGATTACCGAACTCCGTAAGATTCAAGCGATTGATGCCGCCGGTGGAATCACGATCTGGGACGCGGAGGCGCAACGTTACCGTTTAGAGTGCGACATCCCCGGATGGCAATCCATTGAGACACGGGGACTTGTGGTGATTGATACGGAGGAGTATGGGTTGGTGGCGGTTCTGCCTATCGGCATGTCGCAGATCAGCAGTATTAACTTCGTGCCCGAACTGGCTGTCGGACAGCACGTTGAGAAAGGAGACATGTTAGGCTGGTTCCTCTTCGGCGGGTCCGATATCGTGTATGTTTTCCAAAAGGACGCGCAATTCAGCCTTTCCACCACCAACCACCTGCTTATGGGCGAACAATTAGGCACTTTGACCAAAAAGAACTAATGTTCGAGCGGTATGACAAACTTGCAGGAAGTGGACAATTTGGCACGAAAGATGGACATATTGGCAGGGAATTGGGGGTTGGCACATAATTTGCCACTATTAGGGTGAAAACGCAATTACGCATACTGCGCCAACAACGTAAACTACGCAAACTACGTTAAACAATGTTTAACTAAAT
>DBYL01000043.1:0-485 GCA_002309835.1 Bacteroidales bacterium UBA1187
TTGTACTGGTTATATTGTTTTGCGTCCATATTTTTGAGTGTTGCTTGCAGGGTTATTACTTGTTGTACGAGTTGTGCGTTTTGTTCGCGGAGGGTGACCACCTCGTCCATCACATCCGTCTCGAAATCCTCTTGGGCGAAATGCGCTTCCCCACTCTCGAGGAACTGCTCGTAGAGGGAGACGCCGTCGTAGAAATCCTCACTGCGGTTCTCGAGCAAGAGCGAGCGGCAAGAACGTGCCCGCATGCCGTCGGTGCGCTTGAGCATGGCGGCAAGAACGATGAGGGAGATGACGGTGAGCTGTTTGTCCTGACCCATAGAGTCATAGGTCAGCACGTCATATTCGGCTTGGTCCCCGGAACAGGTGGTGGCGAACATGTATGAGATGAGCCAGTGGGCGGTGTTCATGACGCGCAAGACGGGGATGTCGATGGCCATGCCACGGCGCATGAAATGGGTCTGCATAGCGTGGAGGCCGTCGATAAA
>DBYL01000043.1:538-6424 GCA_002309835.1 Bacteroidales bacterium UBA1187
GCTATGTGATAACCGTCTGGACATCGATTTAAGGATCTCGAAATGGACCGCAAAGGTACAAAGATTTTTTGAATTGGGCAAATGCTCGACGGTGTTTTTTACATTTTCTCCATAACCGATTGATAGTCAGTCACAAAAAAAACGCACCGCCGAAACGATGCGTTCTTTGCTATTAACTTAGCGGTTAACTATTACTTCACCATCTTTCCTTGGGTGTCGAAGATGTGATCACCGCGGAGGATGTAAATGCGGCCATCCATGAGAACTTTGACGGGTTTGTCAGAGTCAATGTGGATATCCTCGATGCCTTCGGCACTATCGGTATGGAAGGAGACGTTCTTCTTGTCCAATTCCTGCCCTGCTTCATTCTTGGCGGTGATGGTCAAGTCATAGGACGTTCCGGCTTCCAAACCAGTGATCGTGAACGAGAATCCGGCAGTTTGAGCCTTTTGCGGAACATCGCCACGAGAAGGCGCATTGAAAGCAATGGAGGTCAACTGTCCCTGCGCATTGAAGATCAGCGTGCAGAGCACATTGCCGTCCTTGTCTTTGATCACCAATTCATACGACGCAGCACCGGAAACTTGCGGCCATGAAACAGACACGCTATTATCTGTTGGTTCTGCTTGCACAGAGGTTGTCTCTGTTTCTCGGGCGGAAATTGGTAAAATATTGGAAAAGTCTTTCCACTGATCAGCGGATTTATAGGCACTAACGCTTCCTGCCGGAACATACAGAGGAATAGATGTGTCCACATATGAGAAAGCATCAGTACCAAGAGTTGGAGGAGTGATCGCTTCGCAGGTAATAGAGGTCAAACCGGAGCACTCATAGAAAGCCCCATCTCCAATGCCTGTGACGCTACCCGGAATCGTCACAGAGGTCAAACCGTAGCACTCACAGAAAGCGCCCTCTCCAATGCTTGTGACGCTATTTGGAATGGAATAAACACCCTGTTTGCCGCCTGGATACGAAATCAACATTGTCCGATTCTTATTAAACAATACACCATTAACAGAACAATAGTTCGGATTATCTGATGCAACATTAATAGAGGTCAAACCGGTGCAACGTTCGAAAGCATCATATCCAATGCTGGTGACGCTATTGGGAATCTCAATAGAGGTCAAACCGGTGCATTCATAGAAAGCCCAATATCCAATGCTGGTGACGCTATTGGGTATCGTCACAGAGGTCAAACCGATGCAACGCCAGAAAGCCTCATCTCCAATGCTTGTGACGCTATTGGGAATCGTCACAGATTTCAAACCGGTGCACTCAAAGAAAGCCTCATATCCAATGCTTGTGACGCTATTGGGAATCGTCACAGATTTCAAACCGGTGCAACCATCGAAAGCACCACCTGCGATTGATTCAATACCATCGGGAATGGTGTATGCACCGAAAGTGTATGCACTTAAATAAGAATTCGGCATATACGCAAATACGTGTGCATTATATACCGGAAAGGTCAAACCAGTGCAACCACGGAAAGCATAATTTCCAATGCTTGTGACGCTATTCGGAATCGTTACAGAGGTTAAACCGGTGCAACCAGAGAATGCGCCCGCTCCAATGCTTGTGACGCTATTAGGAATCGTCACAGAGGTCAAACCGCGGCAACCACGGAAAGCACCACCTGCGATTGATTCAATACCGCTGGGAATGGTGTATGCACCTGAATAAGAAGTCGGCATATACGCAAATACATGTGCATTATATACCGGAGAGGTCAAACCGGTGCAATCCTCGAAAGCACTACTTCCAATACTGGTGACGCTATTGGGAATGGTCACAGAGGTCAAACTACTGCAATTTTCGAAAGCCCTATATCCAATGTATGTGACGCTATTAGGAATGGTCACAGAGGTCAAACTGCTGCAACCATAGAAAGCCGAATCTCCAATGCTTATGACGCTATAGGTCACTGAATTGTATTCCACCGAAGCAGGGATATTGGCAGTTGTAATACCCCAACCTTCATTATATAAATTAGTATAACTTTTGTATGTAACTTCTGCCGTTTGGTTGGTGGCATTGAGGTTGTAATACAGGTCGCCGATTTGGACGTGTTCGTAATCCCAGGCGAACAAGGTTCCAATGCTGGCTGCTACAGCGAGCAATAGGGTAAAAAGTTTTTTCATTGTATTATAATTTTATCGTTTCAACAATTTTGCGGGGCAAAATTACACAAAAAAAATGACATACGCAAGTACGCATGTCATTTTAGGGGATTTTTATGGATTTACCAGCCATTCCCAGCAAGGTACAACCTCTAGCTCGCCGTGTGCATCGGTAATAGTATCCTTGGTGTCGTAAGTGATAATGGTACGCCGTTTGCAGGGTAGCGCATTAACTATCTTGGTCAATGCAGTCACTTCGCGTTGGCGAGTAGTATCTTCGGACAGGTTATACGCTACTTGTATGGCCCATTCTTCCTCCGGGATATAGAAGTCCACTTCCTCTCCTGCATTATAGAAATAGACCGTATCATTCTCAGGATCGTGACCGTAACGGCGGAAGAGTTCCAACGCAACCATATTCTCCAAAAGCGCAGACCCACCATCCAACAAGAAGAGATTTAAGAAACCGTTATCAATGAAGTAGTATTTACAAATACTCTCTTTCTCGGACAGCGCGCCGGTGATGTTACGCAGGCGCAACAAGAACCAAGCATCTTCAGTATGGGAGATATAACTCTGCACGGTCGGCACGGAGATTTTACCGTTGATGGTAGAGAGAATATTGCTCATTCGGTTGTAGGACACCGGTTGTTTCACCGATTCTGCCATCTTTTTGATTAACAGACGCAAAGCGGCTACGTTGCTGATTTTATTGCGCGAAACAATATCGTTCAGATAAATCTTTTGGTACGTACTACTCAAGTAATCGCGTTTGATCTTCATTCTCACCGATTCCGGCATGCCTCCCCATAAGAAATATTCCCTGTAATGCTGGAAGAATAGTGCCCGACCGGAAGTAGTTAGCAGCGCTTTCTTGTCATACGGGATCTGCAGCGCGTTCAGGTATTCCTTGAAACTATACGGATAGATGTCCTTGGGGATAAAACGACCGCCAAGAGTACTTAACACCTCTTTGCTCAACATCTTGGCATTACTGCCGGTAAGACATATATGCGCTTTGCTATCTGCCATACGACGCGCAAATTTTTCCCAGCCGATAATATTCTGCATCTCGTCAAGGAAGATACGCGGCTCGCGACCGTAAATCTCCTGATGGCACTCTAACAAGAGGTTAAAATCAGCCGCAGTGAAGTTGTCTATACGTTCGTCCTCGAAGTTCAGGTACAGGATGTCGGCCATCGAACAGCCGTTTTGTAATAGTTGCTTGATGATGGCATACATCATGTACGATTTACCTGCACGCCGTACACCGGTGAACACATAGTTTACCGATTCATCCAAGGCATATGCACGGGGCAATACCTCTATTTTCTCCACCAATTGTGCATTATCCAGAAGGACTTGTTTAAGAACCTGTTTATCCATGTTTGTTAAATGGTATTTTATTTTTCGTTATGGGTTTATTAAATCGCATTTTATAAAATCCGCCACAAAGGTACGAAAAATAAATGAAATACGCAAGCAAAATGTCATATTTTGCGAATTTTTTCTTGTCCAAACCGTCTTATTTTGCATTTTTTAATAACCCAAACCGTCTTATTTTGCAAGTTTCGCAACGCTAAACTGCACAAAATTACTCAATCCACCACAAATCCTGCCCAATAGTACAGAAATGTAAAAATCCCACTAACAGCCCAAAAACAGAACAGCACCGCAGACAAAAAAAGAAAGCCCCCAAAAGAAATTTTACAAAAATTCTTGCATATGTGCAATTTTTTTTCTATCTTTGCGGCGCAAATTCATTTTTAATCTATATAACCATGAGTAATTTTAGTGCACAAGACTTGGAGCAATTGCAAGCTCGAGGTATTTCTGTAGAGAAAGCGGAGGCGCAGTTGGAATGCTTCCGTAACGGTTTTCCGGAGTTGGATATCGTAGCGCCGGCATCGACGAAGAAGGGTATTTTAGCCCCGAAGCGTGCGGAGCAGGAGGAGTACATCGCTGCTTGGCAGCGTTATTTGGAGGAAGGACATAAGATCCTGAAGTTCGTGCCCGCCTCCGGAGCAGCAAGCCGTATGTTCAAGAACCTGTTCCAGTACTTGGAGGACGGCATCGAGACGCCGTTCATTCAGGATTTTCTGGCGCATAAGGATCAGTTCGCTTTCGGTCCGCAGTTGGCGGGAAAGGAAGGTCAGGAGGCGGTTCGCTATCTGCTGCAAGACATGCATTATGGTGAGTTGCCAAAGGGTCTGCTGCTCTTCCATAAATATCGCGATGGCGCGCGTACACCGGCTTTGGAGCACCTTGTAGAAGGTGCGCAGTATTGCGTGGCACCGGCGAAGAAAGGTGAGAAACCGACCGTCTATCTGCATTTCACGGTGAGTCATGATCACCTGCCGCTCTTCCGTCAGCATATCGCGGAGAACCTCAAGAAATTCGAGGATAAATTCGGCGTGAAATACGACGTGACATTCAGCGAGCAATTGCCGAGTACGGATACGCTTGCTGCGAATCCTGACGGCACGCCGTTCCGCACGAAGGACGGTAAGTTGCTCTTCCGTCCGGGTGGTCACGGTGCGCTCATCGAGAACCTCAACCAGCAGGATGCCGATATCGTATTTATCAAGAATATCGATAACGTAGTACCGGATCGTCTCAAGAAAGATACGATTCGTTACAAGCAGATCCTCGCCGGCGTGCTTGTTACCGAGCAGAAACGTGTCTTCGAGGCATTGAAAAATCCGAATCTGAGTGATGAGGAGCGTGCGAAGTTGAATCGTCCTATCCGCGTCTGTGGTGTAGTGAAGAACACAGGTGAGCCTGGCGGTGGACCGTTCCTTGTTCGTGATGCAGACGGTTCTATCTCCTGCCAGATCCTCGAGTCTACGCAGATCAGTGATCCGGAGTTGATGAAGCAATCTACTCATTTCAATCCGGTTGACCTCGTGTGCGCTATTCGCGATTTCGAAGGCAAACCGTTTGACCTGCCGAAGTACGTAGATCCGCAGACGGGCTTTATCTCCAATAAGAGTAAAGACGGAAAAGAACTGCTGGCGCTTGAGTTGCCGGGCCTCTGGAATGGAGCGATGGCGAAATGGAATACCATCTTCGTGGAAGTGCCGGTATCAACATTCAACCCTGTAAAGACAGTAAACGACCTCTTACGAGAGCAACACCAGTAAAAGTTTAGGGATTAGTGTTTAGAGATCAGGATTGTTATAACTACCACTAAACCCAAGAGCATGGGGTAGAAGAGGTAGGGCACGATACTGATCGCACTGATACCGGCTAAACCGCTTGCCATCAGCAATTGGGCGCCGTAAGGCAGAACGCCCTGGACACAGCAGCTGGTGGTATCCAATAGACTCGCGCTTCGGCGCGGGTCTATTTCGAATTGCTCGGCTACGCGGCGGGCGATATCGCCCACAGAGAGGATGGCGATCGTATTATTGGCCGTACATATATTGGCGAAAGCGACCAATCCGCAGATACTCCATTCTGCGCCGGCACGGCTCTTGACATGACGCGTCATGCGATCGATGATGAAATCCAATCCGCCGACATAACTGAAGATGGCGAATATACCTCCGGCGAGCATGGAGATGAGGATGAGTTCGCTCATGCCCATGATACCTTGTGAGGCACTGCCAATCCAACCCATGAGGTCATAACTGCCATCGATGATGCCCGTGAGGCATGTCAGGATATTGCCTGCCGCAAGGACGACCAGCACATTGATCCCGCAGGCGGCGCAGATGAGGACGGCGAGATACGGCAGCACTTTCCACCACTCGATAGCGCC
>DBYL01000043.1:6543-12477 GCA_002309835.1 Bacteroidales bacterium UBA1187
TGCCGAAGAAGGCCCCGCCTACAACGGCTGCGGCTACCATGGGCAACGCCATCTCGGTTCGTTCCGCCAAGCCTGCAGCGATAGGCATTAATGCTACGATCGTGCCGACCGACGTACCCATACAGAGGGAGGTGACGCAGGCGGCGAGGAAGAGTCCCGTCAAGGCAAATTTGGCCGGCAGGAAATGCAGCGTCAGATCGACCATCGCACCGGCAGCCCCCATCTCTTTGGCACTCGCGGCAAACGCGCCGGCGAGCATGAAGATCCACACCATGAGCAGCAGGTTGGTATTACCTGCGCCGCGAGAGAAGACAGTGATCCGCTCTTTGAGCGGAAGTTTACGAGTGAGGGCAATCGCGATAATCGCGATGACGATAAAAATAAACAGCATTTAGTCAAAAGTCCATTTAATACCTAAACAGGGATTGCACATGAAGCCCGTACCGGGTGTGCCTCCTGTGAAATTATAACTGAATTCAAACTCCGCGCCGATATTGAGGTTCGGGCATTTGAACCATTGTCCTATCTTGTACCATAACTGCGGTTCGCTGATCATCACAAACGACTGCTGGCCTCCGAAACGCTGTCCCCATATATCGAGAAAACCTGAGAACGTCAGTCCAGGAGCAGTACAGAAATCTTGGCATGCCCATACAAAGGTGAACTGTAGTGGCGCTCGGTTTTTGATGCCGTTGTCGCCATCCACGATATATTTATAGAGCAACTCAAGATTGAACGTGTTCTTGAAGTCCTTGGTATGTAAGAAATAATTCAATCCCACTAACGCCGCATGGTTGATGCCATAGCCGCGAATATCTCCCGCGCCATCTTTATAGATGCCCAAACCGCCGTTGTACTCCACCTGTATGCTCAGGTCTTTTGCCTTGGTGTTCTGCCAGAAATTAAGGCAACGCGCGATCTCTGCATACGCCATGAAAGGTGTATTCTTCGGGTCGATTGGGTTGATGTTATAATCGAAATCCACGAACGCGAAGGTGTTGCCCCAAGGGTCAGGGTAGAATAACTCGAGCGTAGTCGTCATGCGATTTGAGCGCTTGTTCTCGCATACCGTTCCGTTACTTCCGAAATCGTAGAAGATCTGCAGGTTAGTGCCTGCTATCGCGCCGTTAACGAATATCGTCAACAATAGCGCCGAGAGTATTATACGCTTTGCCATTTTTCAAAATCAGTATTTGTCCGTTATGAATCACTTTGATGGCTTTCTGACTGTCTGCCGTCATTTCGATCGCCTCTGCGGAAGGGACGGTAATGCTCACTGCTCCCGTCACTTTCGTGATTGTCAATCTACCGGTGGTATTATCATAAGTATAGGTGGCTCCGGTTACCGTCACTTCGCTCGCAGGAGTCATCTTCGCCGCGTACTTACCTACATATGCGATGAATCCGTCTTTAAGCGTCAGCGAATACGCAGGACGCATCTCCGCTCCCGTGACACTGACATCGTAGGTGGTTACGTCGCTGGCGTTCTTTAACATCTGTATCGCTAATTCCGGATAGTCAATAAAAGGATTGCGGTTGCCCTGATAGGTCTGTGCTCCGTCGTTACGTACCATCTCAGTCAGCGAAATGGGGTCGTTCATATGCCATTTGAGTAGCACAGGAATAGATTCAAAAACGCCGCTCTTACCGAGTTTGCTCAGCAGTTGGGCATTCCCGTTGTATAATTTGTTTTTATTCCCTCCCGCTTCGCCATATACGACATAGTCGTAAAGAATAACGCGAGCAGCATCGCCGCGATATGTGCCTAAGTTCTTAGCCTCATAATTGGCATTATTGATACTTATTTCATCTGGATCATAGAACTGACTGCTTTCTCCATAAGGCGTACTTCCACGCTCGCTATTTACTGCGGTGCTGGCCGGACGAACTGACTGCATGTCGTAGCCCATGGGAATGCTTTTGTCGGCTCCTTTCGACTGTGGCCAGGTATGCTCGCGGTTATATGTAATACCTTCATCCCAAGTTCCACTCATCGAACGACCGTCATAATAACCGATAATGTTTCCGCTGCCGTTCAGGTCTTTGTCTACACTCACATAAGCAGTGCGCAACCCATCATAAGAGTATTCGTTATTCAGCAGACATGTATTCCCCATCAGCTCGTTGAGTGCGCCGAAGAGTGCATCTCCGCTTAGTGCACGCAACGCATCCGCAGTGAAGTCTCCGGTATAGTAATTGATCTGTTTGCTTCGGTACTGGGTATACTTGGAATATCCCTCTTTGCTGCTCATATGCGCTTGCATGTCTATAGCAGCCCATAGCCACGCACAGCAGAAGAGTAGGGAGAAAAAAGTAAAAATTCGTTTCATGGTATAGATTATTTATAGATTTCGTTCAATACTTTTGCTAGACGGATACCTGCGATGTAGAGTTGCTCCTCCATCGGTTGACGCCAGCGGTAGATATAATGATAGGTGTTGCCGTCCCAAGTCTGTTGATACGCGTAGATAGCTTCCGTCAGATGGTAGTTATGCAGCAGCAGTTCCGTGTCGCTCATCGCCAATATCTCTTTCTTGCGAGCGCTATATTCAATCTCCAGTTTCTCTGCGTACTCGGTATAACTGTAGCCCTGCGACTCAATCAATCGCTCGTCCCAAACGGTATGCAGACGGGTATTCTCTCGAAACCATTGCATCTTCACGTCATTACCTCCGCGGTCATCCATATGCGCTGTGTGCATCGGGCAGTAGCGATCACCACTCAGATGCACGATAAACCGTAGCGTGTGAACTCCCTTTTCTTTTTCCGCTACAAGCGAGTCCAGTGCTCGGAAGAGATTTCCGCCTTCTTTGGGATAATGAATGAGTGCATCGGCTACGATGGAGTCACTTAACCCTCCATCGAAATCCTGGAAATGCCAGTCGTAACTCGTCGGATAGATGGTATCGCTCTTGATCTCGTCCGGCCAGTTCGCCCAATAGATGGCGCCTTTCTCGCCTAAGGTCTTATCTACTGCCTTGCGGGCTTTTTTCGTCAGGTTGTCGTACGCGATCTTCGCAATGATGCGATGACCTTTCTGCCCCCATGACCATGCAGGGGTTGTATGCATGCATGCGCACGCAACGCATAAGAATATAAGGAGTGTTCGTCTCATAGTATCGTTCATTCGTTCATTCATTCATTCATTCATTCCCTCCTCTTTCTTCTCCGGGCGGATATGTTTGAAGAGGAGGTTAACAATCATCACGGCGATAGTACCTATCACGGCCTCGGCATACATCCCGTATCCGCATAGACATCCTATCGCTGCGGCGCACCAAACGGTAGCCGCTGTCGTCAGTCCTTTGACGGTGTCGCCGTGCTTGAAGATAATACCGGCACCTAAAAAACCAATACCCGATACTACTTGCGCAATGATACGGGAGTTATCTCCATTGAAGATACTCGGAGACATCAGCACGTAGAGAGCACTACCGATGGCGATTAGCGATATCGTGCGTGTGCCTACCACTTTGCCGTGCCACTCGCGCTCCAAACCAATCAGGTAGCCCAAACTCATCGCCAGGATTACCTTCGTCAGCAGCGTTAACCAATCTGTCTGTAAAAAGTTATTCATATCGTTCACAAATCTTTGCGCCGCAAAGATACAGCTTTTTTTTGACATATGCAAATTATTTGCCTAAAACCCTTGCACATGTTGATTTTTTTTAGTACTTTTGCGGCAAAATTGACGCAAATAAAACAGATGACCATTATTTTTGATTTGGACGGAACGCTGCTCAATACCATTGATGACTTGGGCTATGCGTGCAACTATGCGTTAGAGCGGGTAGGTTATCCGACTTATCCTATCGAGGCCTATCCTGCGAAGGTAGGTAACGGTATTAATAATCTGATTCGCAGAGCCTTGCCGGAGGCGGAGCGGACAGAAGAGAACGTGCTGCGCGTGCGGGAGTTTTTTGTGCCTTACTATAATGCGCATAACTGCGATTATACGCATCCTTACCCGGGGATCCCGGAACTATTAAAGACGCTCAAAGAACAAGGATATTTGTTAGCTGTAGCCAGCAATAAATACCAAGCCGCGACAGAGAAGATCGTTACCCATTTCTTTCCGAACATCTTTGATGTTATCATGGGCGAACGGGAAGGCGTAGCACGCAAACCAGACCCGCAGATCGTCTATGATATCCTCTCTAAACTCTCACCTCTCACCTCTAACCCTTCACCTTTATATATCGGCGATAGCCTGGTGGATAGAGAGACGGCCAGAAATGCAGGAGTGCCGTTTATTGCTTGCTCGTGGGGCTTTGTGCCGCGTGAGAAACTGATAGAAGCAGGGATAACAACGATTGTAGATAGAGCAGAAGAGATACTAACGAAACTTTAAAAATAATTTTATGCGCTAATATTTGCGTATTCCAAAAAAATGTAGTACCTTTGCACCCGCTTTTATCACAACAACACCATATTAACGCTTCGCTGAACAGTTGTGAGTGCAGCAAGCATAAACATTTGTACGTTTATCAATATGATTAAAATTACTTTCCCGGACGGGAGCGTCCGTGAGTATGAGAACGGCGTGACGCCGTTACAAATCGCTGAGTCTATCAGCAGTCGTCTGGCGCAGGACATTCTTTGCGCATCGGTCAATGACCAAATCGTAGAACTCAATTTCCCTATTCAAGAGGACAGCAGTATCAAACTCCATAAATGGGAGGATGAGCAGGCGAAGCATGCATTCTGGCATACCTCGAGTCACTTGATGGCGGAGGCTTTGCAGGAGCTCTATCCGGGTATCCAATTCGGTATCGGACCAGCTATCGAGAACGGTTTTTACTACGATGTAATGCCGCCCGAGGGCGTAGTCATCAACGACACCTGTTTCGCCGCTATCGAGAACAAGATGATGGAGTTGCGTGCGAAGAAAGAAGTGCTGGAGAAGCGCTCTATCAGCAAAGCGGATGCGCTCAAAGCTTTCGGCGATAAGGGCCAGAGTTATAAATGCGAACTGATCTCTGAACTGGAGGACGGACATATTACGACTTATACGCAAGGTGCGTTCACGGATCTCTGCCGCGGTCCGCACTTGCTTTCCACCGAACCTATCAAGGCCGTCAAGGTGCTGAGTTGCTCTGCAGCCTACTGGCGTGGCGATGAGAAACGCCCGATGATGACGCGTATCTACGGCATCTCGTTCCCCAAGAAAGCGTTGCTCGATGAGTATCTGGCGCTGCTCGAGGAAGCGAAGAAACGTGACCACCGTAAGATCGGTAAGGACCTCGAGTTGTTCATGTTCTCCGACATGGTCGGCAAAGGTCTGCCTATCTGGTTACCGAAAGGTACTGCCCTCCGTCTGCGTTTGGAAGATTTTCTCAAGAAAATCCAGAAGCGTTATGGTTACGAACAGGTTATCACGCCGCATATCGGTAGTAAGACACTCTATATGACTTCCGGTCACTGGGACCACTACGGCAAGGACTCGTTCCAGCCGATTACCACGCCGGAAGAGGGTGAGGTGTACCTCCTTAAGCCGATGAACTGCCCTCACCACTGCGCGATATACAAGAACAGCCCGCGGAGTTACAAAGATCTGCCGTTCCGCTGTGCGGAATTCGGTACGGTCTATCGCTACGAGCAGAGCGGAGAGTTGCACGGACTGACGCGTGTACGTTCGTTCACGCAAGACGATGCGCATATCTTCTGCCGTCCCGACCAGGTGAAGCAGGAGTTCATCCGCGTGATGGAGATCATCAATATCATCTTCAAGGCGCTGAACTTCGAGAACTACGAGGCGCAGATCTCGCTTCGTGACCCCAACAACCACGAGAAATACGTAGGTTCAGATGAAATATGGGAGCACGCAGAGAATGCCATCCGTGAGGCATGCAAGGAGATGAATTTGCCGGCTCGTGAAGAGACCGGTGAGGCCGCTTTCTACGGTCCGAAACTCGACTTCATGGTGAAGGATGC
>DBYL01000043.1:12495-13242 GCA_002309835.1 Bacteroidales bacterium UBA1187
CAGGTGGACTACAACCTGCCGGAGCGATTTGAACTCGAATATACGGGTGAAGACAACCAGAAACATCGTCCCGTCATGATTCACCGTGCGCCGTTTGGTTCGATGGAGCGCTTCGTAGCTGTGCTCATAGAGCACACTGCCGGTAAGTTCCCGTTGTGGCTGACGCCGGATCAGGCCGTTGTACTGCCGATTTCCGAGAAGAGCAATGAGTATGCCTGGAAGGTGAAAGAGATACTGGAACAACAGGATGTACGCGTCATCGTAGATGACCGTAACGAAAAGCTCGGACGTAAGATTCGCGACAACGAGCTCAAACGCATCCCGTACATGCTTATCGTCGGTGAGAAAGAGGCGGAGCAGGGACTCGTATCCGTTCGTCAGCAAGGTGCGGAAGAGAAGGGATCGATGACCATCCAGGAGTTCGCGGACTTTATTAATGAAACCGTTAAAAAGCAGATGAGTGCCTACTAAAAGTAGCAAAAACCAATAAATTTGCAAAAAAAGTACACAAAAATTTGGTCATTCCAAAAAAATGTCGTACCTTTGCACGCTTTTTGCGGATTAGGCTCGTATAAGTAGCGCGTGGACCGCGCTCGCCGCACCGCCCTAACATTTAACAAACGTATTTCAATGTACGCAATTGTAGAAATGAAAGGCCAGCAGTTTAGAGTAGAAGCTGGCAAGAAACTGTTCATTAATCGTATGAACGAGCTCGAGAAAGGTGCAACCGTGGAGTTTGAGCACGTG
>DBYL01000019.1:0-73273 GCA_002309835.1 Bacteroidales bacterium UBA1187
AACACGTCATTCAGTTGCTCTGCTTGCAGTCCTTTCAAACGCTCATCGTCGAAATCCGCGTAGCCGAAAGGCACACCTCGACGTTGCAAAGCCTGATAGCACATAGTGGATTTGCCGCTACGTCGCACACCTATTACAACCTGCGCCTGCGGGCTGTTTATCTCCACAAGTGCTTCTTCAGGTCGATGGCACAATGTCTCTTGTGCGCGTGCCTCCAACTCCTCTTTCTGCTCTGAGAGGATAACCTCTAATGTTCTGGTATCTATCATAGTTTATCCGTTTTGTGCCGCAAAGGTACAACTTTTTTCCCAATTATGCAATAGTTGGTACCACTTTTTTGCTCTCAAAACGCAATATTTTGCAATTTTCCTTATTTCAGAACGCGATATTTTACAACTTTCGACAATTCAAAACGCAATATTTTACAAGTTCTCTTCGTCTATTACATCGATAACTGATGTCTCTTCTTCGTTCTTTATCTTCATTGTGCCCGCAAAATACAGAAATAAATCAGAAACCCGCCTCAAAACTTGTGTAATCCAAATTTTTTTCTGACTTGCGCAAGTTTTTCGCTCCTTTTTTTGATTAGGGACAAAAAAAATCGTCATCCGTGTGGGTGACGATTAGCGATTCCGCCATTTGCATTTCCTAAAGAAATGTAAAATAAAGTTGGCAAAAGTACCGATTTTGAGAGAATTTTGCATTTTTTCTTTTCATATATCAAGAAAAAGTTGTACCTTTGCGCCGCTTTTTGTCGGCGCACGAGTACATGCGTATGTACGTGCGAGGACAGAGGATAAGAACAATGAGCAAAGAAATGAAAAGATGGCTATACATAATGTTGCTGTTATTCGCCTCAATGACAAGTTGGGCGAATAATGACTCATTGTCCGTAGCCGAACGCAACGCCCAACTCGGTTTCAACGATACTATCAACCGCTTTGCAGATGATTTTATTGAGGCGAGCGTGTTATTAGCAGACCAGGGGTATGAACTATTTTCTATCTTCGGCCATATGGCATTGCGCTTAAAATGCCAATACTTTGATATGGATTATGTGTTTACATACGAAGGTGAACGAATTGATGATCGTCTGTGGTCGTTCATAAAAGGCGATTTGAAAATGGGTGTTTTCTCTATTCCCGCGCATGAATATATTGATGAGTTTGAATCGGCAAAAAAAGGATTAGTTGAATACAAGTTAAAATTGACACCCGAACAAGAAATGCGCTTGTGGGAGAAAGTGGAAAGGGAGATGATGTCTAAAAAGGAGATTAAATACGATCTGTTTACGCATGGTTGTGCCGCAAGCATTCGGGACTGGATAACAGAAGTTGTTCGCCCCGAGGAAATTGTTTATCAGCAACCAATGTGTACACATGGAAAACTGATATCAGACATCTTCTTTAATCACACGGCTCCAGACTGGGCGCAGTTCCCGATTGCTACTATTGGTGGAGGCCCACTCGTGTTTGGAAATACACTGACTGACTTGCAGCGTTTGGTCGCTCCGCGTGATTTGGTATATGAGTGGCAACGCGCTACCGTTCAGGGTGAGCCGCTCTTAGCTAAAGAGGGTGTCCGTATTGCGCAATATGAGCCAATCAAGAAAACATGGTTCTCTCCACTCGTGTTTAGCCTCTTGATCTTGCTATTATGCATCGCGAATTTATTTATTTCACAGACATATTGGGATTGGATTATGTTAGTTGGATATACTGCTCTTGGATGCGTGGTGGTATTCACTCATTTCTTCCACCCCATGTCTGTTATCGGCTGGAGTTGGTTAGCAATACCATTTAACCCGCTTCCCGCTGTTTTTTGGCATTGGAGAGACAAATGGGCTATTCCGTTTGCAGCCATCATCGCGCTATGGTGTGTGGTGATTTTGGTGATACCTCATCGCATTACTACCTACGCACACATTATTTTAGCTATTGCATTTGCATTAGTTTGTATAAAAACAAAGATAGTACTTGTTAAAGCATGAATAAGATTTTTAAAATATTTCTATTAGTTTTTGCTCTGCTCGGCGGCATAATCCATGCATTCGGAGGATCATCGAGTGCGCATTTCTATGCAAAACAATCGGCTAATACGCCAGATGGCGCTGGTAAGATATATGTTTACCGAGGAGGTGGTGATAGCCGATCACCATACGACAAGTTGATTTTGCCTAATGAATCCGATTGGGCTTGGGTTGAAGATGGTTCAGAAACAGAAGATATCACTATTAATGATAGTAACGAACCGGATGGTTGGATTGACTTTTATGCATCCAGTGGTAATGATTCGAAAAAGAATGTTGCGGCTTTGCATGTGTATTTTTTTGCAAAACCGAGTACAGGATATCAGTTTGATGGATGGTATGAGAACTCAAATGAGACTTCTCCAATGACGGGATCTACGGAACATTATAGCCTTACTCAGCAACGCAATAATCCTCCTACTACATGGAATAATGGAAATCCAGAAACTACTCCGGCAGCAACTGGTGTATGGGAAGGAATACATTATTTGCGTTATTTATGTAGGGCATCGAATGGACAAAATAACAAAGAAGCATACGCAAAATTTAGTGTTAAACCTCGTGACATCATCTTAGGTGGTACCGGTTTTGATGACGTAACCTATACCGCCACCGGATACGTGGGTTCTGTCGGAAAAACCTCTCAAACACTAAGCAGCACTTCCAGTGATATAGACTTAGCACTTACATACGACTCCGAAAAGTACACGTTCGAGGGATGGTTATGGGCAGAAGGTGGTTTTACAGGAGGTGACACGATTAGCAAAGCCGCATCTTACAACTATCCGCTTACAACGACCTATGTGGCCAATGGTATGACAAGTTCTAACAAAGTGCATATCTGGCCGGTTGTAAAACGAAAAATAGTGCCTGTTGCAGAAGTGACTCATAATGCTGTTACTACGCCTTATGAGACATGGGAGGAAGCAATAGCCGCTGCGAAAGCAGTAGGTGTCAGTGGAGCTACTATTACTCTATTCAAAGATGTGTCAGGTATTGCTTCGGCACAAGTGATTGATCGAGATATCACGCTCGATCTCAATGGCCATACTCTTGCAGGTACAGCCAACTATCTTTTCACAGTTACAGGCAGCGGTACAGATTTTACCATCTGCAACGGAAGCGTTGCTGAGGGCCAAATCTCATTTAGCACCAGCACGGTACAATACTCATATGCAGTTGCTGTACAATCCGGAGCTAAACTAATCCTCCAGTCCGGTAAAATATATTCCAACAATACCAAAAGTGATGGATCTGGACGATGTGTAGAGATTCAAAGCGGAGCTACGTTAGAGATGACCGGTGGCGCTATTGAGGCACAGTCTTTGCAAAGCGCATATGCACTCATCAACCGAGGCACTGCTACGATTAGTGGTGGTGACATCTATGGTCATACTACAAGTGCTGCAACAGCAGTTGGATTCTACAATGTGGGAACCTCTGCTTCTATCACCGGCGGCACTTTCCGCGCATATGCAGCAACAACTACAGCGTACGGAATTAATCAGAATGTGAATAACACGATCACCATCAACAATGCTATTGTGCGTGCTGAGGCTGTTACCAGTACTGCTTATGCGTTGGCGCGTAGTAATGGTGTGATGGTGGTGAATAGCGGAAAATACAATGCCGTAGCTCCATCAACTGTAGCGGCAGTCAATGTTACGAATAAAGCCCAAATTACCTTACAAGGTGGTATTTACCGCACTAATACTAGTATAGCCAACTGTTGCGCAAGTGGGTACGGATGTTATGAATTGGTTCGTGGCGAAGATTGGAATGCCGGGTATCGCTACGAGGTGCTTCCAACATCACAGGCTCGTAACTTCCGAGTAGTGGCAGATGGAACATCGACCTATTATACTTCATTTGCAGATGTAAATACATTTATCAATGCTAGTAGTTCTCCAATTATTCAGGTGTTCTTAATAGTTCCTGAATATACCATCCCAGCTGGTAATTACACCTTGCCGCCGCAAGCTGACTTAATAGTGCCGCATAATAGTGGCGTTGCAGGTGCGATATTACAACCTGCAACGACCGATAATACCAAATCTACTCCTTCTTTATTTAGAAGGTTGAATTTTGCCAGTGGAGTTAACCTAACCGCAAATGGAAATATTTGCGTGTGCGGTGATATAGCGGCTATTCAGGGTGCACAAATAACGGGTATTGTCACTGGCCCTTATGGCAGATTGCATTTAAATGAGAATAGTCATATTCAATTAGGCTCATCAAGTACTTTATATGCTTGGGGATATATTTCCGGCACAGGTACTATTGACGCACCTTCCGGTTCTACCGTATGGGAAAGTTTCCAATTCGACTGGCGAGGCGGAGGCCATGTGAGTGATGTGTATGATGAGGTCTTCCCTGTCAACCAATACTACATCCAAAACATTGAGGCCTCATTAACATTGCATGGTGGAGCTGTAGAAAAACTATTTACGGCATTGTATGTACCCACTTTCTCCAAAAAGGTCGAAACAGATGCTACCTTTGTAGGAAATGACGGTATGTTTAAATTGGAATCTGGTTCTACGCTCACCAAACATTATGATAGCACCAATGACCGACAGATCTTCGACATTAATGGTAATTGTGCTCTTCAAAATGTTGCGTTAACGCTCAATACGGGTATTATGGATGTGGATATTGATTCCAAGGACTATGAATTACCGTTCACAAATAATATGACCGTCAACATCCATAGTGGTACTGCAACTATTAAATATGATGTAGATATATTAGCGGACACAAAAATCGTAGTTGATGCAGGGGCTACTGTTAGCCTTCTGAAAAACGTGTTTGTGTACGATAAAGATGACTGGGCATACAATATTACTGGAGGAACCAATACAACAGGATATTTTGCCATTAGCGGAGATGTCACCCGCGTTCCCTATACCGTAGCATCAAGAGGAGCGAGAAACACGTCCACTATGCAAGATGGTACCATTGTGGTTAACGGAACACTCCGCACGGAGAGTTCAAATGGTTATCTTTATACGACCTCAAAAGGAGCTAATATCTGCTCGGACGGAGGCGGTGTAATCGTCTTAACCAATGGAGTAGGCACCAAGACCTCTATCAAGCAGCAAGTCAATTCTGCATCTAAGACCGCGGATGTACCGGTTGGGCCTGCTCAATTGCACAATGCCGATGGTTCTTACACTGCCTCCGCGGGCTCTGCTGCCGGCACTACGGTGTATTACAAAAATGGACACTGGGGATGGGTTGGAACATGGAAGGACTATGATGGTACGGTCATCAAGGTTGCAAAAACCTGTACTGAATCACAACTGGCAGGTCAGGCGCCATCTAATCCGACAAGACCGGAAGATGAATGTGGGACTTATTCGTTTAAGGAGTGGTCTACATCTCGTGATGCCACCAAGCAGGAGATCGTATATACTGCTACATATACCTCCACAGCTAAGACTTATTCTGTTACCTATGCGGCAGGTGCTAACGGATCCGGCACTGTAGCAGCAGGAACTAAGACTTGCGGAGAAGACTTCACGCTCTCCAGCAGTACGTTTACTCGCGTTGGTTATACGCAAACAGGCTGGAGCACCGAGGATGGTGGAGCAAAAGCTTATAACCTTGGCGGTACATACACAACAAACGCTGCTATTACCTTGTATCCGTTCTGGACTATTAACAAATATACTATACTCTGGAAAAATGAGGATGGTTCAAGCACAATAGAAACGGATGAAAACCAAACATATGGTTCCGCAACTGTGTATAATGGAGCAACGCCGACCAAAGCCGCAACGGAGGAATACACCTATACCTTTGATGGTTGGGCAACAAGTGCCGGTGGAGCAAAAGTTTATGATAACGGTTCCACTCCTGCCGTTACCGGTGATGCCACCTATTACGCACACTTCAGCAGCTCCGAGCGCTTCTACGGCAAGCGGTTGGATATCGTGGATTGGACGAGTGAATATATCATCGTGAATGCGACTAATCTAAGGGCTGCGACGGGAGGAACGGGTTGGACAATCAACTATAATAGTACCGACTACACGAAAGCCAATCTGGAGACGAACAGAACCGTCAAACTGGCTCGCGGAGGTGCTTCCGCCGATAGCGAAATACTGATTAAGTTCAGCGGTACCGACGGTGTGGAATCGCGTCAGAAATATCGCGTGCCTTATCTAGTTACCACAAACCAGAACTTATCCGCGCTATCGCCGACTCCAACAACAAGCAGCGTGGTTTATGTGAAGACCGGTTCTACTTTGACAGTTTCAGCAGACGCAACCATCTCTAAACTCTTTATAAGTCCGGGTGCAAACGTAGCGATCAGCGATGGCGTTACGTTGACGATTACGGATTCCTTAGTACTTCGTACACTGCCGTGGCAAAGCGCTGCAATTAGCGGTGATTTCACTGCCGGCCATACCTATTACACGCGTATAGGTCCGGATAAGTATCAAACGATAAACGGTCTGAATGGTACCACAACGTATGTTCCGTCCACCTATTACCAGTTTGCGATTCCGTTTGATTGCAACATTGCGGATGTACGTCTGTCGGATGGTACTACTCCTGCATATGAGACCACTTGGGCACTGAAATACTATAGCGAATCGAAACGTGCTAACGATCGCGCAGAGGCTAATAACTGGATATTCGTGACCAATACCGGTGCGGACACGAAGATCAAAGCCCACACAGGTTATGAGTTCATGTCGAATTATAAGTTCTATCGTGAATACTATTTCCCCGTAACGCCGCCGACAACGACTACAGACGTAGCCGTAACGCGTACCGGAAGCGACGATGTGAACTCCGGTTGGAATATGATTTGTTCGCCGTTGATGAGTCGTCACTACCGAAATCCGGTTCCGGAAGATGCGGTAGTATGCTTGTTGACAGAGAATGATGATTATGAGCAGAAGATCCCAGATCATTTCCATCCTGCGATTCCGTTCTTCTATCAAGCCGCCGCAAGTGGTAATGTGTCGTTTGCAGGCACAAGTACAGAGCCTTCGTTGGCTCCGCGTCGTAAAGCCGCAGTAGCCGAACCGGTACGTATCCAATGGATCCATCTGGATATCAAGGATGCGGACGGACAAGGCGATCAGACGAGCATATATGCTCACCCGACGCGTTACGAAGAGCGCTACCAGACCGGTATCGATGTAGCGAAACAGTCGCTTACCGCTTCGCGCGCAACGCTATACACTTCGCATAGCTATGGCGAGATGGCGTTCGCCGGTGTATCCGATGCATTATTAGAGCAAGGCGTGGCGCTGACGGTTTATAGCCCGAAGGCACAGGAACTGACGATATCGATGCGCGAAAATGCATGGCTCAACCGCATGGCATACGTATGGTTGTTCGATAGCGAAACGGGCACATACACCGACCTGCTGGATTCGGATGCCACCATCGAAGTGAATGCCGGCACGACGGCGAACCGATTCTATATCATCGGTCGCTTCTTCGCTCCGCAGATCACAACGGATTTAGAGCCTACCTCCGACTCCTCTCAGAAGGGAAGAGAGGTGGAGAAACTGCTCATCCATGATAAATTATATATCCGTATCAACGGCGTATTGTATGACGCAACGGGTAAAACAGTCAATTTGAAATAAGGTATTAGTTTGAATTATAGAGCCTGTGAAGGTTCGGTAAGGTATAATGAGAAATAAGATCAAGGGTCCTCGCGGTGCAGCGATAGTATTCCTATGCATAGCGTTGGCTGCCATGTGGCTCATCGCGGTATACGGCACCTACGAGGATTCTAAACGCGAGAAATATGAGGTCCGCATCACGCCGGGTGCTGTGAGTTATGGTACTCACTCCACGGCCCTGATGCCGATGGCGGTAGCCCCGGCGCGCACAAGCGTGCCGATGGTGAGCGCCAATGCCGTACATAGTTATGCGCATCATGGTCACGCGTCCGCACCTACCGTTTCGTCAGGCAAAGGACTATATACCACTTCTTCGGCCAGAGTGAAGACTATTGGTTCGGGTAATGGTGGCGGAGGTTGGGCAACCGGTAGTTCGCCATCCTCATCCTCGCAACGCGGAATCAGCTATAGCAGCGGCTCGGTAAGCATGCCCACCTTGGCGATGAATAGTTCGCTACTCACCACAACATCCGCTGCGCAGAAGAATACACAAGAGACCGCCACACGTTACGGTATCGGACCGAGACGAGCTAAACCGAGCCCGGGTACTACCGGCGCTGATGGAGAATGGTATGATGGAGGCGAAGGCGATAGCGATTGGTGGTGGTACGATGAATACAATGATGAATGGTATCAAGTAACTACTGATGACATGCGACCAGCTGAAGATGGTACCGGTAATTTTTGGAAATATAATGGAAGTACATGGGACTATGTCGATGATAAAGGCAACCCTGTATTAACCCCTATGGGAGAAACACCGTGGATAATTATGATACTACTTGCATGCGCGTACGCGTTAACTACATATAGAAAATATAAAAAGACTGCATAAGATGAGAAAAGCAACTCTTTTCACCCTGATGGTGCTGATGACCGCTACGATGGCATGGGCACAAACAGGTAAAAAATGCTACGACGCTATTCCTATCGGAAAGGATAATAACTTCTCGGATGAGATCAATAGTCCGACTACCAAATGGTATTCGGCGAAAACATTCGATCTGCCGCTGACTGTTTATTTCGTTCCTAAGAACGGCGCCGCCGATGAGCCACCGATCGTTTCGATGGATTTCACTTGTACCCCCGGATGGTATGAGAATGATATCTTATGCAGTCTGTTCTGCAAAACCAGCGCCAGCGGTGGTCTGGATTTTAAACTGCCGCACTCCCCTACGTTGGAAACCAAAACCTTAGATAACGGTACATTCGTGTACTATATGTCGATGGGTAAGCGCTATCGCGACCTGCTGCTGCAGATGGGTATTCAGGAGAACCTGACGGTGTATGTAGAGGTGCAATTCAAGTCTGCCGGTGTGCTGCGTCTGGCGCCGGATGATATGTTCTCCAACTGTATGGATGGTCCGAAATTCATGCAGTTCGGCGATACGATTCAGGTCAAAGCGCAAGATAAAGACCGTCACGTCATCGTGCCTTACGTTCAATGGATGGAGGACTCGATTCGCTACAGCTGGCAGGGCGAGAAGAAATGCGTCGTCACGGTAGCCGGCAGTTGCGATTATGACCCGACAGACCAGATGGACGAGCGTATTCTCGAGTTCGATGAGATAGCTCCGAACAGTAGTTATAAAGTCACCAGTGAAGATATTACCCACTATGTCAAATTCGCTGATAACCAGGCAGGTATGTTCTTCGCCAAAGTATATAGCGAGAGCGATGGTATCCTTACCGTCGAGCGTATCCCGATGGCGCCTCCTGCCGAAGGAACGATTCTGCTGCACTTGGATAAACCGACGTATCTCAATGCAAACGACACGAATGCGCTGTATGCTATTCCTAAGTCATGGAAGACGAGCGTGAAATTCACTACGCCGACGGATCATATCTTCCGGATGTATGTATCCCAGGACCCGACATTCAAGCCCTCTAATGCCACTAAGTCTTACCAGTTCTACCCCATGCAGAGCGGTCACTGGTTAGGTCTCTATGCCGATGATTTAGCAAGCGTTTGGCCCGAACCGCGCGGCAACTATCTCTATGTGCGTTTCTGCTGCTCTGAGGCCACGTCCGTCACGCCTACCGGTTGGGCTGTTTCGGACGACGATTGCGCCGTATCGACCATTCTGTTAGATCGGTCAAAGACGATTTCCGTAGCGGCGCAGTCGCCTACTATCTATCGTGTCTATTATCCTGCTATTCAGGGAGGTAGCCTTAGTTTCAAAATCACGGATAATAAAGACCAACTCGATGTGTTGATTGCCGACACATGCGATGCTAATATTATCAAACCGAACTATAGCGGACTGATAGATAGCGACAAGAAGAAAAACAAACAAGTCATCATTTTCGATGCCGCTCGTATCGCCACATGGGCCGACGGCGTAGATGAATACGGCTATATCTACATTCGTATCCACCCTTCCAAAGCCTCCACAGTAGATATCACCTATGATGCGCCGGAGGAGAAAGACCCGGAGTATCAACATCCTACAATTGCGGTCGTTTGCGAGGGTTCGCAAGTCATCGTGAATGTCTCCGAGAACCAGCATATCGTCATCGAGGGTACACAAGAAGAATGGGATGCCGTAGTAGGAACACCGCACGTACTTCATCTGCCGACAGGCACCTATACGATGAAAGGTGAATGGGAACAGATACAGATAAAATTATAAGAAAACTGACAAAATACTTGCGTATTTCAAACTTTTTTAGTATCTTTGCGGCCGATTTTTTGCACACATATGCGTAACGCACGCGTACATATGAGATTAGGATGGTTCACCCTCTGCTTTATGCTGCTTGGGGTTAGCTCATCTTTTTCTTTACGCGCACAAGAGCGCGCAGGCGCCACTACCGCTACGGCTACGCCTATTATCGATACGACTACCCTACTCGTGCAGAGTGGTGCTAACTACGTTCGTTTCGAGCCGAACCGTCTGCCGGCGACTATCGTCTATATGCCGGATACGGCTTTCGGTCCTACGCCGGTGGCATTGCTGTTAGGCGACACGCTGGTGGCCAGTATGCGTTTTGAGGACTGCCAGATGGTGTGGTATTGGTCGGTAGGTGAGGAAGAGAATGCTGCGCTGGTAGAACTATACGCGCACGAGAGCGCAACCATACAGGCACGTCCGACGATACAGTACGTAGAGAGTTGGTCCACCATAACGGGCTGCGATAGTATCATTTATCAGGGCGTGAAATATACGGAGAGCGGCATCTATCCTCTTGATACGGTGATTCTGGAGTCCCGCGACCGAAGGATAGATCTGTTAGACCTGCATATCAACTATACGCAATACGAGGAGGTTTACGCTACGCAGTATTTCCCCTATACCGGTCCTTCGGGCAAGAAATATACGGAGACGGGCGACTATAACGATACGACGATGGCTCTCAACGGATGCAATAAGATCACAACTATCCATCTCGTCATCGATCCGAGTGCTGCAGAGGCAGATACGGTCTTCTTCTGCACAGGTTTCAATACCAAGCATGAGGAGTTTATCGCGGAGGGGTATGTGCGTCGCTATGAGCCCTATACCTTCCAGTCCCCGAGTGAGTGGGATTATATGGAGGGCGTGATTGTGAGCGGTGAGCCGGAGCGCACATTAGTGGACATGCGCCGCGCGGAGACGAACCTGCGCGAGCACTATGTCAATGGTCTGACGCCGGTAGAGTTTATCGCATGGTCGGTATGCTACGAGGGTGCAACGACCTATGTGCCGCTGACCGTCACCAACGAACCGCAATGGGTGGATGCCGGATATATAGCTATCCAGGTGCAGTTCCGCTGCGGCGAGGTATATAATACTCAGTTCCCGACGGATATCGACCAACTGAGCATAGAAGCCGCTCCTATCAAACGGCTGGAGAAAGGACGCGTAGTCATCCTCCGCGGAGGTGAGAAATATACAATTTTGGGCACGAAGTTATAATGGCTAAGCGAATCTTTGACATACTTGTTTTGCTTGTGGCTTTTGCGTCGTGCGCATGGACACAAAATCCGTGGGACGATACGGAGAGAGCGGCGTGTGAGGTATATCGTAAAGGTATCAAAGCGCCCTACTACTATTGCGACTGCCATATGACGAGCACCTCGTTCACCTTCCCTCTCGATACCATCGTGAAGGATACGATGTGGTTTGACGCTACGATAAACGACATCAAGCAAGGCCTCTCGGCATACTGGTTCGCCGATTGTGCAGCAACGATAGAGGTATATCTCATGTGTACCAATAAGACGCCGATATATAAGATGACGGTGCAGCCGAATCGCATGTGCGAGATCGATGCGGCGGAGATACAGAAGAAGATAGAGGAGAATAGCGATAAGGTACAGGAGGCTATCAGTACGCTCACGCCCCATATGCGCGTCTATCCGGAGGGCAAAGGTTCGGGTCGCGTTTACTGCTATCCGTATGATAAAGGTCCGGCATCTACCTGCGTTGATCCCCTTCCTTTACGCGCGGGCATGCTATACATCAACGCGGACGAGGAGGCCTCTTATCGCTTAGACTACTCGCAGATACCGGCATCGAGCAAGGCCTTCATCCATTGGAAAGAGAAGAAGAACACGCCGTGCGAGATGTGGCTGACGATGGATAGCTGTACGGGAGAAGAGATTGGGCGCACGAAATTATCCGACTCGCTGCACGTCTATATCCTCGACTCGGCGAAACTGAATATTGCACGCGAGGGACAACGCCCTATATGGTTGCATACCAAGCATGCGGCGAATAAGACGGGACGTATCCACTACTATATCGACCCGCATTTCAGCGACCCGGCGGAAGCGGTAAGCAAGAGCGCTTGCCAAGGCAAGGCCATCAAGCAGAACGGGCGCAACTATACAAGCGATACGGCTTTTGTAGATACCGTATGGGTGAAAGGGGATACGCTGCGTACGATGGAGCTGAACCTCACTTTCACCGCGCCGGAAATAGAGTATGATACGCTTCGTCTGGAGGAGAAAGACCTCAAACTCGGCTATCGGCATACGGACTACGGCGTCACGCTATACGCCTATGGAGATACGCTGATAGAAGTACAAGGCGCCAGCGCCTGCGCGCGCAAAGTCCTGCTTACCGTCATGGAGCCGACGGCATATGAGATAGTCATTGACGGGCAAGTGAAGATGCGCAAGCAGATGCAAGACGGACAAGTATTCATCATCATTGATGACAAACAATATAATGTCTTTGGACAACAAACAAAATAACAAACAACAAATTATACTAACTGATTTATTAACAAATCCCAAAACAACATGAAAAAGTTTCTACTTTTCGCTGCTGCAGCCATGACGTCCATCTTTATGATGGCCGGTAACGGTAGTACAAAAGCAAATGCGATTGACTTTGATTGGGACAATGGTCATGTGCAGGAAGGTTCTAAGACCTTGTGGTACAAAGTATCACTCGATCCTCTCTACCAAGAGGAGAACCCGTCTTTGACACTGCATATGGTCAGCCAAACGCTGCAGGACACTGTTCAGGTGACTCTTCAGGCTACTGTAGCGGGTCAATCTGAGGAACGTACGTACACTATCATGCCGGGTAAGACCCAGAGTTGGTCTGCTAATGCTGCCACCCTCGTGCGTATGAAGCAGACAGAGGTGTACATCACGTTGAAAACTGTGGCAACCGATGAGGCCGCCCGAATCAAGCTGAGTGCCAAAGTGTACGACGCTGTCGATTTGGATGAGGCTTGTAAGGATGCCAAGACGTTTAACTGGACCAGCGGTATTACCCAGAACAAAGGTGTGCTGCAATGGTTTAAAGTAAACCTCAAGGATGCTAAGACGGCAAACAAGAAGGATGTGAAGATTACCATGACCAACAAAGGTACCGGTAAACTGAACCTCCGCGTCGGCCAGTCTCTCGACTGTCCTTCATCCGGTTTGACGAAGCGCTCCTTCGTCCTGGAAGCCGGCGAGAAAGTGTATGACACGATCCCGCAGAGTATGATCAAGGCTGTCGCTGCTGACGAGCTCTATGTCACCTTTGACAACAACCAACCGATTGAGGTAAAAGCAGAGTTGATCGACCAGCCCGCTTCGCCGATCTTCGATTTCAGTACTGTTACCGTGGACAGTCTGCCCGTTGTGTACAACGAGGTGCTGAACGGCAAGCACTACTTCAAGATCAACGTGCGCCAGATGAATGACTCGGCGAAGTATGAGCCGGAGTTCACCTTCCGCAACAACGGCGAGAATCCTGTGAAGATCGTTCGTAAGATGTCGTTTGAGAATCCCGTTTGGGGATGGCAGACAAGCGAGATCGAGCTGGCCGCAGGTGAAGAAGCTGTCGAGGTGATCAAAAAGAACGTAGTGGATGGTATCAATGTAGATTCGATTCCGTATATCTACCTCGTGATCGACGCTGACGCTGAGTTCCAACTCATCGGTCGTTACAAACACGTACGCGAAGGTAAGGCTTGTAAGTCGAATATTGACTTCAACTGGGAGAAAGGTCATACCCAGGAAGGCAAAACCACGCAATGGTATGCTATTGATGTGACGGAAGCTAAACGCGACATCCGTGATATTAAGGTCAAAGTGGAGAATATCGGTTATGACAACGCTAAAGTAAGTGCCGCTATGGCCTTCAGTTGTCCGTATATCGACCTCCAGGAGATGACCCGCACCATCAAACTGGGCGATTCGATCAAGACCACCGTTGCTTACTCGATGTACGCGATGATGTCGGATACCATCTGGGTAGGCGTTACTACCGACCAGGATATCCGCATCTCTGTGGATACCGCTAAGGTAGAGACCAAGCCGGCTAATCCTAATGACCCGTGTCTGAAAGCTATTGACTTCGACTGGGAAGACGGCGGTAAGGTATCCAAACTCGACACCGTATGGTATAAGATTGACATGCGCGAGGTACGTGACCGCAAGGAGTTCCCGACCGTTTACGTGAAGAACCTCAACCTCACCAGTGCAGTTACCGTTTACGGCGAGCTCTCGCTCGAGTGCCCGGATACGATTCCTAACCAGACACGTTCGCTCAAACTGGCCGCAGGTGAGACCTATTCCAAACAGCTCGCGCGTAACATGTTTGAGAATATCAAGGCTGATTCCGTTTATCTGCGTGTTGTCGCTACGGATTCGATTGCCTTTGAGATTCGTCTGACCGAAGAGGTAGAGGGATCGAGCTGTACTTCTCCTATCCGCTTCAACTGGACTTCCGGTAATGACCAGGCTGCTAATGCCAGCGTTTGGTATGCCGTTGATCTGCGCGAGGCGAAGGCAAGCACCAGCGACGTAAAGATCTCTATCATCAACAAGGGCACCACGGCCGGTAAGGGTACTGCTTATCTCGCTTACTCCTGCTTGGATGAGTCGCTGCAGAGCGTTAACTTCTCGCTCGGTACCAGCGCTTCAGATAACAAGAAGACCACTACCCTGCCTCACAGCGCATTGGAGACGGTGAACGACAGTATCATCTTCGTTCGCGTATATGGAGACATCGCGCTCCATCTCGAGGCTACGCTCGTTCCCGCTGAGGAACTGCCGGTAGAGGATCAGGTAAGCTGCGAGACGATCGCTACCGCTACCGAACTCCAATGGAATACCGTGTATACGCAAAACGGCGGAAGCCAATGGTACATCCTCAAGAGAGAGGTGCTTGATACCCTTCTGAATGGCGACATCACAGCTGAAGCACATATCTGGAATGAGGCAGGTGTTGAACTCGCTATCACCGGTGAGATCGCTTACCACTGCCCTATCACCACGAAGATGATGAGCAAGAAACTCACCGTGAAGAGCGGCGGAGAGTTCATCAAGATGATTGCTGCCAACACTGCGCAACAGGTATCCGGTAAGGACACCGTCCTGATTCGTCTGAAGGCTGCCGGTAAGTTCCGTTTTGAGGCACATCTCGTATCGCCGTGGAATGGAAATACGCGTGATGCTGCTCTTCGTTTGAAACTCGATAATGAGATTGAGCAGGAGGCTAACACCATCATGTGGTATCGTATCAATACAGCCGATCTCAAAGCCGTTGATAATCTTGATGGTCTGCGCGTCTTCGTAGAAGCAAAGACCCTTGCTACCAATGCGACCATCGAAGCTGCTGTATTCGAAGGCGATAGTCAAGAGGATATGATTGAGTACTTCACCGGTCGTACACTCAAACGTACAAGCGGTGCCATCAGAGCTAAACAGCATTATATCCCGGGTTATGTGATCAAGGGTCTGGCTGACAAAGTGCTCTACGTTCGCGTGAAGACTACCCAGCCTATTAAACTCAAGACCGTTACGGATCTGTACCCGACGCTGGCTACACCGATCCCGACAAAAGAGCAGGCTATCCTCGCTGTTCCGAATGTAGATTATCAAATTCCTGCCGGTGGTCAATGGTTCGCCGTTTGTCTCCCGACGATTCTGGATAACTATAAGATGACGCGCGATGCAGGCTTTGAGGTAATCAACCCCAATAGCACGGATGTGACGGTAACTTCTACTGCTACATGGCAAGAAGAGCTGACCTATAATGTTCCGAAACGCTCGCGTAAGATCGGCGCTAACAAGCATTATGTGAAGACCTTCTACAGCGCTATTGAAGCTGCTGCTAAACGTGCAGGTTTCAGTCTCTCGTTGGAAGGTACCGATCCTTCCCTCATCGATAGTTTGGTTCATTCTTATGTAACCGACGAGCATATGGCAGCATATGTCTTCATCGATCATAACGGTACCGAACCGCTGATTGCTCGCGTGAAAGCACAACCGAAGACCGGTGAGTATATGAGCAAACCGATCCTCTTCGATTGGGACCACGGTAATGTGAACGCCGGTGCTACCACTGCAAACGCAGCTTATAGCCCGAAGAACTGGTTCTTGGCGGAGATCGACTCGACGCGTATTCCGGAAGGTAAGGAGCTGGAGCTCCACGTAACCAACTGGGGTAGCGATGTATCGAAAGCTACGGCGAAGATCATGCTCGATACGCTGAGTGTACAAGGCCAGACCGTTTCGTATGACCTCGCTGCTAATGAAGATAAGAGCAAACGTATCGCTCGTGAGTTGCTCATTGGTAACTCTAACGTCCTCATCGAGTTTGAGTCTGATTCTGCCAACTATATCTGGGCAGAGATCGTGGACGCACGCCCGAAAGATACGATTGAGGTAGATACAGTTGTAGTATGGTGCGCAGGCGAGGAGTATGACGATCCGTTCACCGGTTTGAAGTACACCATCGATGCAGAGACATTAGCTCCTGTTACATGGGATGATCAGTGGGAGTGGGTTAACGACACCGCTGCCGCTATCTGGGATTCGCTTGTTCACTTCACCCTCGTTCCGTATATCGATCCGGTGATCTATACCGTTGAGGAGATTGCTGACCAACCGGTTATCAAAGCCGGTCAACCGATCGACGTAACTGCTGCTACAACATGGCTGATGACGCAGTACGCCGGACAGGTAGCACTGAACGACACCATTAAAGATGCTGTACAGATCATATGGGAGATTAGCACGAATAATGCCAACACCCAGTTTGAGGAAGTATCCGCTGCCGCTATTGAGTCGGCCGGCGTTGTACTGCGCTACCGCATCGTTACCTTCTGTGAGGACGATACGCTGACCAGCCCGTTGTTCTTCAACTCGGTTCGCGACACTATCACCGTTGAAGAGGCATGTAACTTCTATGACGAATGGGAATATAAGGATAGCATCTACTATGAGGCTACTCTGGATTCCGCAGTGTTTACGCAGCCGAACGGAAGCAAGCTTATCCACTATCTGGATCTCCAGAAAGTGACTAACCCTGCCCGTATCGACCTCGTAGGTGTAGCCAAGTACGGCAACCGCCTGCTGCTCATCGACCGTTTCGACTTTGCTGCTAAGGGCTTCGCAACGGATTCCCTCTATGCCGAAGGTGGTAACGTAACGGTAGAATGGTATCGCGTGAATGCAGACGGAGGCAAACTGATTGGCGAAGGTTATTCGTACAATAAGGAAGATGGTGATACCCTCGTAGGTACTTTCTTCGCAATCATCAAGATCAGTTCCGCAACGGGTTGCGGTCTGCTTGGTCGTACGCAAGATATCGTATGTGAGGCTGCTGTCGCTACTCCTGCTCCGGCATTAGTACCGAATATGGTTATGCCGGGTGAGAATGTGAATGTCATCAATCTTGACCCGAATAAAGAAACCGTTATCCGCATCTTCACTACGGAAGGTCTGCTCCAAAGCACGTACAACGTACGCGGACAGGAGACCTTCATGCTACCGGCTGCGGCTGACCACGGATTCTATCTGGTTGAGCTCTTGAATGACAGCATGAAGTCAACCTTACGTTACATTGTTAAATAAGAAAAGGAGGTAGCACAATGAAAACTTTGAAATCAATTTTAATTGCAGCCACCTTGATATGTGCATCTGCCGTGACGACTATGTCGGCGCAGCAGGCTGCAGAGTCCGCACAACCCCAACAACCTAAATTGGCAGTAGGCGACTCCGTTATGATTCGACGTGAGTGTACCAAATATCTCACCGGCGAGACTCCGTCCACCTGGGTTTGGGATAAAGTACACACTGTACATCAGATCGGAACAAAACGTAATCCGAATAGATACCCTAACGGCATTCTGTTATGGAAGATTCGTTCGTGGGTTTGCGATAGCTGTATTACGGTTGTAAATGGTCATGCTGAAGAAGCAGCTCAAAAAGCCGCTGAAGAGCAGTCCGCAGAACGTGAGGCATGGGAACAAGCGAAGAAAGAGAATGCAGACGCAGAAGCTGCTGCGGCTCGCGTTGCCGAAGAAAAAGCAGCACGCGAAGCAGCTGAGCGCGCTGCTTTGGAAGAAGCGCGCAGACTAGCCGAAGAGCAGGCTGCTGCAGAGGCTAAGGCTGCTGCAGAGCAAGCGAAAGCTGACTCTATTCAGTCAGCGCAGAAATTCAAAGGCAGCTATGATCGCTTCACCATCGGTCTGCGCGGCGGTATCGCGTCGCAACTGCACCAAGCGGTACAGGGCGTAGATGCTAAGTGGGGTATCGGCGGTGACGTTCTGCTCGACCTCCAGTATGCGCACTATTGGACCAAAGACGGTCGTTCTACTGACCTCGGTCTGATTGTAGGTCTGAGTGCCGGTTATGCGCAAGGTAGCTTTAAAGGCTCTGAGAATAGCACCTTCACGAAGGGAAATTTGGATTATACCGTACAGGCTGACGGTATCAACGAGACGGATCATCAGATCCAACTCGAGGTGCCGTTGATGTTCTCCTTGATTCATCAGAGCGGTCTGTTCTTCAACGTAGGTCCGCGCTTCATGATTCCGGTTTATACTCCGTATAAGCAGACTATCAATAGCGCTACGGCTGCCATCTCGGCATACGATCCCGCAACAGGTGTTACCCTTCAGGATAACGTCGTTACCGGTAAGTATATCGATCAGCAACCGGCTGAAGCAAACGGCCTTCAGTTTAAGTTGAATATCATGCTCACCGCCGAAATCGGATATGAGTGGATTCTCAAGAGCGGTAACTCTCTCGGACTCGGCGTATATGCTGACTACAGCGTATACAACACCCGTTCGAAACTGAATGCTGCTGCAAGCGAGTCGCTGCTCAATATCACTCCTCCGAGTGATTCCGGTATCGCTACGCTGGAGATGCTCTCCGCTACGAGCACATACGCAAAGAGCGTAGGTTACTTTGACCTCGGCGTGAAGTTGGCTTATCATTTCAACTTCCCGAAGAAGAGAAGCAATATTGACGCTAAACTGTTCTAAAGCGCATGACGATACTATGTATCGAAACTAGTACATCGGTTTGTTCGGCTGCCATCTGCAAGGATGGCAAGCCGGTCAAACAATGTATCAACCGTGAGGGTAGCAACCATGCTCGGTTGCTACCTCGCTATATAGAGGAATTGCTCTCGTTCGCGCGGGAGCAACACCTCTCTATAGACGCGGTTGCGCTATCCGAAGGTCCCGGCAGTTACACCGGTCTGCGTATCGGTACCAGTACCGCAAAAGGACTTTGCTATGGCTTGAATATCCCGCTGATACCTGTACCTACGCTGCACATCCTCTGCGCTGCAGCACAGGTGAGCAATACCCGTTTATGCCCGATGATTGACGCTCGGCGGATGGAGGTATATACTACCGATGAGGCAGGCAAAGCCCGCGCAGTGGTAGTAGAGCAAGCAGAGAACCTATACGCCGGAGACGAAGAGATAACTTATTTCGGCGACGGCGCAGAGAAATGTCAATCGGTGCTGACGGCGCCAAACTGGCATTATCTCCCCAATATCGTACCGGAAGCACAATATATGGCCGAGTTGGCCGAAGCATTACCGAAGGTAACGGACATAGCGTATTACGAGCCCTATTATCTTAAAGAGTTTATCGCTGCGCAGAGTCATGTGAAAGGACTGGTATAATGATGAAGAATATACATCATACATCATACATTATACATGGATTGATCCTATTGGGGTTAATCTTCTCGTCCTGCTCTACCCAAAAGAACACATGGGCTACGCGTTCGTTCCATCAAACGAAAGTCAAATATAATATTCTCCATAATGGTAATCTCGCGTATGAAGAAGGCCTGAAAGCCATCCGCGATGCCAATACGGATGATTATAGTCAAATCCTATACCTATACCCTGTATCCAATCACAAAGCGGCAGAGGCTTCTACCTCTCAGATGGATAAGACCATCGAGAAATGCCGTAAGTGTATTAAGTTACATTCTATCAAAGCCAAACCGAAACGTGACCCCAAAAAGGCGAACGATCCTAAATATAAACTATGGCTTCAATCCGAAGAATTCAATGCCAACATGAGTCTGGCATGGATTCGCCTCGGCGAAGCGGAATTTCATAAAGGAGATTTCTTAGGCGCAGTAAGCACCTTCAATTATATCATCAATCATTATTCCAACGATGCGGATATGATTGCGCAATGCCAGTTATGGATTGCTCGATCGTATGCCGAAATGGGTTGGCAGTATGAAGCCGAAGATATGCTCAACCGCGTCAATATTGATGCGCTTACCAAAAAGCATGCACGTCTCTACTCAGCCGTTAAAGCCGACGTGCTGCTGCATGGCAAAGAGTATCACTCGGCTATTCCGTTTGTAAAGATTGCTATCCCCTATGAAAAACGCAAGATCTACCGTCCGCGTTTCTCCTATGTCTTGGGACAGTTGTATGAGTTGGAAAACAATCGTGAAGAGGCTATCAGCGCGTATAAATACGTTGTGCGTCTGGCGCCTCCAACGGAGATGGAGTTTAATGCACGCCTCCGTATTGCAGAGTTGGGAGGCAAGAACTCGATTCGCCAGTTGCGCACGATGACCAAGCAGTCGAAATTCAAAGACCATCTCGACCAGATATATGGCGCGATGGGAAACATCTATCTGGCGCAGCATGATACAGCCGCAGCGCTGGAGATGTACGATAAAGCCATCTCTGAAGCTACGCAGGCCGGTCCTTCTAAAGCAGCAGTCCTCGTGCGTGCGGGAGACATCTATTATGAACAACGCGCATACGCGCAGGCGCAGCCTTGCTATCGCGAAGCTGTGACCATCCTTACCGCGGAAAACCCCGACTACGCGCGTATCCAAAAGCGCTCGGAGGTATTGGATGAATTAGTAGTGGCCTATAATCAGGCGCAACTGCAAGACTCCTTACAGCGTCTCAGTCACATGACGGAGGAAGAGCAACGCGCGATAGCGGAAAAGATCGTTGCAGATCTCATCGAAGCGGAGAAAGCCGATTCTGCCAAACAGGCGCAGGAGGCACGCGACATAGCGCGCGGTGGAGACCGTCGTCCGAAAAGCGTCAATACAGCAAATATGTTAGGAGGCGGTGGCGCACAGAAAGGCGAGTGGTATTTCTATAACCAGCAACTCATCAAACAGGGCCAACAGGAATGGCGTCGCCGTTGGGGTAACAGACCATTGGAAGATAACTGGCGTCGCCAGAGTAAGCAGGTAGTTGCGTCTCAGCCGGAAGAGACCGGAGAAGGAAATGCCGATTCACTCGCTTTAGCCGGCGATTCGACGGTGATGACAACTCCTCAACTGGAGACGGATCAGCATAAACCGGAATATTATCTACAGCAGATTCCGCGCACGCCGCAAGACTTCGCAGCCAGCGATAGTTTATGGCGAGAAGCATTAGTGGCGCTCTATTATATCTATCGCGATAAGGTTGAAGATGAGGCATTGACGGAAGAGACGCTTCGTGAACTGGAGAGACGATTCGCTCCGCATGCGTCCATCGATGCTATTCATGAGGACGAGCAGTTACGCGCACTTCGCCATGATGAAGCGTACATCGCGAAAATGCGTCGTATGTTAGCGGAGCAAGATTCGCTGTATGCCTCTACCTATACGGCATATACGAAAGGAGAGTATGCGCAGGTGAAAGCCAATAAACAATATGCAGAGCGTGAGTTCCCGCAAAGCAAACTCATGCCGCGATTCCTTTTCCTTAATGCCGTCTCTGTTGCGCGCACTGAGGGACAAAAGGCATTTATGGCCGAACTGCAAGATTTGGTGGATCGCTATCCGTCTACCGAACTGGGCGCTATGGCGAAAGATATGCTCGCCATGATGGGTCAGGGAATGGAGAGCCAGACGGGCGGAAATACCGGTTCGTTAGCTGACAGACGCGGACAAGTAGAGGAAGATAACCAACAGGCTGAGAGTCAAGAACAGCAGTGGAGCGATGACCGCAAGCAACCGAGTATCGTATTACTACGCTTACCCAAGATGGATGAGGAGGCTTTGAATGAACTGCTCTATGAAGTAGCCCTGTTTAACTTCTCGCAATTCCTGATACGTGATTTCGATTTACAGAAGATGCCGGTATTGGGCACCGGATGTGCCTTACGCGTCAGCGGCTTTGCTGATTTGGATGAAGCAGAATGGTGGGTAGATCTCATTCGTAAGAACAGCGACATGCAATCTGTCCTCAGCGGAGTAGAGATACAAGCCTTGGCAGAAGTGAACCTGCCGTTAGTACAATAAAAAAAGAGGACCGAAATCCTCTATCGTCGGGGAGACGTGATTCGAACACGCGACCTCCGGTCCCCCAGACCGTTGCGCTACCGGGCTGCGCCACTCCCCGAACACTCTTTTCAAAAGAGCGTGCAAAGGTACGACTTTTTTTTGATATACGCAAGAGAAATGGAAAAAAAATTCTATATAGAGACCTATGGCTGCCAGATGAATGTGGCGGATAGCGAGGTAGTGGCCGCCATCATGCAGACGACCGATGCGCAGCTTACCGAGCAATGGGAAGATGCGGATATTATCCTTCTCAATACCTGCTCTATTCGCGATAACGCAGAGCAGAAAGTTGGCGCACGCCTGCGTGAACTAAAGGCCAAATCGACTCAGAATCGCTCAAAGGTCGTTCAACGCGGAGATAAGATTACTATTGGCGTTATCGGATGCATGGCCGAGCGCATGGGACAAGAACTGATCAAGGAATACGGAGTGGATTTTGTGGCCGGCCCGGATGCCTATCTGGATATCCCGAACCTACTGGCACAATGCGAACAGGGACATAAGGCGATGAATGTGGAGTTGAGTACCACTGAGACATATCGCCAGATCATCCCAGCCCGTATAGGACGCTCCATCAGCGGCTTCGTTTCTATTATGCGCGGCTGTAATAATTTCTGCTCGTATTGCGTAGTGCCGTATACACGAGGACGCGAACGCAGCCGAGATGTAGACTCCATCCTAAATGAAGTACGTGACCTGCAGAAACGCGGATACAAAGAAGTGACGCTATTGGGACAGAATGTAAACTCCTATCGCTTCACCCGCGAGGATGGTACGACAGTAGATTTCGCAGACCTGCTGGAGATAGTGGCTGATGCCGTTCCGGATATGCGTATTCGTTTTACCACCAGTCACCCCAAGGATATGTCGGATAAGACGCTGGAAGCTATCAGTCGTCATGCGAACCTCTGTAAGTTTATCCATCTGGCGGTACAATCCGGTTCGAATCATATCCTCAAACTGATGAACCGTAAATATACGCGAGAGTGGTACTTGGAACGTATCGCGGCCATTAGACGTATCTTACCCGAAGCAGCTATCAGTACGGATATATTCTGCGGATTCCACGACGAAACGCTCGAGGATCATGCGCAGACACTTAGCCTCATGCGAGAGGTTGGTTTCGATACCGCATTTATGTTTAAATATTCCGAGCGACCGGGCACCTATGCGCAGAAACATCTGCCGGATAATATCTCAGAAGAAGAGAAAGTGCGCCGTCTCAATGAGATCATTGCGCTGCAGAATCAATTATCCCTTGAATCCAACCAACGCGAGATAGGTAAGACCGTAGAAGTGCTGGTGGAAGGCTTCTCCAAACGCAGCCATGAAGATATGTACGGACGTACCGATAGATACAAGACCGTGGTATTCCCGCGCACTGACCAAAAGATAGGCGATCTGGTCCTCGTACGTGTATTAGAGGCCTCTGCCGCTACATTAAAGGGCGAAATTGTTAAAAAATAAAGAATTTCTGCATTTTTTTGTTCAAAAATTTGGCTATATAAAATAAAAGCAGTACTTTTGCACTGAAAACAAATAAATTTTCATAGTTAAGGTTTAGGTTTAATGGCAATAGGAGGCTGTGAAGTTTCCTATTGCTTTTTAAAAAAACTGCAACGAAGTGGAGACTCCGCTTCTTTTTTATACAAATGGAAGAGAAGAAAGATACACAGAATGCGATACCCGATTTGACGGATATTGAGCAGGTTCGCAAAGCTATTATTGCGAACGAGATACTTAATCGAAAATATTAAAATACTATATTGATATTATGGCAGTAACGTACATGACCGAAGAAGGTCTGCAAAAATTAAAAGAGGAGCTTCAGTTCTTGGAGACTGTAGAGCGCCCACGTGTCATTGCCGCTATAGCAGAGGCACGCGAAAAAGGTGATTTGAGTGAAAATGCGGAGTATGACGCAGCAAAAGAAGAGCAAGGAGTCTTAGAGAGTAAGATCGCTCAGATTAAGACGCGTCTGATGGAGGCACGTGTGCTGAATACAGAGGATGTCAAGACAGACGAGGTACAAATCCTCACGCGCGTCAAAGTACGCGTTCGCTCTACCGGAAAGGAGAAAACATACCAACTGGTAACGGAAGGCGAAGCTAATTCGCTGGAAGGAAAAATCGCTGTGACTACTCCTATCGCCAAAGGATTGATGGGAAAGAAAGTCGGCGAAGTAGCTCAAGTACAGGTACCGGCCGGTTTGCTCGAATTAGAAATTCTGGAGATCTCTCTTTAATCATTTTGAATTATGACTATTTTCACACGTATTATCAAAGGTGAGATTCCGAGCTATAAAGTAGCGGAGGACGAGAAGAACTATGCCTTCCTGGATATCAATCCGCTGGTAAAAGGCCACACACTCGTAGTACCGAAACTGCAAGAGCCTGAGAGCGATTATCTCTTTGATCTCACGGACGAGCAATACGAGAGCCTCATGCGCTTTGCTAAGCGCGTAGCGAAAGGTCTTAAGGCAGCTATGGGTTGTAAACGCGTAGGCGTAGCGGTATTAGGCATGGAAGTCAATCACGTGCATATCCATCTTGTTCCACTGAATTCGGAGAAAGATATGCTCTTCTCTAACCCCAAACTCAGTTTGCCGGCAGAGGAGATGGCATTCATCGCCAATTCTATCGCAGAGGCAATAGACAAAGCATAACATAATGAAGGGTGGTCGCTTGACCACCCTTCTTCTTATCTGCTCATTGCCGCAGCCGTGAGTGCTGCCAGACGAGCATTATTAAGTACCAATTGGATATTAGCTGCCAAACTGTCACCGCCCGTTAGATCTTTCACTTTTGCCAATAGGAACGGAGTACATTGCTTGCCATGAATACCTTGCTGATCCGCTTCTTTCAACGCACGCTCAATAGCTGCATTAATCACATCGGCTGGCATGGAGAATTCTTCAGGAATAGGGTTGGTTACCAGCATACCGCCTTTCAAACCGCAGTCCATCTTTGCTTTAAAAGCCGCAGCCAGTTCTTCGGGAGTATCAATTCGATAATCCACTCCGAATCCGCTATGACGCGTATAGAATGCCGGCAGTTCATCCGTGCCGTATCCTATTACAGGCACTCCTTTGGTCTCCAGATATTCCAGAGTGAGACCTAAATCCAATATTGACTTCGCTCCTGCACAGATAACCATCACAGGGGTCTGTGCCAATTCCTCCAAGTCAGCAGAGATATCGAAGGTCTGTTGTGCACCGCGATGCACACCACCTATACCGCCTGTGGCGAACACATGAATACCCGCCATAGCGGCAATCATCATCGTAGTGGTGACCGTCGTAGCACCATCCTCCTTGCGGGCAAGCAGAACAGGCAAATCGCGACGCGAAGCCTTGATAACCGCCTGACCTTTCTTACCCAGATACTCAATCTCTTCATGCGTACAGCCGGCTTTTAACTTGCCGCCGATGATAGCGATAGTTGCCGGAACGGCTCCGTTATCTCGTATAGTCTGCTCTACGCGCAATGCCGTCTCTACGTTTTGCGGATAAGGCATACCGTGACTGATGATGGTGGACTCGAGGGCTACAACTGGCTTGCCCTCACGGAGGGCCTGCTGCACCTCCTCGGAAATAGATAAGAACTGATTCATGTTATAATAGTATATTTGCTATATCTGGATTAACGGCCTTAGGGCTCATGAGAGTTGCTCGGGCAGCCATAAGACCATACTGCGCTGTCTGTGGGAACTGCAGACCTTTGACTAAAGCAAACACCACACCCGCCAGGAATGCATCTCCGGCACCTGTGGTATTGACAATATCTCCGGGCAGAGCCGGGAATAACCATTCCTCAGCAGCATTGCGACAATAGACCCCCTCACTACCCAAAGTAATATATACGTGCGCCACACCCATATTCAATAACTGCTGTGCTGCCTCAGCGTACGTAGTCGTCTCTGTGACGGCTAAAGCTTCTTTGAGGTTTAACTTCAGCGTATGCAGATAAGGTAACTTACATTTACGCAGAGCGTTAATCACACGATGCGCTTTAGTTGAACTCACGCCATCAATAAGCAGCGGAGCTGTAGTATTCTCCATTAGATAACGAATAGCATCCTCACTGATATTGGTATCCGCTACGATATATTCCGATTGATTGATTTCTCCTATCCGTTTGGCTAACCATTCCGGCGTAATCTCTCGTACTGCCTCCGTATCCGCTACAGCCGCAATCATCTCGCCTCCGTGATTATTGATGCAAAGATAAATGCCGCTACGCAAAGACGAATGTTTCTCCGATAGATGAATATCAATCCCCTGCTGCTTACAATAATCGTGCAGCAAACCGCCGAAAAGATCTCCACCGAATACGGTCAACAATTGCGAATTAGCGCCGAGTAGAGATAAGTTATGCGCAATATTTCGCGCCACTCCTCCATAGCCGATCTCTACATGCCCCGGATTGGAATCCGCAGCGATAAATGCATCCGATAAAGTAGCAGATAAATCTACATTTGCACCGCCTATGACGGAAATAAGTGTCTCCATGGTTGTTCCTTGTTTGATGAGAACCTTTCTTTGCGACTGCAAAGATACTGCTTTTTGTTGGAATATGCAAATTTATTCCTATAAAAACAAAGAAGGTTGTCTCACGACAACCCAACCTTTTTACTTAACCTTAAATCTAATACCATGAAAAACACGATGCAAAAGTACTGCTTTTTTACAAATCCACCAAATATTTTGTAAAAAATATGTTATAAAACATAATTTTGTAAGTCTTACTTTGCAAATTTTGCCTTTCGTGGAAATATACGTAATTTTATTCTCCTTCTAACAAATCCGGCCTTCTTTCCTTTGTATGCTCTAAGGATTGCTCATACATCCATTCTTCTATCTTGACCTGATGTCCGCTTAGAAGTATTTCCGGTACTTTCCATCCTTTGTATTCCGCGGGGCGCGTATATATACCCGCTTCTAACAATCCATCTTGGAAGGAATCATTGAGCGCAGACTCCACATCTCCGAGTGCACCTGGCAGTAAACGCACAATAGCGTCCGTCATCATTGCAGCCGGCATCTCTCCTCCGGTTAGCACAAAGTCTCCAATCGAATATTCTTTCGTAATCAGATGATCACGCACACGCTGATCTACTCCTTTATAATGCCCGCATAGGATGATGATATTCTCCTTGAGCGACAAGGTATTTGCAGCTTTCTGGTCAAAGCGCTCGCCGTCAGGGGCAGTAAAGATAATCTCATCGTAATGGCGTTTAGAGGTCAGATGGGTGATGAGACGGTCGATAGGTTCAATCTGAAGTACCATCCCAGCACTAAACCCGAACGCATAGTCATCTATCTTACGATGCTTATCCAGCGTCCAGTCACGTAAGTTATGCACGTAAATCTCACAAAGGCCCTTGGTCTTCGCGCGTTGAATAATAGAGTGATTGAGTGGCGACTCCAGCAGTTCCGGGCACGCCGAGATGATATCTATTCTCATAAGTTCTATGCTTTTTAGGGAACAGGATCGTAGCCACTTCCTCCCCATGGATGGCAACGCAAAATGCGCTTGATGCCTAACCAACCACCTTTGAAAATGCCGTATTTAAGCACCGCTTCCACCATATATTGACTACATGTAGGCGTATATCGACACGATGGCGGCGTGAGCGGAGAGATGAAGACCCGATAGAAATAGACCGGTATCAGGAATATTTTGCGTACTACTATTTTCCATTTCTCACTGCTCATGGGCAATCTTTTTAAGTGCTTTTTGTACAGCTTTTTCTATTACGGCAAACGACTGCTCTTCCTTATCCATGTAGTTAAAAGCAATCTGGTAATGCGCATCGTCTAAAAGCGCTTGGTTGAGACGATAGGCCTCCCGCATGAGACGTCTAAGGTGATTGCGCTGAATCGCATGTTTGAAGAGCGATTTGGGTGCCCAAATAAGGACTTGCGTTTCGTTGTCCGCCTTTGCCCATGTTACACGCAAAGGCCACGCTACAAAGCGCTTGCCCTCGCGATAGAACTGCGCAATGCGCAATGATCCGCATAGCTTATTCTGTTTCGGGAACCCGTACCCCATCCTCTCTTATTGGTTCTTATCCAGATAATCGGCTATAGCCATCGGCAGCGAAGCGAACTCTTTACCTTGACCGGCCTCAATATCTACACGGAAGCCTGCTTCTTGTAAGGCACGAATAGTACCGCCTCCGAACGCAGCGATCTTCGTCTCTCCTTGTTCCCAAGTCGGGAAGTTCTCCTTGAGCGCCTTCGCTCCTGCCGGAGTGAACAAGGCGATGATATCGTAATCAAATGGTTTCTCTGCGGGCCATGGAGTGGTTACCGTACGATACATGATAGCCGGTTGTACCTCGATATCATTATTCGCAAACATGTTGATCTGATCCTGCGTGTGAATATCCGATAATACCATTAGATATTTCTCGTTCGGACGACGATGCATAGCGGGCAGAAGATCCTCAAACTTATTACCGCTCTCCGGGAAGAATACTTTCCGCTTGCGATACTGGATGAACTTCTGCAGATAAAGACCTACCTGCTCAGAATTGCAGTAATAATGCATAGTGTCCGGCACGTTGAGACGCATCTCTTCGCAAAGACGGAAATAATGCTCTATACCTAATCTTGAATTGAGAATGACGGCCGTATAATCCAGCGGATTGATATGCTGCTGACGGAATTCACGTGCCGTCAATCCCTCAATGTGAATAAACTGATAGAACTCACATTGAACGCCAAACTGCTCTTCTAAGCGTGAATAAGGATTGTGCGCAGTCTCCGGTTGAGGCTGCGAAAAAAGTATTTTTTGTATCATATCAGCAATAACGTTTGCGAAGACAGATAAAGGATAATACCTAACGGTAAGATCTCCAAGGTAATAATATACAGTATAAAATACAGGATAGCCATCGGTGTATTGATGAAAACCCGCGCAGAGCGATAGATCCACAGCAGCACAAAGACAATCGTCATGATTCCTACGACCCAACGACTTCCTTCCCGATTACCCATACGTAGCAGTACTAACAGGCACGGATAGAGAATGCATGCCACCATCGTGAAAATATTCGCGAGATGCTCATATACAGATCCGAAACGACGTGATAGCTCGAATGTATAATCCAATAACACATTGCACAACATCTTCACCGCAATTATCACAAAGATCACTGTGCATATCGCGATAAAAGCACTAAAGGTGAAGGACTCATCCGGACATAAGCATAGACATAAACCCATCGCAAAAGTGCCGATGCGGAAGAGGGTGATGAGGAACTGACTCAAGTAATTGGTGGGGGCATCTTTATATGCCCGCTCAATATGCACACGCAGCGAAGCACCGGACTTAGTAATCACACCCGGTTGCAAGAACTCACTAACGACCGCAAAGAGCAGAAGGACGAACATCATCCAAGCACTCCACGCTGCATTTAACGGAGATACTATGTGCGCTATGCTTTCCATAGATAGAGTTTATCGCCTCGATGAATCAGTTTATCTGTCTTGAGCGAGAAATACTCGCCTTTCTTAATCTGTTTCGCAGGATGTCCTTCCGCATCGCGTAGTCCTTCTGCGCGGCATTCGTAAACACCTGTTGTCTCTCCGGTGATGAGCAGATCTTGTCCTTCTTCAATACTATCGACCGCCTCCACTAAGAACTCCGCCACACTCAGTTGCTTGAAGAAATTGGTGCATTTAGCCGCATAAATCTTCGTACGCGTGGCTTTATTACCATACGTGTGCGTCCATTCACCCAAGCGTTGTCCCTGATAATAACCGTCCCAGAAACCACGGTTAAAGACTCTGCTTAAGCGTTCGTCCCAATCAGCAATCTTTGGCTCTATAACGGCATCGTTGTTATACTCCCCGTTCTGCCATGCTTCTACTGCCTCGCGGTAACAACGCACCACGGTATCTACGTATTCCGCGCCGCGGGCACGCCCTTCAATCTTCAGCACGCGCACACCAGCATCAAGCATCTTGTTCAAGAAATGAATCGTCTTCAGGTCTTTCGGACTCATCACATATTGGTTGTCAATGTCCAGTTCCAAATCCGAAGACTTGTCTTTGACAGTATACCCGCGGCGGCAAACCTGTACGCACGCTCCGCGATTGGCGCTGAGACCGTAGTTATTCAGACTCAGGTAGCATTTTCCGCTCACCGCCATGCAGAGCGCACCGTGGCAGAACATCTCGATACGTATCGGTTTTCCGTTGCGGCCGCAGATATGTTGCTCTTGGATATCTTTGTAGATAGAAGCCACCTGCTCCATGTTCAGTTCACGCGCTAAAACAACGACGTCCGCAAACTGCGCATAGAACTTCAGCGCTTCCGTATTAGCAATATTCAATTGCGTGGACAGATGCACCTCTTGACCGACCTTGTTGGCATACTGCATCACCGCGATGTCGGACGCGATGACGGCATCCACACCAGTCTTATGCGCGCGATCCACGATCTCCCGCATCAACGGCAGGTCTTCCGGATACATCACGGTGTTCACCGTCAGGTAAGTCTTCACACCCGCCTCACGGCAACGCGCCACGATAGTATCAATATCGTCTGTGGTGAAATTAACCGAACTACGGGCACGCATATTCAAGTGCTCGATACCGAAATAGACACTGGTAGCACCGGCCTCAAGAGCTGCGGCCAGCGATTCCCAACACCCCACAGGGGCCATTATTTCGATTTGTTCGTTCTTCATTTAATCAATCTCTCCGCAATCTGCACAGCATTCAGCGCCGCACCCTTGCGTATCTGGTCACTCACGCACCAGAAACTCAGTCCGTTCTCGTTTGTCAGGTCTTTGCGGATACGTCCCACAAACACCTCATCTTTGCCACTGAGGAACAGCGGCATAGGGTATATTTTTTTCTCCGGTTCGTCCATCAACACGCACCCTTGCGCCTTCGTGAATGCTTCTTTCGCTTCTGCGACACTGATTGGTCGCTCAGTCTCCACCCATACACTCTCGCTATGCGCGCGAAGCGAAGGAACTCGTACACAGGTAGCACTCACCTTCACGTCCGAATGCATGATCTTCCGCGTCTCGTTATACATCTTCATCTCCTCTTTGGTGTAGCCGTTATCGGTGAAGACATCGATATGCGGGATGAGGTTATATGCTAACTGGTACGCGAATTTCTCTACGGTTGGTTGTTCGCCGTTCAGCACCTGACGGTATTGGTTCTCCAACTCTTTCATCGCCTGTGCACCGGCGCCTGAGGCCGCCTGGTAGGTGGATACATGCACGCGCGTGATATGGCTGAGACGCTCAATCGCCTGAAGTGCTACTACCATCTGTATGGTTGTGCAGTTCGGGTTGGCGATGATGTTACGCGGACGAACGAAAGCGTCTGCGGAATTCACCTCGGGTACGACCAACGGCACATCCTCGTCCATGCGAAAAGCAGACGAGTTATCAATCATGATAGCACCGAAACGAGTGATGTCCTCCGCGTATGCACGCGACACGCTCGCGCCCGCGGATACAAAAGCAATATCGACGCCCTTGAAAGCGTCGTCGTGTTGTAAAAGGCGAACCGTGTGTTCTTTGCCTTTGAAAAGGTATGTCTTGCCGGCACTGCGTTCCGAACCGAAAAGTCGGAGTTCGGAGACGGGGAATTGCCGCTGTTCAAGAACAGCGAGCAACTCCTGTCCGACGGCGCCTGAAGCGCCAACGATTGCAATTACCATAATTAAGCTAATGCAATGATCGTGTCAGCCTCTGCCTCCGTGAAGGTAATTTTACCCTCGCGAGCGAGCCAACCAAGTGCCAAGAAAAGCTCCTCGTTTTTCAGTTTCGTAGCTTTCTTGAGGGCCTTCAGACCCTGAGCACCATTCTGCAGTGCACCCCATACGAGGCCTGCATTTTCGCCAATTTTCGTAATCATAATACCTTAAATATATTTATAGTGACTAATACGGGCACTTTGAGGGGTGCCCACCCCTATTTCTAAACTCTAAATCCTAAACAATCACTCTTCCCACTTTTTGAATACCAGACAGGCATTGTGGCCTCCAAAACCGAAGGTATTGCTCAGCGCATATTTGATGTCGCGTTTCTGTGCCTTGTCGAAAGTGAAGTTAATGCGGTAGTCGATCTCTTCGTCCGCATCTTCCGGATCATGGTTGATAGTGGGCGGGATGATTCCGTCTTTGAGTGCCATCACGCATGCGATAGCCTCTACGGCTCCGGTCGCACCGATCAGGTGACCGGTCATTGACTTGGTGGAGTCCAGGTTCATGTCATAGACATGATCGCCGAACACGCGCTGGATAGCTTTCACCTCCGTCACGTCGCCGAGCGGGGTAGAAGTACCGTGAGTATTGATGAAATCAATCTGATCGGGTTGCAGACCTGCATCGCGCAGCGCCAGGCGCATCACGCGCTCCGCACCCTTGCCTTCGGGGTCCGGTGCCGTCATATGGTATGCATCCGAGGTCATTCCTTCGCCGACGATTTCTGCGTAAATCTTCGCGCCGCGCGCTTTGGCGTGCTCGTAATCCTCGAGAATCAGACATGCGGCACCTTCGCCCAAGACGAATCCGTCGCGCGATTTTGAGAAAGGACGACTGGCGGTCTCCGGACTCTCGTTGCGCGTAGAGAGGGCGTGCAGCGAGTTGAAACCACCGATGCCGGTATAGGTAACGTCCGCGTCAGCCCCACCCGTCAGCAGTACGTCTGCATGACCGAGACGAATCTGGTCGAAGGCGGTACCTACGGCGTGAGACGAGGATGAACAAGCGGTGGAAACCGAGAAACTCGGACCACCGAGACCGAAGCGGATAGATATATGACCGGCGGCGATACTCGGGATAGCCTTCGGAATCATGAACGGGTTGAAACGCGGTACACCGTCGCCTTTGGCGAAATCGATAATCTCTTCTTCGGTGGACTGCAAACCGCCCATGCCGCTTCCCCAAATCACACCTACGCGGCTACGATCCTCTTTTTCGAGGTCCAGACCACTGTCGCGAAGCGCTTCATCGGCTACGCAAACGGAGAACTGGGAATAGCGATCCATCTTACGCGCCTCTTTGCGATCAATCACAGCAGTGGGATCAAAGCCCTTTACTTCTCCCGCAAAGTGAGTCTTAAAAAGACTCGCATCGAAAGAAGTGATGGGCGCAATACCATTCTTGCCGGCAACCAAAGCGCGCCATGTTTCAGGAGCAGAATTACCCACCGGGGTGAGCGCGCCGAGGCCCGTGATAACTACTCGTCGTAACTGCATGTATAAAAAACTCTAATAAAAAGCAGACGAGTTTACAGGTTGGGACCGTAAACTCGCTAACTTAGGTGAAAGGAAAATTATTTCCCGTTAGTTTTCTCCTCTACATAAGCGATAGCGTCGCCTACGGTACTAATCTTCTGAGTGTCCTCATCCGGAATAGAGATACCGAACTCTTTCTCGAACTCCATGATCATCTCAACGGTATCCAGAGAATCGGCTCCAAGGTCAGTCTGGAAATTAGCTTCGTTAGTAACTTGAGACTCCTCAACACCAAGCTTATCAATAATGATTGCTTTTACTTTTGCGTCAATTTCTGCCATAATACTAAATCAATTAAGTTAATATGTATGTGTTTTTTTATAATAATCGAATACCTTTATTTTCTTTCCTTTCGGAAAAGTGGCGCAAAGTTACTGCTTTTTTTTGAATTGTGCAAATAATTCGCCCTTAAATTTACTTTTTGCTATTCAAATGTAGCACAATCTTGCCTAAATACACCCCACTCTTCGCCATTTGAGCTACAGGAATGCTATCTCCGTCTAAATTCGCGACACGTAAATTATCGTATAATTTATGGGTGTGTCCACCGATGACGGCATCAATGCCACGGGTGTGAGATACGAGGGCGGTATCGCATACATCTTCCGCAGCTTTCCCGAACGTACCCATGTGGCTGAGACAGATAACAATGTCGCATTTTTCCGCCCGTAAAGTGTCCGCCATTTGTTGGGCTATAGCATAGGGCTCCAGGTATTTTGCGGGCTCAAAATTCTTATCGGAGATGATACCTTTTGGATCACATCCAAGACCAAAAATACCGATCTTCAAACCTCCTTTTCGTACGATGGCGAAAGGTTGAATAAGGCCTTCCAGCGCCGTTCCCGTGAAGTCATAATTCGCACAGACGATTGGGAAGTTAGCCGTCTTAATCACCGCAGCCAGCGTATCTAAACCATTATCAAACTCATGATTACCAAGCGTACCGGCATCGTACCCCATCCTATTCATAGCGTTCAGTTCCACACGGCCGTGGAAGAAATTGAAATAGGGTGTGCCTTGACAGAAATCACCTGCATCCACTAAGAGCAAGTTGCGATCCAGCGCACGCTCCTGACGAATGAGGCCCATGCGACGAGCATAGCCGCCCTGATTGTTCGATTTCGGTTCTACTTGAGAATGTGTGTCATTCGTGTGCAGGATCGTTAGATGGTCTTGTGGCGTGCAAGCGATGCCCAGCACAGCCATTACGCAATAAAAGAAAAAGTGTCGCATGGTATATTCATTTATAATTTACAAATCAAAATCTCTTTGCCAACTCTTCGTCTGTCACGAGCGAGACGATAGTCTTGCCGTCTTTTAAGTGACGGTAGCTAGGTAGCGCAATTAGGCGCGTTACGATATCGTGCATCTCGGCATCTCCCAACACTTTCCCAAAGGGAATAGCTGCACTCTCAGCCAGCGATAATGCTATCTGTTCGCGCCATTCCTGTTGAGTGTCTGCCCCGCGACTGCGCACCTGATGCAAGATGTTTTGCAGCACAGGCAGCGGTGACTGGTTTGCTAATTGGGAAGGGATACCTTGTATCGAAAAACTATCAGGACTGAGTTGCTCCAAGTCAAAGCCGATGGCGCGCAAGTCCGGTAGCAAATTATTCATAAGAACCATCTCATCCGGTTGCAGGGCAATCACTTCAGGGAAGAGCAGTTGTTGCATCGCGCCTTGGGTGTGCGCCAGTTGTTCTATAAACTGCGCATACAACACGGCGATATGCGCACGACGCGGATGGATCAGTAGCAGTCCTTCAGCCGAAGGCATGAAGATATATTTCCCACCGTACTGCCACATCGGCGCTTGCTCTGCGTCCAGTGGACGCAACATTCCATCATTAAGCAGCTGTGCTGCATCATTGATTCCGCTCTGCGGACGCTCATTCTTTAAACCATCATAGAGTGACTCCCAGTTTTTGGGAGTAGGCTGATTAGGATAAATAGCGCCACGCGTGTGGAAAGGATTATAATGGGGATCAACACTCACCTGCGGTTGCTCTACCGGTTTGTCTGTAGGCAGAGGGATATCAATCGTTCCGGAAGTATCAAAATCAATCTGCGGAGCGAGGGTAAACTTACCCAAGGCTTCGCGTACAGAGGCCATGAGAATTTGGAAGATAGCCTGCTCGTCGGCAAACTTAATCTCCGTCTTCGTAGGATGAATATTGACATCTATAGCCTCTGGATCGATATCAAAATAGATGAAGAAGGACGGTTGGTAATCACTGGTCAGCATGCCCGAATATGCCGTCTGTACGGCTTTCAGGAAATACGGATGACGCATGTAGCGTCCGTTGACAAAGAAATACTGCTCTGCCTTACGTGTGGCACTCTCCGGTTTGATGACAAATCCGCGGATAGACACTAAGTCTGTCTCCGTATTCAAGTCCACAAAATTAGAGGTATAGACGTTCCGCTTCGGATTACCGAATATCGCCTCTATGCGTTGCTTCTCGGTGCCTACCGGCAACTCGAGGAGGATCTCATCGTTGTGCACGAAAGTGAACGCCACTTTCGGATACACCAGCACAATATGATAAAACTCATTAAGCAGATTGCGCAACTCCGTCTGGTCGGTCTTTAGGAACTTACGGCGGACAGGGACGTTGAAGAAGAGGTTGCTTACCTTGATATTTGTCCCTTTAGGACAAGAGCACACCTCCTGACGCACTACATCCGAGCCGTGTATCTCCAGCAGCGTACCTGTCTCATCTTCCGTGCGACGGGTCGTCATCTCCACTTGCGCCACGGCGCATATGGAGGCTAAAGCTTCTCCGCGGAAACCCATCGTGCGCAGACTGAACAGATCTTTCGCCTCGCGAATCTTACTGGTGGCATGCCGTTCGAACGCCAGACGCGCGTCCATCTCACTCATGCCTATACCGTCATCTATCACCTGCAACAACGTACGACCGGCATCGCGCACAATGATTTGTACGCGCGTTGCACCTGCGTCGAGACTATTCTCCACCAGCTCCTTGAGACACGAGGCGGGGCGTTGAATAACCTCCCCTGCCGCTATCTGGTTGGCAACGCTGTCCGGTAAAAGATGAATAATATCCACTCCTTAATATATTATAATATAAAATAGAACGCGAAAAGAAGCAGGATGAGCAAAGAAATAAGGAATACTAACCTACTCTGTTTCTTCTTTCGCAGCTCCGTCATGTTCCTTTCGTGCTCCTCGCGGAAAGACCCGTGATGAAGACGCGCAAGTTTTTTATCCTTGCGCGCCTCCTTATCCTCGTCGTAATAAATGGGGCGATAGTCCCACTCACGGGGTTTCTGTACTTTCGGAAAAAGTACGGACATTTACTTACTTAACCAGAGCTTTGAACTCGTCGTCCTCTGCAAACTTAGCGAACTCAATGTCGTCAGCAGCGCGAGCTTTGAGCTTAGCGTCCTGAGCGATAGCCGACTTGAGGTTGCTGATAACACCAGCTTTGTCGTTCGTACGAGCAGCTACAACAGCCTTCAGATAAGCGGTCGTTGCGTTCGGCTCTTTTACGTTAGCCAAAGTCTGAGCAGCACCAGCGTAGTCCTCGTTGAGGATCTGCTGAACAGCAGCGTTGTTCGAAGCGGTCTCACCGTAAGCGTTCTTTGCAGCAGCGTAGTCACCCTTCTGCGTATAGAGCGTACCGAGAGCAGCATTCAAGTTACCCTTTGTGCCGGCAGCCTTGCCGAGGTACTCCTCTGCTTTTGCGAGGTCACCGTCAGCCATAGCTGCAATACCTGCGTTGTAGTTCACGTCCGGATCATTCGGCTGGATCTCCAGAGCCTTGCTGTAGCAACGACGAGCCTCAGCGATGTTACCCTCCTCGAAATAGAGTTGTCCGAGGCTGTTCCATGCGCGGTAGTCATTGAATTGGTCAGCAGCTTTCTGATAGATAGCTTTCTTCTCTGCCTTGTCGTTGGTCAGCGTAGCAGCATAGAGCAGCTCCTCAACGCTCAGCTGAGCAGGATCTTCCTTAGCCAGTTTCTTGATCTCGTCATCGCTCTTACCGATAAGGTCGGTAGTGAGGATGAGGCGGCTGCGACGGAGAGCCGGAAGGATCTCGTCAGCGATAGTGCCATATACAGAACTCAGGTTCTTGATCTGAGCCTCACGCTCCTCAGGATCGCTGTACATAGAGAGCACGCGGAGTACGAGGTCTTTGTCCTGCATGTTGCTGTTCTCCATTGCCTTCTGGAAACCATCCCAGTCCTCAGCGGTGATATTCGAAGCAACCTCTGCTTTTACTTTATTCTTCTTGAGGTCGTTCTTGAGGAAGTTAGCAGCAGCTTTCTGACGGTTCTTTGCCAGATTCTCGTTCAGATCCTGAGCACCATCCGGGGAAGCGTAACCTGCAACCTCGATCTTGTTGATCTCTTTCTTCTCGTTGTCCTTAGCGTCCTTGATAGCAGCCTGGAGGTTCTTCACGCCGTCATTCTTCGTCTCAGACGAACGAAGCTCTGCACTCTGGATGAGGAACTTGATGTCAGCCTCAGTCAACTCCTGGATAACACGCTGGAACTTGTCCGGAGTGGTAGCCGTCTTGTTGTCCTTAGCGTCAGCCAACTCAGAAGTAGCTACAACACCATCAGCAATCTTGAGATCAGGAATCTCAATCACTTTCTTACCGACCTTAGCCTCAAAACGGAGGTAAAGCTCGGATTTACGCATTGCGGGAACATAGTCGAACGAGCAGCTCTGGCTATATTTACCACCTTGCTTGTAGTTAACAGTCTTACCGTTCTCTTTGGCTTTCTCACCTACGTAGGTAACAGGGTCACCTACAACCTCTTGACCCTCGAATTTGAGGACCGGAGTAACGGTCAATACACCTTTCTTAGCAAATTTCTTTGCAGGGAAAGTACCGGTGATGTCTGCGTCAACTTTGTTACCAACCTTCTGCAGCGGGCTGGGGTTAACGGTGATCTCATCGGGTTTCGGTAACGATTTGTTACACGATGCCAACAATGCTACTGCAGCAATGAGGCTAAGAAATAAACCTTTCTTCATATGCAATATAAATTAATTAAAGGATGTTGATTTATCAACTTCTAACTACACACACTCGCACGCCAATTCGCACGCTTTTGCGCATAATTCGCTGCAAAAGTACAACTTTTTTTTGATATATGCAAATATTTCGCGTTTTTTTGTAAAAAAAGCGAGCATTACACCTCATGCGGGCGCATGAAACCGGCAGGCTGGTCGTCTATATCAGCCTCTGTGCCTTGTACGGCGAAATGTATCTGATTACGTCCGAAACGCTCGTTAATACCGTCTATGGCCTGCATGAGTCGTTTCTTGCGCGCTTTCTCTTCCGCCTGGTCCGGAGCGAACAGGTCTAACTGTACGCCGTCGGCACTCTGCAGCTGACCTAAGATCACACCGGCTTGCTTGTATTGGTAGTTCTCTTTGAAGAGTTTGTCCAACAACTGCTCCACGGCAAGGATAATCTTGGTGGAGTCATCGGTGGCAGTCGCTAACCGTAGCGTCTCATCGCCGTAATATTGGGCGAGGTCCTGGCGATGCCGATTAGTAGCGAGAAAGATAGTGACAGTGCGGCATAGCGAGCCTTGTTCACGCATCTTGCGTGTGGCTGAACCGGCATAATTACTCAACTCGCGTTTCAGTACCGCCTTACTGCTCGTCATATGCGCAAAAGTGCGGCTATACATGATTGATTTCTGCCGCTCATGGCTGGCAATGGTGATGGACGGAATGCCGTTCAGTTCCTTCCATGTGCGGACTCCCGTCACACCGAAATGCCGCTGCACCCAAGTCTCTGACTGGCGGGTGTAGTCGAGCGCCGTCTTAACGCCTTGCATCGTGATCGTCTTGATCCTTCGGCGGCCGATGCCCCACACCTCTTTGATGGGCACCATCGCTAGGGCCTGTTCGCGTTTGTCGGCCGGCATGATACATATACCGTTGTAGGCAGGATAATGCTTCGCGAACCAAGTGGCGGTCTTTGCAAGCGTATACGTTGTCCCCGCACCACAACTGACGGGAATACTCGTCTCGCGCAGGATGATATCTTTGAGAGTTTGGAGATATTCGCGCAAGCAGATAGGATCATCATCGGGCATAGAACCGAAAAACTCATCTACACTATATTGGACAAAGTCCAGCACCATCTCCGTCTTCTTCACTTCTTCCATGATGTGCGCCGAGACCTCATGATATAGATGATGATGCACATCAATGACCGTAACATGTTGTTGTTCAATCAGTTGCGTTACTTGAAACAGCGGATTGCCGCGCTTGAGACCGACTGCTTTCGCTTCGGCGTTCAGCGCCAGGATAATTCCGCCGTTATTGCCGTTATCGTTCGCCACCACTACCGGCGTGCCACGCAACTCCGGCCGCGAGACCAACTCGCAACTCACAAAGAAATTATTACAGTCCAGATGAATATACATCGCCCTTCAAATGTTGCATATTACCAGTCGGCTTAAAGTCGGTATCACATCGGAGGCAAGTCGAGGTAAACACGGAGGCGGGAATGTTCTATTTTTTCACGCTCCTTTTACCACTTGTTGTAGTGGATGTTCTCGGGGAGGAATTTGTCTTTGACGGCGGGGTGCTCAGCAGGGATGCCGACGGGGACTACGCAGAGCGGGATGATGTGTTCGGGCAGACCGAGCATGTCTTGTACCAGTTTAGCGCGGTTCATATCGGGATGCAAGCCCGTCCAGACGGCTCCAAGACCCATGGCGTGAGCGGCGAGAAGGAGGTTCTCTGTGGCAGCGGAGACATCGTTGATCCAGAAATTGGCCATCTCGCCCGGGATGGCTTTGTTGAGGTCTCCGCAAGGGATGATTGCTACGGCAGGATGATTGCTGCAACGCGAATAGGGAAGCGCTTCGCCGAGTTGGGCGATGAGGGTTTCGTCCGTGACGACGATAAACGCCCAAGGTTGTTTGTTGATCGCCGAAGGCGCAGCCATGGCCGCACGAAGGAGAGTGTCGATCTGCGCCTCGCTGATCTTTTCGCCCGTGAACTCACGTACGGAGACGCGGGTCATGATGTTTTTGATAGCTTGATTTTCCATAACTTGAGGTTGTTGATTGCAGGCAGCGAAAATGAAGGCTGCGAGTGCAAGAAGAATGAGTTTTTTCATATGTGTATATTTGGAAGAGTTTTCTTACTTTGGGTGTATTATTCGTCTTTGTCGCTGCAAAGATACGGATAATTTTTGAATTATGCAAATTTTAACAGAAAAACGAAGAAGTCAAATCTTTTGACGAGGATGGTTAAGTGGTGAATTTGCCCGATGAAATCGAGAGAAGTTGAATAATTCTAGGCAAAATAACACCCTTCGCAGACACGGCAGTCACAACAGACAAAAGACAAGTGTGTCATGTATCATTTTTCAAAAAAGTAATGCGCGCGCTTGCATATATGAAAAATTTGTTGTAATTTTGCACGGTATTTTGCGGAGTACGCGCTTTCGCGAACCATCTTTACAGCAGATAATTACATAAAAAACGATACAAAACATGGGACTTTTTTCTTTTACTCAAGAGATCGCTATTGACCTCGGAACGGCGAACACGATTATCATGTGTGATGATAAGATCGTGGTAGATGAGCCGTCTGTAGTAGCTATCTCAATGGCGGACAACAAGATGGTTGCCGTCGGCCGTAAGGCACAACAGATGATCGGTAAGGGTGGTTCGATGATTCGCACCGTGCGTCCTTTGCGCGATGGTGTCATCGCCGATTTCTACGCTTGCGAGATGATGATTCGCGGAATGATTAAGATGATTCCGAAGCAGACACACCTGTTCACTCCTTCTATCCGCATGGTAGTTTGTATTCCTTCGGGTTCCACTGAAGTGGAAATCCGTGCGGTGCGTGACAGTTCAGAGCACGCAGGCGGACGTGATGTCTACATGATTTACGAGCCGATGGCAGCTGCGATCGGTATCGGTATCGATGTAGAAAGTCCGGAGGGCTGTATGATTGTAGATATCGGTGGTGGTACGACGGAGATTGCTGTCATCTCGCTTGGCGGTATCGTAAGTAATAAGTCTATCAAAATTGCAGGTGATGACTTTAACCAGGATATCGTTGAGTATATGGGTCGTATGCACAACTTGCGTATCGATGAGCCTACGGCTGAGCGCATCAAGATTCAGGTAGGTTCGGCTCTTCCGGAACTGGAGGATGCTCCTGAGGATTTCGTCGTTGTAGGTCCTAACAAAGTGACGGCGCTTCCGATGTCGGTTCCCGTAAGTTATCAGGAGATTGCGCACTGTCTCGAGAAGAGCGTGAGCAAGATCGAGAGCGCTATCCTTCAGGCACTGGAATCCACGCCGCCTGAGTTATACTCGGACATCGTGAAACGTGGTATTTACCTGACCGGTGGTGGTGCACTGCTCCATGGTCTGGCAAGACGTCTGACGGATAAGATCACAATTCAGTTCCACGTGGCAGATGATCCGTTGCACTCCGTTGCTCGCGGTACAGGTGTAGCGCTGAAGAACGTGAACAACTTCGGCTTCCTGATTCGCTAATCGGCGAGTAGCACATGCAAAATCTGCTGAAAATACTGCTGCGATACAGCAACTTCCTGGTATTTATCATCCTGGAAGTTGCTGCGTTTTTGCTCTTCTCATTCAATAACGCGTATCCGCGCAGCAGTATTCTGAGCACTGCGAACAACGTTATTGCTTGGCAGAACGAGCAGATAAGTGAGATAAAAGCGTATTTCCACTTGCGTAGCGAAAACGAACAACTGGCGCGAGAGAATGCGGAACTGCGCAATCAGATTTGCTCGATGAATTCGGACCAGCACGCCGCTCCTATTCATTATACCTCAGCCAAAGTGATACAGATGACCACGGACGAGATGCATAACTATCTGACCATCAATCGCGGTAAGAAAGACGGTATAGTTCGCGGACAAGGAGTGCGCAACGAGGAAGGCGTAGTAGGTATCGTACGCACAGTAGGTAGAAACTACAGCGTCGTGCTGCCTCTCATCAATACCAATACCAATCTCAGTTGCCGGTTTACCAAAAATGACTATATCGGTACATTGCAATGGGACGGCAAAGACAGCCGCTTTGCGTTGTTAGAAGATGTAGCCGCGCATATGGTAGTTAATCCCGGCGATACAATTGTGACGAGCGGTTTGAGTCCTGTCTTCCCGGAAGGAATTCCCGTTGGAATCGTAGAAAACAGCGTATTGAAAGAGGGTGATTCGTATCATACCATACGTGTGCGTCTAAACACCAATTTTAAGCGATTGAAATACGTAGAGATCGTGCAAAACGCACACCAAACAGAGTTGGAGGAACTGCAAGATGGATTGGACTAAACAAATAGGACGATATATACTCGTAATGCTGCTGCAGGTCTTCCTTTTCAACCAGTTGCAGCTATGGGGTGCGTGCCATCCGTATATCTATATCTTATGCCTGCTGATGATGCCAATCACACTGCCACACAGCGCAGATATGATCATCGGAGCGGTTGTAGGATTGATCATGGATATTTTCTGCAACTCGTTAGGCGTCCACACGGCCAGTTGTATCTTGTTGATGTTCATCCGTCCGTATCTGATTGGCGGCCTTGTCAGCGATAAAGACCGATTGAACGAACAGATATCCCTCCGCACGCTCGGTATGGAGGCGATGGTGAAATATGTGATTATCTTAGTGCTGATTCACCACCTCATGGTCTTCCTATTAGCTGCATGGAGTTGGCATCATATCGGATTCGTACTCCTGGAAACGCTCGTTAGCGGACTCATTACGAGTTTCGTTATCATAGGATATAATGCGCTGAGTTACAAATGATTAACGACCAATTTTATAAACGCCGATACGTCATCAGCGGTATTGCCGTTGTGGTAGTATTGGTGTATATAATACGGTTGTTTTATCTGCAAGTTATTGATCAATCGACAGCCGGGCAGGCGGATAACAATGCTTTGGTCAAACAGACTATTTTCCCTTCCCGCGGCCTAATCTACGATCGTAACGGGGAACTGTTGGTTTTTAACCAACCTATTTACGAGATCACGCTGACCATGCGTGAGATGGGCAAAGACTGGGATACTACAGCTTTCTGCCAGTGTCTGCAGATCAGTCGTGCGGAGTTTGACGAGCGCATCGAAGAGATCAAAGACCGGCGTAAGAACCGCGGTTATTCCCGTTGGACTCCGCAGATATTCATGAGCCAACTCAAAAAGGAAGATATCGCGACGTTGCAGGAGTCTATGTTCCTTTTTCCTGGCATTCATATCCAGAAACGTACGCTTCGCGACTATACCTACAACGCCGCAGCGCATGTGTTAGGCTCGGTAGGTGAGGTCAATCAGAATGATTTGGACCGCGATCCGTATTATGCACGTGGAGACTATTCCGGTCGTGATGGATTGGAGCGCACTTACGAGAAAGAGTTACGAGGCGAGAAAGGAGTGGAAGTGCTGATGCGTGATTCCCGCGGTCGCATGCAGGGTAGTTATCAGGACGGCGCATTAGATAGAACCGCTAAGGCCGGCACGGACCTTCATACAACCTTAGATATCCGATTGCAGATGTTAGCGGAGGAGCTGCTGGCAGGTAAGATAGGAAGCGCAGTAGCGATCGAACCCAAGACAGGTGAGATATTAGCGTTGGCTTCTAATCCCGCATGGAATCCAAAAGTATTAGTAGGTAAGGAGCGCAGCAAGAATTACAACATCCTGCTGCAAGATAAGACTAAACCGCTACTCAACCGCGCTACGCAAGCAACATATTCTCCCGGTTCCACATTTAAGACTATCCAATCGCTGGTTTGTCTGGAGCAGGGTGCTATCACGCCTAACACGCTCTATCCTTGTTCGGGGCCGGGTAGTACACCTATCAAATGTACCCACCATCACGGTTCTCCGGTAGCCTTAGACAGAGCTATCGAGCAGAGTTGTAACCCGTATTTCTGGTGCGCTTTCCGAGATTTGCTACAGATGGACGGCTATGGAAAAGATAATGAAGATTTCCGCCGTCGTTATGAGTTATGGCGCGATGCGGTGATGAGTTTCGGACTCGGTCAGCGTTTCACGGACTCAGACCTCAACGAGCAATCGGCAGGTAGTATCCCGAGTACGCGACTTTTTGACAAGTTCTACGGCAAAACCGGTTGGAAAGCCATCACGATCCGTTCGCTCAGTATCGGTCAGGGGGAGATTCTCGTCACGCCTTTACAACTCGCCAATCAGGCGGCTACGATTGCCAACGAAGGTTACTATATCACGCCGCACTTGAATAAGAACGACTCGATGCTGGAGCATATTCATAAGTTGGATATCAAGAAGCAGCATTTTGACGCAGTCAAAGAAGGTATGCACCGCGTGATGATCTACGGTACCGGTCGCCATTTTGCGATCGATAGCCTGCATATGGCCGGTAAGACCGGAACGGTACAGAATCCGCATGGACGCGATCACGCTATCTTTATCGGTTTTGCGCCGGTGGATGACCCGCAGATAGCGGTGGCAGTAGTAGTGGAGAATGCCGGTTTTGGTGCTACCTGGGCTTGTCCTATCGCAACGATGATGATTGAGCAATACCTGACCGGAGAAGTGAAACGCAAAGATTTACGCAAACGAATAGGAGAATCTGTTCTGAATGAGAGCGTCAAGAAATGGTAGTATATGGCAACATGTAGACTGGATCACCATCGGTCTCTTTCTGGCCTTAGTTTTCTTTGGCTGGATGAATATCTATGGCGCCAGTTATACCTTCGACCAGACCAGCATCGTGGATTTCTCTAACCGTGCCGGTAAGCAATTTGCCTGGATAATGGGTTCGCTTGTGCTGGGTGGAGTGCTGCTGCTGATCGACTATAAGACTTATGATGTGCTGGCATATATCGCCTACGGCGCGATGCTCTTGCTGCTATTAGTGACGCCTTTCCTGGCGCATGACATCAAGGGTTCGATGTCCTGGATATCACTTGGTCCGGTGAGTCTGCAACCGGCGGAGTTCGCAAAATGTATCGTGGCGTTGGCCGTAGCCAAATATATGGGAAGGTATGAATATAAACTGCGCGGTTGGCGTGATCTTATCATACCTTTTGCCCTGATTGGTGTGCCGGCGTTGATCATCATGGTGCTGCAGAAAGAGACCGGTTCAGCACTTGTCTTTGCTGCTTTCTTGTTGGTTTTCTATCGTCAAGGAATGAGTGGCTATGTGCTTTGGACGGGCGTGGCGGCCGTGGCACTATTCATCATCAGTATCCGTTGGGGTGAGGTAGTGCTACCTTTAGGTAGCGGAAACGCAGGAATGCTGACCTGTATGCTGCTGCTGACGGCCGTAGAGATCTTCTTCGTCTGCAAGGAGCATAAGATGCGGTGGCAATTACTAATCCTTATCGGTAGCGTTATCGTCATCTATGGCATCAGCCTGATTATCAATATATGGGTGACTGTGCCATTCAACTGGATAGCGGTAGGAGTCGTTATAGCGCTGATGCTCTATACGATTTTTGTGAGCGTCTATTGGCGCAAATACCAGTTGCTACTCGTAGCCGCCTTCTGTTTCTTCTGTATCGGTTATACGCAAGCCTGCGATTTCGTATTCACGCGTGTGCTTCAACCGCACCAGCGGATTCGTATCGAGGTGCTGCTGGGTATGAAGGAGGATCCGGCTGGAGCAGGGTATAACGTCAACCAAGCCCGCATCGCTATCGGTTCGGGACGTTTCTTCGGTAAAGGATATCTGAACGGCACACAGACGAAGCTTCAGTTTGTACCGGAACAGGACACCGACTTCATCTTCTGCACCGTAGGAGAAGAGTGGGGTTTCCTCGGTTCCATCGGAGTTTTGTTAGTATATTTATGGTTCATCTTGCGCTTGATAGGAATAGCAGAAAGGCAACGTAGCACATTCACGCAGATATACGCTTATGCCGTAGCGAGCATCTTCCTTTTCCACCTTACGATTAACGTAGGTATGGTATTAGGATTGCTACCGGTGATTGGTATTCCGCTGCCGTTCTTCAGTTACGGCGGTAGTTCATTATGGGGATTCACCCTGCTGCTGTTTATCCTGCTGAGGCTGGATGCGGCGCGCATGGAGCAATTGAGGTAAGTATGTTCGTTACGGATCCTATAGCCATCATCGGCGAGAATGAAGCCGCTAAGATGCTGGAGAAGAAAGGCTTCAAAGTGCTGGAGCGGAACTGGCGCATGGGTCATCTGGAGGTCGATCTGATTGCAGAAAAGAGGAGAGTGATTGTATTTGTAGAAGTGAAGGCGCGTACCTGTATCCTCAATAACAAGATGCCCGAAGAAAATGTCGATGAAATCAAGATGAAAAGGGTGATTGCGGCTGCCAACGCATACCTTAAATATCATAAGATTGAGAAGCAACCGCGGTTTGATGTAGTAGGCATATTGGTGGATAGGAACACAAATGAGATCACCTACAGCCGTTATGTAGAAGATGCTTTTCAACCCAAAACACGAACTATTAATTCCGGTAGTTACAGCGGTCTATGGCATTGGGCGCATCGGAATAAGACAATAGGAAAAAGATAGATTATGGACTTCAAATACGACGTCATAGTTGTCGGTGCCGGTCATGCCGGCTGTGAAGCGGCGAGTGCTGCTGCCCGTATGGGTAGTAAGACACTCCTGATCACCATGGATATGAATAAGATTGCGCAGATGAGTTGCAATCCCGCGGTGGGTGGCATCGCCAAAGGACAGATCGTGCGCGAGATAGATGCGTTAGGCGGACAGATGGGCATCGTCACCGACCGCAGCGCTATCCAGTTCCGGCTGCTGAACCAGAGCAAAGGTCCGGCTATGTGGAGTCCGCGTAGCCAGAGTGACCGCAAGCGGTTTATCGAAGAGTGGATCAAAGTGCTGTCGCACACCGAGAACCTGCATATATGGCAAGACACCGTCGTTAGTCTTATTATCAAAGATAATAAGGTATGTGGTGTAAAGACCATCTTAGGCATCGAGATGGAAGCGCAAGCGGTGGTATTGACAAACGGCACTTTCCTCAATGGACTCATGCACTGCGGTAAGACACAAGTCAAAGGCGGACGCATCTCCGAACCTGCTTCTTATGGGCTTACGGAGCAGTTAGTGGAGTTGGGATTTGCGACAGACAGAATGAAGACCGGTACACCGGCACGTATCGATGCCCGCTCTATTCATTTCGACCAGATGACACGTCAGGACGGCGATAACGACTGGCATCAGTTCAGTTATCTGGACACTGTCCATCGAGAGTTAAAACAGATGCCTTGCTGGATCACCTATACCAACACAAGTACACATGATGCATTACGTGCGGGACTGAAAGATTCTCCTCTTTTCAACGGACAAATCCAAAGTATCGGTCCGCGTTACTGCCCAAGTATAGAGACCAAGATCGTGACATTTGCCGACAAAGAGGCACATCAGTTATTCTTGGAACCTGAAGGTGTTGATAGTAATGAGTATTATGTGAACGGCTTCTCCAGCAGTCTGCCGTGGCAAGTACAGTTAGCGGGTTTAAAAACCGTGAAAGGGCTGGAAGATGTTGTGCTCTATCGCCCGGGCTATGCCATCGAATATGACTTCTTCGATCCTACGCAGTTGCACCACACATTAGAGACTAAACTGGTATCCAACCTGTTTTTCGCCGGTCAAATCAATGGTACAACAGGCTATGAGGAAGCTGCGGGACAAGGATTGGTAGCAGGTGTGAATGCACATATGAACGTCCACGGATGTGCTCCTTTCACGATGGGCAGAGACGAGAGTTATATCAGCGTGCTGATCGATGATCTGGTGAATAAAGGAGTCGATGAACCCTACCGCATGTTCACCTCCAGAGCAGAATACAGAATACTGCTGCGTCAGGACAACGCAGACGAGCGTCTCACCAAACGCAGTTATGAGATGGGATTGGCAGACAGGTATAGGTATGATTTGCTATGCCGCAAACAATCAAGTTGCGCCGATTTCATCGAATTTATGCAGACTACTACGGTGCGCAAAGGAAGTATCGACGGATGGTTGGAATCAACAGGAAGCACTCCGCTGCATGAAGGATGCAAGATCAGCGAGCTGGTATTGCGCCCACAAGTGGGTATCAAAGCACTGGCAGAAGTAGTGCCGGAACTGAAAGAGAAAATAGCCAATCTATCCGATGAGATCGTAGAAAGTTGCGAGATCCAGATCAAATACGCAGGGTATATCAAACGCGAGCAAATGGAGGCAGCCAAACTACAACGATTGGACCAGATACGCATCCCCGATGGGTTTAATTACGACGAGGTGCAAAGCCTAAGTACCGAGGCGCGACAGAAGTTAAGTAGAATACGCCCCAAGTCTATCGGAGAAGCACAACGTATCCCTGGCGTAAGCCCAAATGATGTTAGTGTTTTGCTCGTTTTAATGGGTAGATAAGCGATTTTAGTTTGCAAAAGCAAACTACTTTAATTGTTTCACGTGGAACACGGAGATTAAAAAACCAAATAATATGACAGCTCAAGAAGTAAAAAGCGCTATTCGTAATGTGCCTGATTTTCCTATACCGGGCATACAGTTCAAGGACATCACTACTGCTTTGCTAAAGGCGGAGTACATGGTGTGGATGCGTGATGAGATTGTGAAGTTGTATCGAGACAAAGGTATCACCAAGGTGGTAGGTATTGAGTCGCGCGGGTTTATCATCGCTCCTGCAGTAGCTATGGAATTAGGTGCAGGATTTGTACCTATCCGTAAGCATAATAAACTGCCGGCAGAGACCATCTCTGTTACCTATAAAAAGGAATATGGGGATGATACGATCCAGGTGCATAAGGATGCGCTCAATGAGAATGACGTAGTACTTATTCATGATGACATCTTGGCTACCGGTGGTTCGATGGAAGCAGCTATCGAGTTAGTGAAGAAACTGGGCGTAAAAAAAGTGTACGTCAACTGCTTGATTGAATTGGAGGGTCTGAACGGACGTGAGTACCTTAAAGGTAAAGCGGATGGTTTAGACTGCCTCTTCGGTATAGAAGTGGATGAGTAAGAAAGATGATCATATTGCCCTTTTGCTGAAACGCATTCCGGAGAGTCCGGGCGTCTACCAGTACTTTGATAAGGACGGGCAGATCATCTATGTGGGCAAAGCTAAGAACCTGCATCGGCGGGTAAATAGTTATTTTAGCAAAGATCATCCATCATCCAAGACGCGGCAGTTAGTAGCGCATATAGCCGATATACGCTACGTAGTAGTGAAGAGCGAGCAGGATGCATTTCTGTTAGAGAATAACCTGATTAAGCAATACCAACCGCGGTATAATATCTTGCTCAAGGACGGGAAGAGTTATCCGAGTATATGCATCACCAAGGAAGCTTTTCCGCGCATCTTCAAGACACGGACAATTAATAAGAAGACGGGCGAGTACTACGGACCTTACAGTTTCAGCAACACCGTAGAGATGGTGTTGGAATTGATTCATAAACTCTACCCAATACGCACTTGCAATATTCCGCTTTCTGCTGATTCCATCGAGAAAAAGAAGATACGTGTTTGCCTGAAATACCATCTAAAAAACTGCTGCGGTATATGTGAGGGCTTTGGCAAAGAGGAATATAGCCAATGGATAGATCAGGCGCGGAAGTTGATTAAAGGTGATGCCCATGAGATCGGCAAGCAGTTGGAAGAGCAGATGATGCGTCTGGCGGCAGAGATGAAGTATGAAGAGGCGGCAGATCTGAAGCATAAGATTGAGCTGCTCGAGCAATTCAAGAGCAAGACAATTATCACGAATTCATCGGCAAAAGATGTGGACGTCTTCGGCTATGATGAGCAGGAGGATAAGGTATACATCTCTATGCTGCATGTACATAACGGGTCTATCGTTCAAGGTCAGACGATTGAGTACAGACGAAAGATGGAAGAAGAGAAAGAGGAGCTGTTAGCAATGGGAATGATGGAATTAAGAGAACGACTGGAGAGTAAGACAAAGGACGTAATTGTTCCGTTCATACCGGAGGTATTTGATGATTCGCTGCATGTATATATTGCCTTTAGCGGAGACAGAAAGAAGCTTCTCGATCTGGCGATGCAGAATGTACGGCAGTATAAGTTAGACCGTCTCAAACAGGAAGATAAGTTAAATCCCGAGCAACGAGGAGTACGCATCTTGACGGAACTGCAGCAGATGATGGGCCTGGAGACCTTGCCGCGATGGATAGACTGCTTCGATAACTCGAATATACAAGGCGAGAGTGCCGTGGCCGGCTGCGTAGTCTATCGGATGGCGAAGCCGAGTAAGAGCGACTATAAGAAATTTGATATCAAGACGGTTCAAGGCGCAGATGATTACGCCAGTATGCGTGAAGTGGTACGCAGAAGGTATCAACATATACTCGATGAAAACGGACAGATGCCTGACTTGATCATCGCAGATGGAGGACTTGGACAGATGCACGCTATCCGAGAAGCGGTGGAAGATCAATTGGGACTGAAGATTCCGATTGCGGGTCTGAAGAAAAACGACAAACATAGGACACAAACTTTGCTCTTCGGTTTTCCTCCTAAAGAGATCAGCATGCCTGTGACGAGTGAAGTGTTCCGTCTGCTGACGAACATACAGGATGAAGTGCATCGATTTGCCATTTCGTTCCACAAAAACAAGCGAAGTAAGGCCCAAATTCATAGCCAACTTGATGATTTACAGGGAGTTGGAGAAGTAACGAAGCAAAAAATACTGACGCATTTCGGCTCCGTGAAACGCGCTAGAGCAGCAAAAAAGGAAGAATGGCTCAAATTGCTCGGAACTCGCAGAGGATCAGATATTTACGAGCAAATTCAGGTCCAAATAAGTCTCTGAGAATTGAATGAAAAACAAGAATATGACTACTTATACAGTCAAAATAGACGAAAAATCCAACCTTTTGGTGCTCAATGAGAAAAATGAGACAGTGAGTGCGTTGGATATTTTGAAAGCATGTGAACCGCGTAGGGTATTTGCGTTCGATGGGGTGATGGGTGCAGGTAAGACGACGTTCATCAAAAAACTCTGTGAAGAGATGGACACGATGGATGTGGTGAATAGTCCGACTTTCGCCATCGTCAATGTGTACGACGTGGAACAACCATACAAAGGGGAAGTGTATCATTTCGACTGCTATCGACTGAAGGACATCCGCGAGGCGATGGATTTCGGAGCAGAGGAATATCTGTACTCGGGTAACTACTGCTTCATCGAATGGCCGGAAAAGATAGAGGCTTTGTTACCGGAAGACACTGTATGGGTGAAAATCGTTCCACAGGAAAACGGAGATAGAAAACTGATTGTAGCATTATGATAGAAGTTAAGAACATACATAAATCGTTTGACGATTTAGAGGTGCTCAAAGGCGTTAACCTGAAAGTGCAGAAAGGTGAAATTGTTGCCATCGTTGGTAAGAGTGGTGCAGGTAAAACCACCTTGCTGCAAATCATCGGCACACTGGACCGTCCGACGCAAGGACAGGTGTTCATTGAAGGCACAGATGTATTCACGATGAAGGACAAAGAGTTGGCTGCGTTCCGCAATAGACACATCGGTTTCATCTTCCAGTTCCATCAGCTGTTACCGGAGTTCACGGCCCTCGAGAACGTCTGTATCCCTGCTATGATCGCTCGCGAGAAAGAGGCGGAGTATAAAAAACGGGCAGAGCAACTGCTGACGGACTTAGGTCTCAAGGATCGAATGAACCATAAGCCGAACGAACTCTCCGGAGGAGAGAAACAGCGTGTAGCCGCAGCGCGCGCACTGATGATGAGTCCGGATATCATCTTGGCGGATGAACCCACCGGTAGTCTGGATACCCAGAATAAGAAAGAGCTCAGTGAACTGCTGCTGCAGTTACGCAAAGAATATAACCAGACCATTCTGCTGGTGACGCACGATAAGGAACTGGCGCAGATGGCTGACCGAGTAATCGAGATAGTAGACGGTGTGATCAAATGAAAAGACTCCTTATTATCATTGCGTGCGCATGTGTGCTGATGGGATGTCAGCATAAGCGTGCTTATTGGCCAGAGAAATTGGAACCTCAAGAGATAGAGATCGTGCGCTTCGATAATGCGCTGCTGAACGTACATGAGTCTACAGTGGCGCAAGATATCCGTGTGCTGTATGACGAGTATCCGGTCTTCATGCCGCTGTGGGTGGAAGATATCCTCGGTATCCCTGCTGCTGACACCGCGTACCTGGAGCAAGCCTTACCGCAATTCTTGAATGATACGTTGTATGGTTTTAAACAGACGAACGCACGTGAGCAGAAACTATTTGCGGATGTGAAAGATCTGCAAAAGTCTATCAGTCAGGCATTTACACGTATTCAATACCTCTATCCGGAAACGGAGATACCGAGTATCTATCTATTCGTTTCGGGTTTCCAGACGCCTATCTATTTCGCGGAAGATATCATCGGCATCGGTGCAGACATGTACTTGGGCAGCGATTATGAGTATTACAACCGCGTGGTGTATGAATACCAGAAACAGACGATGCGCAAGGAGTGTATACCGGTAGATGTAGTGAGTGCGTATCTGTTTAGGACACTACCTTATACGAGCACCAAGAGTCGCTTGTTGGACCAGATGATATATCGCGGAAAAGTGATGTATCTGGTAGCTCAGATCTTCGATGACCTGCCCGGCTATGAAGTTATGGGATGGACCAAAGAGCAGTGGAACTGGTGTGTAAAGAATGAAGAAGCTATCTGGCATCTGGTGATGGACAAACGAGATCTGTTTAAGACCGAGAGTCTTATTCTGACGGGTTACTTGAATGACGGTCCTTTTACCTCGGAAGTCTCACAAGACGCACCTGGAAGACTCGGTATATGGCTCGGTTGGCGCATCGCAGAGAGTTATATGGAGCATAACGAGACGGTGACGCTGCAGGAACTGATGGCCGAACCGGACGCACAGAAAATATTAGAAGAAAGTTATTATAAACCCTAGTATGAATAGAGCTGATTTTCCTATATTAAAAGAACAAGTATACGGATGCAACTTGGTGTATCTGGATAATGCCGCTACGAGCCAAAAGCCGCAGCAGGTGTTGGATGCTATCGTTGAGGCGTACACACATTGGAACAGTAATATCCACCGCGGTGTGCACCATCTGAGTCAGGTAGCTACCGCCAAACACGAAGAGGCACGAAAGGCTGTGGCGCAGTTCATTAACGCCAAAGAGCCGGAGGAGATCATCTTCGCCAAAGGCACGACGGATAGCATTAATGCCTTAGCCTTCAGTATTGGTGAGTTACTGGTGAAGGAAGGCGATGAGATCATCGTCAGCGGGCTGGAGCACCACTCGAATATCGTGCCTTGGCAGATGCTCTGCGAGCGTAAGAAAGCGGTGCTCAAACATATTCCGTTGCGCGAAGATCTGACGTTGGATATTAACGTCTTCAAGGCACTTCTGAGCGACAAGACGCGACTGGTAAGCGTAGCACATGTAAGTAATGTGTTAGGTACTATCCAACCGATAGAAACGATCATCCGCCTGGCGCATGAACGCGGGATTCCGGTGTGTATCGATGGCGCACAGAGTGTGCCGCATATGAAGGTGGATGTGCAGGCTTTGGATTGCGATTTTCTCGCTTTCTCAGGACATAAGATGTACGGTCCGACGGGCATCGGTGTGCTGTATGGCAAGCAGGAGTGGTTGGAGAAATTGCCTCCACATGAAGGAGGCGGTGAGATGATCCATCATGTGCGCTGGAGTGGCACGACGTATAATGATCTGCCGTATAAGTTCGAAGCAGGAACCCCTAATTTCGTGGGTTCTTGGGCACTGAAGACGGCTATCGATTATATGCAATCCGTTGGTTTAGAGGCTATTGAGAAGCATGAACGGGAACTGACGGAGTACTGCGAACAGCAGTTGATTAGTGCAGGGTGTAAGGTGTACGGTGTCGGTCAACCGAAAGCCGGTGTGATCAGTTTTAATATCTATGACGGTGAGCAACTCATCCATCCGTTTGATGTAGGTACATTACTGGATCAGCAGGGTGTTGCGGTGCGCACGGGTCACCATTGTGCAGAGCCGCTGATCGATGAGTTGGGTGTTCCGGGAACAGTGAGAGTGTCGTTCGGTTTATACAACGACAAGAGCGATGTAGATGCCTTTATCGCTGCCTTGAAAAAGGCACAAAGCATGTTAGCCTGATGTCCTTGGTTTCTATCCTTCTGATTGTGATTGTCAACTATAATGTTGAGAATCTGTTTCACCCAAAGCATGATAGCATTGCTATCAACAATACTACGTGGGTAGAGAAGGATGATTATGAATGGACGCCTGACGGAGATCGCCATTGGAGTTACAGCCGTTATTATCGCAAAGTGGAGAATATAGCACGCGTGCTGACGAATATCGGTGAGTGGCCAGGCGTGGATGTAGTGGGTTTGCAGGAAGTGGAGAATGCACTGTGTATCAAGCGTTTATGCCGAACACTTAGGCGTAATGAATATGATTTTGTACATTACGAGAGTCCCGACAGACGCGGCATAGACGTAGCATTTATCTATAAGAAAGCACGCATAGACACGATCGCTACTAAGCCTCTAAGAGTAGATTTAGGCAAAGAGACAACGCGGGATATATTGTATGTCAGCGCTAAGATAGATCGTAAAGATACCATTCATTTCTTCGTCTGCCATCTGCCGAGTCAACGAGGCGGAGCGGCAGAAAGTCAATGGAAAAGAGACCAAGCAAAAAAGGTATTGCAAGACGCTATAGACTCGCTTTGTGCTATTCATCCAAATCCCCAAATCATCGTCATGGGGGATATGAATAGTAAGCCGCAGCAAGATCTTAATGGACTGAATAACAGGATGTTAACCATTAAGAATGGTGGTACACATAAGTATCAAGGCCAATGGACTTGCTTGGACCAATTCTATACCTCGCCGGCCTTGGATAGTATCAGTGATGTACGCATCTATGATGCGGAATGGATACAAGAGACGGATGAGAAATTTATGGGATTAAAGCCCAAAAGGACCTATAATGGTTTTCACTATCAGAATGGTTTTTCGGACCACCTGCCGATTATTTTGAATATTCATTAACACCAATTCATATGAAAAAAGTATTCTTTTTTGCAATCTTAGTAATGATGAGCATGATTAGTTGTACCAAACAGGAAAAGGCATTGTATGACGGAATTGTCTTTACAGATGAGCGCATGGAACGAGGCGTTAAACAAGCTGCGGCTCTGTGGCGTGAAGAAGATGGTTCCAAAGAAGAGTTTCAAGCTTTCGTAGCCCAAAACTACGCCAAGACGGAAGAGGAACGTACTGCGCTGTTCGAAAGCCTCAGCCGTATTATGGAAAAATTAAACGAAAGTGCTGATATTCTGACTGTTGAATTACTCAAACCCACCCAATTAACTAATGCAGGTGAGCCTACAGAAGTCGATTGGATTATGTCCGGTTATAGTGCTTCTGCACATGTGATAGATGATCTTTTTGCCAATAAAGTGGCCTTTATCACGATTCTTAATTTCCCTTTCTATACGCTTGAGGAAAAGAATACTTTAGGTACGCAATGGACGCGTCAACAATGGGCTGAGGCGCGCCTTGGAGATGTATTCACTGATCGTGTACCGGCAAAAGTACAGGCAAATATGGCGCAGACTTTTGTAAACGCAGAAAACTATATCGCAGATTATAATATCTGTATGGATCGCTTGCGCACGGAAGATGGACGCCAACTCTTCCCGGATGGAATGACGCTGCTCAGTCACTGGAATCTGCGTGATGAACTGAAGGTAGATTATGATGCGCAAGAGAAGCAGGAGATGATCTATCAAGTGATGCAACATATTGTGCGTCAGACCATTCCGCAAGAAGTTATTAACAATCATGAACCGCTTTGGTATCCTTTCTCTAACCGTGTTGAGAACGGAGACTCCAAGCGTGAAGCGGATACGCGTTATCAGAAGATTCTGGATATCTTCCATGCTATGCAGCAGATGGATACGTATTTTCCGAATATGCCTACTGGTATTATCCGTAATTTTGAAGGAGACATAGAGATTCCGGCTGATGAAGTAGAGCGCTTGTTTACGGAACTTATAAGTTCCGAGCAAGTAGGTATTGTGGCTGCGGAAATCAAAAATCGTTTAGGTCGAGACCTGCGTCCTTATGATATATGGTACGATGGTTTTAAAGCGCGCAGTGCTATGAACGAAGATGAACTGAGTGCACAAACACGCAAACTCTATCCTACTCCTGAAGCATATCAGAAGCAGATTCCTTCTATGCTGCAGAACTTAGGCTTTACCAAAGAAAATGCGGAAGAGATTGCCAGTCATATTATGGTAGAACCAGCGCGTGGTTCCGGTCATGCATGGCCTTGCGTAGGAAAAAATGAACCGGCACGTTTACGCACACGCATTTCAGAAAACGGCATGGATTATAAGGGGTATAATATTGCTGTTCATGAGATGGGTCATAATGTAGAAGAAGTGATAAGTCTCTATAAGATGGACTATTACATGCTGCATGGAATACCTAATACTGGTTTTACCGAGACAAGTGCATTTCTATTCCAGCATCGTGATTTACAATTATTGGGTTACGGACGTCAGGAGATGGATAAAGAATCTATCTATGATCAGTTCTGGGGAATGTATGAGATAATGGGTGTTAGTTTGGTAGATATGCATGTTTGGCAATGGCTGTATGCGCACCCTAAAGCTACCGCAGCTGAATTGCGCGAAGCTACACTTGCTATTGCAGCAGATATATGGAATAAATATTATGAACCGGTTTTAGGAGAGAAAAACTGTGTATTATTAGCTATCTACAGCCATATGGTAAATAGTCCTATGTATCTGCCTAATTATCCTATCGGACATATTGTGCAATTCCAATTAGAAGAGGCACTGGCAAATACTACACCTTCACAATGGGCAGAGAAATATGAACGTTGGTATCGTTTGGGCCGTTTAACACCGGATGTATGGATGCAACAAGCTGTTAACGGAGAGTTATCCGTACAACCAATTTTAAGAAAAATAGAAAAATAATTTATTATGGATATCTTTCTTTTAGTACTTGCATTTTTATGCATGCTGATAGGTATTATCGGCTGTATTATTCCTGGTTTGCCAGGTACACCTATTGCTTATATCGGATTATGGATAGCGCAGGCTACCACACGTATTGATTTTTCATGGCAGATGCTGTTAGTTTGGGGTATTATCACTATTATTGTATCTGTATTAGATTATATCGTGCCGGCATGGGGAACCAAACAATTCGGCGGTACTAAATATGGCATATGGGGAAGTACTATTGGCGTATTTGTAGGTTTGTTTTTTGGCGCAATAGGTGTTATTATCGGTCCGTTGGTAGGTGCTATACTCGGTGAAATGATAAACGGAAAGGAACTAAAAAAGGCTATCCGTGCCGGATGGGGAAGTTTTATAGGTATTTTAATGGGTACACTTATAAAAATAATATGCTGCGGCCTCATGACCACAGCACTTATTAAAGCTATTTTATAAATTTTACTAACTCATTTCCAACATACGTTGGATGGAAGAGATGGCCTTCTCGGCTGTCTCTTTTTTTACAATCATCTCAGGCGCCTCGTTCAGCAAGCATTTATACACTTTCTCAAGCGTATTCATCCGCATATACTCGCATTCGTTACAACTACATCCTACGCCTTCTGTCACCTCTGGTGGAACAGGAATAAACTCCTTATCCGGACATGCACGTTGCATCTCAAAGAGAATTCCGCTTTCTGTAGCGATTATAAAGCGTTTGACGGGCGATTTGATTGTGTGCTCGAGCAATGCTTTCGTCGAACCTATTACGTCGCTCTGCGCGAGTATTGGCGCCTTACACTCAGGATGAGCAAGCACTTCTACACCCGGATTATCTTTTTTAATTTGTAAAAGCGCCTCTAATGAAAAACGGCTATGCACATGACACGCACCGTTCCATAGAAGCATATTACGTCCCGTTACGGAATTGATATACGATCCTAAGTTATGATCCGGACCGAAGATTATCTTAGCATCTGCAGGTAACTGATCTACTATCTTCTTGGCGTTAGACGAAGTCACCACTACATCCGTCAGCGCTTTCACGTCTGCAGAGGTGTTTACATAACTAACCACCATATGATCCGGATGTTCGGCTTTGAAAGCTGCCAGGTCTTCTGCCTTACAACTATCCGCTAACGAACAACCTGCATTCATATCCGGGATGAGCACTTTCTTATCCGGACAAAGGATTTTCATCGTCTCACCCATAAAATGCACGCCACACATTATTAATATATCCGCCTGTACGCGCGTAGCCTGTTGCGCCAACGCTAAAGAATCACCGATGAAATCGGCTATTTCTTGTATTTCCGGTCTGGTATAATAATGTGCGAAAATTACTGCATTCTTCTCCTTCGCTAAGGATTTAATTTTATCTATATATTCTTTACTTTTTAAATCCATGGATATGAATAGGTGTTGAATTTGTTAATAAACCAACTAACTATTTGAAAATTGTACTTTTATGTGCGTTTTCTAATGTAATACGAATGTGGACTTTTTTAACAACTGCAACGTGGAACAGGTTTTAAACTGTGTAGCATGTACGTTGTTAACAATATGTTTATAACCACTTCTTTAGTCTGAAAATCAGTAAGATAACTACTACTGACATAATCATCAGACCCAGTGCAAAAGCGTATCCGTATTCCCAATGCAGTTCAGGCATGAAGTCGAAGTTCATTCCATAGAGGCTACCAATCAACGTAGGCGGCAGGAAGATAATATTGATGACCGTGAAGATCTTAATAATTCTGTTCTGCTCGATGTTTACCAAACCGAGGAAGGTATCCTGGAGGTAGTCCAGACGGTCAAATCCGAAACGCGTGTAGTCAAAAAGCGAGTTAATATCCTTGATAATCATCGTCAAACGCGGATAGAGTTCCTCGGGGAAGAAATCGCACTTGAGAAAGTTACTGATAACGCGTTGTTTATCCATGATGTTTTGACGGATGATGGTCACTTTTTCTTGCAAGTCCTTGATTTGTACCAGCAAGTCTTCATCTACGTGATCCGACTCCGCATTGATCTGTTGGGAGAGTTCGGTAATCAAATCCGTGGTGTCCTCGATAAGGTCGGCATCCTTTTCTACTCGCGTCTCCATGAGCGCTACTAACACATGAAAGCCCGTCGGGAAATTACGGGTGTTGACAAATAATTTCTTAAATGTCTCGTTAAACGTATCCAACTCGTTATCACGTATGGATACGAGGATAGAGTTCTTAAGGATAAAGTTAACCGGCTCCGTCTCAAAGTTGTTTTTCAGGAAGTTGGAGTTCGCCACAATACTGTCATCCGTTTGGATATAACGGCTGGAGAACTCAATCTCCTCCATCTCCTCGTCTTCCTGGATATCTATTTTTAGAAAACCCTCGAGCGTGTCCTCCGTCTTATCTGATACATCGAGCAGGTCAATCCAGATAATATCTTTCTTATCGAGCTCTTTGAGAGCGGAGATGGTACGTGCTACCTTGATTTTCTCCTTGTCTTTGTAGAATATTTTGATTTCAGACATGATTTTTTTCGATTAAAAGGGTTAATTCAATAAATTGTTCAACACTCAGCTGTTCGGGGCGCATTGTAAAAATCTTCTCTTCGAGGATGGGATTTCCCTTACCTACCAGCTGCTGAAGAGAATTGCGCATCTGTTTTCGTCGCTGGTTGAATGCAGTCTTGACGACCGTCTTAAACAACGCCTCGTTACATTCCAACCGTCGTCGTCGGTTCCGCGTCATGCGGATCACGGCCGACTTCACTTTTGGCGGCGGGTTGAACACATATTCATCTACTGTAAATAGATATTCTATATCATAATAGGCTTGTAATAATACCGATAAAATACCATAGGCTTTCTTGCCAGGCTTGGAAGCCAACCGCTCGGCTACTTCCTTTTGAATCATTCCCGAGCAAACAGGTATACGGTCCTTGTAGTCCAGCACTTTAAAGAAAATCTGGCTACTGATATTATACGGATAGTTACCGATGACGTTGAATTCGCCTTCGGGCACAATCGTATTCAAATCAATTTTGAGGAAATCTCCTTCTATCAAATCCAATTCCGGATACCACTCTTTGAGATAGGCAACGCTCTCGCGGTCAATCTCGATGGCCGTGAGCTGGATAGCTTTGTTTTGAAGGAGAAACTGGGTAAGAACGCCCATACCGGGACCAATCTCTAATGTGCGGCCCGAGGTGATGGTCTCAGCAATCTTGCGGGCGACGTTCAGGTCCGTCAAGAAGTGCTGCCCCAGAAATTTCTTTGCTCGTACGGTGTTCTCGCACGATTTTTTCTTGGCATGTACTTGTTGCATTGTCCGCGTGATAATCGTCCATAGATTGTGTTAATTTAGTTCAACTTTTCCCCGTTATTGCATAGCACAGGGAACCCTTCCGGGCTTTTGCGACTGCAAAAGTACTGCTTTTTTTTGACATACGCAAACTTTTTAGTAATTTTTTACTAAAATATAGTATTTTCTATATTAATAATTAACTATTTAGCCATTTGGACTTGTACAAAAATGGCTATGTAGGTAATTATAGATGAGTCTAACTCATTGTAAAAAAGTTGCTGAAAGTTTAGCGTAAGTAATACCTAAAATTTTATGAAACTTCGGAGGGACCCACCCACAAGGGAAGGGGCGTGCCGAAGTACTCCGCAAACTTTTGCGCATTTTTTAGGCAAAATATAGCACATTCTCTAATTTTTTAATTCAAAAACTTGCCTATATCGGCAAAAAACAGTATCTTTGCAGCGAATTTTGAATAAAACTTGCCGATATTATGGAATATCTATCTGTTAGTCAATTTGCAGAAAAGTACGGAATGAGCGTTCGAACCGCTCGAAATCTTTGCGCCACAGGGAAGATAAAAGGTGTCTTCTTAACCGGTAAAACATGGAATATACCTGCAGATTCTGTGTTGCCACAGAAGAGAAAGCAGAAAATATCTCCGCTTTTACAACGGCTGCGTGAAGAAAAAGAGACTAAATTGCATGGCGGTATCTATCATCGTACGCAGATTGATTTAACCTATAATTCCAACCACATAGAAGGCTCGCGTTTAACCAAAGAGCAGACGCGATATATCTTTGAAACCAACACATTAGGTGTTACCAGTGAGAGTACAAGGATTGATGATATCATAGAAACCATCAATCACTTCCGTTGTATTGATTTTGTTATAGACCATGCGATGGATAAAATCACCGAACCGTTTATCAAGCAGTTGCATTTAATACTCAAATCCAATACTGCTGATAGTCAAAAACCATGGTTTGCTGTCGGGGATTACAAACGCTTGGCGAATGAAGTTGGTGATAGAGAGACTGTCCAACCTCAGGATGTGCATAACCACATGAAGGTGTTGCTTTCGGACTATAATGCGCTCAAAGAAGTAGAATTCGATAACATCCTTGATTTTCACGTTCGCTTTGAGCGTATTCATCCATTTCAAGATGGTAATGGACGTGTAGGACGTTTACTTTTATTATGGCAATGCCTGCAAAATGGGATAGTACCTTTTATCATCACCGATGAATTACGACTATTCTATTATAGAGGCCTTCAAAATTGGGGAGAAACCAACGGCTACTTGCGCGACACTTGCCTTACCGCGCAAGATCAATTCACCGCCTTGCTGAATTATTTTAAAATCAAATACTAAAAATATTTTAATTTATTATTGCTTATGAAAAACATATTAGCAAAATTCACAGGTGCCACTGAGGTGTCTGATATTGAGGGAAAAGAGGTAATTCTTAATCAACAGTTTTGTGAGATGGCAAAAGAATTGCTTTATGGTGGCTATTTTTTGGTAGATGAGAAAAAGAAAATCTATCTGGATGATATTGAATTTTACTATCATGAAGAAGGAGACGGTAGATTAAAAGATCCGATAATGTATCATACTAATGACCATGAAGGAAAGGAACTGCCATATTATGGACTCGGAAGGTTGAATTTGCACATTTCAGGTATAGACGTTACCTTTGAGAATGAAGAAAAACATTATCGTGCATCTTTCCTCATCCGTGGTTTTCATGTGAATGAAGGGGAATACGATGATTGTTCAACCCATATATATGACGAGTTACTATATATGGGAGTCCCATTTGATAAATCCATAGAAATAGAATGGATAAATATGGATTTGCCAGGAAAAGAGAACTATCGACCAAAAGAAGGAGAACGACGTTATAACGTACCAGCAGAAGAGCACTTTAAAATAAACGCGAAAGGCAAGTATGAAAAATATACGCAAATAACAACAATTCCTTCGCTCGAGGCTAAAGAATACTTTAAAGCATCTAATAAGGTATATAAACGCTGCGATCGTCCATGGCGTTTTTATAAACCAGGATTACCTATGAAAAAAATCTAATCAAGAGGACTCAGTCCTCTTTTTTTATGCTTAATAACTACTCCTAAACTTTTAACAAACTTTAATATAAAATTTTTGGAATCCTCCGAAAAAGCATATACCTTTGCGCCGAAAAGTTAAATAACTTATTTATTAACAATTAATTGCAAAGAATATGATACATGATTCACAGACTGATTTAGTCTTTCTTCCGAAAGCTCTTCGTCTTCATTTTCCTCGCCTTTACAAAAGCCTCATCGCAGCGCTTGAATTAACACACGTCAAGTATCGGGAGATTCCTTACACAGATTCTAAAACTCGTTTATGGGTGCGCGACTGGATGCCGATTTTGGTTGACAAAACCGGCAGTATGGAACAATTGGAATACGACCCTGACTACTTGCGTGCACCGCGCTACGCCAAGTATAAACCAGACATGGTCTATATATTGGACGAAATGGGTATCACTCCTTTTCATAATAACATCATCGTGGACGGAGGAAATATTCTATCGGACAAGAAAGGTCGCGTGTATATGACGGATAAAGTCTTCTTGGAGAACGCACATATACCACGTGAGCAACTCATTAACTACCTTAAACAAATTCTCAACACACGCTCCATCCATTTCCTGCATTGGGACAAATCCGATATGTATGGTCACGTGGACGGAATGATGGCTATTACGGATGATGGCACGCCTATTACCGACCTTAGTTGGGAATACCTCAATTTCCTGCGCGTAGGCAATAAAATATTCATGGCGCAACTCGGCAAACCATCCGATGCACCTGCCTTCAAACGTATTCAAGAGGCTTTTCCTCACTGTATCGTATATCCGATTCAGCATGTGCAATCCCTCACTCGGCTTGGCGGAGGACTACATTGCGCTACTTGGAACACCGTTGAAAAATGTTATCAAAACGCAAAAGTTTTCAAACCATCCAAACGTCATCCGTTTAACCCATTTACGTCAGATGCCATGTCTGACGAGCGCCTGCGCGCGGTCGTTGAATATTCTCACGGACAGCCTTTAGAGGATAGCGAATGGGATGCCCTATTAAATGCTTTTTATACATGGAGCGGAGAATGGTTAAATTCTGAACTCTCCTATCGTGAAATGGTGAAGTCTATTTACGCAACCTTATCCGAACAGCAGCTTCCGTTCTTCGAAGACCATGATTTCGTAGAAACCCTTTGCAATCATCTCTATAGCTACCTTATTGACATCCCAAAACTTTTTATTCTGGAAAATAGCAAATGGGACTCCGGTTGTATCTATTATCCAACTGTTCATTTCAAGGACACAGATGCTTTGCTTACATCTTTCGAAATGAAGTTTGGATACCGTGAAATGAGTTATCTTGAGGAAATGATAATAACCGAAACGGTTGAAGAAGAAGCGAAGAAGACCGTTAACCGCGAAAAAGGCATTGTATATGTGCTCTATTACAAGAACGACAAGCGTCGCGTTTGTCCTCATAGATACACCTTTACAGCCTGCAAAGGCGATACGCACATTAAAGTTATCATGTATTGGGATTCACCTATTACCAACCTGCCCATCTCCAAATATGCTCAACAAGCATGCTTCGATATTTCGTTCTTTGAAAATTGTGTAAAAGATGATTCCAACATGCCATTTTAATATGAAACCCGAATACGTTGATGAAATGAGCCTCGACGAAGTGACCGCCATCAAACACAAAGCCGCGTGTGTTTGGAAATTAGTAGGCAGCAATTATTCAAAAGAGCAATTAGACAAATATTGTTCTCTTTATGGCATCACACCCGAACAAGCACTCCAATGGAAATACTATTGGTTATAAACACAAATCACAATTAAAACCGACGGGGCGATGGGATATAACAGCCGCAAAATGTATGAAAAAGTTACTTTCAATTTTAATCGTAATGATGTCGCTTTCAGCGATTTGTAATGCCGAAGAATATAATTTTGAGGATTATATTTATCCCTTTGGCAATCGGACATTTAACACCTTGGACGCTAACGGAAAAACGATTTCCATGAGTGAATATAGCTTCCAATCCGAGTATTATGACAATTATATTGTCGAAGAAGTGTATATCGGCATGGGAATGCAGTCCGCAACAAATTATTATCGCTATCGTATAGTAGATAATGCCGTTGTTTCCGACCTTCAAATCATGCGGAATAAGTTAACCGGAAGCACCAAATATCAAGACAAAAGAACGCTTTTTGCTTTCCCGGGTGAAGACAAACCCTATACATGGTCTGAAACAGAAAAAGACCAGAAAATAGACGGCAAATCCGAATATGTTTTCGTCATGTTCTTGGGGGCAAAAGTAAAAGCCGTAAAAATTACGGAGAACATTACTTACATTGTGAATAATGTGAAGCACAAGCACCAAAGGAAAAGTTATTGGATAGAAGGTTACGGACGAGTGGTCACGTACTATCGCATGGAAGACGGTAAAGAGCGTATTCAGTCTATCGCCGAAATGCCTGTTGCATTTTACGGCGTAACCGAGATTTCTTCTCCGGCAAAGTAAACGCAAAATAGACATTATTGTATATAGGTTTCATAGGGATTGCCTCCGAGATTACCCCGTAATAACCCCGACTCGATTCTCTCTCGATTCTGTCTCGCCAGTCTGATTTTGATATATAATCCTGCAATCGGCGGCGGGTGCGCATAAGGGTAAGTGTTGAGGCGGATGCAGGGCGGAACGTATCATCCTATACCCTATATATACTTTAGTATATATCCCGTGATTTTGAAATATTTATATTTGCAAATTATTTGCATATATGCAAAATTTTTCGTACCTTTGCAGCCGCAAAAGTAAAAGATGAACCGATTAGCGCAGATAATAACCAAAATCATCGATTTTTTCTATCCTCCCTTCCGCAAAGTCATGTCGGAGCAGCTCTTCCGTTATGCGGCCTGCGGCGGCGGAAACATGGTGCTTGATTGGGTGCTCTATTTCTTGATTTATAACTTTGTTATAGGTCATGATTTGGTATACATTACCCTTCCCTTCAGGGAGGGGACAGGGGTAGGCTTATGCCTCACCCCTCATATCGCTACTCTTTGTATCGTCTTCCCCATCACTCTGCTCACCGGTTTCTGGCTTCAGAAATATGTCACTTTCACCGCTTCCCAACTCAACGGTTGGCGGCAATTCTTCCGTTACGTCACTATCGTAGCGCTCAATCTTGCGGTGAACTATTTCGGCCTCAAACTGTGCGTTGAAGTATGGGGTTGGTATCCGACGCCGAGTAAGATGGTGATCACCTTAATCACGGTAGCCATCAGCTATTTAGGACAAAAATACTACTCTTTTCGAGTAAAAAAGTAAAAATATTTGCATATATGCAAAAAAAAATGTAACTTTGCAGCGTAATTTTAAAATTATATAACCATGTTACACACCTTATGCTCCAACCTCCATACAGAGGTATCCGGTATGCCTTTCAAGGTAGCGGATTCGTTTCTCAATGAAAATCAAGTGATTGCGGTTCTTTCCGGAGGAACGGAAGCGCAGTTCATAGATCTAATCAGACAGAAGAAGATTGACCTCAAGCGCCCTGTTTATCTGATGGTCAGCGAGTATAGCAACTCGTTGCCTGCAGCGCTGGAGATCCTGAGTTTCATCCGTCAGCGTGACGGCTTGGCGAAGATCATGCAGAATGCCGCTGATACAGCCTTCCCGGATCCGAGTGAGACTGACTCGTTGACGCGCGTGCCGCTGGCTAAAGTGCTGAAGAACGAGAAGAAGTTGCGTCTGGGTGTAATAGGTATGCCTTCCGACTGGCTCATCGCTTCGAGTGTGGATTACAAAGAGGTGCTCAAAGAGATGAACTGCGAGTTGATAGATATCCCATTCACGGAGCTCTCTAGCCTTGGCGAAGTAGACCCGGGAATGAAGGGTGCTGAGGCTATCTACGAGCGCCTCAAAGAGATCATCGCAAAGAATAAACTGGACGGAATCACCGTGCGTTGCTTTGACCTCTTCAAGACCGTTAAGAATACCGGTTGTATCGCTATCAGCAAACTCAATGACGAGGGTATTCCTGCCGGCTGCGAGAGCGATATCCCTGTGCTGCTGACGAAGATCGCTTGTAAGCAACTGACTGGCGAACTTGGCTTTATGGGCAACCCTGCGCGTATCCAACCGGATGGCCAGATCTTGCTGGCGAAATGTACTATTCCGTTGAGCATGACCGAGAACCATGAGTTCACCACGCATTTCGAATCGGGTATCGGTGTCGCCATTCATGGCGAAGTACCTGCTGGTGACTACACATTGGTAAAACTCAGCCACGACATGAAGCGTCTCTTGGCGGTTAATGTTACCGTTACGCACTGCCAGTATGAGAAGAACATGTGCCGCACGCAAATATGGATCCAAACGACGCCAATCGTAAGCCAGTACTTGCTTACCTCGCCGATTGCGAACCACCATATTCTCATCAAGGGCCATCATGCCGCTAAATTCTGGAGAGACTAAAAATCACAAATCATCAATCACAAATAAATTTTAATTTTTCATTATGGTAAGTTATAAGGAATTAGGCCTTGTGAACACCCGTGAGATGTTTGCTAAGGCTATCAAGGGTGGCTATGCTATCCCCGCTTTCAATTTCAACAACATGGAGCAGCTCCAGGCTATCATCAAAGCCGCTGCTGAGACTAAGTCTCCGGTTATTCTTCAGGTGTCCAAAGGTGCGCGTAACTATGCGAACCAGACCCTTCTCCGTTACATGGCTCAAGGTGCTGTAGAGTACGCTAAAGAGCTGGGTTGGGAGAAACCGCAGATCGTGCTGCACCTCGACCACGGAGATAGCTTCGAGCTCTGCAAGAGCTGCGTGGACTTCGGTTTCTCGAGTGTCATGATCGATGCTTCTGCGCTGCCTTATGAGGAGAATATCGCCCTCACCAAGAAAGTTGTTGAGTACGCTCATCAGTTTGATGTAACCGTTGAGGCTGAGCTCGGCGTTCTCGCCGGTGTAGAGGATGAGGTTTCCTCTGCTGTCAGCCATTATACCAAGCCGGAAGAGGTAGTTGACTTCGCTACCCGTACGGGCTGCGATAGCCTTGCTATCTCCATTGGTACCAGCCACGGTGCTTATAAGTTCACTCCGGAGCAGTGTACGCGTGACCCGAAGACCGGTAAACTCGTGCCTCCTCCATTGGCTTTCGACGTGCTTGACGCTATCATGGAGCAGCTTCCTGGCTTCCCGATCGTTCTCCACGGCTCGTCTTCCGTTCCGCAGGAGTACGTAGATATCATCAATCATTTCGGTGGCAAACTGCCTGACGCAGTAGGTATTCCTGAGGAGCAACTCCGTAAGGCTTCCGAGAGCGCTGTTTGCAAGATCAACATCGACTCTGATAGCCGTCTGGCCTTCACCGCTGCTGTGCGCAAAGTGCTGGCTGAGAAACCGGGTGAGTTCGATCCGCGTAAATACTGCGGCGTAGCTCGTGACTACATGGAGGATCTGTATAAGCATAAGATCATCGACGTGCTTGGTTCGGACGGAAAGGCATAAGTATGGCTCTCCCCTTCATGACAGCCGAAGAGGCTGCCGAGTTGATACAACATGGTGACGTCTTGGGCATGGGTGGTTTTACTGCCACCGGTGTGCCCAAGGCCGTTCCTTTTGCTTTGGCGCAACGCGCAGAGCGTCTGCATGCCAAAGGCAAACCGTTCCGCGTAGGCTTGGAGACAGGTGCCTCTATGGGCGACAGTTGTGATGGTGCTTTAGCGCGTGCTCATGCTGTCGAGTTCCGTACGCCGTATCAGTCCAATAAGTCGATGCGAGAGGAGATCAATGCCGAAGGTACGCATTATTTCGATATGCACCTCTCGCACATGGCGCAGGACTTGCGTTATGGATTCCTCCCGCGTCCGAAATTTGCGATCATCGAGGCTTCGTATGTAGGAGAAGACGGTGTGATCGTGCCTGCTGCCGGTGTAGGTATCATGCCTACTATCTGTAACATGGCCGAGAAAATCATCATCGAGCTCAATGAGATGTTCCCCGTAACTATGCGTGGCATGCATGATCTCTATGAACCGCTCGATCCGCCTTACCGCAAAGAGATACCTATCTACAAGCCCTCCGATCGCTGCGGCTCAGATCATCTGAAGGTCGATCCGAAGAAGATTGCGGCTGTAGTACGCACCAATCGTCCGAACGAGATAGCGGCTTTCACGCCGGTCGATGCGACTACTGCAAAGATCGGTGAGAACGTAGCGCTCTTCCTCGAGAAAGAGATGCATGAAGGACGTATCCCGAGTACCTTCCTGCCAATCCAATCCGGTGTCGGCAACGTAGCTAACGCCGTGCTTGGAGAGCTGGGTAAGAACCCGCATATTCCGCCTTTTGAGATGTATTCCGAAGTTGTTCAGGACTCCGTAGTAGATCTCATCAAAGCCGGGCATTGTAAGTTCGCTTCCGGTTGCTCGCTACGTTTGGTAGAAGGCAAGATGGCGGAAGTGCTGGCGGACCTTGATTTCTTCCGTGATAAGTTGCTGCTTCGTCCGCAAGAGACATCCAACAACCCTGAAATCATCCGTCGTTTAGGCCTCATCGCTATCAATACTGCCCTCGAAGCAGATATATATGGTAATATCAACTCCACGCACGTTACGGGTACGAAGATGATGAATGGTATCGGTGGTAGCGGAGACTTCGCGCGCAATGCGTACCTCTCTATCTTTACTACTGCTTCCACGGCGAAGAATGGTGCTATCTCGTCTATCGTGCCGATGGTAACCCATCTCGACCACTCCGAGCACTCCGTTAAGATATTAGTTACGGAGCAAGGTGTAGCCGATTTGCGTGGCAAGAGTCCGCGCCAGCGTGCCGAGGAGATTATCAATAATTGTGTGGCTCCTGAGTATAAAGAGATGCTTCGTGACTACCTCAAGTTCGCTAAACACGGACAAACCCAGCACGACCTCTCTTGCGCCTTTGCGATGCATGAGGAATTCCTCAAATCAGGCGATATGCGCAATACAAGATGGGAGAATTATAAGCGATAAGCGCAGAAAAAGAACGTAAAAGTTCAAAAAAATAGGGAAAAGTGGCATACACTCTTGTGTATGTCATTTTTTTTGCGTACCTTTGCACGCTTTTTCTGTAAAAAATCAAATAATTAATACAAAAACAGTTATGCAAAACAAAGGACTTGTTAGAATTTTGGCTGTCTGCCTCGCGCTGGTATGTGCGTTCTACCTGTCGTTCTCTTTGGTGACGAGTTACTATGACAAAGCGGCTAAAGAGTATGCGGCTGGCGATGATGCAAAGGAGTACCAGTACTTGGATTCGATTGCAGCTAAGAAAGTGTGGTTTGGTTACACGCTCAAGGAGTGCCGTGAGAAAGAGATCAACCTTGGTCTGGACCTCAAGGGCGGTATGAACGTGACGATGGAGGTGTCTGTTCCGGACATTCTCGATGCGCTCAGCGGTCATAACGAGACTCCGAACTACAAAGCTGCTTTGGCTTTGGCTAAGCAGAAACAGAAATCCAGCGGTGCTGACTTCGTAACGCTCTTTATCGAGTCGTTCAACGAGGTAGATCCGCAAGGTCAATTGGCTTCCATCTTCTCTACCTTCGAGTTAAAGGACAAAGTGACGCTGACTTCTACCAATGCAGAAGTAGAGAAAGTGATTCGCGAAGAGGTAGATGGTGCTATCCAGAACTCCTTCAACGTACTCCGTACCCGTATCGACCGTTTCGGTGTTGTTCAGCCGAACATCCAGAAACTCGCTCAACCGGGTCGTATCTTGATTGAGCTTCCGGGTATCAAGGAGCCGGAGCGTGTTCGTAAACTTCTCCAGGGATCTGCTAACCTTGAGTTCTGGGAGACCTACGAGGCTTCCGAGTTGCTGCCGATGCTCGCGCAGATCAACCGTGAGTTCGCTGCTTCTGAGACCGTAGAGGAAGAGGCTCCGAAAGTTGAAGAGGTAAAAGAGGAAGCTCCGAAGGCTGAGGCTGATGAGCTCGCTGACCTCGTGGACAACCTCGGCGCTGACAGTGCTGCCGTAGAGGCTGACCAGGCTGCTCAACTCGCAGAGTATAAGAAGAACAACCCGCTCTTCGCTATCCTCAANNCCGTCTATCAACCAAGCCGGTCAGGCTTATCGTGGCCCAGTCATCGGTACCGTACATTATGTAGATACCGCAAAGGTAAACGCTATGCTCAACTCGCAGATTGCGAAAGCTGTGCTGCCGCGTGACGCACGTTTCTTCTGGACGGTTAAGGCTATTGATGAGGCTAATGCATACTATCAGCTCGTAGCGCTCAAAGCGCAGCGTGACGGTCGTGCATCCCTCGAGGGTGATGTCATCACCGATGCGCGTGCGGACTTCTCGCAGATCAGTGCTTATGCGAATGTATCGATGAGCATGAATGCGGAGGGTGCTAAGACTTGGCAACGCTTGACAAGAGATAATATCGGTAAATGCGTAGCTATCGTATTGGACGGCTATGTATATTCGTTCCCAACGGTACAGAATGAGATTGCAGGTGGTAACAGCCAGATCACCGGTCACTTCACCGTGGAAGAGGCAAAAGACTTGGCCAACACCCTGAAGTCCGGTAAGATGCCGGCTCCTGCTCGTATCATCGAGGAGAGTGTGGTAGGTCCGTCGCTGGGTCGTGAGGCTATTCAATCCGGTCTCTGGTCCTTCGCGCTGGGCTTTGTGCTCATCCTCATCTACATGATCTTCTACTATGGTTGGATCCCGGGTCTGATTGCCGATGCAGCATTGGTTTGCAACGTCTTCCTGCTGGTAGGTATCCTCGCTTCGTTCAGCGCTGTATTGACGCTGCCGGGTATCGCAGGTATCGTCCTCACCATGGGTATGGCGGTCGATGCGAACGTGCTTATCTATGAGCGTATCCGTGAGGAGCTCAAGGCCGGCAAGGGTATGCGTAAGGCTATCGAGGACGGTTTCAAGGGTGCCATTAGCGCTATCGTGGATGCGAACGTGACTTCGTTCCTTACCGGTGCTATCTTGGCTATCTTTGGTACCGGTCCTATCAAGGGCTTCGCGGTTACCTACATGATCGGTATCATCTCTTCGTTCCTGACGGCGGTATTCATCACCCGTCTGTTGCTCGAGGATTATGCAAAACGTGATACGGCAAAGGAACTGACCTTCACCACTCGTCTGATGAAGAACTTCCTCCAGAATATCCATTTCGACTTTGTAAAGGCGCGTAAGATTGCTTACTGCATCTCCGGTGCAATCGTGATCTTCGCTATCCTGGGTCTGGAGCCGCACTTGTTCGGTAAACTGAACCTTGGTATCGATTTCTCCGGTGGACGTAACTATGTTGTTCGTTTTGATAATAACATCAATACGCAGGATGTACGCGAGAGCTTGGACGGTGTATTCCGTGCTACGCTTGAGGATGGTGAGACCTTTGGTCTGAATGTCATCACCTTCGGTAATGATGCTAACCAGGTACGTATCTCTACCAACTATCGTATCCACGAAGAGACCGCTGAGGCGGACGAGCAGATCGAAGCACTTCTCTATGAGGGCTGCAAGCCGTTCTTGGGTGAAGATATCACCTTCGAGGACTTCCGTTCGACCGACTCCAATGCCGAAGTAGGTATCATGTCGAGCCAGAAGGTAGGTCCGGCGATTGCAGATGATATTAAGACCAGCGCTGTCTGGGCTATCATCGCTGCGCTTATCGTGATCTTCCTCTATATCCTCATCCGATTCCGTAACTTCGCTTACTCGGTAGGTGCATTGACCGCCTTGGCACACGATACAGTGATCATCTTGGGTCTGTATGCAATCCTTTGGAAGATCATGCCTTTCTCTATGGAGATCGACCAGGCCTTCATCGCTGCTATCCTGACCGTCATCGGTTACTCTATCAACGATA
>DBYL01000019.1:73279-98656 GCA_002309835.1 Bacteroidales bacterium UBA1187
GAGTACAACGGACTCTATCCGAAGCGTGAGAAGAATGTCAATATCAACGACGCATTGAACAATACGCTTAGCCGTACGTTCTCGACTTCTATGTCTACGTTCGTGGTATTGCTCGCTATCTTTATCTTCGGTGGTGAGACGATCCGTGGCTTCGTATTTGCACTCCTCATGGGTGTTATCGTAGGTACCTATTCGTCTCTGTTCATCGCTTCGCCGATCGCTTACGACATTCAGCGTGCTCAGGCTAAGCGTGCAGAGAAGAAAGCTGAGAAAAAATGAAAAATGACTTTCTGAAATTTGCTGTTTCGCAGGGTTTGAACTCCATGCATGTAGAGGATATCATGTCCCGCAGTATGGATCAGACCCGCGCGAGCGGCGGATATATATCGCCCACTATCCTCGAGGAGCGTCAACTGAATGTGACCCAGATGGATGTGTTCAGCCGCTTGATGATGGATCGTGTGATCTTCCTCGGTACCGAGGTCAATGACTACACGGCTAATGTCATCCAGGCACAGCTGCTCTATCTGGACTCTGTGGATAGTGAGCGCGATATAAACCTCTATCTCAATACGCCGGGCGGGTCCGTATATGCAGGATTAGGCATCTATGACACGATGCAGTTTGTCAAGGCGCGTGTAGCTACTATCTGCACGGGTCTTGCTGCTTCGATGGGTGCTGTACTGTTGGTTGCCGGTGAGAAAGGCATGCGCGCAGCGCTGCCTCATAGCCGTGTCATGATCCATCAGCCGCTTGGAGGCATTGAAGGCCAGGCCAGCGATATTGAGATAACAGCCAAAGAGATCCTCAAACTCAAGGAGGAACTCTATCAGATCATCTCCGACCATTCCGGCAAAGCCATGGAGCAGATCCGTAAAGACGCTGATCGCGATCACTGGATGACTGCAAAAGAGGCGCTGGACTACGGAATGATTGACAAACTGTATATCCATAAAGACTAATGGCAAAACGCACTCAACCTACATGTAGTTTCTGTGGTCGTCCGATGAAGAATATCTTCGCCGGACAAGGAAACGATGTGTTTATCTGCGATGAGTGCATTGAGGCAGGGCACGCCTTGGTGGCAGCTATGCCGAAGGAGAAGAGAACGGCTGAAGGCGATCTTTCTTTAGATACACTCCCTACGCCGCAGGCTATCAAGGATTTCCTCGACCAGTACGTCATTGGTCAGGACGAGGCGAAACGCTTTCTCTCGGTAGCGGTGTACAACCACTACAAACGCGTGCTGCAGGAGATCTCCAATGACGACGTAGAGATAGAGAAGAGTAACATCCTCCTCGTCGGTTCTACCGGTACGGGTAAGACCCTTCTTGCTCGCTCCATCGCAAAGATGCTTAAGGTGCCTTTCGCTATCGGTGACGCTACGGCGTTGACCCAAGCAGGCTATGTGGGAGAAGATGTAGAATCGCTTCTCGTACGCCTCTTGCAGGATGCGGATTACGATGTAGCAAAAGCCCAACGCGGTATCGTCTTCATCGATGAAATCGATAAGATTGCTCGTAAGACCGAGAATCCTTCTATCACGCGCGACGTGAGTGGCGAAGGAGTGCAACAAAGTTTGCTGAAGATGCTCGAGGGTTCTATCGTCAATGTGCCGCCTCAAGGAGGCCGTAAACACCCGGAGCAGGAACTGATACACGTGGATACGAAAAATATCCTCTTCATCTGCGGAGGTGCTTTCGATGGCATTGAGCGTAAGATCTCGCAGCGCATGAATGCGCAGACGGTTGGATTTGCAGCTCAGCAGGAAGCATCGCGCATAGACAAGAATAATCTATTGCAATATATCGCGCCGCAGGATCTGAAGTCTTATGGATTGATACCAGAGATCATCGGTCGTCTGCCGGTACTTACCTATCTGCGTCCTTTGGATAAGGAGGCGCTGCGTAATATTCTTACCGAACCTAAGAACGCGCTTACTAAGCAGTATCAGAAATTGCTCGCGATGGATAACGTCACGCTCATCTTTGATGATGAAGCATTGGATTACATCGTGGACAAAGCGCTGGAGTACAAACTCGGGGCACGTGGATTACGCGGATTGATGGAAGCGGTGATGATGGACTTGATGTTTGAACTACCTTCTCAGAAACAACCCAACAATGCCTTGAAAACCTTTACGGTAACCAAGGAATATGCGAGGAAGAAATTAGAGAGGGTTGACTTAGGTAGACTAAAAAACGCGGTGTAATTACCGCGTTTTTTATTTCTCAACATCCGGAATGGAGAATCCGCAGAAGACAATCTCGAATTTCATGCCATTCTTAGCCGAACGAATCTTAGTGGCCGATATCGTCTGTTGTTGACGTACAGAGGCGTACGTGGAAGTACTGCTGCCGCTAATGTCTGCGTCTACACTAACCGGAAGTAATACCATCCGTAAATTCTCCGTCGTAGTCTTCTTACGCAACTGATTGGTCAGGAAATCCGACATGTCGTAGGTATAATAATAGATAGCATTTCCGGCAGAGTCGGTACCTTGAATGAGAGAACTAATCAGTGCGCAGGTATCAGAAGGCAACTCACGTTTTGAGAAGAAACGATTTACACTCTCTTCTTTGATGAGCAGCATATAGGAAGCCGGTTGTAACCAGTCGTTACGCGTTATATTCGCCGTTGTGCCTTCATATACATTCTCTACATTAATCCGTACTTCTGCTTTATTGACGTATGGTCGCTTGATGGTATCGCCATCGGTAGTATCAATCATGTGCTCCATGATGGCGTCCGAGATGCGCGCCATAGGGAATGTCATGCGCGTACATATGCCCGCGGGCGCGATAATATAATTATAGGTGTCGGAGTCTTTTTTCAACTCCTCAACCCATTCTTTTTTACCCTGGTATTGAATATGATTGATAGTGCGTACTTCAGAGTTGGCGTAGAATGCTTTCATATCCTGAACCGTTGTATCGCGTCCAGCTTTGGAGTACGTAAAACTATAATATACGCCTAAGGCTACATCCGATACGTTAAGTACGGTAGAGGATCCAAAAGAACTCTCTATCAACAGTCCATTGAACTGCTGGTTAAATTTCTCTTGGCTTTCAAAAGATTGAATAGCCCAGAAGGTATTCTTGAAATCATCGTTTACCTTCATGCGAAGCATCGGTACATAATCTCCATTCTCGTTTGCGATAGAGTCAAGTTTTTCGGAGGCTACAACAATGCGTCTGTTAACCAAAATAGATTTTTCTCGCGAGCAGTAATCGCTGATATTCAAATCTGTAGGATAGGTGCCTGAATACGAGAATGTTTTCTTATCCATTTGATATACATTGATGGCCATAGGCGATAGGTCGTCACCTACCCAACTCGAATAATAGATGAATAAGCAAATAGAATCAATAGTTGCTCCCGCGGGGTAAGAATATCCCTCCGGACAAGCCAGTTGTGTAAGAATTGATGCGCGCAATAGTCCGTAATCCGTCTCCATCTCCCCTAATAGACATGAATCGGCCTGAGATATTATCGATTCGCAACTGTCAATAGAGGAAGATAGAGAAAAAGTATCGGCTAATACAATGATAGCATCATTCTCATCCAACACCGCTTTTCCGGCACTGGATATATCATCCTTGCATGCAGTCCAGCAGCATGCTATCATCGCAAGTATAGACCCTATTATCGCAAAGCGTTTATTCATTCGTCTCTAACAATGTTTGATAAAATTCCCACTGACGCTTACATGCCTCATTTAGATCTTCCGTCTCCTGATACGGCAGACTTGGTTTGCCTTTTGTCTCTGCATAATTAGCTAATCGCTGGTTCACCTTCGGCGCAGCATATACGATTGCATCCGAGAAATCGATAGCCAGACGCATCAACTCTTCATAGCCAACTGGGAAACCGGCGATGGAGCGAACATCCGTATTGGCTATTCCGTCAATGCGCAGTTTGTCCGTAAATCGAGTGGGGAAAGGTGTCTTGTACTCCAAATCATCCAGCATCAATACAATCTTGGAATTCGCAAAGAATGGTTCATCGCTATAGGCTTTCTTTAAATACAAAGGAGCCAAAGCGGACATCCAGCCGGAACACAGGATGATATTCGGAGTCCAGCGCAGTTTCTTCACTGTCTCAATGACACCACGCGCATAGAAGATCACACGGTCGTCATTATCTGCATACTCGACTCCATCCGCGTCAGCCGTTCCTTTGCGACGATGGAAAAGGTCGTCATTGTCGATGAAATAGATTTGAATACGCGCTGACTGAATAGAGGCAACTTTGATCAGCAACGGGTGATCTGATTCCTCTATGATCAGGTTCATACCCGAAAGACGAATCACCTCGTGTAACTGATTGCGACGCTCATTGATTTCGCCAAATTTAGGCATGAATGTACGTGTCTCATATCCATGAGACTGGAAGTACTCCGGCAACTGACGATTGAGCAACCGGATAGGCGTCTCTTCTGCCAGATAAGGGCTAATCTCTTGCGAGATAAACAGGATACGATTTGGCTCTTTCATAGGCGTGTGCACTTTTTCGCAATGCAAAGGTACAAAAAAAATCTGATATAACGAAAAAAAATCGCGAAAAATTTTATTTTTCGGTTATTTTTTGCTAACTTTGCACGTTTTTTCGATAAATCTATGCAAATTATTACTACAAAAACGGACTTGCAACAGGTTGTTGCAACGTGCAAGAAAGAAGGTAAAACGATTGGTTTAGTCCCTACGATGGGTGCCCTTCATGCAGGTCATGCCAGTTTGGTAAAACGCGCAGTAAAAGATAACGATGTGTGTATCGTTTCGGTGTTCGTAAACCCCACTCAGTTTAATAACAAAGAGGATTTAGCGAAGTACCCTCGTAATATAGAGCGCGATGCGAATTTATTGAGCGAAATAGGCGCTCATTATGTGTTTGCTCCTACGCCCGAAGAGATGTATTCGGCTGAGGAGATGAATACTACCTTCCAGTTTGACTTTGCCGGTCTGGATAAGGTGATGGAAGGTAAGATGCGTCCGGGCCATTTCAATGGAGTGGTACAAGTAGTGAGTCGTCTTTTCTATCTGACTCAACCGGACAAGGCCTATTTCGGAGAAAAGGACTTCCAGCAGTTAGCTATTATTCACCATATGGTAGAGCGTAGCTCTATGGCCGGCACTTTCGGCAAACTACAGATTATCGATTGTCCTATTGTGCGCGAGGAATCCGGTCTGGCGCTTTCCAGCCGCAATGAGCGTCTCTCAGCTGATGAGAAGCAAACAGCCTTAGCAATCTCCAAAACACTATTTGCCTCTTTAGAGTGGGCGAAGAATGCTTCCGTACAAGAAGTACAGCAACGAGTGATAGATACCATCAATGCCGTGCCTAGTCTGGAGGTGGAATACTACGAGATAGTAGACCAAACGACTCTTCTTCCTACGGATACCTTCGCTAACGCCATCGGATGTATTACCGTGTACTGCGGTCCCGTACGGTTGATTGACAATATCAAGTACGCGTGAAAATCGTCTGTGACAAACATATTCCGTTCTTGGTAGAGGCCGTGCAAAACGAATGGCCTCATGTGCAGATTTGTCCGATGGAATCGGAGAAAATAGATGCTTCTGCAGTACATGACGCAGATGTCTTGGTGGTGCGAACAAGAACGAAAATAGATGGTGCATTGCTTCGCGGTTCAAGCGTGAGACTGGTATGTACCGCCACGATTGGCTACGATCATATAGATACTGCATACTGCGAAGCGAATGGTATTCGATGGATGGCGTGCCCGGGCTGTAATGCGCAGGCTGTGTGCGACTATATAGAAGAGGCGTTGAATGAGGTTGAATTACGTGGAACTATAGGAATCGTCGGAGTGGGTCATGTAGGATCGCTGGTAGCCAAGATGGCAGAGCGGAACGGATGGCAAGTCTTGCTTAACGACCCTCCGAAAAAGATAGGTGTTTCTCTTGATGAGATCGCAAAGAATTGTGATGTCATCACCTTCCACGTGCCTTTGGATGCTACTACTTATCATCTATGCGATGCCTCTTTCCTTGCGCAATGTAAGCAAGGAGCACTTATCATCAATGCTGCACGTGGCGGAGTGGTAGATGAGCAGGCACTGCTAAGCAGTGGGCATCCGTTCATGTTAGATACATGGGAAAACGAACCAACGATTAATGCTGAGGTGCTAGGAAATGCACTGCGCGCTTCTATGCATATAGCAGGGTATTCTTTAGAAGGAAAACGGAATGCTACTCAAATGTGTCTCGATGCAATCGCTAAAGAAGGACAACTTCCTTCTATCTCCCTTGCTAACTACGCCTCGGCGCAAACCAGTAAAGGTGATTCTTCTTTTGGTTGGTTAGATAAAATTACTAACCAATTGAAAGCCAATCCATCTTCCTTTGAATTGCTCCGCAAACAATATCATTTGCGGTAAAAAACATCCCTTTTTGTAATGTAGAGTTAGCAAAAGCGATGTTTTTGCTTTTTTTATTTTATAAAAAATCCCGTATTTTGTTTTTTTTTCGTACCTTTGCACGCTTTTTGTGCAAAGGCGTAATAGTATGAAATATAGAAACATCAATATGAATAAACAATTCTTATTAATGACATTATTCGTTTTTCTCGGTCTTTTCGCGGGAGCGAATAGTGTGTGGGCGGAGGATCCTAATCCTGAGACAGATTATTTCTGGGCCCGTCTTATTGCTAAACCGGCTACTACGACGGCTGGAAGCGGAACGGTGTTTGTGACGGATGAATCTTCGGATGAAGGAGCCATTTACAAAGCGGATACCAGTCGTATGGATGGGTATAGTCCGATATACCTTATGTCCAGCATCCTTAATTCTGAAGTTTCCTTCTATATCTTCGCGAAACCGGATGCGGGTTCATATTTCACGGGTTGGTCATATATTGATGGTCACACGGATTTAGGAAGCGATGCGCCTATAAGCGTTATGCCGTCCTCGCAGAAGGGGCATTCCAATGCGCGCGAGCATATAGTTTACGCGGCTTTCAAACCAATTCAACTTGTGTCTTATGAAATAGTCAGTGGTAGCAATACCACCTCCCAGGTAGGAGAAGAGTGGACGTGTACCCAGACTATTCGTTTTCGTGCAGAAACGCCGGATGGAAGCGGTCTTGGAAATACTACGGATGTCCGCCATTTTAAACTTCCCGTTATTGAGCGTAAAGAGGGTACAACCGGAACTTGGACTACGAGTGTAATGGAGTGGGCGGCCCCGTCTAATATAAATTTCTATGGCTCATATGCAGAATTAATAGTTCCAGTTACATTTACTGTTTCGAATGGTAACCCTGGAGAGTACGCTGCTACCTTGACGTTGGAGACATATGCTGGCGTGAAAATGAAGGTGTATCTCTACGCTCGTACAACCGGTGGTAGCGAACAGGCTATTCGATATAATAAGTCAAAGGTGAAACAGGAGTCAGGCGATTTGTCCGATTTGCTTGCTCATGCTACAACCGGAGATATCATCAAGCTGAATGCTAATTATAGCAACGCGGTAGAACTCAATGACACAATCACTTTTGACCTCAATGGTTTTACGCTGAGCAATACCCTGACTGTCAGCGGTGGCAATGTCACGTTGGCTTACAGCCCATACGGCGGTTCTGTTAATGCACTGGAGGTAACGGGTGGCAAGGCGATTCTTAATGGCGGAACACTTGGTTCCTTGACCATAGGTGCCAACGGAGCCGTTGAGCAGAATGGCGCTGAAATCACAGGAACTGCAACCAATAACGGTTCGCTAACAACTACAAATGGTGAGTTCCAAGCTGGTTTAACGTCAAGCAATACATTAATTGTTAATGGTGGTTCTTTCGCGGGTACTACGGCGATTAACGTAACCGGAGGAACGGCGCAAATCAAAAGAGGAACAATCACTGGATCTTCCTATGGTATCCAGTCTGCAGGTACAACGACTATTGAAAAACTCGCGGTCATCACAGGCGGTACCAAAGCCTTGAAACGTACGGCAGGATCACTAACCGTTAACAATGGTAAATTCGCTAATCATACGAATTTGGCAGAAGGTGACATTGTTTTCAATGCTGCTTATTTTCAAAATAATACTGGCGATTCCACTATCTTCCGTGGTAAGCAAGTGTGGCGTAATACGGCTGGTGCTGAGGCGCGCGAAGGCTATGCTTTCTTTATTGGCTCCCAAGATGCGGCACAAGCATCGAATGTCAGTGTATGTCGGATAGGGCAGGCTTCTTATTCCTCCTTAGAGGATGCATTGACATATGCAAATAACTCCGGAGAAGAGGTGCTCATCATTATGGAAAATGACTATGTGCTAAAGGCTGGTTACTATACCCTTCCAGCTAATGCGACATTGATTGTGCCTATGTCTAATGATCAAGAGGTGGCGAATCCGATTGTTCCTCGCGAGACAAGTGGTACACCTTCTCCAGTCTCTTTCCGTAAATTGACCTTTGCGGATGGAGTGAATATGAATGTGTTGGGCACGATAGAGTTATCTTGTACTCAGCACGGTAGCGGAGAGACTATGGGTATTCCTGGTGGTAATTACGGTCATCTGATTTTGAAGCCTGGGAGTCATATTACGCTTTCATCTGGCGCAGAACTTCGTGCCTGGGGATACGTGACGGGCGATGGTACACGTGATGCAGATGGAACCTATCTGTCAGGCGAGATTGATGCGCGCCGCGGATCCATCGTACGCGAGATGTTCCAAATGGGAGACTGGAAAGGAGGAAATATCTCACTAACGATGGTTATGCCGATGCCTCCTTATTCAGACTATATGGATAAGACTCATCTTTTCCCGATATATACTTATTTTATTCAAAATGTAGAGTCTCCGGTGAAATACCATCCGGGCTCATCTTTGATTTGCGCAACCTCGGTAAATGTGTCCGGCTCCATCAATGCTTATGCTAATGATATTAAGATTGTCGGCAAGACGGGAGAGCCTGCAATGTTTCTCATGAGTGAGATGGCGGATGCGGATAATACATGGGTGCGGAAATGGTACGATGCACAGCATGATAAGCAGGTGTATGAAGTCAATAGTGGCGCCCAATTGGGTTCTGTGGTGATAGACCTTGGAGAAGTGCCAGGATCAATGTTTGGGGCTAGCGGAATGTTCAAAATCCAGTTGGATTCGCGTAAATTTGTTTTGCCGCTTACCAATAACTTTAAGATTCATCTGCTCTCTGGTGAGATGGCGTTCACGCAAAGCACATCTTGTCTTCCCGGAATGGAGGTAGAGGTGGATAAGGAATCGGAGGTAAGCATCATTAAAAATGATGATTCGAGCATTGTGTCGGGAGCTCTCTATCTCTACGATGCAGACCAGTGGAGTTATAATAACGACCAAGAGCACGGCTATGTGGGCAATAGCGGTAAGTTCGGAGCTATAGTCCGTTATTCTGCTACATGGGATTTGGCACCGGATAGAGCGACTACACGCCCTAATGTGCGCGATATTAGTTCACCGGCTGCTATCGGAGATGCTATTTTGAATGTACATGGTACGTTCCGTATGGGAGCTAATTGTGCAGTCTATACGACTTGGGCAAAAGATGATACCCGATTAGCCCTTAATGAGAATGGAACAGGTGGTGCAAGTATCATCTCTACGAACGAAGATGCCGGCACGTATATCTTTGGTGCTGATGCTCCGGACTTCTCCGGTATCACATTAGATGGAGAAGGAAGTTTTGAAACAATCGGTCCAAATTGTCTGGTCAACTATGATCATAACAATTATGGAATTTCAGCTTATCCTATTCATCAGGAAACAGTATTGCCCGGAGATGAGGTAGGGTATGGCTGGGAACTCTGTACTTCTGCTAAACTCAAGAATGGCGAAGGGGCGGAGCATCCGTTTGCTACCACAGAAGGCACAAAGAAGGATACATCTTTCTGCTATATTAATAATCAATGGACACTGATGAAAGTTGATGAAGACGATGAGTGCTTCATGGTGGATAATTACGGTACTTTCTATGCCAAACCGGCGGAATATGTGGCTCTTAATGCCACGAAAGAGGGAGATGTAATTACCGGAAATGATGACCATACGTTCAGTGATAAAGATGGAGCAGGACGTCTCTTTATATGTATGCTTGATTGTCAATGGTGGGAAGTAGAAAAGAAGGATAATCTTTACCATTGTATCCATCCGGACAATGACACCTATTACTATTGGGATGAGGATGGAGAAGAATGGCTTGAGAAAACCTTTACTATCACATGGAAGAATTGGGACGGAACCATTATCCAGACTGCGGATGAATATGGTGATCCTGCAGATAATTATGTAGTGACATATGGTACGATGGCGGAGTTCTTCGGGTCTAACCCTACTCGTCCTGCGAATATCGACTATACGTACGACTTCACAGGATGGTCTCCTGCGTTGGGTAAAGTGACGAGCGACGTTACTTATACGGCTACCTATAAAGAGCAACCGCGTAAGTACACGATTATCTTCCAGCAGGAAGGTGGTGCAGAGATCGAGCGTCATTTCTTAACCCATAATGAGGTTCCCGTGTGCGAGAATGTTCCTACCCGCACGGGTTTCACGCTCCAATGGAATCCTGCCATTAAAGCTGTGACAGGTGATACTACCTACGTCGCTACATGGCTCGAAGAACCGCCTACAGAGTATGAGATTACCTTCGTGGATTACGACGGCAGAACTGTACTTCAACAGGGGACGGTTCATGTAGACTCAATGCCGGAGTATGAAGAAGAGATGCCATCTGGAAAACCGGCTACCAGCGAATTCACGTACGTCTTTGATCATTGGTCGCCTAATGTAACGAAAGTGACGCAGGCTATGACGTATACTGCCGTTTACCGTGAAGTACCGAAGGAATACACGGTTACTTTCAAAAGAGCAGATGGTTCGACAATTGAGTCAAAGACGTTCCATTATGGCGAGACGCCTGTTTGTTCTTCCACTCCTACGCAAGGCAACACGGCGCAATATACTTTCTCTTTCCGTTGGTTACCTCAGATTCAAAGCGTAATGCAAGATACGGTATATACGGCTAAGTTTGATACTACGATTAATAAATACGCTGTTACGTTGCAAAGCAACCTCTCCGAAGCATGTACGTTCACGGGTGCAGGAGTTTATGATTATAACGAATCAGCTGAGGCCGTTACTGTTAGCTTGGTTGCTAATACAGGTTTCACATTTGAAGGCTGGAGTGACGGAGGCACAAATACCACTCGTAAACTGCCTATTACCCGCGATACCTTATTGGTGGCTAATTTCACCGTAGAGAATCCCGACTATACCGTCACATGGAAGAATGAGGACGGATCTATAATATTGAAGGAAGTAGGTCAGAAAGCGAATACGGCGACTACTTATACTGGTCTCACTCCGACCAAGTCCACTGCAGATGGATATACCTACACTTTCGATGGTTGGACGACGGAACCCAATGGCGCAGGTACATACTATCGTACGGGTATGACGCCGAAGGCGACGACTGATGTAACATATTATGCACATTTCCTAGCTACAGCCATACCTAATCTGGAAGTTTCCAATAGTGTGACAGTATTGACCGATCCGGTAGAGTACCATAACCTAATAATTACTTCTAATGGTATTACTTCCGGTCAACTGGTTGGTTCAGACAACCTCACGCTAACCGGAGACGCATACTTCGATTTTGCCGTCAATGCAAAGGCACGTACGTGGTATTCCGTGGCTGTTCCATGGCAGGTAGATGCCGAAACGGGAATCTCTGTTAACGGGCAGACAAAGCGTCTGGGAAAAGATTTTGATATTATCTACTATGATGGTGAACGCCGTGCTGCCGAAGGACCGAAGAGAACGTGGAATTATGTAGAAGCAGGTGATAAGAAGATGCACCCTGGAACGCTATACATGATATTATTCTATAGCGATGCTCCGATCATTCGCTTTGCTAAAGAGGAAGGGCAGCCAATGCTAACAACAACGACTGCGGTGGCAGTTCATTCTTCTGCGATTGCAACGGATGCGAACTGGAATGGTGTAGCTAACCCTGCGCTTTTCCATGCGTATGTGAATACAGGTGCTACTCTTGGCCAAGTATACAATCCTAATACCGATAGTTATAATACTATTGTATTGAGCGACTCAAAATTGGTGGTTGGTCAAGGCGTGTTTGTGCAAGCACCATCCTCCAAAGCGATTACGGTATCCTATGGAGGAGCCTATGCTGCAGCGCCGCGTCGTCGTGCGAAAGCAGCAATGGAGAATACTAACTACGAAGTACGTATTGCGCCGATTAACAAAGCATATACCGATCGTATTTTTGCGCAAATAGACGAACAGAAGACTCCGGATGAATATACGATTGGTAAAGACTTAGTGAAAATGGGCGTCAGTTCCAGTATAGCGCAGATGTGGATCAATCGATATCATACCAAGTTGTGCTTGAATACGATGGCTACTGAAGGCGATAAAGTTGAATATCCGCTCGGTATCTTTGCCCCGGAAACAGGCGAGTACACGATAGGTATATGCTATCCTGCTGACGCATCGCAAGCAGAGTTATACCTTACGCTTGATGGCCAAGCGATATGGAACTTATCGAAGAGTGCATATACGCTTGAGTTGGAGAAAGGAACAACCAATCGTTACGGCTTGCGTGTTCGCTCTAAAGCACCGCAAATTGCTACGGATATCGATGAATTGATTGTAGATAGCAAGGGCGCTACAGCAACAAAGGTGCTGATGAATAATCAGGTATTTATCATCCGTGGCGATGAAGTATTTACAATAACCGGTAATAAAGTAAAATAACTACAATTATGAAAAAGAAAATATATGTAACCCCTCTATCTGAGGAAGTAAACCTAGAGCCAATGGGTTGTATTATGGAAGGGAGTGCAGGTTTTCCCCCCGATCCATCTCCCGCTCCTCGACGTAGAGGAGACATTATTGAGTAATGACAGAAACGAGACGTCCGTTGGGGCGTCTCGTTTTGTTTCTATAATTGTCCTGCTTCGACTAGATTAATCACGCGTTCCGTAATGCGATCTTTATCTGCGGCGTCGTATTCTTCTTTCAGGTCGTTCTTAAATAATTTCGCTACGAATTGCCAGAAGTTCGCGCTTGCTTTGCCTTTATATTGCTTGATGAGTTCGTAACTGGTGCGATCGGTTTCTCTATCCATGAGTTTCATTAGCATCATGCCTTGCGACGCGTACATCCCTCGGAAGTCCTTTTCATATTTTTTGAATAGATGTCTCTCGTATGCTTTCCACCATTTCTTACGACTTTTCTTATCCGGCAGTTTCGCTAATTCTCTATCCGCATACTCCATGTCTTTGGTGATCATCTTGGCGTAAGGCAGACATTTCTTCACGTCCCGTACGGTGCGCCAATAGAATCGCTCCTGCTTCTTGTTCTTGAATCGCATCGGTGGATATACCCATACCTCATGTAACCACGCCATATATAGCGTGTCCCCGTTCTCCACGCGTATCATGCAGGAGTCCAAATACTGATTGGCAGCGAGCATATTCATACCCACTGCCAATCCCACAACTATGTATAGTATTTTTCTCAATAGTTCAGTGCGAACACCACTCGTCCTGCTGAGGGCTTACCCGTTACCATGCATACACCCGGTTCGTTTTTATGTCCCGGGAGGTCCGCCAACGGGATACAGCGTATAGTGGCTTTCGTCTCATCTTTGATGCGTTGCTCCGTCTCTGCTGTGCCGTCCCAATGCGCGAGCAGGAAACCGCCTTTCTTGAGCTCCTCTTTGAATTCCTCATAACTATTCACCTCACGGGTGTTAGCGATGCGGAAATCAAGCGCTTTCTTGAGCAGATTCTTCTGGATTTCTTCCAGCAGATCCTTCACGATATCCACGATTCCATCGATAGAAATCGTCTCTTTGGTCTGCGTGTCACGACGTGCAATCTCGATAGTGCCATTCTCTAAGTCACGGCCACCCATTGCCAGACGAACCGGTACACCTTTCAGCTCATAATCAGCGAACTTATATCCCGGCGTATATTTCTCGTCTGCATCTACTTTCACGCGGATACCGAGCGCCTTCAGTTGGTCCGCTATCGGGTTCAGTTTAGTCAGAAGAGCGTCGAGGTCCTCTGCTTTCTTGAAGATAGGCACGATAACAACCTGGATGGGAGCCAGATGCGGAGGTAAAACCAATCCGTTATCATCCGAGTGCGTCATGATCAATGCACCCATCAAACGGGTGGAAACACCCCAACTGGTTGCCCATACGTATTCGTATTTATTCTCTTTGGAGAGGAATTGTACGTCAAAACTCTTTGCGAAATTCTGACCCAGGAAGTGACTGGTACCTGCTTGCAATGCCTTACCATCCTGCATCATGGCTTCAATGCAGTAGGTGTTCAGGGCACCGGCGAAACGCTCGTTAGGCGATTTTACACCTTTAAGAACAGGAATAGCCATTACGTTCTCTGCAAAATCCGCATATACATCGAGCATCTGACGAGCGTAGTCTTCTGCTTCCTCTTTGGTAGCATGCGCGGTATGACCTTCTTGCCACAGGAACTCTGCCGTACGGAGGAAGAGACGTGTACGCATCTCCCAACGCATCACGTTGCACCATTGGTTGCAAAGAATAGGCAGATCGCGGTAGGAAGAGATCCAGTTCTTATACGTAGACCAGATGATGGTCTCAGAGGTAGGACGAATGATGAGTTCTTCCTCTAATTTCGCCTGCGGATCTACTACTACGCCTTTGCCGTTCGGATCGTTCATCAGACGGTGATGCGTAACTACGGCGCACTCTTTTGCGAATCCTTCTACGTGCTCCGCTTCGCGGCTGAGGAACGATTTCGGGATCAGCAAAGGGAAGTATGCGTTCTTCACGCCTTGCTCTTTGAATCGACGATCCAGTTCCGCCTGAATGGTCTCCCATATGGCATAGCCATAAGGTTTGATGACCATACATCCGCGTACGGCACTTTGTTCCGCGAGGTCAGCCTTTACGACCAACTCGTTATACCATTTGGAGTAGTCCTCGCTACGAGGAGTCAGTTTTTGAAAATTAGCCATTGTATTGACGGTAAAAAGTTCTCGTTTTCCAAAAAGGATGGCCATTGACCATCCTTTCTGTCGAGAAGAGGCGACTCGAACGCCCGACCCCTACGTCCCGAACGTAGTGCGCTACCAACTGCGCTACTTCTCGAAATGCTTTTTCTCAAAAGCGGGTGCAAAAGTACTGCTTTTTTTTGAAATACGCAAACTTTTTGCAAATTATTTTGCACTTTTTCTCTTAAAAGTGCGTTTTAGGGGTTTCAAAGGCTCTGAATGAGCGATGATATCGCGTGTTTGGGCCTCCGTTAATTCTTCCGCATTTGTGTTCTTGGGAATTTGGTAATTGCCTTTCGCTGTATGGATATACGCTCCATAGCGACCGCGCATCACTTGTACATCTCCCCAGTCTGCGATTGGGGCTTCAGCCGACTGGTGTTGCGCAATCAGTTCAATAGCCTCCGCTTTGGTCACAGATAGCGGATCTTTGCTGCGCGGAAGACTGATAAACGCTTTCTTATAGTGGATATATGGCCCGTATTTACCGGAACCGACGACAATCTCATTTCCTTCATGTTCCCCTAAGGAGTACGGCAGTGCCGTCTTGAATAGATCCAATGCCTCCGCCAAAGTAATGGAGAAGATAGACTGGCCTTTTTTGAGACTCGCAAAGCGAGGTTTGTCTTTCGCAGCGTCACCTATCTGCACGCATGGACCAATCTTACTTATTTTAGCGATAACAGGCAGACCTGTCTCCGGATCGCTTCCTAATAATCGACCACTTACTTTCCCTGATGAAATCGAAGAAAGTAAAGGCTTGAAGGTTTTATAAAAGGTATCTACGGTCTTTACCCAATCTTCTTTTCCCTCTGCGATGCGGTCGAACTGCTCTTCCTCATGCGCAGTGAAGTCGTAACTGAGAATTTGCGGGAAATGATCTACGAGGAAGTCGTTGGTGATACGTCCCAGGTCGGTCGGTAATAACCGTTGCGTCTCCGCTCCGTACATCTCGGATTTCTGCTGCTCGTTGACGAATCCGTTCTTGAGTGTCAAGATAGCGATATCGCGTTTCTGACCGGTAACTGATCCTTTCTCTACATACTTGACATTTTGAATGGTCTCAATAATAGTGGCATACGTAGAAGGACGACCGATGCCTAACTCCTCCATGCGTTTTACGAGGGTAGCCTCATTATAGCGCAAAGGAGGTTTGGCGTAAGTCTGAATAGCCTCAGCTCCCTGTAGTCTCAGTCGCTCACGCGGCGACATAGCCGGAAGCAGACGACGCTCCTCTTCACCTTCGTCAGAGGATTGTACATAAACGCGGGTGAAACCGTCAAAAGTGATGACTTCGCCTATGGCGACGAATGCATATTTGCTACCGTGGATAGAAACCTCTATGGTTGTTTTCTCGCTCTCTGCATCCGCCATCTGACTGGCGATAGTGCGTTTCCAAATCAGTTCATACAATCGTTGTTCGTCTCTCCCTTCTCCTGCGGTCTGTACACTCATGTATGTCGGACGGATGGCCTCATGCGCCTCTTGCGCACCTTTAGTTTTAGTATGGTACTGACGAGTATGCACATACTGGTTGCCGTATAATTCCGCAATCACCTCTTTGCTTGTTGCTAAGGCAAGAGAAGATAGATTGACGGAGTCGGTACGCATATACGTTATTTTTCCGCTCTCGTATAGGGATTGCGCCAGACGCATCGTCTTGGATACGGTGAATTTCAACTTTCGTGCTGCTTCCTGTTGCAGGGAAGAAGTAGTGAATGGAGGAGCAGGGATATGCGTAACCGGCTTGCGCTGTACATCACGTACGATAAACTGCGCGGAGTTGAGGCTGGATAAGAATTCGATAGCGTCTTTCTTATGCGCAAAACGATGGTTGAGTTCGCATCTGAGAACCGATGCATCGCCCGGATTTATTCCGATGAAATCGGCAAAAACGCGGTATGCAGATGAAGCGCGGAAGGACTCTATCTCCCTTTCTTTCTCTACGATCAATCGTACGGCGACTGATTGTACACGTCCTGCTGAGAGACCCGTCGTCACTTTTTTCCAAAGGATAGGCGAGAGCTCAAATCCTACGATGCGGTCCAATACTCGGCGTGCTTGCTGAGCGTCCACCAGACGGTAGTCAATATCCCTCGGGTGCTGGATGGCTTCTTGGATAGCCGTCTTGGTAATCTCGTGGAATACAATACGTTTGGTATCTTTCTTTGCCAGATTGAGTACCTCTTTGAGATGCCATGCGATAGCTTCTCCCTCACGGTCCTCATCGGAAGCCAACCATACGGTATCGGCTTTCTGTGCCTCTTTGGTCAAACTGTCAATAAGGTGCTGCTTCTGCGCATCAATCACATAGTTAGGACGATATCCGTTCTCAAAATCAATTCCCATAGAATTTTTGCCAAGCGGTTCGATATCGCGTACGTGGCCTTGACTGCTCAATACGTGATAGTCGCTTCCCAGAAATTTCTCAATCGTTTTCGCTTTAGCAGGCGACTCAACTATTACCAGATTTTTGCTCATATGCACTATATAATAAGGTGTCCCTCAAAAAATCGGCGCAAAAGTAGTATAAATAATTTATTTGTGCAAATTATTTTTTTTCATTTGCATATATCAAAGATATTTAGTATCTTTGCAGCCGAATTGAAAAAAATATTTGAAAATTTTTTATAGAAAGGACTTGCATGAATACCTTTTTAGTCGTATTATTAGTGCTCGCGGGCGTCGCGTTATTATTAATGGAGATGTTCCTTTTGCCCGGTTTCGGGATTGCGGGTATTAGCGGTTTCGCTTGTTTGATAGGATCGGTGGTTGTAGCTTGGCTCTTGCTGGGAAGGCTCGCCGGATATATTACCTTAGGCGCCTGTCTGTTGCTCTCGGGTCTGGCTATCTGGGGTTTTCTGCGCAGCAATGCGTTGGATAAAATGGCACTGGACTCCCAAATCGACAGCCATGTAGAGTTGGCGAACAACAAACTCAAGAAAGAGGAGGAGAAGAAAAAGGACTAATTAAAATCATTATATACTATGGATGCTTTGACAATTGTATTGGTTACACTGATCGCCATTGCGCTGTGTATCTTCTTCTATTACGTACCTTTCATGCTGTGGATCAATGCTGCAGTAAGTGGTGTGCGTATCAGTCTTATTCAGTTATTCTTGATGCGTATCCGTAAGGTGCCGCCCACCAAGATTGTCAATTGTATGATCGAGGCGCATAAGGCGGGTCTGATGGAGGTGAAGCGCGATGGTCTGGAGGCGCACTATCTGGCCGGTGGACACATCGAGCGCGTAGTACATGCGTTGGTAAGTGCCAGCAAAGCAGGTATCGATCTCTCCTTCCAGATGGCCACGGCTATTGACTTGGCCGGTCGTGATGTCTTCGAGGCTGTGCAGATGAGTGTGAACCCGAAGGTGATTGATACGCCTCCGGTTGCTGCGGTAGCGAAAGATGGTATTCAGTTGATCGCCAAAGCGCGTGTGACGGTGCGCGCGAATATACGCCAGCTCGTCGGTGGTGCAGGTGAGGATACGATCCTGGCCCGCGTGGGTGAAGGTATCGTCAGCTCTATCGGTAGTGCCGAGAGCCACAAGCAAGTGCTCGAAAACCCCGATTCCATCAGTAAATTAGTGCTCTCTAAGGGCCTGGATGACGGTACGGCATTTGAGATTCTCTCTATCGATATCGCGGATATTGATGTAGGTAAGAATATCGGTGCGCAGCTCCAGATGGATCAGGCGGAGGCAGATAAGAATATCGCCCAGGCAAAGGCCGAGGAGCGCCGTGCGATGGCTATCGCTAATGAGCAGGAGATGAAGGCGAAGGCGCAAGAAGCGCGTGCGAAAGTGATTGAGGCAGAGGCTTTGGTTCCGCAGGCGATGGCGGATGCTTTCCGTAATGGCAATCTCGGTATTATGGATTATTATCGTATGCAAAATATGCAGGCGGATACGGCTATGCGCCAGCAGATAGCGGGTGGAGAGCAGAAAGCATCGGAGACCAAGGCGCCTGAGGTAGCGAAGAAAAAGAAATAATGCGCGTTGCCCTGTTGCAATATTCGATAGCGTGGGCTGATCCGCAAGCGAATATACAGGCGCTGGATGAGCGCTTGCGTGCTATCCGCGGTCAGGCGGATCTGGCGGTTGTGCCGGAGATGTTCAGTACCGGTTTCTGTACCAATCGTATGGATTTGGCGGAACCATGGGGAGGACCTACTTGTCAGGCGCTCCAGCGCATGGCGGATGAGTATGAGATAGCGGTTGTGGGCAGCCTGATAGTGCGTGAGCAGGACGGTTTGCGTAACCGAGGTTTTCTCTTCGCTCCTCATACGGAACCGCGGTTCATCGATAAGCGCCACCTGTATAAAGCCGGTGGAGAAGCAGCGCTGTTTAAGGCCGGTGATCAACGGGAGATATGGGAGTATAAAGGCATGAAGATCCGCCTTGCGGTATGCTACGACTTGCGTTTCCCTGTATGGTTACGTCAGGAGCCGGATAACCTATACGACTTGCTTATCTGCGTGGCTTGTTGGCCTACAGTGCGGGTGCAGTATTGGGATAGCCTGTTGCCGGCCCGCGCGGCGGAGAATCAGTGCTATGTAGTAGGCGTGAATATGGTGGGAGTCGATGGCGCGGGAGAGAAATACAATGGTCATTCGGCGGCTTACGACACATGGTTGCGTGATATAGCGCTCTTCAATGATGCAGAAGAAGGAACGCGTATAGTGGACCTCCCCATAGAGGTATTACATCATTACCGCGATGCCTCGCCCTTATGGCAGGACGCGGATGAGTATCAAGTATAGCAGTGGAAATCAATTGGAACATAAGGACCCTAACTGCAGAGGAACAGGCTGCGGCGCAGAGATTGAGCAACGAACTGGATATCAGCCCGTTAGCCGGTCGTATATTAGCCGGAAGAGGTCTGCGCACGGGTGCGGAAGCGAGGGCGTACATACGTCCTTCGTTAGATAGTCTGCATGACCCGTTCCTGGTGCGGGATATGGGTGCCGCGGTAGATAGGTTATGTCGCGCGATAGATAATAAGGAGCGCATCATGGTCTACGGCGACTACGATGTAGATGGTACTACGGCTGTGGCGCTGATGTATTCGTTCTTGCGCACCCAGACGGATAATATCATCTATTATATCCCGGATCGCTATACGGAAGGTTACGGTATTTCCACTAAAGGCATAGACACGGCGAAGGAGAAAGGCTGTACGCTCGTCATCGCGCTCGATTGCGGTATCAAGGCGGTGGATAAGATTGCCTATGCCAATAGTCTGGGGGTCGATTTCATTGTATGCGACCATCATACGCCGGGCGCTACTATCCCTGATGCAGTAGCGGTGCTCAATATGAAACGCGCTGACTGTCAGTATCCCTTTAAGGAACTGAGTGGTTGTGGCGTGGGATTTAAACTGGCGCAAGCTTATGCGCAGCGGAAGGGTATCCCGATGCAGGAGGTGTATCGCCTGTTGCCGCTATTGGCCATGTCTATAGCCAGCGATATAGTGCCGCTGACGGGCGAGAATCGTATTCTGGCATTCTATGGCCTGCGCGCACTGAATGCCCAACCTTCAGTAGGCCTGCAGGCAATCATGCAGGTGGCGGGAATAGAAGGTAAGACGATTACTATCAGTGATTTGGTCTATAAGATAGGTCCGCGTATCAATGCGGCGGGGCGTATCAAGAGCGGAGCAGAGGCAGTGCGTCTGTTGATCACGAATGATGCGGAGGCGGCGTTGCAGTTTGCGCGGGATATCGATTCTTATAATCAGGACCGTCGTGATTACGATAGCAAGACTACCGATGAGGCGCTGGAGCAGTTGGAAAAAGACCCGATGAATTCGAGCAGATTCACTACTGTCGTCTTTTCTCCTGAGTGGCATAAAGGCGTGGTAGGTATAGCGGCGAGCCGATTGACCGAGACCTATTATCGTCCTACTATCGTGTTGACGGCCGGAGACGACGATATCATCAGCGGCAGTGCGCGTTCGGTCAGCGATTTCGATATCTATCAGGCAATCGACTCTTGTCGTGACTTGCTCACGAACTTCGGCGGGCATAAGTTTGCTGCAGGTTTAAGCATGCATAAGTCAGACTTACCGGAGTTCAAACGTCGTTTTGAGGAATATGTAGCATCTCATATCACGCCCGAGCAGCGCGTGCCTACTTTGGATGTAGAGGCGGAGGTCGAGTTGAGCGATATGAACTGGAAGATGTATAAAATACTCCAGTGTCTGGAACCTTTCGGACCCGGCAATGAGCGTCCGTTGTTCCTCTGCCGTCATCTGATCAATAATCGTAACTCGCGCGCAGTGAGTGACGGACGTCATCTGCATCTGGATCTCACGGACCGCGTGGTAGCTATGGATGGTGTGGCTTTCGGTCAGGGCGACAAGGCGGCGCATCTCCAGAACGGCAATAGTATAGATGTATGTTTCTATCTGGAGGAGAATAGTTATCGAGGCCGGACGACTCTTCAGATGAATGCGCAGGATATAAAATTGAATTAACCCTTATAGTTTATGTTTTCAGAACGAGACACCAAAGGACCGGTAATGCGCCGCGGCTCGATAGAAGTAGTATGCGGCTCTATGTTCAGCGGCAAGACGGAGGAGTTGATCCGCCGTATGAAACGTGCTAAGTTTGCTAAGTTGCGCGTGGAGATCTTCAAACCCGCTATCGATGTGCGTTATAGCGAGGAAGATGTAGTGAGTCACGACCGCAATGTGATTCAATCTACGCCTGTCGATTCCAGCCAGAATATCTTACTTTTGGCCAACGATATCGATGTCGTAGGCATTGATGAGGCGCAGTTCTTCGATATGGGTATCGTCGATGTATGCAAGCAACTGGCGGAGCGCGGTATCCGTGTTATCTGTGCCGGTCTGGACATGGATTTCAAGGGTGTACCTTTCGGTCCGATGCCTGCGCTGATGGCCATCGCGGAGGATGTGTATAAGACGCACGCTATCTGTGTGCACTGCGGCGATCTGGCGTACGTGAGTCATCGTCTGGTTGCTTCTGATAAACGCGTGTTGCTGGGTGAGACGGATAGTTACGAACCGCTCTGCCGCGCATGCTACAATAAAGCCATTGCCGCTGAGAACAATTGATATCATATTACCTTTAGCCATCCGAGACACTTATACTTATAGCGTCCCGGATGGTTTGTCTATGCCCGTGCCCGGTTGCCGCGTGGTAGTGCCGCTCATGCGTAAACAAGTACGCGGAGTAGTGTTGCGTGAGCATACCGAACCTATCGAACCTGCGCTGGAGGCGAAGATTCGTCCTATCACGGAAGTGGTGGATACGGCGCCTGTGGTAACGCCTGAGCAGTTGCGCTTATGGCAATGGATGAGTGCGTATTATATGTGTACGCTCGGTGAAGTGATGTCGGCCGCATTGCCCGGAGGGCTGGATAAACGTCTGGTGAATCCACCTAAACGTCGTCGTGCGCACTCAGAGGCGTATACAGGGCCTATCGAACCTCTGCATCCGCTGACGCCTGCGCAGGCGAAAAGTATCGATGAAATCGAGCAATTTTGGAAGAATAGCACGTCTATAGTACTCCTGCATGGTGTGACGTCAAGCGGTAAGACGGATATCTATCTCCATCTTATTGAGAAGCAACTCTCGCAAGGCAAGAATGTGTTGTACTTGGTGCCCGAGATAGCACTCACTACCCAACTGACCTCTCGTCTGCAGTGTATCTTCGGCGACCGCCTGTTGGTATATCATAGCCGCCTTACGGATGCCGAACGCGAGGAGCGTTACCAAAAAATTTCAAATTTCAAATCTCATATTTCCAATAATTTTGTTGTGCTCGGCGCACGTAGTGCCGTCTTCCTGCCCATCCCGAATATCGGTCTGGTTATCATGGATGAGGAGCATGAGCCGAGTTATAAGCAAACCGAACCTGCTCCGCGTTATCATGCGCGGGCTGCGGCGATCATGCTGGCGAAGGAGCACGGCGCCTGCACGCTTTTAGGTACAGCTACGCCTTCTGTAGAGTCGTATTATTTGGCGAAGAAAGGCACGTATGGTCTGGTGCAATTGACGGAGCGTTTCGGTGGAGTGGAGTTGCCGCAGATCCGGCTCGTGGACCTCAAGAAACAGTACGAACGCAAGGAGATGTATGGTCATTTCAGTGACCCGCTGGTGGCGCGTATCCGGGAGACGTTAGCGGAGCATAAGCAAGTCATCCTCTTTCAGAACCGTCGCGGCTATGCTCCGCAGATACAATGTGCCTCGTGCGGCCAACCACCGCGTTGCGTGCAATGCGATGTGCCGTTGACGCTTCATCTAAGGGCGCATGAACTGCGATGCCATTACTGCGGTTATCGTACACCGGTGCCTCCGGCTTGTCCGCACTGCGGAGGAGAGTTGAAGACCATCGGTTTTGGAACAGAACGCATTGAGGACGAGATACAGCAGTTGTTTCCCGAGGCGCGAGTGCTGCGCATGGATCTGGATACGACGCGTAACAGGTCGGCGTACCAGGATATCATCAATGCTTTTGCGCGCCATGAGTGCGATATCTTAGTAGGCACGCAGATGATTACCAAGGGGCTGCATTTCGATGATGTGCGGCTGGTGGCGGTGCTCAATGCCGATCCGCTGTTCAACCAACCGGATTTCCGCGCTTACGAGCGGGCGTACCAGATGTTAGAGCAGGTGGCAGGCCGAGCAGGTCGCAAAGGGCAACAAGGAGAAGTGTGGATCCAGACATTTGATACCCATAATGTCGTGCTGCAGATGGTGGAGAGCCATGACTACGAAGCGCTGTATGACCATCAGATAGCGGAGCGGGAAATGTTCAAATATCCCCCATTTCATCGACTAATTCGTCTGCAGATACGTCATGCTAATGCGCAACATTTACAGGCGGCAACGATGCAACTGCAGGCGCATCTCTTCCGCGTCTTCTCTCAGCGTATATCCGCGATCATCGTCCCGGGCGTAGAGCGCGTACAAGCCTATTATATACGCGAATTAACGCTGCGCGTAGAGCAAGGCGCAAATATCACGGAGGCGAAACGGCGATTGAAACAAACCATTGAATATTGTATGTCATTACCTGCCTGCAAAGGCATAAAAATCATTGTAGATGTCGATTATTGAGAGTAAACGCCGTGTGGCGTATATCAATGAGATGATAGAGACGGGCCACGCCGCAGAATTGGTAGCGGAAGGTGAGGCCTATCATGCGCAGCAGTTAGAGACCATTGCGCGGGAGATATGTTCCCGTCCCGAAGTTCGTGTAGTACTTATCGCCGGTCCATCGTCGAGTGGCAAGACGAGCACTTCCCATCGTCTCTGTCTGGAGTTGTTGGCGCAAGGCAAGCAACCTGTGGCTCTCTCGTTGGATAACTGGTATGTGGATGGCAGTCTGACGCCTCTTAAGGAGAATGGAGAGAAAGACTACGAGTCGGTCTATGCTATTGATCTGAAGCAACTGGAGGATGATCTGAAAGCTTTGATAGCCGGTAAGGAGATAGCCTTGCCCACGTTTAACTTCGCCGAGGAGAAACGCGAGTACCAAGGCGACACCTTGCAACTGGAGCAAGACGCTATCTTGGTGATGGAAGGTATCCATGCTTTGAATCCGATCCTGACCGAACATATCGACGCCAGCCGCAAGTATAAGATCTACGCAGCGCCGATGAGCGCTATCTCACTGGATGGCGAGCGTTGGATCCCGACTTATGTGCATCGTTTGTTACGTCGTATGAGTCGTGACCTTCGCACGCGAGGTAAGTCGCCGCAGACCACTATGGCTATCTGGCCGTCGGTGGTAGAAGGAGAGATGCTATGGATAGAGCCGTTTAAAAAAGAGGCGGATGCCCTTTTCGATACATCGATGACGTATGAGTTACCCGCTATGCGATTGAGCGTGGAGACAGCGTTGCAGACCGTGCCCGCCTCTGCTGCGGAATACGGAACAGCGGAACGCCTGCTTTTCTACCTCAGTTTCTTCGAGCCGCTGGAGGCTTCTTTCGTCCCCCGCACCTCCATCCTCCGCGAGTTCATCGGCGGCAGCCAATTCAACGTAGGCTAAAAAAGAAAATGAAAGAGTTATGAACGGGCCGTTATCGGTCCGTTCTCGAGTCGTAGTCGGTCCAACATCGGTCCATTGTCGAGGGTATATCGTACCCTCCTATACCCTATATATACTTTAGTATATATCCCGTGATTTTAAAATATTTATCTTCGTAAATATTTGCATAAATGCAAAAATAATTGTATCTTTGCAGCGTTTTTGATTGAAAAAGGGGAAGGGGTTGCAAAAAAGAAGCACCTACAACCTGTGTAAGTGCCTCGCGCTCCCTCTAGGACTTGAAC
>DBYL01000019.1:98688-109522 GCA_002309835.1 Bacteroidales bacterium UBA1187
TAACCGACTGAGCTAAGGAAGCTTGTTTTGTGCTCCCGTTTTTCGAAAGCGGGTGCAAAAGTACTGCTTTTTTTTGACACTACCAAATTTTTTGGCAAAAAAATGCGTTAACAGGCAATTATTTTTGATAAACATCCCTATTTTAGGTAAAAATTCATACAAAATGAAGAAGATTTTAGGTTTAGGTAATGCGCTTACGGACATCTTGCTGCAGGTCAGCGAGGATGATCTGCGTGAACTTGGCTTTCCGAAAGGAAGTATGAACCTTATTTCCAAAGAGCAGGCGGAGCAGATCCAGTATCGCTTCCTCTCTGTTCGTCGCCGCATGGTGGCCGGCGGTTCTGCCTCTAACACCATTAACTGTATCGCCTCGTTGGGCGGCAAAGCCGCTTTCATCGGGAAAATCGGTAATGACGAGGTGGGCGATTTCTATCGCGAAGACATGCTTAAGAATGGCGTCAAGCCTATCTTGCTGCTTTCGTCCAACCATGCAATGTCGGGTTTCTCTATCGTCCTGGTGACGCCTGACGGCGAGCGTACGTTCGCTACCTATCTGGGCGCTGCGGCTGAGCTCTGCGCAGATGATATCCAGAAGGATGCCTTCAATGGCTATGACATCTTCCATATCGAGGGCTATCTCGTGCAGAACCACGATCTATTGGAGAAATCCATCCGCCTCGCGAAAGAGGCCGGATGTATGGTGTCTCTCGATCTGGCTTCCTATAACGTCATCAATGAAAACCATGCCTTCCTCAAAGACCTCGTTAAGAAATACGTAGATATCGTCTTTGCCAACGAAGACGAGTCGTTCGCTTATACCCACCTCAACCCCGAGGAGTCCGTTCAGATGATTGCCGAGCAATGCGATATTGCTGTGGTAAAGGTTGGTAAGAACGGTTCGTACGTGCAACAGGGCAGCAAGCGTCATCATATTGGCGCCATCACTACTTCGTGTACCGACTCCACCGGTGCCGGTGACTATTTCGCAGGTGGTTTCCTTCACGCCCTGGCGGATGGGTTTGATATCCGTCGTTGCGCTGAGATCGGTACTATCGCCGCAGGACGCGTAGTCGAAGTAGTGGGAACCAAGTTGCCGGACGAGCAGTGGGAGGAGATTCGCCGTATATGCGCGCTCTACCGCGGATTCATGCAGAAATACGATAAAGACTAATACATCATACATCACACATGAAATACATCCTTCTTCCTTTTTACATCCTCTATCAGTATTTGATAGCTTGGCCGCTGCTGTGCGTGCTGACGGTTTTTACGGCGCTCTTCACTATCTGTACCGTCCATTGGCGTAATGCCGAGTTCGTGCATAAGGTGCAGCAGTTCTGGTCACGTTCGTTCTTCTGGCTGATGTTCCTGCCGGTTTCTGTCGATGGCGCCGAGCATATTCAGAAGAATCAGAGTTATGTCTTCGTGGCGAACCATCAGTCGATGTTCGATGTATGGCTTGTTTATGGCTGGTTGCCCGTGATCTTCAAATGGCTGATGAAAGCCGAACTCCGTAAGGTGCCGTTTGTAGGTACCGGTTGCAAGGCTGCCGGCCATATATTCATCGACCGCCGCAGTGCGAAAGCAGCGATGGAGAGTCTCAAAGAGGTGGAGAAACAGCTGGTGGACGGTGTTTGTACCGTCATCTTCCCGGAAGGCACCCGTTCGCTCAATGGAGAAGTAGGCCGTTTCAAACGCGGTGCTTTCCAAATAGCTTGGGATCTGGGCTTGCCTGTTATCCCGCTCTCGCTGACGGGTTGTTTCGATGTGCTGCCTAAGGGCAAACCCTTCGTGCATCGCGTTCCGGTACATATGCATATAGGCGAACCGATTGACCTCAAGCAGTTCGCGGATTCTAACGAGGCTATCGAGGCTGTCCGTAATGCCGTGATTGTCGGTATTCAAAAATAAATCACTAATTACTCATTCCCAATAATTTGCTTTTCCGCGATATCATAGGCCAAGAGGCTACGAAGCAGCAACTTCGTCAGTCAGCGCGCGAGGGACGTATTCCTCATGCGCAACTGTTCACTGGTATCTCCGGAATAGGCAAGTTGCAACTGGCGCTGGCCTATGCCCAATACCTCAATTGTCCGAATCGCACAGAGGAAGACAGTTGCGGCACCTGTCCTACCTGCCTGCAGTTCCAGCATCTGCAGCACCCTGATCTGCATTTCGCCTTTCCTATAGTGAAGACCGATGCGGGTGATACCTGCGATGCTTTTCTCGAGCCCTGGCGCGAGATCATTCTTGACAAGCATTATTTCGATCTGGACGACTGGTACCGGGCGCTTGGCGTGGAGACCAAACAGGGCATGATCTACGAGAAAGAGAGTCAGGAGATACTCCACAAACTTAGTCTCAAAGCTTACGGCAACGGCTATAAATTCATGATCATCTGGCAACCGGAGAAGATGAATATCGCCAGCGCCAATAAGCTGCTCAAACTACTGGAGGAACCACCTGCTCAGACCGTCTTCCTTTTGATCTCCGAGCACCCCGAGCAATTGCTCTCGACGATTCAATCGCGCGTGCAGACTATTCGTGTGCCGCGTTTGGAGACCGAGACGATAGCACAAGCCCTGACGCGTGAAGGTGTACCTGCCGCTAATGCTGCAGACATCGCGCGCATCGCCAACGGAAGTTATCTCATTGCGCGCAAAAAAGCCGATGAATCCGAGGAGAATCAGCAGGAATTGCGCGATTTCATCGCCCTTTTCCGCGACGCCTATACCGTAGGAATGTATAAAGACCCGCAGAAGAAATACGAGTCGCTCAAGCGCTTGCGTCAATGGAGCCTCGAGATGGCGGACTCGTCCGTAGGACGCGAGAAACAGAAGCATTTCCTCCAATACGCCCAGCAGCAGGTGCGTGAGAATTATATCCGCAATCTCTCCCAGCCGGAACTGAACTATCAGTTGGCTGCCGAGCGCGAGTTCTCTACTAAATTTGCGCCTTTCATCCATGACGGCAATGTAGAAGCCATCATGAATCAACTGGAGACAGCGGAGAAACAGATAGAGCAAAACGGCAATGCCAAAGTGATCTTCTTTGACCTTTGCCTTCAAATGATAGTATTGATTAAAAAACCAAGAAAATGAAGAAATATACCGTAGGCAATGCGCACCAGGAACTCGGTGCGGCAGCCACCAAGCGCAACTCCGCGCATATGCTGCCCGTTACCGACTGGCTAAGCGACCTTCCAGAGAATACACGGCTGACGGACCTCATAGAGGTGCAATTCAAAAATACGCGTAAGGGGTATTTCCATAATAGCCAGAATCTCCCGTTGGAGAAGGGCGTCAAGGTAGTAGTGGAAGCTAACCCGGGCTACGACGTAGGAGAAGTGGTTCTCACCGGCAAGTTGGTGGAACTGCAGATCAAGAAGAATAATATCGATACCTCGCGTTATGAGATCCGTCAAGTGCTGCGCATCGCTACCGATGCCGACCTCGAGCGTGCCAAAGAGGCACATGCGCGTGAGCAGGAGACGATGATCAAGGCCCGCCAATTGGCTAAGTCGCTTGGGCTGGAGATGAAAATAGGCGACGTAGAGTATCAGGGGGACGGTTCGAAAGCAATCTTCTTCTATATCGCTGATGGGCGTGTGGATTTCCGCCAACTCATCAAGGTCTATGCCGAGACATTCCGCATCCGTGTGGAGATGAAACAGATCGGTGCGCGTCAGGAAGCAGGACGTATAGGCGGAACGGGTCCCTGCGGTCGCGAGTTATGCTGCTCTACATGGATGATCAATTTCTCGTCCGTAGGCACAGGTGCCGCGCGTTTGCAGAATATATCGCCAAACCCGCAGAAACTGGCCGGCATGTGCGCTAAACTCAAATGTTGTCTCAACTACGAGGTGCCGGTATACGAAGATGCATCGAAATCATTACCCTCCCGCCATATTCCGCTGGAGACCAAAGATGCGACGTTCTATTTCTTTTCCTCTGATCCTCTGGCAGGCACAGTCACTTATTCGTCCGATGAGCATTTTGCGGCTAATCTTCAGACGATCTCTGCCAAGCGCGCGAATGAGATTATCGCGATGAATAAGCGCGGCGAGAAACCGCTTCAGCTGGATGGCGCACGAGCAGTAGCACCTGAGATCGGTTATGTGAATAATGTTGGCCATGACGATGTAACGCGTTTTGACCGTAAGAAGAAGCACGGCGACCGCCGCGATAGGAGGGACAGGCGATGAGAAGAGCTATTATGGGTTGTAAGTTATGGGTGATAGGTGTGCTGGCGCTGTTCTCCTCCTGCTCGCACGATATCGTGTATAGCCATTTCACGCCGATTCCATCGGATAAATGGGCGCTTGATTCAGTAGTACGTTTTGACTATTCGATCGCTGATGCAGAGGCGAGTTATCGCATGATTGTTAACGTGCGCCACTCCGAGCGCTATCCGTATCAGAATATGTGGCTCTTTGTCAACAATGGTCAGCGTAAGGATACCATCGAGTTCTATCTCGCTGATGACCGCGGCCAGTGGTTGGGCGATAAGCATCATGGCTTTGTGGATATGCCGGTGCTGCTGGAGGAGGAGTTCCATTTCCCGGATACTGGAGCCTATTATCTGGAGATCCAGCATGGCATGCGCGACTCGCTCTTACGCGGCGTGACGGATGTAGGATTGGAAATCATTCGTAATGGGGAAAAATAAACTCAAGAAATTTGCAGAGATGGAGACATTCACGAATGTCTTCCAGTGCGGCGCACGTGAACTGCTGCCGGAGAACCACGTGTTCCCTATGGCCGGGCATTGGCGTGAGCGTTTCTTTCATAATGATAACCCTATCGTCCTTGAGTTAGGCTGCGGCCGCGGGGAATATACAGTAGGCCTAGCTAAGAAATATCCTGAGAAGAACTTCATCGGCGTGGATATCAAAGGTGCCCGCATGTGGGCGGGGGCCAAGCAGGCCGTGCAAGAAGGATTGACGAATGCCGCTTTCCTGCGTACGAACATAGAGATCATCGATTCTTTCTTTGCCGCCGATGAGGTGGATGAGATATGGATCACCTTCTGCGATCCGCAGATGAAGAAAGCTACCAAGCGCCTTACCTCTACGTATTTCATGCAGCGTTATCAGCGCATAGTGAAGCCTAACGGCCTTATCCATCTTAAGACCGACAGTCCTTTCCTCTATACCTATACTTCGGAGATGTTGCGGCTCAATCCCTATTCTGTGCTCTGCGCCACGGATGACTTATATGGCAAAACAGCCGATTCTATCGAGCAAAAAGCGCGACTTGAAGATGCGCGTGCCTTGCAGACGCATTATGAGAAGCAGTGGTTAGACCGTGGCCTGAGTATCAAGTATATAGAGTGGCAACTGACCCCATTGACGAAATGGGAAGAACCGACGATAGAGATAGAGAAAGATAGTTATCGTTCCTACGGACGCAATTATACTACCTCAAAAAATGAGAACCATGGCTAAGATCGTTGTTTTTACCGGTGCCGGCGTGAGTGCCGAGAGCGGATTAGGTACTTTCCGTGACAGTGACGGACTTTGGGAGCACTATCGCGTAGAAGATGTATGCACCCACGAAGCATGGCTGACCAATCCTCAGCTGTGCGTTAAGTTCTATAACGATCGTCGTCGGGATACTCTGGCGGCGCAACCTAACGCCGCGCACGTCGCTATCGCTAAACTACAAAAAGCGCTCCCGAATACGCAGATCATCACCCAGAATATCGATGACTTGCACGAGCGGGCAGGGGCTACCAACGTCGTGCATCTGCATGGCGAGATTACGAAACTGCGTTCAGAGAACGATGAACTGGCTACGGTGCCTCTCCAGGGATGGGAGCAGCATTACGGAGACCGTCATCCCGATGGTTCGTTGCTGCGGCCGTATATCGTGTTCTTCGGCGAAGGAGTGCCGTATTTTGAGCAGGCTTGCAAGATCGCTTCGACGGCCGATATCATGGTGGTTGTCGGCACGAGTCTCAATGTCTATCCTGCTGCTTCGTTGCTCCATTATACGCGTCCCGGGATACCTATCTATTTCGTCGATCCCGGTCAACCGGAGTTCGGTAACTGGGCAGACCATATTACGCATATTAAGAAGAAAGCCACCGAAGGTGTGCCTGAACTGGTGGAGAAACTGATCCAAGAGAATGCGTAAACCGCTTATCCGAATAGTATTGTGGTTAGGCATCATGGCTGTGCTGACAGCCGTGGCAATGGGTGTGTGGCTGTTCGCCTCCGGCGGAAGTCAGACTACCGAGTCCCTTAAGTGGCTGCAGTTCTTCCAGACGATAGCTACGTTTCTTTTGCCGCCTATTCTCTGCGCATGGATCTGGAGTGAGGATCATCAGCCTATCCGATGGCTCAAACTCGATAAAGGTGCGCACTGGCAGGAGTTTCTATTGGCTATAGCTATCATGATCTGCGCTATCCCGGCTATCAACCTCTTAGCGGATCTCAATAGCCGTATTACACTGCCGAAAAGTATCGAATTCATCGAGCAAATACTCAAGGAGCAGGAAGATGCAGCGGCCGTCTTGACCGAGCGCTTTTTGCAGGCAGATTCGATTTGGGTATTACTGATCAATATCGGCCTCATGGCTATCCTGCCGGCTTTAGCCGAAGAACTCTCTTTCCGCGGTACTCTGCAGCAAATCATTGCGCAGTCCCAAATCAACAATCACAAATCCCAAATCCACATCGCTGTTTGGGTAACGGCGTTTATCTTCTCCGCCATCCATATGCAGTTCTATGGATTTATTCCGCGCATGCTGATGGGGGCGATGTTCGGCTATATATTTGTATGGACCGGCAGTCTCTGGGTGCCGATAGTAATGCACTTCACCAATAACGGTATTGCCATACTGGTATATTATATCTTGGGCGCTGAGGCGGATGGAAAAAATTATGCCGACACTTTCGGTGCCGGCACAACTTGGTGGGTGGGAGTAATCAGTATTGTGATTACATCTCTGGGTCTACTAATATTCTTCCGCAGAACTCACAAACAATAATTTTCTTGCGGGTGCGGATATCCAACTGACGCTGAGCAGGAATCTTAGCGTGGCAACCGCCGCAGGAGTCGCGCTCCACTTTCACAACGGCTAAACCGTTATGTGCATTTTTGCGGATGCGGTTGAAAGCGGTGAGCAGACGCTCGTCAATCTTCTTCGATAATTCAGCAGCCTTCAGCATCAGTGCTTCGGTCTCAGCCTTGGTCTCTGCGAGAATCTGATCCAACTCAGAGCGCTTCTGGTTCAGGTCAACAGTGCGCTCCTCGATAGCCTTCGTAGTGCTGGCTTTGTCTTGCAGACGAGCCTCCAGTTCGGCTGTGAAATGCTTGATCTTACGCTGCGAAGCTTCGATCTCCAGCTCCTGATATTCGATCTCCTTGTTCAGGTTGTCGAACTCGCGGTTGTTACGTACGCTGTTCTGCTGCTCTTTGTAGCGCGAGATAGATGCATTAGCATTCTCGGTGCGTACGCGATGATCAGAGATCTGCGTCTCGCATTCCTTGATATCATTCTCGATATTCGCCAGACGGGTTTTGAGACCTTCTACCTCATCGGCCATGTCTTTTACTTCCTGGGGTAACTCTCCCGCCAGGGTGCGCAGGTTGTCGATTTTGGAATCTACTTGCTGCAAGTCGTAGAGTGCGCGCAGCTTATCCTCTACGGTTAATTCTTTCTTTGCCATAATTGTATATTATTTGAATATTTGTATCGGTGTTGTATCTTTCTCGCTGATAAGGGTCTTTACGCCAAGCGGCGCAAGGATATCGCGGAATATCTCTCGTGCGTGATGCTCGGAGCACCAGTGATCGATGTCAATCAATCCTATCTGACCTTCTGCATCCTGAAACTCATGATATTTGCAGTCGGCCGTGAGATAGACATCTGCGCCTTGCGCGATTGCTTCGCCGATGAACTCCGCTCCGCTGCCTCCGCAAAGCGCGATCGTCTGTACTTGTTCCTTGCGCGGACGCGTGTATCGCACGTACGTACAATCTAAGGTATCGCGTACATAAGCGATGAAATCGGTGTATGTCATCGGGGCCGGTAATGTACCGATGACGCCTAATCCTTTATTACCTTGCTCGCTCGGCGCAAGGATGCGGTAGTTCGTAATGCCGAGTTTGTCTGCCAATCGCGTGTTGATTCCGCCTACTACGCTATCGAGACTGGTGTGCGCCGAGTAGATGGCAATATTGTTCTTTATCGCCATCTCAACGATGCAGGCCTGCGGGGTCTGACCGCAGACTTGTTTGAGTCCGTGGAATAGGAGCGGATGATGAGAGATGATAAGTTGGCAGTTGCGCTCAATAGCCTCATTGACCACATCGATCGTGATGTCTGTGGTCAGGAGGACGGACTCAATGTCGCGTCCTGTGTCACCTATCTGCATTCCCGAGTTATCCCATTCCTCCTGGGCACTCCGTGGCGCTACAGATTCTATGCTATTGATGATCTCCCTAAGGAGCACTTATTTTTGTTCCTCTTCGTCGTCTTTCACTGTGAAATCAGTGATGCCGGCATTGATGAGGATATTATACCATTGGATGAGTTTGCGGATGTCGGATGGATAAACGCGGTCGCGGTCCCAGTTAGGCAATACTTCGTCAAACCAAGCCTGCAACTCCGCGTTCGAAGCTTTCTTCGGATCCATCGCCACTGCTTTCAATCCTTCCTTCTTGCCTGCACTGGTCAGTACTTCGCTCAGCGCGATATCATCGGCATCGGTGAACATCGACACATCGCTCAGGGCAACAATCTTATCGCGCGCATAGGTCGGCATACGTTTGCCGTCTACCAAACTCTCTACGATCAGCATATTATTGCCGCGACTAATTAATTTGTACAGACCCGGTTTACCGGTAATTGCAAGGATATTTTTCAGCATAATTGGTTTTGTTTTAATAAAAACAGATGCCGAAGGTTACTTCCTCGGCATCTATCTTCCTCAGTAGCGGGACCCAGGATTGAACTGGGGACCTCATGATTATGAATCATGCGCTCTAACCAGCTGAGCTATCCCGCCATCGCTTGCCCTTTTTGAGAAAGCGGGTGCAAAAGTACTGCTTTTTTTTGAAATACGCAAATAATTTTGCACTTTTTTGCTAAAAAACAGCAATTATCCGACTGCGGAACCGTTTTTCACCGGTGCAGAAACAGTCGTTACTACTAATTTGCCGTCTGCATCTACAGCCGAGAGGATCATTCCCTGGCTCTCGATACCCATCATCTTACGCGGCGGGAAATTAGCGATGAAAAGCACTTGTTTGCCTACCAGTACCGACGGGTCCGGATAGCTCTGCGCGATACCGGAGAGGATCGTGCGTCCGCCCATACCATCATCGAGTTTGAACTGCAGCAGTCGGTCGGATTTCTTGACGTTACTGCACTCCAGCACGGTAGCTACGCGGATATCGGTCTTATCGAATTCATCGATGGTCATTGCCTCTTTGATAGGCTCCGGACGCCAGTTTTTAAGTGCCTCGGCTTTCGCCGCCTCTTCGTTCTCTTTCTTGATACGCGCGAGACGATCTAACTGAGCCTGAATAGCACTGTCCTCTATCTTCTCAAAGAGCAGACTAACCTCTCCGAGCGCTGCGCCGGCAGGCAGCAGGTCAATACGACCTAAATCTTCCCATCCGATGGTTTCGTTCAGACGAAGCATGCTCTTCAATTTTCCCGATGAAAACGGCAGAAATGGCTCAAAAGCGATAGCGAGATTGGCCGCAATCTGCAGTGCCATATGAAGCACGGTAGCCGTGCGATCGATATCGGTCTTGGCGAGTTTCCAGGGCTCTGTGTCCGCTAAGTATTTGTTACCGATGCGGGCGAGGTTCATCGCCTCCTTGAGGGCATCGCGGAAGCGGAAGTTATTAATCAGGTCCTCCAGCGTTGCTTTGACATTTTTGAACTCCTCGATAGTCGCTTTGTCATAATCCGTCAACTCACCACAGGCAGGTACTTTACCTTCGAAATACTTATTTGTCAGCACGAGGGCGCGATTGACGAAATTGCCATAAATGGCAACTAACTCGTTGTTGTTACGCGCTTGGAAGTCCGACCATGTGAAATCGTTGTCTTTGGTCTCCGGTGCATTAGCGGTCAGCACGTAACGGAGCACATCTTGCTTGCCGGGGAAATCATCGAGGTATTCATTCAACCAAACGGCCCAGTTGCGGGAGGTGGATATCTTATCACCCTCGAGATTAAGGAACTCATTGGACGGCACATTATCCGGCAGGTTATAGCCTTGCGCCTTGAGCATCGCGGGGAAGACGATACAGTGGAAAACGATATTATCTTTTCCGATGAAATGGATCATTCTTGTATCTTCCTGTTTCCACCATTTCTCCCATTTACCGTATTTCTCCGGCTGGGCATCGCATAGCTCTTTGGTATTGGAGATATAGCCGATTGGGGCATCAAACCATACGTATAATACCTTACCTTCTGCTCCCTCTACCGGCACAGGAATACCCCAATCGAGGTCACGCGTCACGGCGCGAGGTCTGAGTCCGCCATCCAACCAACTCTTGCATTGGCCGTATACGTTCGGACGCCATTCTTTATGGTTGTTGAGGATCCAATTCTCCAGCCATGCCTGATATTGATCCAGCGGCAGATACCAGTGCTTGGTCTCTTTTTTCGCCAGCGCATTACCGGTCTCGGCATTATAGGGATTGATCAATTCATCGGGCGAGAGGGTGGCGCCGCATTTCTCGCACTGGTCACCATAGGCGCCGAGCGAATGGCAACGCGGACACTCTCCGCGGATATTGCGGTCCGTGAGGAAATGGCCCGTCTCAGGATCATAAAACTGCTCGGAGGTCTCCTCCGTAAACTG
>DBYL01000019.1:109618-112542 GCA_002309835.1 Bacteroidales bacterium UBA1187
TGGGTGGTAATACCTTCTTTGCGTGCTCGGATAGTTACCGGCACACCATGTTCATCGCTACCGCAAACGAAGAGAACTTCTTGTCCTTTTAGCCGCAGATAGCGAGCGTAGATGTCCGCAGGGACGTAAACTCCGGCCAGGTGTCCGATGTGAACAGGCCCGTTGGCGTAAGGCAGAGCGGCGGTGATTAATGTGCGATTAAATGCCATATTTTGTGTAATTTTTATACTAAAAGTAAAAAAAATGCGTAAAATCTTGCGTATGTAAAAAAAAAGCAGTACTTTTGCGTCGCAAAATCGGGTGCAAAGATACAACAAAAAATCCGAATGTGCAAGAAAAACGTGAAAAATACAGTCATTTTGTTGCTCTCGCTGCTGCTCTGTAGTAGTGTGAGCGCTAAGGTTAATAATTACGTTGGAGCGTACGCCACAGTTGGTGAGTGGTCGCTCGTTCCTTCCGGGAGCAAGTATGCCGGTAGTCTGGGTTTTGCCGGTGGACTGGGTGCTGTATACGAGTTACAAGCCGGTCCTAACTATAGTCCGACGCAATTCCTCTTTGATGTAGGAGTTGGCGCCTGGGGCGGAATGACGAGTTATCTTCAGGGCAGCAATCAGTTGGCGAAATTGGAGAACCAGCGCGATTTGCAGAATGAGCCGTTTACCTATGTTTATGAGTTGCAGAACCGTAGGGACAGTTATAACAATATAGCTGTTCAGGTGCCGTTATTGGTAGGTATGCAGCATAATCGTTTCTATTTCTTGGTTGGCGCGAAGCTGAATGCGAGCATGTGGACCCAGACGAAATCTACAGCTACGCTCAATACCTACGGCTTGTACACGGCTTACGGCGAGATGCGTAATATGCCGGAGTACCAGTTCTTTGCGAATGAGAAGTTGAAAGGTGGCGTAAAAACCAACTTTAATTTAGATATCGATCTTAGTTTCGAGATAGGTGGCCGCATCGGTGTACTTACCAATGCTGTCGGCTATGATGTGCCGAAACGTAAGATCGAGTACCGCTTGGCAGCATTTGTGGACTACGGTCTGTTTGATTTGCACAACCAAGGTACTCGAGATGCAATCGAATTACCGTCTTTATACGATACCAATCCGAGTTCTGCCAATTATGTCTATAATAGCAGAAGCATGGTGGACAATATCGTGATGAATGATATCATGTCCACAACGGATTTCGCCAAGGCGGTGAATAATCTGACGGTGGGATTGAAGTTTACGGTGCTCTTCCAGTTACCGGAGGAGGGTAAGTGCGTGCTTTGCCGCGATGCTTACGGATCATCCGTTAGGCGTGCCCGCCGCGGTGGAGTGCAGTACGAGGAATAACTCGTCCGGAGTCACTTCACGAATCGTTCCCTCTTGGGTTACAGAAATATTTCCGGTCTCTTCCGACACCACGATACATGTGGCGTCGGATTTTTCTGTTATACCGAGCGCCGCACGGTGACGAAGGCCGTAATGCTGCGGGATATCTTGGTTCTTGCTGACCGGCAGGATACAAGCCGCAGCGACGATGCGTCCCTCGCGGATGACTACTGCGCCATCATGAAGCGGGGTATTCTTAAAGAATATATTCTCCAATAGTCGCGCGGATACCTGTGCGTCCAAGCGCTCACCAGTATCCACTATTTCTTTGAGTCCGCCTTCTCCGGCCATCACGATGAGGGCGCCGGTCTTGGTAGAAGCCATATGTCGGCAGGCCTGCGTGATCTCCAAGACCTGCTGCCGCGTAGCGGCTTCGTCTTCGGGATTACGACGACGGAAAAACTGCAGCGACGAGAAACGCGCACCGATGCGGAAGAAGAACATGCGTATCTGCTCCTGGAAGATGACGATGAGAGCGATGGCACCTACAGAGATGATGCGGTCGAAGAGCGCACCGGTCAGGTCAAGTTTGAATACAAACGAGACGAGGAACCACACGACGATGAAGGCCAATATACCCCAGAAGAGGTTCGATGCACCGGTCTTACGGAGCAGGCGGTAAGCCTCATACATGATGATTGCCACCAATAGGATATCGATTACATCCTTGAATCCAAACGAAAAAGCTAAGAATTGCATAATTCAAATAATTTTATGGTCTGCGCGGCCTCGCGTACATCGTGAACGCGCAGGATTGTTGCGCCGTGCTCGAGCGCATACATATGCAGCGCTTGCGTGGCGGAGAGACTGGTCTCGGGCGTCAAGCCTAACGGCCGCCAGACGATGGACTTGCGGCTCACGCCGACTAATATCGGGCGATGGTACTCGCGCAGCGTTTCTAACGAGCGCATACAGGCGTAGTCCGCTTCGGTACTACCGATAAACCCGAATCCGGGATCGAGTATCAGGTCTATATCATTCATCTCCGGCCGCTGCGCAGGCAGGTCTAATGCTCCGCAGAGCGTCCATATATACGGTGCTCGCCAGTAGCGCACGATCTCATACATCGCTTCGTTGCCTCCGGAGATATCATTGATGATCATCGACCCGAAATGCTCGAGCGCCCTGCGGGCTATCTCCGGGCGGAAAGTATCGAGCGACAGCTGCACCTCCGGCAGCGCTTCGCGTAAGGCAGCCAAGGCAGGTTCCACGCGGCTCCACTCTTCCTCTTCGGAAGCAGGCGTACTACCGGGACGAGTAGAGCAACCGCCGATGTCCAGTATACTTGCGCCATCCGCGATAGCTTGCTTCGCCCAAACGACGAGAGCGTCCGCATTGCGGATGCGCGAAGCCGCATAGAAACTATCCGGCGTCACATTGCCTATCGCCATTATCTGCGTTTTCACGGTGCAAAAGTACAAAAAATTGGCGAAATATGCAAAAAAAACAAACAAAATCACATAAAAATTTGCGTATATACAAAAAAAGGAGTATCTTTGCAAGCTGAATTACGTACGCATATGCCCTCGCGTACGTTTCGCGCAC
>DBYL01000019.1:112623-115606 GCA_002309835.1 Bacteroidales bacterium UBA1187
TTCTGCATCGTGTAACAAGCGTGAGCTGAATACGCGTGTCAGCAACACTACCGGTTGGAATTATTTTGACCAGAAGACCACGAATTTCCAGGCTAATGAAGGCGTGGGTAATGTCAATCCTGTAGGTATGGTTCCTATTCAGGGTGGTTCGTTCACGGTAGGTGAGAAGGATGAGTTCCTGACCGCTCCGCGTAACAACGAGACTCGTACGTTGACCGTTAGTTCATTCTACATGGACAAGTATGAGATTACCAACCTCAACTGGAATGAGTATCTTCACTGGTTGGATTTCGTCTTTGGTGCAGTAGCTCCTGAGATCGTTGACCAGGCTCGTCCGGACCATAAGGTTTGGCGTGAGGATATGGCGTACAATGATCCGTACGAGGACAACTATTTCGAGCACCCTGCCTTCTCGTTCTATCCTGTTGTAGGTGTTACATGGGAGCAGGCGATGGCTTACTGCCAGTGGCGTACCGACCGTGTGAATGAGATGGCGCTTATCAATGCCGGCGCAATCGTTGTTCCTCCGTTCGCAGACCTTCAGCCGACGGATGACGAGGCTTATAAGGATGAGTGGGAGCAGCAGACCGGATATGAGATGTTCTCCTATGAGGAGGTTAGTCCTGAGGATCCTGAGCAGACGGTTACGATGTATCGTCCGAGCTTTGAGTGGATTCGCGATAAGTTTGTCTTCAATACTGAGAAATATCTGATGGATGACTCCTATATGCCGGAGTTCGGACGTAAGCCGCAACGCGACAGCTACGGCGCAGAGCGCAAGGTGACTATCGCTGACGGTATTTTCGTTACCGGTTATCGTCTGCCGACGGAGGCTGAGTGGGAGTTCGCAGCATATGCACCTGTGGCGGGTGAAGATGGCCTGACTATAGAGGGTAAGGTTTATCCTTGGTCCGGTTACCATCCGCGCGACATGAGCAAGAAGAACCTCGGTATGATGCAGGCTAACTTCGTTCGTGGCCGTGGTGATATGATGGGTGTGAGCGGTGCGCTGAACGACCGTCGCGTGATCACCAACCCTGTTGATGAGTTTGAGCCGAACGACTTCGGTCTGTATAACATGGCCGGCAACGTCAACGAGTGGGTAATGGATGTATATCGTGAGACTACTTATCAGGAGACCAGCGAGTATAACTCCTATCGTGGTAATATCTACAGCCGTCCGGTATTGGATGAGAATGGTAAGTTCGAGATGGACTCTGTAGGTTGCATAAAGATCACTTGGGGTAAGGAGGACGATAAGCGTGACGTCATGGATGGCGATTTCGCAAGTCTTTTCGAGACCGACTATCCGCTGGATACCACGGGCATGGAGAACCTGGCTGAGCTGAAGACGGACCCGACCGACATCCTCGCTCCGCGCATCACCAAGAAGAGCCGTGTTTACAAAGGTGGTTCTTGGGCAGACCGCATCTACTGGCTCAACCCGTCCACTCGTCGTTACCTCGACCAGGACAAGAGTTCGTCTAAGATCGGTTTCCGCTGCGCGATGTCTACGCTGGGTGACCAGATCCCGACGGGTGTTTATTAATCAATCACAAATTACAAATCACAAATTGAAATTCTATGAATTTCCCTAAAGATATTCGCTATACAAGCGAGCATGAGTGGATTCGCGTAGAGGGTGATGAGGCATTTGTCGGCATCACCGACTATGCGCAGTCGGAGTTAGGCGAGATCGTCTTCATTGATGTTCCTACGGTTGGTGAGATCGTGGGCCAAGGAGAGGTCTTCGGTTCCGTAGAGGCCGTTAAGACGGTAAGCGACTTGAATATGCCGGTTACCGGTGAGGTGCTGGAGCTCAACGAGGAGTTGGACGCTGCGCCTGAGTTGGTTAACAACGATCCTTATGGCAAGGGATGGATCATCCGCATTGCTGTCAAGGACGCTGCTGAACTGGACAGTCTGATGGACGCCGCTGCTTACGAGGCAAGCCTCTAAGCACCTTATTCCTTATTTATAATCGCCCGCACGCATATACGCGTGTGGGCTTTTTTTATGCGTGCAAATATACAAAAATGCCTATTTTGCTAACTATACTTTGCAAAATGGCGATTATTCGACATATTATGCGAGAAATTGCACACTCGCGCGCGTAAAATGTTGTAATTTTGTAGTCGATTTGTATCGTGCCCGCATGTATATGCGTATATACGTACGGGCGATGAAAGTTGAATAGCATAAAAGCACGAAGATAGAAGATTTACCAGGCTAAGCAATATGAGTAAAACACTAGATAAAGCATCGGCATTGGTGCCCACCATAGAAGTAGAACAAGTACAACAATTGATTCATATCATTCGTGGCGAACGCGTGATACTGGATCGAGACATCGCTGCATTGTATGGAGTAGAGACCAAAAACTTGAAACGCCAAGTCAAGCGTAATATATCCCGCTTTCCATCGGATTTTATGGTGGAACTGACTCGTGAAGAATACAATTCTTTAAGGTGCCAAAATGGCACCATAGAAAACGGACGTGGTGAGCATAGTAAATATTTGCCTTTTGCGTTTACGGAAAACGGCGTGGCGATGCTAAGTAGTGTACTAACTTCGGAAGTTGCAGTACAAGTGAATATTCAAATAATGCGCGCCTTTACGATGTTGAGGAAAACAGTATCTGCAATCAATGAGACGTCACTCCGGCAGGATAAGTTGGAATTGGAGGTAGAGAACTTGCGGAATTATGTGGAGGATATATTGCGTGACCAAAACGACACGAATGAAATTGTTGGGGCACAAATGGAAGCAATCAATGAGTCTCTTGCTGAATTAGCGGTCAAGGTGGACGGATTAACAGCAAAACCACCCGTTAAGAGAAATCCTGTTGGCTTTGAGGCTGCGGCGAAGAGATACGAAGAAGAGAAGAAAAAGGAAGAAGAGAAATAATACCAAATCAACGAATAATAGAAAACACGATAATACTATGAAGAGTATTAACTTTATTTCTAAGATGATGAACTGG
>DBYL01000014.1 GCA_002309835.1 Bacteroidales bacterium UBA1187
CAGTGATAATCGATAATCGGCATGTGCTCAGCATGCTCGTGATACAACTCCTGTGCGGTTTGAGTTTGCAGCAGGAAATCCTTGTCCATGAATGCTTTCATTGTAATATGTAGTTAAATGATTATTAACTTTGTGCGAGCGCGCGGATATGCGCACACTTTATCGGCTGCAAAATTACGAAAAAAAACACAACTCAATGTAGAAAAATTGACACAAAATTTGCACAAGTCACAAAAATATTGTACTTTTGCACTCGATATAGGATTAATGGCTACGATAACAGACATCCGAAGACCGATAGAGGCGCATTGGAAGCAGTACGAGCGTCTTATGGAGCAGAGCCTGCGTGCGGACAATAAGTTGCAGCAGGAGGTGTTGCGTTATGTGGGATCTCGTCGCGGCAAACAGTTGCGTCCGTTATTGGTGATGCTTAGTGCGCAGTTATGCAATCCGATTACGGATAAGACGCTGAAAGCGGCAGTGGCGCTGGAACTGCTGCACACCGCCAGTCTGGTGCATGACGATGTAGTGGATAGTTCGGATACGCGCCGAGGTGCAGCGGCAGTACATGTCAAATGGACCAACAAAGTGGCGGTGCTGATTGGCGATTATATGCTTGCCAAAGTGATCGGACTGGTGGCAGAGGTACGCAATATTCGTATCTTGGAGATCGTTTCTAATCTCGGCAAGAGTCTCTCCAGCGGAGAGATGGTGCAGTTGCATGTAGGCCAAAGTATGTGGATAGATGAGGAGCGATACTTGCAGGTGATCGAGCAGAAGACTGCGCAACTCTTTCAAGCATGTGCTGAGGCTGGTGCAGAGAGTGCGGGTTGTACGCCGCGGCAACGCGCGGCATTGAGAGAATACGGCCGGTTGTTAGGTTTATGTTTTCAGATCAAAGATGACATCTTTGACTACAGTGACCTGGAGGAGATTGGCAAGCCGACAATGAGTGATTTGTGTGACGGAAAAGTGACGCTTCCGTTGATAGAGGCTTTGCGGCGTGCGCCCCAAGATGAAGCGGAGCATATCCGTGAGTTAGGCGAGATGCTTGCAGCGCATAGTGAGACGCTGGATCATGAGAAAGCGCTGCAGGAGATCAAGGCTTTTGTGTTACGCTTCAAAGGAGATGAGTATTCTGTTCAGCGCATGCTGAGTTATAAAAAACAAGCCATGGAAGCGTTGAAGATCTTCCATGACAGTGTAGAAAAAGATAGTCTGTTGGCGTTACTCGACTACGCCATCAATAGAGTTCAGTAATTGCTCGCGCAGCGTCTCATCGCTAATCGTTGCAAGTACATCTTTCATAAACGCGTTGACGAGCAGTTGGCGCGCTTTTTGTTTGTTTATGCCGCGTTGCTGCATGTAGAAAAGGGCTGTCTCATCCAATTGCCCGGTAGAGGCGCCGTGTGTAGCTTGTACATCATCCGCATAGATTTCTAACTGCGGTTGAGTACGCATCTCTGCGGTCTCGGATAGCAACAGATTTCGGTTAGTCTGGTGTGCTTCGGTCTTCTGTGCGTCAGGTACGATCTTTAAGTCTCCGATAAAATGCCCTTGTGCCTCGTCTTCCAGCACAAACTTAATCAGTTGGTTGGATGTCCCTCCGCCTACGGCGTGCTTCACATGTGTCTCGGTAGTCACTTTTTCAGTCCCGTGCAGGTAAGCCAGCGCATAAATCTCTGTCGTGCACCCTTCACCTACTTGCTCAATGGTGATGGCATTCGTTGCCGAAGAGAAATTAATCAGGTGTATCTTCAGTTTTGAGCCTGCTTCTTGCATGACATGCAAGTTAACGGACTCATCCACAAAGACCTGCTCGAATATTTCGCCGCTATGCAATACCTTCATATCCTTTTTCTTCCAATTCCAAGGCAAGGTTCTTATCGCCAGTCTTGACGATCTTTCCATCGGCGAGAACGTGTACGAAGTCCGGTACGATGTAGTCCAACAAACGCTGGTAGTGGGTGATGACGATGGAGGCGTTTTGAGGTGTCTTGAGACGATTTACGCCTTCGGCTACGATGCGCAAGGCATCGATATCAAGTCCGCTATCGGTCTCGTCTAATATAGACAAGCAGGGTTCAAGCATCGCCATCTGGAAGATTTCGTTTTTCTTCTTCTCTCCTCCGGAGAAGCCTTCGTTCACAGAGCGGTTGTTGAGTTTGTCTGGTAGCTCCAGCAGTTTCTTTTTCTCACGCATAATGGAGAGAAACTCTTTGGGAGACAGAGGCTCTTTCCCTTCGTACGCACGTTTCTCATTAACGGCAGTGCGGATGAAATTAGTCATGCTTACCCCAGGGATCTCTACCGGATATTGGAAACTCAGAAAGACTCCTTCTCGAGCTCTCACTTCGGGCTCCATCGCCAGTAAGTTTTTGCCATGCAGCAGCACTTCTCCTTCGGTTACTTCATAAGCGGGGTTGCCTGTGAGGACTGCGCTCAGCGTCGATTTGCCGGCACCATTGGGTCCCATGATTGCGTGCACCTCGCCTTCGTTGATGACGAGATTGACACCTTTGAGTATCTCCTTGCCGCCAATGGAGGCATGGAGGTTCTTTATTTCAAGTAGTTTATTCATAATTGAGCCATGACGACCTCTCCTACGGCCTGAAGTGTTGCTTTGGAGATATGGTTCATATCATCTTGGCGGGTATGCCACCAAGAGGGAAAGCCTGTGGCGTTGCGAATGTCGTAATGGATAATGTCTACGCACGGAATACCCGCGATGAAGTTCACATAGTAATGGTCATCCGTAATGGGGTAGGACTGCTGATTGTTGAAGAGCGTGCTGTAACCTAATTTCTCCGCAGTGCTCCATATCTGCTGCTGATAATTAGAGGCGTAGTTGGAGGAATACATCTCGCGCGGGAAAGAAGCATCGGGAGCACCTACCATATCTAATACGATGCCATATTGATATGTGATTAGCGGCGCTTTTTTATAATTTGTTGCCCATAGTTGTGAACCGAGACACCAAGTGTCTTCTCGTTCAATACCCGTGAAGAAATGCGGCGTGCCCATATCTTCGCAGTCGAAGAGGACGATGTCTACAGGTGTGCGAAGGGTGGAGTCCGCTAACCGCTGACCGAGTTGGCGTCCGATCTCCAGCAACACACCTACGCCACTAGCGCCGTCATTCGCACCGGGGACATTATAATAGCGGTCGGAGTAGTTCTCTTCTTCATCGCACCAGGGCCTGGTGTCGTAATGCGCACCAAGTAGGATGCGCGGACGACCGGCAATCTCGGGAGTGGAGAAATGGGCGATGATGTTATAAATCTGCTGGTTATTGCCTCTATAGTCAGGCATCTGTCCGCGCTGCAGCTCAACGATAGCGCCCTGTGCGCGGAAAGTCTCGATTAACCAAACAGCGCAGTCAATATGCGCTTTGCTATTAGGGACACGCGGTCCGAAAGCCATCTGTTTCTCTATGTACGCATAAGCGGAGTCGGAAGAGAAAGCGGGACGCGTAACAGCGGCTTGCTTTTTGCCGCAAGCCGCTAAAAGAATACATAGTATGTATAATAGATATTTTTTCATCGAATATTTGTTTCGCTGACAGAGGTGTGATTTTGAATTGCGCGAATGGTTTGTGCAATAGAACCGGCTAGACTCTCGATGTGCAGCTTGCTGCAGCAATAAGGATCAATAGGAAGGGAGTCCGTACAAATCAGTTCTTCTAATGCACTCTCGTCGATGCGCTGGCATGCAGGGCCACTCAGCACGCCGTGCGTAACTACGGCACGAACGGATTTTGCACCTGCAGCAGACATTACTTCTGCCGCTTTGCAGAGCGTACCTGCTGTATCTGCGATATCGTCAAAGATTACAACATCTTTGCCGTATACATCACCCAAGACGCGAATCTCGGATACTTTATTGAAATCAGGACGGTTCTTATAGCAGATCACCATTGGTATCTCGCGATCGGTGAGTACATGCAGTTTCTTTGCGAAGTTAGAGGCGCGTTTAGAACCTCCTACGTCCGGGGAAGCAACAATCAGTTTTTTCAGATTCAACGAGGCGATATACGGGGCCAATACGTTTGAACCGTAGATATGATCTACCGGGATATCGAAGAATCCTTGTATCTGATCGGCGTGGAGGTCTACTGTGATCACACGATCAGCTCCTGCGCCCTGTAACATGTTAGCTACCAGTTTTGCTCCGATGGATACGCGTGGCTTGTCCTTACGGTCTTGTCGTGCCCAACCGAAATAAGGGATGACGGCATTCACTTTGTAGGCGCTGGCGCGCTTGGCTGCGTCAATCATCAGCAGCAATTCCATTAGGTTGTCACTGCTGGGACAGGTAGGTTGTATCAAATAAACCGATTGTCCACGAACGGATTCTTCAAAATAGGCGCAGAACTCGCCATCAGAGAATCGATCGATACGCAGATTGCCTAACGGGCAACCCAACTCTTCGCAAACGCGTTTTGCCAATGCTTCGCCTTTAGAACCGGCAAAGACCTTAAACTGGTTAGTCTCCTCCATGATTAACTCTTTTTCTTTTTTGTATTCAAAATAGGAGCGTTTGGCTGCGCCATGATCTGTTCAAAAGCAGGAGAATCACAAGTAAGCAACCCGTTTGACAGCCTACGTAAATCCTCACGTACGCGGCTCATGCCTGCTTCCTGGTCGCGATTCCATACCAAGTTGCGCTGACGCATACATTGAGCGATATAGATCTCAAGAGAGTCTCGCTCAGGGCTGGGCGACAATGTAGATGCATATGCAATCATATCTTGGACAATGCGTCCATAGTTGCGCATCTTAATCGGCGCTGCGTTTCTATTTAATTGTAACGTCATATTTTTATAGCCGTAAAGGCATAATTACTTTTTGCGAATGAGATAAATCATCGTCGGGAAGTGGTCTCCGTAGCCGTCTTGCCATACACCGGCTTTGTGGGTACGAAGCGGAGCGCCCTTGTCCTTGCCTTCTTGAACGGTCAGGAACGGTTTGTTGAATACTTGCGATTTCCAGTATGCCCAATTACCGCTATCCTTCTTCTCGTTTAAGAGCGGCTCGGAAATGATAATCTGGTCGAAGAGGTTCCAACTACCATTGTAGAACAAGGTGCCTGTCCCATTGGCCAAGTGGATCCACATAGTGTTATAGTATCCTTGCGGGCCGACTTGGTTCGGCTTCTTACGAGCCTGCAGTACATCCTTGCAAGAGTGGTTGTCCGGATCATCATTCAAGTCACCCATGATGATGATTTTTGCCTTCGGCTCTTTGAGATAGATTGAGTCGCAGATAGACTTGCTCAGCATAGCGGCTGTGTCACGACCGGGACGGGAGGATAACTCTCCGCCATAACGACTCGGCCAGTGGTTGGTGATCATATGAATCTTCTCCGGTTTGCCGTCTCCCAGCAGATAGCCCGAAACGAGCAACTGCAGACGAGTCTTAATCACGCCTCCGTCTGCATAATGCGCTTTCAACTCATATCCCTTGACAGTAGAGGGCTTGAAGAGCACGGTGTCATACAAGAAGCCAACGTCTACGCCACGGCGGTCCGGACCCTCGATAAGAATTGGTTTGAGACGACGTCCGTATTTGCTATTTGTCTCTGCGCACAAATCCTCCAAGCAACCGATATTCTCCACCTCGGCAACACCGATACAAGCGGCACCGCGCGGGTCGTAATCCGTACCTAATTGCGAGACGGCATAAGCCATCCTCTTGATCTTGTGCTCATACTTCATGGAGGTCCATTTCATACCACCGTCAGGAAGGTACTCATAGTCATTCTTGCCTTCGTCGTGAATGGTGTCGAAGAGGTTCTCGAGGTTGTAGAAAGCGATACAGCGAACGTATTGACCTTCGTTCACCTCGTTTTTCTTTTGATTTTGTGCATTCGCTGCACTCGTTATGGCAAGCATCAATGCTGCCACCCAAAGCATTGTGTGTTTCATAATATATGTGATTGATTTGATTATCATTTTAAAACCGGCTACAAAATTAGTAATAATTTTTGAATTACGCAAGATTTAATTGCATTTTTGCGTAAAAAGTCGTATGAAAGGGAATAAAACTTCATGTTTTATCCCTGATAGTTTTATCCGCTGCTTCCATGAGCGAGGCTGAAAATCATGTAGTAAGTCTTGGGTGATAAGGCTTCTATCTCCGAAGGCATAGATGAGGTTAAGCCTTTCGTTCAGAAGAAAATCGTGGGCTATCTGATTATTGTAACCTACTTGCCCCGGGAAGCAAGTGTCTAACCATTTCCACATCCTGCATTTTTCTTCTCGAAGGGATAAAATCGCTTGTGCTGTTTTGGGCTGGGAAACAGAAGTATGATCTCTCCAAACCGCTGTTTTTTGTGGCAAATAAGCCCATTGGGTATGTTGATAAAATACTCCGTATAAAGGATAATCCAACCACAAGAAATGTTGTGCTTCTATTTGCAGTAATAACTCCTCTGACAATAAATTAGTACGAAACATCACAGTGCAATTTGCAAAGCCGACAGAATCAAAACCATATACGCCTTGGCGTTGACCAAATGTCAATTTGTTAGAATCCGAAGATGTCGAACCATTGGTATGCACAAAGCCTATTTCCGGGTGCGCCCGCAAATAGTTTACTTGCAGTTGTAGTTTCTGCTTGTCTACCCAGTAATCATCTCCATCCAACATGGCAATATACTCGCACTTGTCTGCCATGATTTGCCAATAGAGACTGAGCGTATTATTCACAAGGCCTTTGTTCGTCTCTGACTTTATGAAGATGATACGCTCATCTTTTTGAGCATATTGTGTGCAGATTGCGGCTGTTCCATCCGATGAGGCATCATCTCCGATATAGATACGGATAGGCTCGTCGCATTCTTGCATTAAGACGCTTTCTATCGCTTCAGCGATAAAATGCTCATGATTATATGTCGCGATGCAAACAGCTATCATAGATGGCTTTGAGTTTTTTACCGATGCTCTCTGCAGAAAAGCGCTTCGAGAGAGAGACGTTTTGGGGCGGAAGGTCAGTCTTCCAGAGAACAGTCTCAATGAATTCTGCAAATCGTCCTGATTTGTTTTGTACCACTTCTTGCGGTACGATGATATCAGCTATCTCTTCGGCTATGCCGACGGGGGTAGATAGAATAGGCACACCTGCCGCTGCGGCTTCGGCTAAGACAACCCCGTACGTCTCATATCGACTGCTGAGCACAAGTGCATCCGATTGGTGCATGTATTGCGCCACTTCTTCGGGCGTCAGTTCTCCTGTAAACCGTACTACGTGGTTTTCAAGAAGACCTAAGGAGTCCGCGTAATCATGTATTCGCTGATAGTCAAGACCTGTGCCTACGAGCACTAATTCGAAATCCTTCCGCCTGTAGGACAATAGTTTGACGGCTAATAAGAGACTTGTGATATTCTTCGCGCGTTCGTCAAAGCAACTCACGTGCAGCAGCACTTTTTTCTCTTTGGCGTTGGACGATTTGGGATGTTTGGCAAAGAAAAAATCATCTACTACATTATCTATTGTGCCCCACTGCTTGGCTTGTATTCCGCAGGCTTGCATTGCAAGCAGGAGCGGGGTGCTAACCGCCAGTACACTTTCGGCATTTGCGCATACGTGCTTCGCAAAACGCTGCTTTGCAGCGGATAATCTCATGAATTGTCCATTATCAGGAAGATACCCGCTCCAATGCTCGATGATGATGTACGGAATTTTATAGTGTTTTTTGAGCCAGAGGGCCAATAGGCCTTGCTTCTGGATGACGTTCAGTTGCACCACATCGGGCATCCATCCTTCGCGTCGCAAGGCGCGCCATTGACGCCAAGTGTCTCGCCATCCCAGCGAGCTGATTACTCGCACATCAACGCCTTGCGCACGAACAGCCTCCACGTGCTTCTGCACGAAGAGACCAGCCATCGCGTCAGCTTCGGACGGATACCAAGGTGTGAGGAAAAGGACGTTCATTACCGATAGCGCCACTCACGAATTTTCTGAATCCAGATAGCGATGCGGAAGAGCGGTTTATAGTATCGCTCTACGGCATAGTATGTTACGGGGATGGAACCGAATTGCTTGTAGTGCCTTGCTGTGCCGCGTTCCGTGCCACCTTCGAAATCGAAATGCACATGTTTCTCTCTCGCCAGTTTCATGGCTTCCAGTACGAGTAATGCACTTGCGCCTGATTCGCGGAAGGCAGGGTCGTACGATGGGATGAGGTAATACATGTAGTTCTTATCCCACACGAGGAACGCTGCAGCATAAGCCTGTCCGTCTGCATTGCAGATACTAAGAATCTCGCATTGTTTGAGTCGACGTGCTTTACGCTCCAGAACTAACAGAAATTCTCTCGAGTAGCTCACTCGTCTTCCTCGCGCTTGCAACCATTCCGTGTGCAGACGATAGAAATTCTCCGGTTCCATAGAGTGCTCGGCGTGCAGGGAGAGCGCTTTCTGCAGTTGGCGACGTTTGTTTTTGCTGAACGAAGCGATGACTTTATCTAGATCGCTCAGGTCCTCTACGCGGTATGTGATGCGTTCTTGCGTCTTGAAGCCGAGCGCACGCATTGCGTCTACGCATAGGCTGCCGGGCAGGTATTGCTGGTAGTAATAAGCCAACTTCATGCCATCCAACTGCTCTTTGATCTTACGGCACACTTCGGCTGTCTTCCATCGGTCGGCAGTGATGTCTGCTGTCACCCAGATGCCACCTATCTGGGACATCTGAGGCATCACAATATACTTATACCACGCGCGCTTGCGCAAGAGATAAGGCATTGCGCCGGTGATGTTACCTTTCTCATCTTCGGCTAACAACACGTCCCATTCTTTGCCTGCACAAACAGCGTCCAGCCACCATGGAGTCATGGAGATAGGGATATACTCCTGCTCCCCGGCCCATTCGATATATCGCTCTTTATTGGTCATTAGAAAATGTCGTTAAAATTAGTATCTTCTGCGACAGGGGCTTCTTCGCTCGCTTCCTCTCTGTCGGCAGCGGACTGATTGTTGTTTCGGTACTGCTCGGGTCGATAGAGGATTTGTACATTTTCCGCTACTACTTCTGTCTTACGACGGATCTGTCCGTCTTTCTCCCACGAGCGTGTTTTGAGTTTGCCTTCCACATAGATTTTCATACTCTTGCGCAAGTTCTGCTGTGCCCACTCGGCCAGATTGCGCCACAGCACGATAGAGTGCCATTCGGTCACGTCAGGAACCTGTGTGCCGTTTTGCATTACGTAGCCACGTTCGGTAGTAGCTAAATTAAAAGTAGCAATTGCAACGCCGCGGTCTAAATAACGTACTTCAGGGTCATTGCCGACGTTGCCGATAAGAATAACTTTGTTTACACTTGACATAAATACACAAATTTGGTTAAATGATTAGTTGATAAAAACCTTTGCGGCTGCAAAGGTAGTGATTTTTCTTCACATATGCAAGATTTTTTTATGTTTTTTCTACGAAAAACTTGCATATATGAAAATTTTGTTGTACCTTTGTAGCCGATTTTGATAACTACGCCCTAAAAAACACAAGATATGCAAGTTAAGAAATCTGAAAAAGCCAGTCTTGAGAATGACAAACTCGTTTATGTATTAATGGGTTTGGTTTTTGTGCTCAGCCTCGTGTATGTAGCGCTTGAGTGGACTGAGAGAGAAGTTACCAAGTATGAGGTAACCGACACGGAGTTCCTCTTTGAGGAAGAAGTGGAGATTCAGCAGACGAGTCAAGAGACTCCTCCTCCCCCTCCACCCCCTGCAGTGCAAGAGGTAGAAGTGCTGAACGTGGTTGAGGATAACGTAGAGACCGAGTCTATTGACATCAACACAGAGGATGACAAGGAGACGGAGGTTGTTATCGCTGCGCCGGTTGAGGCTCCCGTAGAGGAAGAGGAAGAAGAGGTTGTCTTCGTTGTAGTAGAGAAGATGCCTGAGTTCCCCGGTGGTCAGCAAGCATTGTTCAAGTACTTGAGCGAGAACGTGAAGTATCCGGTAATTGCTCAGGAGAACGGTATCCAAGGTCGTGTTATCTGCCAATTCGTGGTTAACCGTGACGGTTCTATCGTGGACGTAGAGGTAGTACGTTCCGGTGGTGATCCTTCGCTGGACAAAGAGGCTATCCGCGTTATCAAGTCGATGCCGAAATGGAAACCGGGTCAGCAGCGTGGTAAACCTGTACGCGTGAAGTACACGGTGCCGGTTAACTTCAAGTTACAATAAGGCGCCGCAGGCTAACCTGCTCGGTTCTAAACCGTGGAATTAGCTTATCGAGATATAGCTTATTGTAAGAATGTCGGTGCCAAACGTGCCGACATTCTTCGTTCAGAGCTGGGTGTACGCACAGCGATGGACATGTTGCGTCAATATCCGTATAAGTATATTGACCGCAGTCGATTTTATCGCATCGCGGAGATAGTGGATGAAGACACCTATGTGCAGATTATCGGTGAGGTGACCGATTGGCACACGACGGGTATCGGTAAGGCGCAGCGACTCATCGCGACTTTCAATGACGGAGTACACCAGTGTGAGTTAGTGTGGTTCAGAGGCGTGCAGTACGTGAAACTGCAGAAGCACGTCAAGTATCTGCTTTTCGGTAAGCCGAGTCGTTTCAATCACGAGTATAACTTCGTGCATCCGGATCTAACACCGTGGGATAAGGTGACACCGGAGATGACACAAGGTCTTGAACCCTACTACAATACTACGGAGAAGATGAAACGCATCAACCTGAACTCCAAGGCGATGCGCACCATCATTGCGGACCTGATGCCGGATCTTAAGGCCGGTGTACCGGATACGATAGGCGTGGATGTGCTGCAGAAATATCGACTGATGTCTCTGACGGACTCGCTTATCAACGTCCATTTCCCGCGCGACACGCGAAGTATGCAGAACGCGCGTGCGCGATTGAAGTTCGAGGAGTTGTTCTTTATCCAGCTTCAGTTGCTAAGGCAGATGAAGAAGCGTGAGTCGAACCCGGGCTTCGTGATGCCGACGGTAGGAAGTCGATTCCATGGTTTGTATAAAGCGTTGCCGTTTGAGTTGACGAATGCGCAGAAACGTGTGATACGTGAGATACACGAAGACTTGAAGAGCGGTCATCAGATGAACCGACTGCTGCAAGGAGATGTGGGCTCGGGTAAGACGCTGGTGGCGCTGCTATGTTGTTTGCTGGCAGTGGATAACGGTTATCAGACCTGTATCATGGCCCCGACGGAGATTCTCGCGAACCAACATTACGAGACGCTGAAGACGTTCTTGGCTCCGCTGGGAGATGCAGTACATGTGGCTTTACTTACAGGAAGTGTGAGTGCGAAGAACCGTGTGCCTATCCATAACGGCTTGATGAACGGGACCATCAATATCCTCATCGGCACGCACGCATTGCTCGAAGATGCAGTGCAGTGGCAGAACTTAGGACTGGTGATCATCGATGAGCAACACCGATTCGGTGTGGCGCAGCGAGCGAAGTTATGGACGAAGAATGAGACGCCTCCGCATATATTGGTCATGACGGCTACGCCTATCCCGCGTACGCTCGCGATGACTATCTACGGAGACTTGCGCGTGAGCGTCATCGATGAGCTTCCTCCGGGACGTAAACCCGTACAGACTATTCACTATCCGCTGCAGCGCCGTGCGCAAGTCTATTCGTTTGTACGCAAGCAGATAGAGGCCGGCCGACAGGTATACGTGGTATATCCGCTTATCAAGGAGAGTGAGAAACTCGATTTGGAAGATCTGCAGAACGGGTTCAATGAGTTATGCGAGGCATTCCCGGAATATAAGATCTCGATGGTGCATGGTCAGATGAAAGCGGCGGACAAAGACCTGCAGATGCAGCGGTTCATTAGCGGTGAGACGCAGATACTCGTGGCGACGACGGTGATCGAGGTGGGTGTGAACGTACCCAATGCTTCGGTGATGATCATTCAGAATGCGGAGCGGTTCGGTCTGAGTCAGTTACACCAGTTACGCGGGCGCGTAGGGCGTGGAGCGGACCAGAGTTATTGTCTGCTGCTCACGCGTACGGAGTTGACCAAAGACACGCGTCAGCGGATGGACGTGATGGTGGAGACGAACGACGGTTTCCGTGTGGCGGAGATGGATCTGAAGTTAAGAGGTGCAGGGGATATTGAAGGCACGCAGCAGTCCGGTACGCCATTTGACTTGCATATCGCGAACCTCGCGACGGATGGCAGGTTGTTGGAGTTGGCGCGCGCTGCGGCGAGAGAGATCGTAGATGCCGACCCGTTGCTCGAGGACGAGATGAACCGTATATACAAAAGACGCCTCGATACATTACGTATCGAAGCGCATAATTGGAGCGACATAAGTTGATTACTTATCGTCGTGAGCGTGCAACGATTGCACATATTTCGCATGTGCCATCTTAACTCGCTTCA
>DBYL01000013.1:0-24705 GCA_002309835.1 Bacteroidales bacterium UBA1187
ATCGCGCGTATGGTTGCATGGTCCGTCTGGTAACAGCAGGAGGTGCTACTCCGCTGGATTCGGCACTGGTAGTGAAAGACCTGATTGAGGCTATTCCTGTTCCTGTAACCTTGGAAGACGCATGTGTGAACGCTGTTCAGGCAGCACACACAGCTTATGACGCACTGAGCGAGGCTGCTCAGGGTGCGCTCGATGCTCCTACGGTACAGAAACTGACTGACGCTGAGGCAGCTCTGACTGCTCTCAACCAAGCCGAGGCAGACAAGGTAATTGCTAAGATCAACAATATCCCGACGCCGGTAGAGCTCAAGCTCGCTACGCGCGATTCTATAGAAAGCGCACGCACTGCGTACGACGCCCTCACCGCTGACCAGAAACTGCTGGTTTCCAACGATCAGACCCTGCTCGATGCTGAGGCTGCTCTTGCAGCACTCAACCCGGGTGTACCACCTGCTACTCCGCTGGATTCGGCTCAGGCTGTCAAAGACCTGATTGATGCTATTCCTACTCCGGTTGAGTATCCGACCAGCGGTCCGGCTATCGCAGCCGCTCTCGTGGCATACAACCAATTGAGCGACGCAGCCAAGGGTGCGCTCGATGCCGCTGATGTACAGAAAATGACCGACGCTGCGGCACAATACGCAGCACTGGATGCTATCGCAGCGATTGAGGCAATCCCGGCTGAGATTGTTTATGACCCGGCTGTCAAAGCTGCTATCGAGACCGCTCGCGACAAATACGACGCACTGATCGATGCTTCCAAAGCACTGGTAGATGACGAAGTAGTAGCAAAACTCACTAACGCCGAGGAAGCATGGGCTATCCTCGTTGCGAAGATCGAGCACAACGTATCGTATATCGGTAAGGATGGCGAGCTCAAGCACGAGACTGTAGCATTGCTCCATATCCCCGATCCGGCTCCGGACTTCAACGGTTACGAGTTCGTTCGTTGGGATGTCAAAGCAGGTGACTTCCTTGAAGAAGGTCTCCGTGTTAAGGCTGTCTATACACCGATCATCACCACCAATCCGGTGGCATATGACACCCTCGTTTACAACGGCACGGCACAGACTCTGATTACCGCCGGAGTAGCCAAGGAAGGTCATATCGAGTACAGCCTCCAACCGGAAGAACCGGAGAGCTGGAGCGCTGAACTGCCGAAGGCTACTATCGCGGGCGTATACGCGATCTATTATAAACTCGTGCGCGAAGGACATGCGGATTACCTCGCTCCGGAACCGACGATGGCTACTATCGCCAAAGTGCCGGTAACCTACGTGGCTCCGATTGCTTACGACACACTCGTTTATACTGCAGCTAACCAGACCCTCATCGCAGCCGGTCAGACCAACGACGGTACCTTCGAGTACAGTCTCGATCCGACCCTGCTGGATAGTTGGAAGACCGAACTGCCGCAGGCTATGAGTGCCGGTACGCACAATGTTTACTACCGCGTACAGGGTGACCTCAACCACCTCGATTCTGTAGCGGCTACGCCCGTAGCTGTAACGATCGCCAAGGCTGAGTTGAAGGCTACCGCGGATGACAAGAGCGTCATCTATGGAGACCTCGCTCCGCAATACACCGTCACCTATACCGGCTGGCAAGGCGACGACGATGCTACAGTGCTGACCGGTGACATTGCCTTCGCTTGCGAGTATGCAAAGGGTAGCCCGGTTGGCGAATATGTGATCACCCCGAGCGGTGTAGATGCTGCTAACTATACCATCACCTTCGTCAACGGTAAGGTAACCGTGAACCGCAAGTCCGCTAAGTCGGCGGATATCACGGCAGCACAGCTGTTAGACGAGAACCTCGTTTATACCAACGCTGTCAATAAACCGACTATCCAAGCGAAGGATACAACGAAGACACTGATCGAGGGTACGGATTATCAGTTGACCTTCATCGGTCGCGGTATCACCGAATATGCTGAGTCTGTAAACGCTCCGATACATGTAGGTGAGTACACGGCTATCGTTGACTTCATCGGAAACTACAAGGATACGCTGACCGTTGACTTCGTGATCAACAAGGCTCCGCTTACCATCACGGCAGAGGATAAGGAGGTTATCTTCGGCGAAAACGCACCTGTGTTCACCGTGGCATACACCGGCTTCCTCGGTACCGATACAGCTACCGTACTGACCGGCGTTCAAGCATACGCTTGCGAGTACGAGCGCGGTAACAACGTAGGTGAGTACACCATCATCCCGAGCGGTGTGGATGCACACGACTACGCGATCACCTTCGTTAACGGTAAGCTCACTGTGAACCGCAAGTCCGCTAAGAGCGCAGACATCGCGGCTAAACAGGCTGATAACGAGAAACTCGTTTACGACGCAGAGGTGAACCGTCCGACCATCCAAGTGAAGGATACCACCCTTGTGCTGACAGAAGCGCAAGACTACGTACTGACCTTCAAGGGCGTAGGGGCTGACCAGAGCACGTATGCAGAGAGCGAGACAGCTCCGACGCATGTAGGTAACTACACGGCTATCGTAGCGTTCATCGGTAACTATATCGATACGCTGACTGTTGAATTCGCGATCCACAAAGCTCCGCTGACCATCACGGCGAACGACACGGCGATGATCTACGGCGACATAGCTCCTGCATTCACCGTTTCGTACGACGGATGGTTCGGTAATGATGACGAGAGCGTACTGCTCGGTACCCAGGCATACGATTGCATCTATGCACCGGGCAGCCCGATCGGTACCTACGCCATCACGCCGAAGGATGTAGATGCATACGACTACGCCATCACCTTCGTCGATGGTACACTGACGGTTAACAAAGCACACGTCTATGTATCCGACGCAGAGGCTCAGGTTGCTAAGTTCGCGGACGGACACGCTAACGCAGTGGTACTCGAGCAAGGTGTACTCAACGGCATCAAGGTGAACGATCCGATTGCACACGTCACCACTGCTGCCTTCAGCAGTGCAGACGTAGCTGAGAATCTGACGATCACCCTCTTCTACGAACTGACCGGCGATGCCGCTCTGCTCAATAACTACTACCTCGATCCGACCTCCGATATCTTCACCAACGAAGGTGTCATCATCGAGCCGTTCATCCCGAACGACGAGCATCAACCGGAAGAGGGCGAGCAAGTAGAGGTAGAAGAAGGTATTGATGTATATGCGTACGGTTATTGCGACGGTAGCGGCTACAGCCTCAAGTACCACCTCAATAGCGGTAACCCGGATCAGTACAAGATCGACTTTGCCGACAGCCGCTTCACGGATGTGGACTGGACGGACCTCGTGACGACAGGTAAGGAAGGAACAATCGATATCGAGATTCCGGTGGATCTGCCGACCGGTGACTACTCGATGACCGTTTACTTCCGCGACAGCCGCTTCGACTGGCTCGAGAGTCGCGCACTCAACGTCACCTTCCATGTTAATCTGCCGGAGACCTTCGTTGTTCCTCTGTTCGAGAATACGATTGCCCTTGTAGATACCTGCGAGTGCTTCACTGATATCCAATGGTACTTCCGTTCGGATAGCTCTGAGCCTTGGCAGCCGATACCGGGCGCAACCGGACATTACTACCATGTAAATGGCAAGCTGACCGGAGAGTACTTCGTTTCCGCTAAGATGAACGGCATGCCGACCTACACGTGTGGTCAGGATGACATGGAGACCCTTTACGGCTCCGACGCTCCGAAGGCACATGTGAAGGTATTCCCGAACCCGGTTGTTACAACCACAACGGTAGTGATCGAAAATTCGGCGAACTACGAGCACAACCTGCGGATCGTCAACCTGATGGGTGTCGAGATGAAGAATACCACCTTCGAGGGCAACGAGACCATCGTGGATATGAACGGTTATATAACCGGCAACTACATGATCTCTGTTGACGGCATCGTAGTTAAGGTAATGAAGAAATAACATGTGGAACCAGCAAAAGAATATAACAACAATGAAAACAAATCGTATTATAGTAATGTTCGCTGCTGCAGCACTGACCCTTTCGGTCAGTGCACAGCAGAGCGCACACGATAATTATGTAGGCGTTAATTTCGGCGGTGGACTCAATACCATGCTCTATAAACCGGCTAACGGTCAGCAGAGCGTAGGCGCCGGTTTCGAAGCAGGTATCCACTATGCCCGTTTCTTCAACCAGTGGGCCGGTCTTGGTGTCGGATTCCAGTACTCTTGGGCGAACGCGTATGCTACCTACAACTGGAATGAGGTCACTACCGGCCTTACGCACCCCTCTAACCCGCATACACCGTACGACCTCACTACCGGTTTTAATAACTTCAAGGAGCGCCAGAACGTAGGTGTACTCAGCATCCCTGTTGAGGCTCTCTTCCGCAAGGCCTTCAATGATCGCGTAGCTCTTATCGGAGGCGTAGGTCTGTCGCTCGATTTGCCTGTACACGGTGCTTATTACGCTAAGAGCGGTTCTTACTCCACCACAGGCGTGTTCCCTGCACTCGGTAACTACTCCATCAGCGATATGCCCGAGCACGGATTCAGCACCTATACCACCACCCAGAACGCGAAAATCAACAATCGCGCTAAGGTAGGCGGTTCCGTAATCGCGGACCTCGGTGCGCGCGTAGCGCTCAATGATAACTGGGGTATCTATGTCGGCATCAGCTTCGGCTATGGTTTCAGCAACCTGTTGGCGGAGGCGAAGACCGAAGAGATGATCATGATCAATGCTACCAACCCCGCTGTCATCGACTACCGCGGTACATTCGATAGCAACGAGACGTCGAAGGCAAACCTCATCCGCTTCGGTCTGAAGGTGGCTGTCGATTTCGGATGGCCCTCCACGAAGGAGCAGGAGCGCAAAGCCGAGGCCGAGCGTCTCGCTCGCGAGGAGGCTGAACGACTCGCTGCCGAGCAGGCGGCTGCCGAACAGGCACGCTTAGACAGCATCGCTGCGGCAGAAAAAGCCCGTCTGGACTCCATCGCTGCCGCGCGCGAGAAAGCCATTGCTGACAGCCTCGCTGCCGATGAAGCATATCAGGCGCGTCTCGCAGCCGAGGCGGCAGAAAAAGCACGCCTAGACTCCATCGCTGCTGCAGAGGCTGAGCGCCAGCGCATCGCCGCTGAACGCGCAGCACATATCGCCGCCCTCAAAGCAGCCGGAGAATCCGTTACTGTCCATTTTGAGACCGGTGGAGCCGACCTCAAGTTCAAACCCGAGGAGCAACCCATCATCGATGAGATCTGCGCTGTAATGGCCGAAGACTCGACGCTGCATATCGTCATCACCGGACATACCGACAACACCGGTAACGCAGACCAGAACCTCAAGGTTTGGGGTAAGAAGCGTGCAGAAGCACTCAAGAAATACATGGTGGGCCAGGGCGTTAACCCCGACCAGATCCAGTGCGAGTCTAAGGGACAACTGGAGCCTGTTGCTGACAACAGCACCCGCGAAGGCCGCGCACAGAACCGCCGTGTCAACATCCGCTTCGAGTAATCGAACCGATAACTACTATCCATGATAGTAGTGAAACTTTTTCATGGAGTTTGGACTCCCGTGCAGAGATGCATGGGAGTTTTTTTTTTTGCCCAAACGCTTGCGTAAATGAATTTTTTTGTGTAACTTTGCCCCGCAAAGTTTGAGCGCTTATGAATCTGATACTCATATTGGCGGCTGTGATGACGTTTACGGTGGAGACGAAGAACTCGGTGTCAATGGACGGATCCTGTCCGCCAACGATGCAGGCTTCGTACGCCAATACCTACAATAAAGGTCATGTGCGAGGAGGTGATACAGCGACGCTGAGTCTGAGCGGTCTGGGAGGAATCACGGTGGAGAAAATCGAGTTGACGATGCGGTCGACGAAGAACTCAGGGGCAGGTGCGATTGTTGCGATGGCAAATGGCACGCAAATTGCTGCGAAAACTGTGAGTTACACGGAAGTGGCTGACCCGGTAATAGCATTTGCTGGTGCGGCAGCGAATGTAGATGCATTGGAGATCATGCTTTACGGCACGCAGAATTCGCTGTATATCGATGCCTTCACGATCACTTGGAGTCCGGCTCCTGCGCACGCTGTGACGCTGATGAAGGGAGATGTAGCGATAGATACGCTTCGCGAGGCGAGCGGGATGGAAGGCGTCGTGCTGCCGACGATGGAGGATGAAAAAGAGTGGTCGTTTATCGGTTGGACCGGTACTCCGTTTTGGCAGATAAGTGAGAAGCCGACGGTGTATAATGCCAATAGCACGTTCTATCCCTCGAGCGATTGCACACTATGGGCGGTGTATAAATTCGAAGACCCGGCAGAGTCGGCGTACCAGACGGAACTGGTCTCCGGCACGTATGTATACATGAATGAGACAGCTGGTATAGCTTTAGCCGGAGTGCCGGTGGACGGACGAATGAGTAACGCGACTGTGAACGCTGCCGACTCAAACCAGTATTACCGCATCGACTTCGTGACCGAGACTACGGCGACCATCACGCATGAAGCAACGCAGACGCTTATCGGGTACGATACCTACAGCCCGAAGATGAGTGCCAAGGCGAGTGTGTGGAATGTGTATCATGAGGGCGAACAGACGCTGTTCTGGACCACGATCAGCAATAAGAACTACGTGCTCTGGCTCAATATATACGATCTGACATCGCAGACGTTTTATGCCGGTTTGCTGCAAGCGGATCCTACAACATCGCCGATGCGATTATTGCCCGCAGTGCAGTCGGCAGGCGGTACGGTCTACACCTGCCATCCCGAGAATGGAGTGGGGATAGAGCAGGTCTCGGATGAGGGGATTAGTGGATTAGCGGATGAGTGGAAGGTCGTGTTCGGCATCTATGAGTTATACATCCGCAACGGAAAGAAATACATGAAAATACGATAAGATATGTCTATTTTAGAAGCGCTACAAAACAACGGCTTTGCTACGATTGATTATATCGTCATCGCCATCTATCTGGTGCTCCTGGTGTCGCTCGGTTGGATCGTCAGCCGTGGCAAGAAAGGCAAGGAGAAGAGTGCCAACGATTATTTCTTAGCGGGCAACACCCTGACCTGGTGGGCCGTAGGTGCATCGCTTATTGCCGCGAACATCTCGGCTGAGCAGTTCATCGGTATGTCGGGTTCGGCCTATCGGTCCGGTATAGCCATGGCGGCGTATGAGTTGCAGGCGGCCTTGACCTTGATCCTCGTCGGTAAGTTCCTGCTGCCGCTGATGCTCAAGAAGAAGATCTTCACCATCCCGCAGTTCCTCTCCGACCGCTATAATGAAGGCACGGGTCTGGCGTTCTCTATCTTCTGGCTGTTCCTCTATGTGTTCATCAATCTGACCTCCGTCAGTTGGCTGGGCGCGTTGGCCATCAAGCATATCTTGGGCTTACCTGCCGTACCGGCACAGTTCTTAGGAATGCATGTCGATATGACGATGGTAACCATCATCCTGATTCTCTTCCTCATAGCCGGTTTGTATTCGATATACGGCGGTCTGGCTTCCGTAGCATGGACCGATGTGCTGCAGGTAGTGTTCCTGGTTGGCGGCGGTCTGATAACGGTCTTCGCAACGCTCCATTTCGTGGCGGAGAACTTAGGCGTAGAGGGTGGTGCTTTCGGTGCCCTCGGACATATCTATCGAGAACTCTCGGCGAACCCCGACTGGGCGCCGGCGGACAAGCATTTTAACTTAGTCGTGACGCGTAGTCCGGATATCTATCCGTCTATCACGGATGATCCGTATTTCGATATCCCTGGTGTAGTAGTGCTGGTAGGTGCGTTGTGGCTCTCGAATATCGGTTATTGGGGTTTCAACCAGTATATCATCCAGAAAGGTCTCGCGGCGCGTTCGCTCGACGATGCGCAGAAAGGTATGATCTTCGCCGGCGCGCTGAAACTGTTGATCCCGTTCATCGTTTGTATCCCGGGCGTGTGCGCGTTCTATATAATGAATGCTCCGGAGTGCGAGTCTATCCGTGCTTCCTTGTCGGGCGCCATAGCGCGAAGCGACGATGCCTATCCGTTCTTGATTCATAATTTCACACCGGTAGTGGTAAAGGGTCTGGCGTTTGCTGCCCTCGCTGCGGCGGTCATCTCGTCCCTGGCATCGATGTTCAACTCGACGAGCACCATCTTCACGATGGATATCTATAAGAAATTCATCAACAAAAAGGCTTCGCAGCAACGACTCGTGCGCGTAGGACGAATCACCTCACTCTGTGCGTTATTGATTGCGCTGGTAGCGGTCTATCCGATCATGGGTGGTGCGGACCAGGCCTTCCAAGTGATACAGGAGTACTCGGGCTTTGTCTTCCCGGGTCTGGTGATCATCTTCGGTCTGGGTCTGCTATGGAAGCGCAGTAGCGGAAAGGCAGCTGTCGTGACGGCTATCGGTACCTTCGTCTTCTCGATACTCTTTAAGTTCCTCTTGCCCGATGTGCCGTTCTTGCAACGCATGGGCTATGTGTTCTTCTGCCTGCTGGCCCTCTTCATTCCGATCAGTCTGTCGGATAAGAACGTGAAGGAAGCGGGGAAGTTATCTCCGGAGACGGTCAAATGGCAGTTATGGGCATCGCGTCTTTTCTTCACGTTGGCTGCGATATCCACGGTAATAGGTTTTGTGACGATGCACTACGAGTGGGGACGTAACTTAGGCTTCGAAGCGATCTTCTTCTTCGCGATGGCGACGGCAGGTCTTGGCTTCACCGCACGTAACAATGCAAGTAGCAAGAAAGAGAATATCAAATCCATCGGCGTGGATGTGGAGGTCTTCCATACCTCGCGTGCCTTTAATATCGGCGCCATCGCTATCGTGACGATGTTCATCTTATTGTATGTATTCCTTTGGTAAACAATGAAAATACTGGTATTTATACTATCTATCTTACCGGCTATCCTTGCCGGAGATTTTAATGCGAAGACGCTGTCTGTAGCCGAACAAGACTCGATCTTGAATGGCACGGAGGCTACGGGTCGCTATCGTCTGGAGAAAGAGAACGAGGAGCAGATCTTCCGTCATTCGCAAGTAGCCGACTGGTTCATCCTCGATACGATGCGTCATACGCGCAAGCAGCTCGGCGCAGGAGTGAACGAACTAACTAACGAACGAGTGCGCGATGCGGTGATGAGCCCGAACGGACGCTATGTAGCGTTTGCGATCGCCAATAATCTCTATATCCATAAGTGCGATTTCGGTACGGAAGTGGCGGTGACCAAAGATGCAGACGTGGACGTCATCAACGGTGTGGCGGACTGGTTATACGAAGAGGAGTTCGGTACCACGGCGCTCTTCGCATGGAGTCCGGACTCTAAGCTGTTGGCGTTCGTCAAACTCGACGAACATGAAGTGCCCGATTTCTCGTGGGAAGTCTATGGCGAATCGCAATATCCTACGCAGCAGCACTTGCGATACCCGAAAGCCGGTTGTCCGAACGCAAAGGCCTCGGTGTGCATCTATGATGTGGCGACGAAGGGCATCTTGACGGTGAAGGACTTAACGAATGAACGAATGAGCGAGATGTATATCCCGCGCTTGAGATGGACGAATGGTGGTGCGCTGTTGGCGCTGCGTGTGAACCGCGACCAGACGAAGATGGAGGTATTTAGCATCAATGCGAAATCCACTGTGGCAAGTCTGTTATACAAAGAAGAAAGCAAGCAGTATTTCATCGATTATACGCTTTTTGACCAGTGGCAGTGGTTGAGTGACGACCGCTTTGTCATGGTCAGCGAGAGAGACGGTTGGCGTCGCGCGTATCTCTATACGGCGCAAGGCCTGGAGCAGAAAGTGCTGACGCCCGAAGGCATCGATGTGACGGCGCTCTATGCCGTAGATGAACCCTCGCAAACGCTCTATTATCAAGCCGCTCCGACACCGGCCACGCGACAACTCTTTGCCGTGGATATGAAGAAGGGTGGAGTAACGCAACTGACTACCGAAGCAGGTATTCATAGTGCGCGGTTCAGTCAGGACGGCAAGCGTTTCATCGAGTGCTTCCAGAGTTTCGATACGCCGAATAAATACACGTTGTGTAAAGTGGAAAGAGGAAAGGTGAAGGCGGAAAGAGTTATCGAAGATAACGCCGAGCTCGCCGAGGCTTGGCGGGCGAATAACATCCCCGAACCCGAATTAGTAAAGGTGAACAACCTCGAAGCGATGCTGATGATGCCGAATGAGGGAGTGAGTGAATTAGTGAATGAGGGAAAACGACCTTTGGTCGTTATGCACTACTCGGGTCCGCAGAGCCAACGCGTGCTGAACCGATGGCGTAAGAAATTTGAGTACGCGCTGGTGGAGGCCGGCTATGCGGTGCTGATCGTCGATACGAGAGGCTCTGATTGTCGTGGTCGGGCTTGGCGCAACGAGACCTATATGAACTTAGGTCAGAAGGAAGCGGAAGACCTGATAGCTGCGGCTAATTGGGCGGCACAACGCGACGACATAGACGGCAACCGCATGGCGATACTCGGCTGGAGCTACGGAGGCTATGAGACGCTGTTCACCATGAGCCAGAAAAACCATCCGTTCAAGGCCGGTATAGCGATAGCCCCTGTGACGGACTGGAAACTGTACGACAGTGCGTACACCGAGCGTTACATGCGCCGTCCGCAGGTGAATGCTGCGGGTTACCGCAATGCCTCGCTGATGAACCATGTGGACGACCTCCACGGGGCAGTGCTGCTGATTCACGGCACGGGTGACGATAACGTACATGTGCAGCAGACGATGCAGTATATCAATGCGTTGGTGCAATCCAACAAGGATTTTGAGATGCAACTCTATCCCGATGACAACCATCATCTGCGCAAAGGCAACACGGCCACGCACATGCATAACAGAGTGCTGAACTTCCTTCGGAAGGCACTCTAAGTTTAATGTTTAGTGTTTAAAGTTTAAAAGTTTATATATCATGAAGAAGTACGCTTTAGGAATCGACTTAGGTGGCACAGGCACCAAGTTCGGTCTGGTAAATGAAGAAGGAAAAGTTCTTCGCAGTAGTTCTATTCCCACGCAGCAATATCCGGATATCGATGAGTATTGCGATGTGCTCTGCGCGGGTCTGAAACAACTCGTGGCAGACGAAGGCATCGAGATGAGTGATGTTGTTGGTGTGGGCTGCGGTGCTCCGAACGCGAATTTCTATTCGGGTTGCATCGAGCAGGCACCGAACCTGCCGTGGAAGGGTGTTGTGCCGTTTGCAAAACTGATCAGCGAGCGCATGGGCGTCAAATGTACCATCACGAATGATGCGAACGCTGCGGCGCAAGGAGAGATGATCTACGGCTCGGCGCGCGGCATGAAGAACTTCATCGTCATCACCCTCGGCACCGGTGTAGGTTCAGGTATCGTGATTGACGGTAAGCTGCTCTACGGCCATGACGGCTTCGCCGGTGAGTTAGGTCACTGCAAGATCGACCACAGCGGTAACGGTCGTCTCTGCGGCTGCGGTCAGCATGGTTGTATCGAGGCCTACGCTTCGGCAACGGGTGTGGCTCGTACTGCAAAAGAGATCGTGACCAGTACCACTCAACCGACGTTGCTTCGTCAAGTGGCGGACATCGACCATATAACCTCGAAGGACGTCTTCGATGCAGCAGAGAAAGGTGATCTCGTAGCAAAAGAGATCTTCGATTATACGGGTCATCTGTTAGGTCAGAAACTGGCGGACTTCGTGCATTTCTCCAGCCCGGAGGCCATCATCCTCTTCGGCGGTCTGACCAAGTCCGGTCATTGGATCATGGATCCTATCCGTGAGGCTTTGGACGCTAACCTGATGCCGATTTGGAAGGGAAAGATCCCTGTTTCCATCTCGGTACTTAAAGACTCCGATGCAGCTATCTTAGGAGCATCGTCACTGGCATGGTAATATTCAAAAACCTCACGCAACGCTTTTTCCCTTATGGTGTATTCCGTAAGGGGAAAGCGGTCTATCTTACTTTCGATGATGGACCTATCCCGGAGGTGACACCTCGGTTACTGGAGATTCTGGATCGTTACGGCGTGAAAGCCACGTTCTTTATGGTGGGCGAGAATATTGACAAGCACCCGGAAGTGTTCGAGCAGGTGTTCAAAGCCGGTCATTCGATAGGAAACCACACCTACAATCACTTGAAGGGCTGGGATTACTCTCTGCAAGATTATATCGATAATGTAACGAAATGTCAGGAGCGGCTGGAAGAAAAAGGAGTGAAGTATGAGAGACCTTTGTTCAGACCTCCTTACGGCAAGGCCACATTGGCGCAGCGTAAAGCTCTGCATCAGAAGGGATATGAAATTGTCTTCTGGGATGTGCTGACGCAGGATTATAATCCTACGAAGACACCGGCGTTCATGCTTCGTCGTATTCAACGTCAGACCCGCCCGGGCAGTATCATCAATTTCCATGACTCGTTGAAGTCCAACGAACGGATGTTGGAGGTCATCCCGCAGGTCATCGAGTGGCTACAAAAAGAGGGCTACGAACTCGCAGCCCTCTGATTCCATATTCTCTACTTTTTAGTAGCTTTCCTCATCGTTAGGGAAGCTACTTTCTTTTACTGCTGATATATATTCGCCGGTAGCGTTTTTTACTTCATCTGCGAGGTGCGCGAAATGGCGCAGGAACTTCGGTTTGAAACCTTGGTTGAGACCTAACATATCGTGCAGTACCAGCACTTGTCCGTCGCATTGGTTACCTGCTCCGATACCGATGACGGGACAACTAACCGCCTTGGTCACTTTGGCCGCTAAGTTAGCAGGAATCTTCTCCAATACAATCGAGAAACAACCGGCTTCGTCTAATAGTTTGGCATCATGCAGCAGCTTTGCTGCTTCTGCTTCTTCTTTAGCTCTCAGGCCATAGCCTCCAAACTGGTTCACGCTCTGCGGCGTGAGACCGAGATGACCCATGACGGGCACACCGGCTTGAATCATATGACGGATAGACGGCAACACTTCTTCGCCTCCCTCGAGTTTGACTGCATCGCAGCCGCTCTCCTTGAGGATCTTGATAGCACTACGCACGGCTTCCTCTTCGCTGGCCTGATAACTGCCAAACGGCATGTCGCATACCACGAGGGCATGTTGTGCCGCGCGTACCACACCTTTGGTGAGGAAGATCATCTCCTCGACGGTGATGGGCAACGTGGTTTGGTTGCCACACACGACATTGCTGGCGCTGTCGCCTACCAGCAGCATATCGATACCGGCCTCGTCTACGAGTGAAGCGAGGGTGAAGTCATAACTGGTCAGCATGGCGATCTTCTCGCCGTTAGCTTTCATCTGACGTAACTTAGCCGTAGTCATTCGGCTGTTTTGAACATGAACAGACATACTTTTTTTTCAAAAAACGGCACAAAAGTACTGCTTTTTTTTGATATGTGCAAAAAAAAGTGTATCTTTGCAGCCAAATGAAGAAAAATACCCTCATCTTTGGTGCTTTGATCGTGTTGCTGCTCCTGCTTTTCGGCTTGGATATATGCAGCGGTTCGATTTGGCTGTGGCCGTGGAGTGATTCGCTCTCGGCTATGGAGGGGCAGATCATCCATGCTATCCGTCTGCCGAAGGCCATCACGGCTATTCTTGCCGGTGCGTCGCTCTCGATAGCGGGTCTGATCATGCAGACGCTTTTCCGTAATCCGCTGGCAGGTCCATATACGCTCGGCGTCTCGTCCGGTGCCAGCCTGGGTGTAGCCTTGCTAACAATGTGTACCATGATGATTGCCCTTCCCCTTCTTCCGGTAGCCGCCGTCATAGGTGCTTCGTTAGTGTTGCTTCTGGTGCTGGCGGTCAGCAAACGCGTGACGAGTAATGTGAGCCTGTTGATCGTGGGACTCATGTTCGGTTCGATAGCCGGAGCGTTAGTGAGTTTGTTGCAGAACTTCGCGAACCCCGATGCACTCAAACTGTTCATCGTCTGGACCTTAGGTTCACTCAGCAGCGTCAGTTGGAGCGATATGCATTTGTTGCTGCCGATTATCGTGTTGGGTCTGGTCTTCGTGCTCTTGGCGCTCAAACCGCTGAACGGTCTGCTCTTAGGAGAAGACTACGCGCGCGGGTTGGGAATCAATGTCTCGCGTACGCGTCTGTATATCGTACTGGCAACAGGTCTGTTGGCGGGTGGCGTCACTGCCTTCTGCGGACCCATCGCCTTCATCGGTGTGGCAGTGCCGCATATCGCGCGAGGCCTTTTCCGTACGTCAAACCATCGTATCACGGTGCCTGCGTCTGCTCTGCTGGGCGCTTGTCTGCTGCTGGTCTGTGATGTGTTGTGTTCGCTCTTCACCTACCCATTACCCATCTCCACTGTATCCGCCCTCTTCGGCGCACCGGTGATCATATGGATCATCCTCAAACAAAAATAGAGCGCCGTAGCGCCCTATTTCCTTTCACTCGTTCATTCGTTCACTCGTTCATTCGTTCACTCGTTAATTCCTGAACGCCAACTCTCCGTCTTTGAGTTCGACGATTATCGGTTTGTCTTGTGTTACCTTACCGCCGATGATGGCTTTACTCAACTCGTTGAGTACGAGCCGTTGTAAGGCTCTCTTGACCGGCCGCGCACCAAACTGCGGGTCGTAACCTTCTTTGGCGATGTAACGTATCGCATCGTCCGTGACGCGCAGGTCAAATCCTTGGTCGGCGAGCATCTTATGGATACGAGCTACTTGCAGCCCGACTACCTCGCGGATATTGTCTTCCGTCAACTCGCTGAAGTGGATGATATCATCAATACGATTGATGAACTCGGGTCTCACTTGTGCCCGCAGCTGCTCTTCCGTCAGGTTAGACGTCATGATAATCAAAGTGTTCTTGAAGTTCACCACACGACCTTTATTGTCCGTCAATCGACCGTCGTCCAGCACTTGCAGCAGCACATTGAACACATCCGGATGGGCTTTCTCGATCTCATCAAAGAGGACGACAGAGTAGGGTTTTCTACGGATGGCTTCGGTCAACTGACCACCCTCGTCATAGCCCACATATCCCGGAGGCGCACCGATGAGTCGCGTGGCGCTGAATTTCTCTTGATACTCGCTCATATCGATACGTGTCATCATGTTCTCGTCATCGAAGAGGTAGTCCGCCAGCGCTTTCGCCAACTCGGTCTTACCGACACCTGTGGTACCGAGGAATATGAAACTGCCGATAGGACGTTTCGGATCTTGCAGACCGGCACGCGAACGCCGGATAGCATCGCTGACAGCCGCTATCGCTTCGTCCTGTCCGATGACGCGCTTATGCAGTTCCTCCTCGAGATGCAGCAACTTATCGCGCTCGGATTGCATCATCTTCGCTACAGGAATACCTGTCCAACGCGCTACAACCTCAGAGATATCCTCTTCATCGACCTCCTCTTTGATAAGGGCTTGGTCGCTGATGGCGTGCAAGGACTCCTGCGCGTTCTTGATGTTCGCTTCCGCCGCAGGAATCTGACTGTAGCGTATCTCGGCTACTTTACCGTAATCGCCTTCGCGTTCGGCCACTTCCGCCTGATGCTTCAGACTCTCGATACGCGCTTTCTCGTTCTGTATCGTCGCTACATACCCTTTCTCTTTGTTCCAACGGGCATTCAACTCATCGGACTGCTTCTTGAGGTCCGCCAACTGTGCCTCGATATTCTTGAGTTTCGCCTCATCCTTATCCCGCTTAATCGCCTCGCGCTCAATCTCGAGTTGCTTAATCTGTCTGTCCAGCGTATCTATCTCTTCCGGCTTGGAATCGACCTCCAGACGCAGTTTGGCAGCTGCCTCGTCAATCAGGTCGATGGCTTTATCCGGCAGGAAACGATCGGTGATATATCGTGCACTCAGCGTGACGGCTGCGATAATCGCATCATCTTTGATACGTACCTTATGGTGCGTCTCGTAGCGCTCCTTAAGACCACGCAGGATAGATATCGTCGCCGCCTCATCCGGTTCATCCACCATCACCTTCTGGAATCGACGCTCGAGGGCCTTATCGGTCTCGAAATACTTCTGATACTCGTCCAGCGTCGTCGCACCTATCGCACGCAGGTCACCACGTGCCAGCGCAGGTTTCAATATGTTCGCCGCGTCCATGGCTCCGCTTGATTTACCGGCACCTACCAGCGTGTGAATCTCATCGATAAAGAGGATGATCTCACCTGCAGCAGCCACTACTTCGTTGACTACACCTTTGAGTCGCTCCTCAAACTCACCCTGGTATTTCGCACCGGCAATCAGTGCACCCATATCGAGGGAGTATATCTGTTTCTTCTTCAGGTTCTCCGGCACGTCGCCGCGCACGATACGATGAGCCAAGCCCTCGGCGATAGCCGTCTTACCGACACCCGGTTCACCAATAAGGATAGGGTTGTTTTTCGTACGCCGCGAGAGAATCTGCAGCACACGTCTGATCTCGTCATCTCGTCCGATAACAGGATCTAACTTACCTTCACGAGCCCGCTCGCAGAGGTTGATTGCGAACTTCTGTAAGTTCTCGTTTTGATTGTTTTGATTCGTTGCATTCATAGTTATAGCGTTTTTAAGTTAATAATCCATTCATCCATTCATCCATTCATCCTTTCACCTTTACATCCACAAACCCCGCGCCAAACTCAAATATACTGCCAATTTGTCAGTATTGTGGTTTTTTGCTGCCAAAAACGTCTTATTTCGCAGGCTCAAACGATTATTTTCTTCGAAAACCTTGCATATATGCGGATTTTGTAGTAACTTTGCCGCGCAAAGTTGTGCGATGAATAGATATACCATCGGTAAGATAGTGAAGTTTTTCTTCCATTGGCATTACGATATCCGTGTGTCGGGTGAGGAACTGCTGCGGGATGAGTCCACGCATCTGGTGTTGCCGAACCATACCGCGTATATCGATCCGTTGATCCTCTTTAGCGAAGAGTGGTGGTTGCCGATTCGGCCGATGAGTGATGAACTGTTCACGCGGCATTGGTTCTACGGATATATCCTCCGCAAGGCCGATGTTATCGAGGTGCCGGATCTCAATAAGAGTTCCATGACGCGCGAAGAAGGAGTGGCGGCAGCGGCACAACTGAGCCGCATCGCCATCGATAGTTTGGCCGAAGGCAAACAGATCTGTTTCTATCCCTCCGGACATGTGAAGACCGTCGATAAGGAGATCATCGGTAATCGCCGCATGGCGTATGAGGTGTGTCGTGAACTGCCCGAGAACGTCCGCGTCATCCTCTGTCGCATGAGAGGGCTGGAGACCAGCATGTGGTCAAAACTCAAACCTAAGAAATGGAAATGGCGTCGCACGGTGACGATGGTCTTCGAGGACCATACCGCCGATGTTCGCACATGGGCACAAACGCTCACACGACGTGAGTTTAACGAAAAACTGGAAAATTGGTATAATGACGACGGAAGAAATTGAAGCGCGTGCGCAACGGGCGCAGGATCTTTTTAAACAAGGCTATAACTGCTCGCAAGCGGTGTTCGCGTCGTGCGCAGACCTGTACGATATGAAGGATGAAGCCCTTGCCCTGCGTCTCTCTGCCTCGTTCGGCGGGGGAACAGGTCGCATGAGGATGACCTGCGGTGCAGCCAACGGTATGTTCATGCTTGCCGGTCTGGAATGCGGAAGTGCAACGCCTCATGACAACGAGGGAAAGATGGGTAACTATAAACGCGTGCAACAACTTGCCGGTGATTTCAAAGCCAAGTACGGTTCGTTGATCTGCGCGGAGTTATTGGGTTTGGCGCCCAAAGGACAATGTGATTGTAAACTGGATTTGGACCCGCGCCCCGCAGAACGAACTCCCGAATATTACGAGAAACGTCCCTGCTCCGAAATGGTCGCAGAAGCAGTGAGAATATATTTACGATCACTAAACTAACGGTTTAACGTTTTTATGCAATAAAAACCATTTTAACGATTTAACTTTTTAACGAAAATATGCAATATTTTCTCGCTATCATAGGTGGCGGCCCTGCGGGCTATACCGCTGCCGAAAAAGCCTCCAAAGCCGGCAAAGATGTCATCCTTTTTGAGCAGAACGCCGTTGGCGGTACATGCCTCAATGTCGGATGTATTCCTACCAAATCGCTCTTGTATGGCGCCAAGCAGTACTATAATGCTACCCACGCTGCCAAATACGGTGTCTCGGCGGAGAACGTGACCTTCGACTTCGCGGCTATGCAGAAACGCAAAACCATCGTGGTACGCAAACTGGTAGCAGGCATCAAGCAACGCCTTAATAATGAGCATTGTACGCTTGTTAGTGGCTTTGCGAAAGTGGAGAGTCGCACGGACGAACTCGTGACCATTCGTTGCAACGAAGATACCTACGAGGCAGAGAACCTGCTCATCTGTACGGGGTCTACCAACTTTGTTCCGCCTATCCCGGGTATCAAAGATAATCCTGCTGTATGGGACTCGACAGACGCTCTGGCAGCAACCGAACTCCCTGCGTCCATCATCATCGTCGGTGGTGGAGTTATCGGTATGGAGTTCGCCACGCTCTACCACGAACTCGGTGTACCCGTAACGGTCATCGAAGCCATGCCGACCATCCTGCCGAACCTCGACCAGGAAGTCGTTTCCGTCCTCCTCGACAAATACCGCAAAGCCGGCATCAATATCCTCACCTCCACAAAAGTGGAGTCGCTCGAAGGCGGTAAAGTAACGGCTAATGGCGAAGTATACGAAGCAGAGAAAGTGCTGGTGAGTGTAGGCCGTCGTGCGAATCTGCAAGGCCTCGAGGCCCTCAATGACCTCGAACTCAATCGTGGCGCCATCGTCATCGATGAGTTCTGCAAGACAAACCAGCCCAATGTCTTTGCCGCAGGAGATGTGACGGGTAAGATTATGCTCGCGCATGTAGCCGCACGTCAAGCAGAAGTGTGCATCGGTCGTCTGCTCAAGCAGATCCCGCTCCAGCGCATCGCCTACAATGCCATCCCGTCTGTCGTCTATACAAACCCTGAAATAGCGTCCGTGGGTATCACCGAAGCACAAGCGGCAGAACTCAATATCACGCCGGAAGTGCGTCGTCTGCCGATGACCTTCTCCGGTCGTTTCATGGCGGAGAACGAAGGCGAGACAGGTCTCTGCAAGGTCATCATCGACTCCAAGACCCAGATGGTGCTGGGTGTGCATATGATCGGCAACCCGTGTTCGGAATTCATCGCTGCGGCTTCGTTTGCTGTGCGTAATGGCTATACCGTGCCCGAGTTCCAGCAAGTCGTCTTCCCGCATCCCACCGTCAGCGAGATATTACATGAGATAATATAATACATCAGACATAATACATAAATTCTAATACCATGAAGAAATTTAGTCTTTATTCTTTCAGCGCAGCGGTCTTTATTCTTTATTCCGCTTTAGCGACAGCCGCTTCAGTCACTCCTGCGGCTGACATCCCTGAGTACTGGGAGTCCGTAGACGGCAAGTCCGGTCAGGACCTCTGGAAAGCCATTAGTGCGCAGACCAACTACGGCTACAAGAGTTTAGGTTACGATGGCCTTTGGACTGCGTACAAGACAACGGATGTATATCCTGCTGATTCTACCGACAAGGCCGGTAAGATATGGGATATGTATGGTGAGTGTACCACATGGAAAACCAAGGGTGGCCAATGTGGCACGTATTCCAGCGTTTGTGATTGCTACAACCGCGAGCACTCTATTCCTAAGTCTTGGTTCGGAGGAAGTACTAGTGGAATCGGTTGCGATATCTTCCATCTCGTACCAACGGACGGAAAGATCAACGGAACACGCTCTAACGATGAGTTTGGGGAGATAGACGGCGAACCGAATTACTACGGCAATACGACTGGTTCTGCAGGTTCCTGGTCCACAGATCGCAAGACGATTGCGTCTGAAGCAGAAGAAGTAATACAAGGAACGGGTAAGGTATTCGAACCCAAACCGCAATATAAAGGTGATTTTGCCCGTGGATATATGGGCACAATCATTAAATGGCAGTTGGCAAACATGACTACCGGAAATAATTTCTTCACCGGCAAGTACGATGCTTCGAATAACTTCGGCCTCACAAAGAAAGCCGTGGTGCTGCTTATGAAATGGCATCGCGAGGATCCTGTGTCGCGCAAAGAGGTCGATCGTAATAATGGTATTCAGGAGACGCAAGGAAACCGAAATCCGTTTATCGACTACCCCTATCTGGCGGAGTATATCTGGGGTGAACATGCCGGTGAAACCATCGACATGTCTAAGCTTATGCCTTCTTCCGACCCAGAGTTCGTACTCGGCGTTAGCGATGGCTGGCGTGGCGGTGATACACCTACACCTGACGTACCTAAATATGGCGTCAACTGGTCGGTAAACGGCGAGACGGTGCATGTCGATTCAATCAAAGAGAACAAGAAAGTATCGGATTTTCCGGAGACACCCGTTTCTTGCTCTTCCGAGAGCGCTGCTTTCATGGGCTGGACCGATGCTCCAATTTCCGGTATAGCAGATGAAGCACCGGAAGTGCTCTATACCAAGGTGTCACAATTCCCGTCCATCACGGAGGATGTGACCTTCTATGCCGTCTTCGCCCATGCGGAAACAGTAGAAGGTGTGGAAGATGTCACCTATACCTACAGCGCCAATACGAATATCGAAGGGTGGAGTAATACCGCCACCGATAAAGGCCAATACTGGTTGCTCGATAGCGGTAAAGAACTTATCTCTCCGGAGATTGATTTGGCAGGCTTGGATACGATTCGTGCCAGAATGCGCACCGTAGGCGGCACGCAATATGACCAGTTCAGGTTTGCTGCAGGAGAGACTACTATCGGCACGATTACTGTAGCAGAAGGTGGTACGCTGGTTAACTACGAGTGGGTGAATACCCAGTCGCTCTCCGGTACGTCCAAACTGACCTTCACCTGCTCGAACGCAGGTTCTAATAAAGGTATCGGTTTCTCGTCTGTTTCTATCCATGCCAAAGGTGCAGGGACGACCTACAGCCGCTATATCACCGTTTGCCAGAGTACCGAAGAGATCGAACTCATCCCTATCGAAGGACCGGCACGCAAACTCCTCATCGGCGGACATGTATATATCATGCTCGATAACCGTCTGTATAACCTTCAAGGCCAACGTATAAAATAATTCACAAATGACAAATATTAAATTTCAAATATCACTATTCGCTCTTTGCTTGTTTCTCGGACAAGCAAGTGCAAACGTGATCACCGGTGTAGCCGCTATCCCTGACGGTTATTACGAAGGTGTGAGTGGCAAGAAAGGTGCAGATAACATCCTCAACGCCCTCAATACCTGTATCTCAAAAGACTACAACGAGATATCGTATAAAGGTCTTGAACCGCATTATCTCAATACCGATTTCTATTCCGATACGCTCTGGGATATGTATTCTACATGCCGTTTCGATTACGAAGATGCGAATAAATCGCAGAGCCAGTTATGCGACGGTTGGAATAAAGAGCATGTCTGCTGCCAGTCGTGGTTGGGTTCCGGACCTATGGTGTCCGACCTGTTCAATGTCTATCCCACCGATGCACGTGTGAACAACCTGCGCTCTAATTTCCCGTATGGCGTAGTTTCCGGTTCTAGTAGTGGTATTTCCGGAGACCCGAACAAACATGCTTTGGGAAAACTCGGTACATCGGCCAAGTCCGGTTATTCCGGTAAGTGCTACGAACCCGATGATCGTTACAAAGGAGATTTCGCGCGTACGTTCTTCTATATGGTGGCGCGCTATCGTAATAATATTTTGAATGGTAGCGATGGCGCGAATATGTTCACCTCATCGCCGACTAACCTCACGACCTACAGCCTCTCTTTCCTGCTCGAGTGGCATCGTAATGACCCGGTCTCCGAGAAAGAAGTAGATCGTAATCAGGCTGTCTATGGGGAGCAGAATAATCGCAACCCGTTTATCGATTATCCGGATCTTGTCGAGTATATATGGGGTAATAAGGTAGGGGAGACCATCGACCTCTCCACGATGGTGCCTACGTGCGAAAGCGTGTATACTACTACCAAACATGGGGTCTCGTGGTCCGTTAACGGAGAGATACAACAGGTGGACTCCGTGCGTGAGAATCACCAGCCGTCCTTGCCGGATACGCCTAACTCATGCTCCGCTTCCAGCAACACGTTCGTGGGATGGACCAATACGCCTATCTCAGGTGTGGCAGCTGAGGCTCCTGCTGTATTGTACACTTCCGGTAAAGACATGCCGGTCGTGACGGCTGATATCACCTACTACGCCGTTTTCGCCCATGTGGAGACCGAGCAGACAGGTGCTGTCGAGTCGTCTGAGTCAATTGATTTCTCTGCGCAAGGCTATACGAATGGAGCAGAGATAACTTCGTTGACGGTAGGAGAGGTAACCGTAACCTTTGGAAAGGGAACAGCGGGCTCGAATGTGCCGAAATATTACAATACCGGAACAGCCGTGCGTTGTTATCCCGGTAACACCATGACGGTTAGCGCGAATACGATAACGAAGATCGAGATTACCTTCGGTTCAGGCGAGGATAGTAATCCTATTTCCGTCAATTCCGGCACGCTCAACGGAACTACCTGGACCGGTTCTGCAGACCAAGTCACCTTCTCCGTAGGAGGCTCAAGCGGTAATAGACGTTTCTATAAACTCGATGTCACTATGAATGGAGAGAGTAGTGTCACTACGTATTCCGATTACCTCACGCTCTGCGATGCAACCGAAGCTATCGACGAAGTTGAGACGGCTTCAGTAGCTCGTAAAATGCTCAAAGACGGACAATTAATCATCATGGTCGGCAACCAAGTATTTAACCTACAAGGACAAAAAATCAAATGAAACATTCACCATTAACCATTAACCTTTCACCTTTATTTGCGCTCCTTTTGGTTGCGCAAATATCCTTTGCAGAAGAGATGCCTGCCGGTTATTACGACGGTATTGAAGGACTACAAGACTCGATTCTCAAAGGCACGCTCAAAACCATCATTCGCAATCATACCGTCATCGATTATGGCGATGGATCCTGGGAAGTGTTCTACTATGCCGACCAGGACTCAAACGGTTACTGCATGGATATGTACTGCGATGACTGGAAGAAGTTCGGTGCACCCGGTTCTGCTGTTTCCGGTTGTAACGTGGAGCATAGCTTCGCGAAGTCTTGGTGGGGAGGAGCTAAGAACGATGCCTACAAAGATTGTTACCATCTGAATCCGTCCAATTCTACAGCCAATAGTGCCCGCAGCAACTACCCACTGGGCATTGTGACGAAGCTGGTTAAGACCTCTGGTTCTTTGAAAATAGGGACCCAGCACCATGACTCCCTCAACGTGGATTTCAATATATGGGAACCTAAAGATGAGTACAAAGGAGACTTCGCCCGCGCATATTTCTATATGGCTACTTGCTACGGTAAGGACAAGTACGGCGCGTATGATCCTACGGTCTGCTCTGCCTACCAAGGATGGCGACTCGATAACAAAGATGTAGGCTCGCGGTTCGCCATGCAGAATGATAACTACCTTGAGTTCCAGCCTTGGGAACAAGAAGTCCTCATCGCTTGGCATCGTCAGGACCCGGTATCCGTTAAAGAAATCAAACGTGCCGACGCGGTAAGTAACTTCCAACACAATCGTAACCCCTTCATCGACTACCCGTACTTGGCGGAGTATATCTGGGGAGAACGTGCCGGAGAAGAGTTGAATATGGCGAATCTGATGGCTTCGTTCGAAGATGATTTTGTTCCCGGCGTGAGCAACGGATGGCGAGAGGGTGGTGAACCACCTACACCCAAACCCAAATATGGCGTTACGTGGTCGGTTAATGGAGAAACCGCTCTGGTCGATTCCATCGTCGAGAACAAGAAAATAAGTGCGTTGCCTGCTACTCCTGTTTCGTGCTCAACCACGAGTAATACCTTCATGGGCTGGACGAACGCACCTATTAGTGGCCATACAGACGAGGCTCCGGCTACGCTATATACTAAGATTGCAGACTTCCCTGTAGTAACGGAGGATGTCACTTTCTATGCCGTCTTTGCAAAACGAGATACTATCTCACAAGGCGCTGCACCAAAGGAAACAACCTTCGCCTTTACTACAACGGTGGCAACAGTAACCCAGGATGATGTGACCGTGACCTTTGCCCAAGCGGGAGGAAGTAATCCACCTAAGTATTACGATAGTGGTGAAGCGATACGTTGTTATGCTAAGAATACAATTACTATACAGGCGCAAAGCATCACATCTATTACGTTTACCTTCGGTTCGGGAGATGGTTCTAATGAAATCACAGCAGATAAAGGTACCTTTGAAACCCCTACCTGGACCGGTAATGCAGACGAGATAGTCTTTACTATCGGAGGCAACAGCGGACATAGGAAAATTGCCGGTATGAAAGTGGTCTATAACGGAGAACAAATACAAGTTACCACTAGCCGCTATCTCACGTCCTGCGATGCAACCGAAGACCTCGAAAATGAGCAGATTTCGGTGCCAAATCGCAAAATTATGCGGGATGGGCAACTTCTCATCATAGTTGGAGACCAAATATACAATATCTTGGGCATAAAACTCCAATAAAACCCCTCGAGCGCAAAAAAATCGCTCCCAAATAGGTTAAAACGGCATTTTTTTATAAAATTTGCCGTTTTTTCTTGCATATTCCGCAAATTCTTTGTAACTTTGTGCGTTTTTAAATTTTATGTATGTTTTTTTACTAATCAAAATAAATTAACTCTTAAATCATGGCAACAAAACTCAATCTTCTGCAAGATTTTCCCGCCATCTCAAAGCAAGTTTGGAAGGACAAAATCATCGCTGACTTGAAAGGTGCCGACTTCGACAAGAAG
>DBYL01000013.1:24715-24851 GCA_002309835.1 Bacteroidales bacterium UBA1187
TGGTATGGCGCACGCCGGAAGGATTCAACGTGCAGCCGTTCTACCGCCGTGAGGACCTCAAAGGCCTGAAGACCACCGTCTCTGCGCCCGGTCAGTTCCCTTACGTCCGCGGTACGCGTACAAACAACGAATGGGC
>DBYL01000039.1 GCA_002309835.1 Bacteroidales bacterium UBA1187
CCTGCAAACGATGCCGGAACCTCACACGGAGGATATCAAGTGGCTCAAACGCGGTTCGACGAACGAGCAGTATGTTCGCCCGATGATTCATCCGACTTCTAAATAAAGAATTAGAGAAATGAAACGTTTTTCGTTATTTTCCATTGTACTTTGTACATTGTCCCTTTGTACATGGACCAAGGTGCAGGCCAATGATTTCTTAGAAATCAAGAACCATTACGAAGTGAGCACGCTGACAGGAAGTATCCATATCAAAGTGCCGGTGTTCTCGCGTGGTGGTTATAACTACTATGTGCGGGATACGTTAGTAGAGAATGTTCTGACCCCGGACGAAGATTGCCACTCATTGGTCTATTTTGTCAAGAAAAATACGACCCAAAAGATAGAACTTTTCTATTTTAACGGAGAAAGTGTCAGTAGTGGTCCGAGTGGTGATGACGAAGTAGGGTATGGCTATGCATGGATGCGCTCCAGTGGTGATGTCGGTTCGCTCGTTATCTCCAATGAATATACAGGCGCTAAGCGCACCAATCCGAATGACGGTTCCAAGCGCAGATACACGGTGACCAAGAAGCAGGAAGTGGAGAACGACATGGACAATGTGACTTGGTTGGAGATAGATTGGTATCCGTCGGAAGCGTTGAAAAACGACACCTTCGACATCGGCGTAGATGTGTATATTCAAGCCGTTCGCAAATACCAGCCATACGAGGTGCACGGGATTCTCAAGACCAACCTGACAGGAATCAACAACCTCATCGACCCGCAATTGATGGAGCCGTATTTCTACGCTACCTCGGGTGGTGGAAATGTAGGTCACGGCATAGCCGCAGTGCCCTATTCATTGTTCTATGATCCCGTGGAGTACTATACATCCTTCGATACAACGAAGGTCAAGGCCACGGATCGCGTGGACCATATCTACGTACAGGCAACCGACTCTATTCAGTCGAATTTCAATGCTACGTTTACGGTGTTCTACAGCAAAGAGGATAGTATTCTTCGCACCCAAAAGACCCAAAGTGTATCCATTCCGGCTTACCACAACATCTATGATTTTACGGCAATTGAGCAAACCGATAGTACCAATACCTATACCGGTAATAATGTGCTCACATGGACGGTACGCAACCCGCAGGCTGCGGATTTGGTGGATGGCGACTATTTTGAGATACAGCGCGCTATGAAAGCGGACTACAGCGATGCTGAGACCGTGTCGGTGGAAATGATGGAGCGAGGGGAAGGCAAAGGTTCGTACTCCTATAAGGACGAAAGTCGCTCGACATGGACCGGACTAGCAGATACGGAGCGAGACACGCTTTCTGTGAATGCCTTCACTACAATACCTAACTATGAGGTAAAGGATGGTGAGGGCAATACGCTCTGCAAACTGAATCTAAAGCTCCAGGCAGACCAAGTATATCTGCCTGCTGTACCGGTGTACTACCGTATCCGCCGTGCTTCATCGTCTGTATGGGGATGGAATCATGAGTACGCCAAGACCGTATCGCTTTACAAACATAATTTCCTGACGCCGCTGGCGAACAATTTGGCGGACTATACCAAAGATGCCAACTATGACGAGAACCACCAAGTGCATTTTGCTATCCAATTGGATAACAAAGAAGTTACCTTCTCACCTAATATTGACGAGTGTTCGCTCAGTTATGAATTGGTTGAAGGCTATAGCGATGACGTGCAGTTGACGTTTAAGGATGTGGTCAATGTGACGCGTGCCCCAGGGTATGCGTATTACACCGTATATGATAGAGAAGGAAATACCTTTAGCGCAAGAGAGAAACTCAACGCAGATAAAACCATCACTGTACCTCGCGAAGGAACCCTGCATATGGAACTGATCGGTGCAAACGGGTATAAGAAGAATGAGACCTATAGCATTGACGGCAATATAGAAATAACCTTTTATATAGCTTACGGCAGACCGATGGCTAACGTTAGCCTTCTGCAAGAAATGAGTACGGCAGAGAAAGCACGCTTTGCGGAAATTGAATCCACGGTGAAGCAGCAAATGTTTCTTCAACTGGAGTCTGAACTCAATGATGGCTACGGACGCTGTATGTGGGATCGGACAGCGCGTCTTGTCCTGATTCGTTCGTCACAAGAGAACCCGGATATAGTACAGGAATTCATCATCCCGCAAGACAGCATCCGTCGCCAGGCTGACGGCAGTTGGAAGGCTTTCTATACCGATATAGCGAATCGCGCTTGTACGCATTACACGTATGCTGTCCGTATCGACCAGAGTTCGGCTGACCTCCACGTGAAGGACTCGATTGACCTGCAACCGAAGACCATCGCCGGTGACAACCTCTATTACGATGATGCAGCTACTATCGCATCGTTTACCGCTACGCAAGGTGCCGCACAAACGGAACTCAAGCGCGGTGTGCTGCTGAACTGGAGAGCTTCTTCCGAAGCTGTAGATGAATATATACTGCTGCGCAAAGAGGTGGGAAGCTCCAAGTCTGCAGATACGCTCTATACCGGTCTGGATGTTATCTATTTTGATGCCACCGCTAAGCCGAGTGTACACTACGACTATACCATCGTGGCGAGCTATGACTGCAATGGCAAGCATAGTGAGAACAACGCTTCTGCTGAAGGTTGGCGTACGCCCTACGGTGAGATCAGCGGTGCGATTTTGATGCCGGATAATAGCGGTATCGCCGGTGTGCACGTGGCTTTGCAGAAAGAAGACTCCGTGATCACTACGCTCATTACCGACGCGACGGGTGCGTTCCGCTTTGATAGTTTGACGTACGACCTGACTAATGGTACGCAATACGTCATCGTACCTACCGCTACCTATGGTACCTTCCGTTACGGCACCACCGGCGCGGGAACGGCCTTGGTCACCTTGTCTGCTGCTAATGCCGTGGCCACGGGTATCGACTTTGAGAATGCAGACGGCGTGCGTCTGAGCGGCCGTGCGTTGTATGACCTCAGTACGATACCGGTAGCAGGCGCAATGTTCGTGCTCAATGGCGATACAGTACGCCGAAACAGTGCACCGCTCCTCACCGGCATAGATGGCAATTTCGAACTGACCCTCACCAAGAGTCAGACCTATACCCTGCAAATCATCAAGCCGGGTCACACCTTCGTCAACGACGGTTATCTGGAGGTAACCACCGGTGAACGTCAGTTCTCACTCACCAAACCGCTGGACGGTGTGCGGTTCTATGACCAGACAAAAGTGCGTCTCGTCGGCCGTGTAGCCGGCGGTATCGACCAGCGCGATCTGCCCGAAGCCTTCGGTCTGGGAACGAACAACCTCGGTGACAATCTGACGCTCGTGCTCCAACTGGAGGGCGACAACACCGCCCATTTCGTGCACGACCCGCAGGATCTCACGCGCGATACATTAATGAATACGTTCGCGCAGAAGATTTATGATACCGATCCGTTGAGTGCCGTGAAGGAATATACCGTAGGTACGACCACGATGCTTACGGAGAAAAAGCGTATCACCATTCATCCGGATGTCAACACGGGTGAGTTTGCAGTAGATCTGCTGCCGGTTAAATACAAGGTCATTCAGGCGACTGCCAACGGATATGCGACGCTGTTTGCTTCCGGTCAGGGTTCGGAGACCTTCGATCTTACCAACGCACCGCTCTCCATCATCCGTGATACACTAACGATTGACGCAAAAGGACGAGCAACAGCATACAACGCCGTCTATGACCGTATCTATCGTTCGCCGGTTCAACTGACACTCTCGCAATATATCTACGGCTTGAAGCGAGATGGATTAGGCGAGCCTCTAATGGAGGTAGATGGACTCACAGGAGCCAAAGGAAAGGTGGATCTATACTCCACAGCGGAAGACGGAACCGTATCGTATCTGCTGAACTATCCGCTCTATTATAATAAGCGACAATACCAGTTCGAGGCCTTTGCCCATGAGGACTATTACTATAACAACGAACCTTCCGGTAAGTTGGACCTTGTTCCGGAACGCGGAGGCGAGGTAGTCCTTCATAATGGCTTGCATAATACCAAGAACAGCAAGGCGTATAAATTGGACGATAAGGGCAAAACGACTTTCTTCCTCGATGTAGACAACCTCAATACCGAAGTTAGCGGAACGGGTGCGCTCTGCTCCGTGAGTGCCGTCCTGAAGATGGAAGGCGCGTCGGTAGAGACAGCAGGATTCCAAGCCTTCGTAGTGGGTAGCCGCATCAATGAGAAAGAACTGACTTCCACCGAAGCGGAGATCACTATTCTCGATATCGTGCGTGATCCGGGCGGAAACGGCAGTAGCGCGTGGGTGGAGAATGGTACGACCTATACCTTCTCCTATACCGATAATTTTGATGTGAAGGTAGGTGTTGAGTTGTATCCTGAATATGGCGGAGTAGCTACCCGAGATCTTGGTATCTATACAGGACCGGTAGGCGGAGGCGTATATAATGGCTCGACGTTTTCAACCGGTAAGACCATTAATTTTACCATCCCTATCGTATTTTCCTATTCATGGGGACATAAATATACCTATAGTTTTACTACTACGGAGAAGATTTCTACCTCTACCAAGAAGAATAAAGCCGGTATTGGGGGTAATGCCGATGTATTCTTGGGTGCCACCACAAGCATCTTGTCCGGTAAGGCCAAGTCCATTGCCATCATTGACGACAGTCTCTTCCGAGCTCGCAAACCTGCTATCGATGCCGGTGCAATGCATGTGCTGGCAAGCGGAATGGCAGATGGTCAGAAATATCACCTCGTGACGGGCGAGAAGGTGGTGCTGGGTACCACGGTCTCCAATACCTTTGCTTGGTCGCAACACTATATCATCAATACCGTCATTCCGAAACTGGCATTGGAGGCATCCGGCTTATTAGAGGTCTTCGCAAACGAGCAAGCGGCACAAGCGGCAGCAAATGCACGGGATGAGGCTGTCTATTGGTATATTGACTCCACCGCATCTATCAATCTGCAAGACACCCTTGCCCATGGTTCGTATAAGTTCATCGTGCCTCAGAATAGTACCAAAGCGTTTACCGATCGTGTAGGCGCGTTGGAAAACATGATCGCGCATTGGTTGGGCGTTCTCTACGACAACGAGAAGGAAAAAGTGATGGCACGCGAGGCAGGTAAGCATATTGGCACCTATAGTGTCAACTACGGCAATACCTACACCCACTCCGATTCGTATTCTGCTACCTATAACGTCAATAGCGTGCCTATTGGTACGAATGTTGTCAAATCATTAAAAGACGCAGCGTTTAAAACCGGTACATCGCTCGCAGCTACCTTCTTTAATACGATGAGTAAGAGCTTTGGTTCTACGATGAATATAATAACGAAAATGCGCGACAACTTTAAAGTCATGCCGGCAGAGAAACCAAACCTTACATCATTCTTTACTGCTACAGCAGTATCAAAATGGTCATTGAAACTCAATCCCGTTTTGGATTTTACTCCCTCGACGCGTGATTCAAAAGATGCTACCAAGAAGAAATCCACCGGCTTCACCCTTGTACCGGATGACCAAGGCGATATCACCGTCAGTGTGCATCGTGCACCCTTGGATTCCGTATGGACGAGTGTAACGAAAGATATTCGCGAGAAGGTGGATGTAGAGGACTACGAAGACCTCCTCTATGGCAGTTATGTCTTCTTCACCGAAGCCGGCAATACCTATTGTACGCACGAGCAGGGAGACACCACGCTTCTGTACAAGCCGGGCACACTGCTCTCTAACCCGACAGTGATGATTGCCAAACCCGAACTGAGCATTGACACCTACGAGCAGGCGAACGTGCCGGCTGACCAGCGCGCTACGTTCCGTGTCGATATCCGCAACGGCGGTCAACAGCAATACGGTATGGCGGGGTCGGGTACGGTCTTTACACTCTCGTTCATCGGTGCATCTAACCCCAATGGAGCGAAAGTGTTCCTCGGCGGCGCAGCGCTGAACCAGACCGTGAACTACTTCTTGAACCCCGGACAATCGATCTCGCAGATCNNGTGGAGCGCGGACTCGTGGATGACTACGAGAACCTCCAACTCATGCTCTCCGTAGCCGACTGCGCAAAGACGAACACCATGCTCAATTTCTCCGTACATTTCACGCCGGAGTCGAGCCCTGTGGCACTCGCTGCACCGCGGCAAGGTTGGGTGATGAATACCCTCTCGCCGAAGGATTCCGTCGGCTATTACCTGCCGATTGATATCAACGGCTTTAATATCCGTCATAAGAACTTCGACCACATCGAGTTCCAGTACAAACTCGCTTCGCAGTCCGACGACGACTGGACCAACCAATGCTCGTTCTATGCGGACGAAGAGCTCTATAACCTCGCGTCGGGCAACAAGGCAATGATAGAGAACGGACGCATCACACCGTTCCGCTTCTATGGCGAGCGTGACCCGATGGAGCAGCAGTACGACCTGCGTGCCGTCACCTTCTGCCGCCATGGTTCGGGCTTTGTCACCAAGTCTTCGCCCATCATCAGCGGAACGAAAGATACGCGTCCGCCGCGTGTCTTCGGCGCACCGCAACCGGCCAACGCCATCCTTGGCGTGGGGGATGACCTCAAGCTCCGCTTCAACGAAGCGATAGCCGGTAACTACCTCGATGAGGATAACAACTTCCAACTCCTCGGTGTCACCAATGCCACAGGCATCACTACCGGTTCGTCCCTGCATTTCGACGGCTCGCAGGATAGTTACGCCGGCACAAAGGTAGGACGCACCCTCTCGCAACGCTCCATCTCCATCGACATGCTCGTCAAGCCGACGGAGCCTAACCGCGATGAGGTGTTCTTCTCCCATGAAGAGAATGACGGCAATGTGCTGTTCGGTAAGACTGCGGATAACCGCCTCTATGCCGACATCAATGGCCAACGCACCTATTCGCAACCGCTGCAAGACCCGATGCTGGATTTCACGCGCGTCATCGTTACCTATGACAATGAGTCGAAAGAGATTCGCTTCTATGCCGGCACGCTCGATATTACGAACAATGCCGATGAACAATACGACCTGAATGACTACAAAGCGAATGCACCGCTTGTCTTCGGTCGAGGCTTCAAGGGAAACATGCTCGAGGTGCGTGTCTGGACCAAAGTGCTGACACCCGAAGAGATTGCACTGACCCACCTCAAACGGCTCTCCGGCTACGAACGCGAACTGGCGGCTTACTACCCGATGAACGAAGGACGAGGTGAG
>DBYL01000011.1:0-6811 GCA_002309835.1 Bacteroidales bacterium UBA1187
TGCGGACAGGTGATGCCCGATTGAGTAAATCTGAGACGCTTTTTTACTTTTTTATTTGCATATATCGAAAAAAAGCAGTAAATTCGCAGCGCAAATTTACTAGTAACCATTTTAAAATTCGAACATTATGAAAAAAATCCTTGTTGCGCTGATGGCGCTGAGTTTAGTAACTGTGGGATTCTCCTCGTGTGATAACGGCCTGGAGCGTACTGCAGATCCTGCTACGCAACCGATTGCCGGAAAGACCTATCGTGAGCTGACCGGTTCCGGAGACGGCTATGCACAACTGACGTTCCTCATGAATTACAAATGTACATTGATTGCCAAGCAGGACAACGCAGCCCCTATAACGAACTCGAACTTCGAGTGGTGGATGAGTCCGAACGATACGCAGGTGGTTGTACGTTATGCACGAGGTGCGTACGACAAGACGACAGGTATATCGCTTTCCGGTAAGACTTTCCTTTCTGGGTCGTATGATGCCACTAAGAAGATGGTGACCTTAAGCGGTGAGTTCAACGGGCAGACGATCACCTACTATATGAAAGAAGTAGATTAAGCAAAGAGAGTCCTTTTGGACTCTCTTTTTTTTTGTGCATAATTGCTAAAAACGAGCGAGTTACTTGCACAGGTCAAAAAAAAGTTGTAACTTTGCCGTCGCAAAGTTTGGTGAAAAGTAAAATCAAGATATCATGAGAAAACTATTTATCTTTTTAGCTGTCCTATGTGCGACGATGGCACAGGCGGCAACCGTGTACACGCGTATCAACTCCAAGCCTTCGGAGGGTTGGCCGGGGACATACCTGCTCGTCTATGAGAAATCCGACACAGAGGCTATCATATGGAATGGCGAAGATGCTTCCGGAAATGTCGTTACAGCTACCATTGCGGACGGGAAGATTACGTCTGAAGCTTTGGCAGACTATCAGGTGGTAGTGGCCCAAGAGGGAAACAAGTATTACGTTAAAGCCAAAGACGGTTATATCGGTTGCGACGCGAAGAAGAACGGACTGACGTTCACTACCGGAGGTCGTGAGTGTACGATCCAGCAGAACGGTTCGTACACGATGCTGGAGACGAATACCAACACCTGTCGTTTCCTATGCTATGAACCTTCGAAAGGCACTTATCGTTTCCGTTTCTACTATGACGCCAACAAGAAATGGGCGGATACGGACAAGCATAACATCCATTTCTACGCCCTCGGAGAGGTGGAGCAGCAGGAACCCGAGAATCAGTTGGACATCAACTATGCGCATGTGGAAATGTACGCTTGTGAGTCGAAGTTCCCGACGCAGAATAACCCCTACGACCAATATTTCATGACGTTTATGTTCCTCGCGCAAGAGGAGAGCGATGACGCCGTGCCGCAGGTGGGTTTGGAGATCCTTGCGCCTACGCAGTACTCGATAGAAGGTACATATAAGTCCGATTATACGCCCGGTGTGAAGTATTTCCTCAACTGCCAGGCGGGTAGTAAGCACTCCTATTTCATCTTCCCCAACAAGTCCGAACAAGGCTGGGGACAGGCATCGTTGAGCCTTGCTGAGATGAAGATTACCAAGGTTGGCCCATCTACCAAGCCGAACGCCTATGTCTATCATATCGAACTCGAGTTCACCGACTCGAACAAGAAGAACTGGAGTCTGGATAAGGACCTGGATGTATACGCATGGTGGATAGACTGCGACTGCTCGGGCAAAGAAGATGTGAACATGGATCCCGTAGCCTTCGAACTGGAGTCCGGTAATCATAACACGGAGTCAGAGCAAGCCATCGACGAGGTAGAAGCCATTAACAAGGCCACCAAGCGCTTCGTGAACGGTCAGCTCGTCATCGAGAAAAACGGCAAGATATACAATGCCCAAGGCGCGGAGGTTATGTGAAAAGTACTAAGTAAATCTGATGTGTTTGACAAAAAGGCGACCAGTAACGGTCGCTTTTTTTGTCTAAAACCCCATCATGGTGTAGGTTCTATCCCCTTGGATGATGAGTATCTGTCCGTCGCGGAGGATTTTTTGCGTTTTGAGTCTCGCGTCTTCGCTCTCGATGCACTCGGAGTCTTGTGTTTTCGGCGGTCGGACATACTGATAGATTGGTGTGTCTTTTTTCTGATCGCTGGTGGTATAGAAGGTAGTAGCATCGAGCCATGCGAGAGACTCTCCTTGTTTCTCTTTCTCGTATGCCGCCACCTGCACGGGTTCGCGTTTGGCGGTAGCACTTAGGCTTTCATTTCCTTTCCGCTCCCATAGGAGAACGTATTCCTTATTTTTAATCGCCATCCATTGTCCATCGGGCGTGATATCTCCTCCAGTGCAGTAGTTGAAGACCGATCCGTTGCCCAAAGGGCATACCTCGGTGAGTTTTTGTACCGTTGTGCCGTAGTCGGTGCGGAAGGGCAGGGAGTAGAGATGGCAAACACCTCCTTCCACCTTATCTACGATATAGAAGGTCTGTTCTATGTTATCGTACATGAGGGTCTCGGTATTATGGGCTTTGTTATCGGGGAAGCCGAATCGGATAGTCTGAGCCGTGAGGGATACGGTACCGGAAGAGATAGCGGGTTCTTCGAAGAAATAGATGTCGTACTGGTCTGTGAACTTCAGGTCGTTATCTCCTATCGCGCCTACGAAGAGATAATTCGTGCCCTGGTAGATGCCGGTGCATATATCTTCCCAGTCGTCTCGTGAGGAGTTAGTTGCCGTCAGTTTGACAGTCATGGCCAGTGTGCCATCGGGCTTCACTGCGACGATTTTTCGGTTGTCACCGGTGTTCTCATCGCCATGCGCCCAGAGATAGCCCGGGGTAGTACGTGAGCATGCCAGTCCGCTAGTCTCGGGCATGGTTTTCTTAGCCATCGTCCCGCACTCCGTACGGGTGAACTCTTTATTCTCCTGCAGGGCTGAACCGTTATATTTGATTCCTGTAGCCCACAGGGATGTAGCCATCATTAATCCGGCAGTAAACGCCAGAAGAAACCGTTTCATATTGCTTGCGATTCATAAATTTGCTTGCAAATTTACAATATTTAGTGCAAATATGCAAGAGAAAGGCGATAGTTATACATTTTTCAACATTTTTTGCACAAAAGCTTGTGTATGTTATAAAAAAGCAGTAACTTTGCTGTCGCAAAGTTTATATAAGTCATGAAGAAATTATTTTTCTTATTTGCGGCAGCCATGCTGTCGGTGCAGATGATGGCGGAGATGACGCCGATCTATTACGAGGGGTTCAGTCAGTGTTATGACGAAGAGGACACCCATTACGGGTATACCGGTGGTAACGACGGTCAGTGGGGTGGGGATATCGCCACGGCAGTGGTGATTTACCAGGATGCTCCCGAGTGGAGTTTTACATACTGCAATGCCGGTTATCAGTGTCTGAAAGTGGGTACGAGTCAGAAACAAGGTTCGGCCACTACGCCGACTATCGCCTGCGAAGGTGAAGCCGTGCTCTCTTTCCGTGTCGCGCCGTGGGAAGGCGACTCGATTTTCTACGTATCCATCAGCGGTGCGACGACGACCGACCAGACGATGTTTCACCTCAAGAAACACCAGTGGACGGATGTCACTATCCGTCTCGCGGATATCGTAAGCGGAATCAAGGTGACCTTCACTTCAACGAACAAGCATCGTTTCTTCTTGGATGATATCTGCGTTCGTCCGGCGGACCCGACGGTAGGTGCTATCCGCACGGTGGAAGGCGCTAAACTTGATTTCGGTCTGTTAGGCAAGAACTACCAGGCGCTCTCGCTGCCGCTGCATGTAGAGGGTGCGAACCTCGTGGGCAATATTACTGCGAGTCTGGAGGATGGTGAGAACCAACTCTTCCAACTGAGTGCCAACACTTTGCCCGCCGAAGGAGGCGAACTGACGGTGACCTGTCTGCCGGGGGCAGCTGCAGGAGACACGCACGGATGTTACCTCTATTTACGCGGAAAGGACGCACAAACGAGTCAGACGGTTGAGAAACGTATCACCGTTATGATGGAGGTGGCGAACCTCAATCTGGAGGGTGCCGGCACTAAACCCGACCCGTACACATGCGCCGATGTTATTCTGTTGGCTAATAACGAAGGCACGGTTTGGACCGGCACGTATTACTGGGTGACGGGTTATGTGCTCGGTGGTGTGAAACGCTATAACGATCTGGAGAACGGCGACTACGACGGTATCAGTTTTACGGATAAGTTATCGCTTGTGCTCGCGGCACGGCCGAATGAGCAGGATGAAGATAAATATATCACTGTGCAGATTAGCGAGAACGCGCGTGCGGCGCTGAACGTCGTGGATAATCCTGAACTGATCGGTAAGCAGATCAAGGTACAAGGTCTGCTGCTGAACGATAAAGCAAATCCGCTGTATCTCGGTAAGCCCGGTGTACGTAATGTCCGCACCGATGCGCAATATGTCCGTCCGGCGAAGGAGTCTCAGGACATCGACCAGATAGGTCAGGCACAAAAGGCAAGTAAGATCCTGCGCGACGGTCAGATATACCTTCTTCGCGGAGAGAAGATCTATACGCTCCAAGGGCAAGAAGTAAAATAACACAAAAGAAAGATGAAAAAAGCATTGTTGGTACTTATTGCGGTGGTCGTGGGGATGACGGCCGTGAAGGCGACGGTGCCGGAAGGGGCATTGCCCGGTCTATTCTCCGTGAGCCCTACGCAGAAAGTATATTTCTCAATAGGTAATGTGCAGTTTAACGACCAGCCTCGATATGCACAGTTCGCGGAACATCCATGGGATTTCGTAGGGGATGCGACGCAAGGCACGGTGTACTACAACGGCGTGAAATGCGATAACAACAAATGCGCCCGCCTCTATGCCGGTTGGGTTGATCTGTTCGAATGGGGCGGCGACATGACGCAGAACTCCGCCAAGTGTGTGTATGATACCTTCTGGGGTTACAAAGAGTGGGGCAACTGGAGTTATCAGAACGGTGGTTATCCTAAGAGCGGTATGTGGCGCACGCCGACGAGTGATGAGTGGATATACCTGTTTGACAAGCGTCCGAATGCGCGTAACCTGCGGGGCCAGGCGACGGTGAACAACATGCACGGCTATATCCTCTTACCGGACGACTGGCATCTGCCGCAAGGTCTGTCTTTCCGTCCGCAACCGGGTAACTGGTCAACGAACACGTATAGCGCTGCGCAATGGGCGAAGATGGAAGCAGCAGGCGCGGCTTTCCTGCCTGCCGCAGGTGTGCGTAACGGTAAGCAGATACAGGGTATCGGTATCGTCGGCGCGTATTGGTCCGCGACGATGTATCAGCAGAAAGGCGAGGGAGATGTAGATGCGAAGAGTATCTATTTCACGGCCGACCAAGCGAATGCGAACATGTACGACACATGGCATCGCGGGATGTCGGTGCGTCTGATACAGGATGTCGATTATGTGGAGCCGCCGAAAGTGAGCGTATGGGATAACGTGAGCAAAGAGCAGTTGGCGAAGCTACCGCCATTAGAGCCGGAAGGCGAATGGAAACTATACGACGATATGCACGTTGTCGGCGATATCAATCCGCGTGAGGGCTTCCGCCGCGTGAAAGTAGAGAAGGGTTCGTTTGCAGATTTCTTGCGTAACTACAAGCTCAAAGACGACTGGAACCTCTATTACTACAACGGTAAGGAGGTTGGCAACCAGTTCGGCGGCTATGCGGTGCTGGATATCGATATCGGTACGCGCGACCTGCTGCAATGCGCGGATGCGGTGATGTTACTGCGTGCGGAATATCTGTATTCGCAGAAGCGTTACAAAGAGATTCATTTCAATGCGCTCAGCGGCAAGCGGCTGAACTACACGGATTACGTGGGTAATGACTATTCGTATGCGAAATTCCGCAAATATATGGATTATGTCTTCGCGTACGCCAACACCGCTTCGCTCGAGAAAGAGCTCAAGCCGCGGGATATCAAAGACGTGGAGATAGGCGACGTATTCATCACCAGCGGTAATCCCGGTCATGCGATGATCGTCGTAGATATGGCGATGGATAAGGACGGCAACCGCTCGCTGCTCTTTGCACAAGGAATGATGCCGGCGCAGAGCGTACATGTGGTGACGAACTTAGAGCACGGCGAAGATACGCCATGGTATATGATTGACGAATACTTAAAATGGAGTACGCTATTTGTATTCCCGAACTACGTCTTCAGCGTGCTGACAGATCTGAAGCACTTCTAAGACTACATATTCGCGTTGTAGTACTGCGGCAGGCCGGTGACTTCGTCTCCTAACCAGTCCGGGCGCGTGAAAGGTTCGTCCTCCGCGCCCAGTTCTATTTCTGCGAGAACCCGTCCGTCCAGACGGCCGTGGAAGACATCCACTTCCCATTTGCGATGATTGTCGCAAGGGATGATATAACGCGTCTTGGAGATAGCCCCCGGCAGACATATCTTCATCAGCTCGCGCGCATCGGCGAGGTCTATCTCTCGCTCCCATTCGAATTTAGCGATGCCGTCGCGGAGTAGGGAAGACTTGATCGTAAGGAACGCGCGTTCGTCGCGTATACGTACACGGATGGTTTTCTCCGGATCTTTGCACAGATAGCCTTGCTCAATCTGATAATGATCGGTGGCCCGGGCTATGAAGGCATCGGAGGTGACGAGGAACTTACGTTCTATTTCGGTATTATGCGGCATAATGATTCGTATTTGAGCGCAAAATTACTACTTTTTTATGAGATAGGCAAAAAAAATAGTGAAAATATTTGGTTAATTAAAAAAAAAGCAGTACCTTTGCACCCGCTTTTGAAAAAAAGCACGTTTCAGTTAGAAATCCAGGAAGGGTGGGTGAGTGGCTGAAAC
>DBYL01000011.1:6840-6961 GCA_002309835.1 Bacteroidales bacterium UBA1187
TCGAATCCCCCCTCTTCCGCAGAAAAGACGCCATAAGGCGCCTTTTTTGTATATATAGGGTATAAAAAAAAAAGAAGGTTGTCTCACAAGGACAGCCTTTTGTTGCCGCAAGGGCAAAAAA
>DBYL01000036.1 GCA_002309835.1 Bacteroidales bacterium UBA1187
GGCGGCGAAGGATGCACACCGCAGGCACTGAAGCATATCAATGAGGTTATGGAGGCCTGCGGCAGTCCGGTAGCGCTCACCTCGGGCTACGGACTGAGCGAGACGTTCTCCGTGTGTACGGTAGATTATGCGCCGACAGGCTTTGACAAAGACTACTCCCGTCCTGTCGTCTGCGTCGGCGCACCCTTCCCCGGCGTCACCGTCGGCATTTTCGATGAGAAAGGAAAAGAACTGGGCTGCGAACAACGCGGCGAGATACGCGTGAAGACCCAGTCTCTCACCAACGGCTATATCAACAATCCGGAACAGAACCAAGCCCGACTGCAGGGCGGCTGGCTCCATACCGGAGACTTGGGTGTATTGGATAAGAACGGCAAACTCTTCATATACGGTCGAATGACCCAGTACATAGAGGCAAAAAACGGAGAAAAGGTATATCTGTTTGACATCGCCAACCGGCTGCGGGAAGACCCGGCCGTCAAAGAGGCGTTGGTTTGCTCACTCGTGGCAGAAGATTGTCCGCTGGTGGCTCACGTAGTATTAGAAGACGGCACCCGGGATACAGACCGGGAAGTACTCTGCCGGCTGGATAGCATCCTATCGGCGTTCCTCCCGTCCGGACTTCGCATGGAGGGCTACCGCGTGGAGCGCGAGCATCTGCGCATCAATATCGTCGGCAAGGTGGACCGACATTACTACAACCACCTCCTCACCGGCTATTACGAGATCCGTGACGGCGAACTGCACGCTGTCAACTTCATATAGAAAAAAGCGGCTCAGATGAGTCGCTTTTTCTTTCGGCATTAGCCTTGTACGTTACAGGCGCGGAACAACAGATGAAGCCCAAAGAGAGAGCTTACTTCATCACGACAAAAGTCGGGATAAAGGGAGTGTCGGCGTTGCCTTGACGGGAGTCGCTGACATACGGGAAGGCATCCTTCGCTTCGAAGAGGTTCTTGTAGTAGGCGGAATAGTAACGAAGGGTGATGGAGGATGGGTTACCGTTTAGGGGAGCGCCGATATACAAGTAGAACAGGCCCTCATCCGGTGCAGCGACTGCAAGGCAGGTCTCATCGGAGAAAGCGGCAATCAGGTCGTTGTCGTTAAGGACAAAGTCCTTGGCGATGTCCGGGTACTGCGTTGCAAGATCCACCTTGACCACAGCGGTCATGGAGGAGGTCATGTCGTGGCTTCCTGAAGTAGTCCATGTGGGACGTGCCACGTTGCCATTGAACGATTCGGGAGCGTTCTTGTCCTTGCAGCCTGCTGCGAGGAGCAGCAAGGCGCAAGAGGCAAGAATTATTATTTTCTTCTTCATAGGTCAAAAAATTACCAAAAATTATCCAATCACTTATTTATTCAAGAGGGAACTATTTGAGTTTTTTACCAACAATATCATACTTTTCTCCATTTTTAATAATTATGACATGGTCATTTTCGATGATCTTGTAGGGGCGGTTGTCCGTCGGTTGGAGAATGACCGGTGCCTTGAGCGAACCACGGTGGGCGTTAGCGGTGTAGGTAATAGCCTCACCCCGACCCTCTCCTGAAGGCGAGGGAGTAAGGATAACGCCATTTTCAGTTTCGAAGCGGAGGGTGCCCACGTAGTCGCTTTGGATGGTAAGGAAGTAGAGCGAATCTATCTTCGTTGCTACGCCGACGAGCTCGTTGCCGATGTAAGCGTTTATAGTGCCTGCGTCACGTGTATTGGCTTCGCCGTTTATAATACAAATCATCGTCATGTTGGTGGCGGCCTTCGGGTTGGAGAAGGAAGAGCCGTTGGTTTGAGGAGCCGCCGAAGCTACGCGTTTCGGCGCTTTCGCACTCTTGTCGTAGAAGTTGACGGTTACGGTGCCTTGTCCCATGCGGCGGAAGAGGTATCCCTCGCCCGGCGTGAGTGCTGTGAGGTCGCCCACCCAGCGTTTGTCGGCAGAGAAGTACGCGAAATGTTTCTTCGCCTTGATGATATCACCTGCCGTTGCACGATCGTAATAATCGGCCATTGCTTCGGAGAGTGAGGTGGTCTGGTTGAGCAGACAAGGCAGTGCATTCCACTGACCGTCACCACGGAGCGTGATATGCATTGAGTCAGGAGCCAGTTGGTCACCGGCGATACGCATCATGTTGCCTTTCTCGGTGCAAACCATATACATCTGCGAGTAGTGCAGATTCTTGAGCGAACCCATGAAGAGGTCGTTTACCTGCGAATAGGTACATAACTGCTCCGATGCGGGGTTCTTGATTTCGTCGCCTACCGTCCACGGGTCAGAGCCGTTCAGACACTTGCCAATCACGCCTTTCGTCTGGCTCAAATCGAGGTTGAAGGACACCCAGGTCCAACCTGCATTCAGCGGTATGGTCATCGTCTCGGTGCCGGTGGTGGTGAGATAGAGCGGAATCGTATCGCCACAGCCTACTACCACTCCGTGCGCAAACTTAATATCGCGCGGGCAATAGAGCGAGTACGTCTTGCCGGTGGACGCACGCCATAACTGGAAGGTGACGAGTTTGTCGTTCATTGCCTCATTACCATTGACGGTGAGGAAGAGTTCCGCTTCGTTGGACTGGTTATTGAAGCTGATATGCGTCGAGCCGACCATCTGATGCGAGCAGAACGCATAGACAATATCCTCTTCGTTCGCTGCGCCAAGATAGGTGGCCGTATTGACGAGCACCTTGGCACAAACAGACATGTTGAGCGGATACTTGCCCTCATCCAGATCTGCGTACGGCGGGTTCGCCTCTACGGTAAGGTGGATATTGAGCGGTTCGGCAAGCCCGTTTTCATCGGTGAGATAGATGGTCTCGGTGTATTCGCCCGGCGCCATCTCACGTGTCAGACGCAGTTCGACAGGTTTCTCCTCCAGTGCGGTGAGGGTTCCGCTGTTGGAGCGGACGCTGAGCCAGTCGGGGATATTGTCAATCGTATATTGATGCGTGCGTCCGCTGATATTACGGATGGTAAGCGTGTACGGACTGAGGTCATCCTGACTGTCGAAATCGATGGTGTAATAGAGGTCGCGTTTCTCCCATTTGAGGGTGTTGCGATCCACGAAAGCCGACCAGGTCACAGGCGATGCCATCGGGTTGCCGTGCAGGTCTTCCACGTCACGTACGGTGACATAGACGGTCTGCTTGTTGATCTCGTAATCCTGCATCGTGAGGTTGATGAGCAGTTCATCGGTATTGAATGCCCAGCCGAACTGGAGTTTATTGAGCAATCCGTGGTCGCGTACAGGAGCGAAGTTCGTCTTGTCGGCCAGTCCTGCGGCATCGGGTGTCAGCACGAGCGGTACGACCTTGTCAATCACATTGCCGTCCGGTCCTTTGAAGACGCGTTGGTCGTTGGGGCTGAAGACGAGTTCGAGCACGCCGTTGGGGTTGAGTATCTGTCGTGAGAACGGCAGGTATGCTATCAGACCCATCTCATCGCCGGCGGGCGCCATGTTATAGCGTTCCTCGATAAGCGAGCGAGGCAGTGCCTGCTCGTAGATGGTCAGTTCATCCACATTCCCCACAAAGTCCTTACCACCGAGATACATATCCCCGCGCAGACCGTTTACTTCGGTAGCCGGCACGTTCTCCAATAGTTTGCCGTCGAGGAAGAACGATGCAGTGTTGTACGCCCGATTGACAGCCAGTGCAAAATGGTGCCACTCGTTGTCCGAAGCGGTAGCGAAGAGCACGACGGTATTGCTGTCGCTGCGGAACGTGAGCAGGCCTTGCTCTATGCCGAGCCATCCGGTGGAAGCGCGGAAGATCGTTGCGTTCTGCGCAGCGGTCTTGAACCAGAGCATAAAGGTCTCGTCATACACATCGGAGCGTCCCATCAGGTTTCCTGCCAGTTTGACACTATCGTTGCGGAGTGCCAGCGAGATACCTTTCTGCAGAATCCAAGTGGTGTTATTCAGATAGAGTGTAGCGCCGTTGGCTTTGTCGGTGCAGGTCTCATGGCGTCCTTCGTTCATCGGGTAGTAAGCCGTCAGTCCGCGCTCGTAGCCGGAGAGGCGGCGCAGATGGGTAGCGGCTATCTCTTCGTTGGTGAGCGCCTTACTCCATACGCGTGCCTCGAGCATGTTACCGTTGAATCCGCGACCGAAGACGAGCGGCGCATTGTAGAACAGCGGTTCGGAACCGGTCAGGTGTTGCGAATCGTCGGTCATATCCTTGGTGCCGGCGAAGAAGCGGATAGCATGCTTCTCGTGATTATAGACCATCGTCACGCGGGTGAAATCGAGCAAGGCATCCAGCGGTTTGGA
>DBYL01000010.1:0-881 GCA_002309835.1 Bacteroidales bacterium UBA1187
TACAAACGTATCCGTTACAAAGGTATCGTCTGCGAGCGTTGCGGCGTAGAGGTAACCGAGAAGAAAGTACGTCGTGAGCGTATGGGTCATATCAAACTCGTCGTTCCCGTTGCGCACATCTGGTATCTCCGTTCGCTGCCGTCGAAGATGGCTGCGCTGCTCGGTATCCCGACTAAGAAACTCGACTCCGTCATCTATTATGAGAAATATCTCGTAGTACGTGCCGGTGCTCTCGAGGGTCAGGAGATCGGCGAGAAGCACGAGACGGATAAGAATAGAATTCCTATCGAGAACTGTATGTTGCTCGATGAAGATCAGTATCAGCAGGTAATGAATATCCTGCCGGAAGGCAATGACTTGCTGGAGGATACCGATCCGAATAAGGTAATCATCAAGATGGGTGCTGAGGCTATCTATGACCTGCTGGCAGCCATTGATCTGGATGCGCTCTCTTATGAGCTGCGTGCTACGGCCGATAAGTCGTCGTCAGTACAGCGTCGTCAGGAGGCATTGAAGCGTCTGCAGGTAGTAGAGGCTTTCCGCGCATCGAACGGTAAGAACCGCCCCGAGTGGATGATTCTGCAGGCTATCCCTGTTACTCCTCCGGAGCTCCGTCCGCTCGTGCCGCTGGATGGTGGACGTTTCGCAACGTCTGACCTCAACGACCTCTATCGCCGCGTCATCATCCGTAACAACCGTCTGAAGAGACTGGTGGAGATCAAAGCTCCGGATGTGATCTTGCGTAACGAGAAACGTATGCTTCAGGAGGCCGTTGACTCGCTCTTCGATAACAGCCGTAAGACGACGGCGATGAAGTCCGAGGCCAACCGTCCGCTCAAGTCGCTATCTGACTCGCTCAAGGGTAAACAAGGACGTTTCCG
>DBYL01000010.1:1003-1170 GCA_002309835.1 Bacteroidales bacterium UBA1187
ATCGAGCGCGGTATCGTGAAGACGGTGAAATCGGCGAAGAAGATCATCGATCGTCGTGAGCCGGTTATCTATGAGATCCTCGAGCACGTGATGGAGGGACACCCTGTTCTGCTGAACCGTGCTCCGACGCTGCACCGTCATGGTATCTTGGCTTTCCAGCCGAAGAT
>DBYL01000010.1:1214-41438 GCA_002309835.1 Bacteroidales bacterium UBA1187
GACTTCGATGGTGACCAGATGGCTGTGCACTTGCCGTTGAGCAACGAGGCTATCCTCGAGGCACAACTGCTGATGCTCGGTTCGCATAACATCCTTGACCCGGCTAACGGTAACCCGATTACCGTTCCGTCGCAGGATATGATTCTCGGTCTATATTATATTACTAAGGAGCGCACGGGTGCGAAGGGTGAAGGCTTGACCTTCTACTCCGAGGAGGAGACCATCATCGCCCTCAACGAAGGTCGTGTGGATATCCACGCGAAAGTCAAAGTGCGCGTCAACGGTGAGTTGATAGAGACCACTCCGGGCCGCGTCATCGTTAACCAGTATGTACCGGCTGAGATCGGTTATCAGAACGTACTGATGAAGAAGGGCGCTGTGAAGAGCATCATTTCGAAGGTCATCAAGACTTGCGGTGTAGCTCGTGCTGCTCAGTTCCTGGATGATATCAAGGACCTCGGTTACTATCGCGCTTTCCGCGGTGGTCTGAGCTTCAACCTCAATGATATCATCATCCCGGAGGAGAAGAAAGCCCTCATCGAGAAAGGTAACGGTATTGTAGATCAGATCACCGAGTTGTATAACGAAGGTGAGATGTCCGACGATCAGCGTTATCGTCAGACTGTAGATACCTGGAAGCAGATCGACGACGAGATGACCAATATCTTGATGGATCATATGACGAGTGCTGACCAGGGCTTCAACTCCGTTTACATGATGATGGATTCGGGTGCCCGTGGTAACAAACAGCAGATCAAGCAGTTGGCTGGTATCCGTGGTATCATGGCGAAGCCGTTGAAGGCAGGCGCTACTGATACGCGTCCTGATATCGAGAACCCTGTCCTCGCAAACTTCAAAGAGGGTATGTCTGTGCTGGAGTACTTCATCTCTACCCACGGTGCTCGCAAGGGTCTTGCCGATACGGCTCTTAAGACGGCCGATGCCGGTTATCTGACTCGTCGTTTGGTCGATGTATCGCATGACGTGATCATCAATGAGGAGGACTGTGGTACGTTGCGTGGCTTGACGGCTCGCGCTATCAAGGATGCTAACGGTCATACGATCGCTTCCTTGACGCTCCGTATCCTCGGTCGTGTATCGGTACATGATATCCTTGATAATAATGGTAAGCTCATCGTGGCTGCCGGTGAAGAGATCCGCGAGGCTGCTTGCGAGGCTATCGAGGCAGCAGGCATCGAGGAGGTAGAGATCCGCTCGGTACTCACTTGCGAGAGCAAGCACGGTGTCTGCGCTAAGTGTTACGGTCGTAACCTCGCATCGCGTAAGATGGTGCAGAAGGGTGAGGCGGTCGGCGTTATCGCAGCACAGGCTATCGGTGAGCCGGGTACTCAGCTGACTCTTCGTACGTTCCACTCCGGTGGTTTGGCCGGTGGTGCGGCTGCGCAAGGTACGTATAACCTCACGCGTGAAGGTATCATCGAGATCGAAGATCTCCGTACCATCACTACGGCTGCAGGTGACGTGATCGTCGTTAGTCGTCAGAACGCGATGACGCTCAAGGACGAGAAGACCGGTGTGGTACTCTCTAACTTCGATATCCCGTACGCAGCGAAACTGTTCGTTACCCCGGGTGAGAAATATCCGAAGGACACGCTCGTATGTGAGTGGGATCCGTATAAGACTCCGTTGATCATCGAGCAAGACGGTTTCATTCGCTACGAGGATGTTATCGAAGGTGTTACCTGTAAGACCGAAGTCGATGAGCAGACCGGTAAGAAAGAGGTATCGATCACCGATACGAAGGATAAGACCAAGATGCCGCAGGCGCACATCGTCGATAAGGCCGGTAATATCCTCCGCACGTATAACTTACCTGTTAAGGCGAGCCTGATCCATCAGGACGGCGATGCAGTGAAGATCGGTGATAACCTGTTCTCTATGGCCCGCGCTACGAACCGTGGCGGTGATATCACCTCCGGTCTGCCGCGTATCACGGAGCTCTTCGAGGCTCGTAACCCGTCCAACCCGGCTGTAGTAGCGGAGATCGACGGTGAGGTTAGCTTCGGTAAGATCAAACGTGGTAACCGTGAGCTCTTCATCACCTCCAAACTCGGTGAGCAGAAGGCTTATCTCATCCCGCTGACCAAGCAGATCCTTGTTCAGGAAGGCGATTATGTACGTGCCGGTGTAGCGCTGTCTGACGGCGCTATCACTCCGGAGGACATCTTGTCTATCCAGGGTCCGACTGCCGTACAGGATTATATCGTTAACGAAGCACAGGCTGTGTACCGTATGCAGGGTGTGGAGATCAACGATAAGCACTTCGAGATCATCGTTCGTCAGATGATGCGTAAGGTAGAGATCCTTGAGCCGGGTGATACACGTTTCTTGGAGGGAGATATCGTCGATAAGATGGACTTCCTTGAGGAGAACGATCGTATCTGGGGCCGCAAGGTCGTTACCGATGCCGGTGACAGCGAGGTACTCCATGAGGGTCAGATTGTTACCGCACGTCGTCTGCACGATGAGAACTCGTCGCTCCGTCGCCGCGATAAGAAACTCGTTCAGGCTCGTGACGCAGAGTGCGCAACGGCTAAACAGATACTCCAAGGTATCACCCGCGCCGCTCTCGGTACGAAGTCGTTCATGTCCGCCGCTTCCTTCCAGGAGACGACGAAGGTGCTCAACGAAGCCGCTATCCGCGGTAAGGTGGATTACCTTGAAGGCATGAAGGAGAACGTGATCTGCGGTAACCTCATTCCTGCCGGAACAGGTATGCGTGAGTTCCAGAAACTCGCGGTACATAACCAGGAAGAGTACGCTGCTATCCAAGCTGCCCGAGAAGCCGCTGAGGCTGCGCTGAACGGCGATGAGTAAGTCACTCTGACAAGCTTACATAGAACAAAAAGGAGAAGCATCACGCTTCTCCTTTTTGTTTGGGGTCCCCGACGAATTTCTTTCACCTTTTCCCGAGAACGGTCGGAAGGCACCCTACGGGGTGTCTTTTTTTTGTAAAAATACAAAAAATCTTGCGTATGTCAAAAAAAAACAGTACTTTTGTGGCGGGATTATAAAATTAAAACCATTTAAAATGAAAAAGCTTCAATTATTCCTGGCGGCTATCGTAGCCGTAGCGATGACCTCGTGTGTGAAATTCAAGACCGAGGCAACCGTGGATGTAGAGGTAACCAAAGCAGGCAGTCCTGCAGCGGGTATCCAAGTGTACAAATTCAAAGACAACGGCCTTGGCCCGGGTAGCACGCTCTACAAGAGCAATGCGACCGGCAACGCCACTACCAATGCCGGCGGCGTGGCTCATTTCGACCTTAAATCTCCGGATGATTTAGACCCGAGTGATGTAGTGGATGACAAGGCTACGTTCTATTTCTGCACCTATGATGCAGAGGACACCCGTAACGCTATCGTAACTGTAAGCGTGAAGACCGGCGATAAACTGACCGTCAAGCTGGATGTTCCCGAAGGTCTGGTGAACGATTCCGATGAATAATCATTAGGCATGCGAGGCTGATTACCTCGCATGCTTGCTATAAAAATTTACATTATATGAAACATATTTTCAGCCGCCTGACAGTCACCTTAGGACTGCTCGCTATTTTTGCAGGAAGCGCTTTCGCTACGAACAGTTTCCTGGAAGAGACCGAAAACTACAGCGTCACGCCCAAAGGCAACGGCGTTGTCCATTTCAAGATTCCTATCTGGGCGTACGGCCGTGTGAACAACTATCGTCTGGGCTACGGAACTTCGCTCTGGTATTCCGGTACATACAACAAGACCAAGACGTCAGGCGTAACCCATTTTATGTATATCCGCAGTACGGACACGCAGAACACCTCTGACCCCGATAAGAATAGTACGGCGGAGATCAGAGTGAGCAAGGGAACCGTGAAAGTGACCAAGACATCGGACGGCGGCACGAAGCAGATAGATGCAGGTACGGACTATCAGTTCGTGGAACTCCCGGCTCAGAAATCGATGGACGGCAGTTACAAACGCGTCGTGTTCCTCGAATTTGACTGGTATGTGCCCCAAGACCTGTCGACTACGACTTTCTATGCCGGCGTTGACGGGTTAATCTACAAATACGATGCGAAAGACAAGTCGGAACTACAGGAAATGAATATATGGTATTGTTTTCCGGATAGGTTGGACGGCGCGGATGATCTGATAGCGCCGGAGTTGCAGTCGCCCTATTTGTATTTCATGGACGATAGTGGCAACCCGATTCGCGAGGGCAAGGCGGCAATCCCGTATGTGGTCTATCAGACGCCTAAGTCGTATACCACATCGTTTAATTCGCAAAGCGTGACGGTAAGCAACCGTGCGGGGTCAATCATCGTGGCTACCACCGATAGTATCCAGCGCAACTTCAAGGCGACCTTTACGGTGCAGCCCAACTCGGATGTATCGACTACGGTGGAGCGTTCCACAAACGCCATCAATATCCCTGCGTATCACCGAATATATGATTTCGCAGTGAAAGAGGGCAAGGATGCGCAGGGTAGTTACACGGGCGCCAAGACGCTGAGTTGGACGATACGAAATCCGCAGGCGGAGGACCTGATGAGTACCGACTATTTCGAGATACAGCGTGCGCAGAAAGAAGACTATTCGGATGCGCAAACGATTCAATTGCTGCCCATGACTCCGGATAGCAGTACGTACACCTATGTGGACGAGACGACCGTACCGGCAGGAACGGCTGTGACAGAAGACTCACTCCAACGATACTACAATATAGACTATAAAAACTATGTGCTTAAGTCTGAAGAAGGCGAACCGCTCTATTTGATGAATTTGCAGTTGGTTGCGACGACGAAGACGCAGCCGGCGCAGCCTATTTACTACCGCGTACGCCGGGCTTCGGCTTCGGCGTGGGAATGGGACCATCCTTTCGCCCGGCAGACGACATTACAGCAGCACAGTTACCTTGCGCCGTTGGCACTCACGCAGCCTGACTACACGCTTGACCCCGATTTTGAGAACAACCGTAAGGTACATTTCAATATCAAAATTGACAATGCTCAGATAACCGATGCGCCGATTGTACCCGCAGACTGCGAGCTTATTCCCGAGTTCGTGGAGAATAAGATGCAGCTCGATTCGATAACGCTCAGTGTAAATGTCAAACCGGCATTCTGGGAGGCAGCGGATATCCTCATTTTCCGCACTTATTCGCCGGACAGCCAGACTTATTTGGAAGAAGGCATGAATACCCTTAAGCTGCCGGTAGGTAATACTACGCGCTTTGCCATTCATGTCGGCGTTAGCCCGTACACTACTTATGAATTCAACGGGGGCGGCGACTTTGACATTGTGGAGGGCGAGCTGAATGACCGGACGGCACCTCAATTGAACGGCGGATTATATACACTCATCCTTGATAACCGATGGCGTTACAGTGGCGCATGGGTCTATGAGGGACATGCGGAATTTACCCCCAACCCGGAAACGAAAGTAATTCCTGCCGTTGTTACCGAGCGCTGGAACGAGGTGAAGGGTTCGGTGAAGATGATGATGTACGAGAGTTTGACGGAGAAATACCGCACGACGGCCTACGGCCGCTGCACATGGGACCGCGGCGCGAAACTGGTGCTTACGCGCACATCCGTAGAGTCGGGAAGCGAGATAGAGTTCATCGTTCCGCAGGACAGCATCCGCCGCAATGAAGACGGCAGCTGGACAGCGCACTTCACGGATATAGCGAACATGGCTTGTACGCACTATACCTACACGGCGCAGATAGACCCGTCGGATGCCGAGTTGCGCTTCCAGAACCCGAATTCCACGGCGCCGGTAGCCATCAACGGACCGTCGCTTTATTTCGATGAGGCGGCGACCATCACTTCCTTTACCGCTTCGCAGGGCCTTGCGGACGGAGAGAACAAACGCGGCGTGCAGTTGCGTTGGACGGCTTCCGCGCCTTCGGTAGATGAGTTTATATTGCTGCGCGTTCCGCAGGGAAGCAGCGATGTGCCGGATACACTGTATCGCGGCGCAGAGGTCACATGGTTTGACCAAACAGCCGTGCCGGGTACGCATTATGAATATACCATCGTAGCGCGTTATGAGTGCAACGGCCAGCGCACTGACAACAATGCTACGGCGATAGGATGGCGTACCGAGTTCGGCGAGATACGCGGTGTAGTAACACAGACCGACAACACAGGCATGGCGGGAGTGACGGTCAGCCTGAGTGGCAACGGTTTCACGCGCAGCATGGTCACGGGCGCGGACGGCGCGTTCGTATTCGACAGCCTGACTTATGATATCGCGTCCGGCTCCGTATTTACGATAACGCCGACGTCGCAGTACGGTACCTTCAGTTATAACAATACCTCTTCCGGCGTGGCTTCTATTCCGCTGGACAGCAAGAGTTGTATCGCGAGCGGCGTGAACTTCGTCAATACCAGTTGTGTCCGCCTCACGGGCCGCGTGCTCTTTGACCGGAGTACGATACCGGTTGCCGGCGCATATTTCCTGCTCAACGGCGATTCGATTCGCCGTAACGGACTGGCGTATCTCACCGGCACGGACGGTTCATTCGAGCTGACGGTCCCCAAGTCGATGCCTTGCCGTCTGCAGGTGGCGAAAGCGGGACATACGTTCCGCAACGACGGATGGCTCTTCGTGACGGAGGGCGATACGACCTTCTCGCTCGTCAAACCGCTGGACGGCGTTCGGTTCTACGACAAGACCAAGGTACGTCTCGTCGGACGTGTAGCCGGAGGTAGCGACCAGCAGAAACTGCCGCCTGCGTTGGGCTTGGGCAAGAACAATCTCGGTGATGACTTGCAACTGGTGCTGATGCTCGAGGGCGACAACACCGCTCACGTGGTGCATAATCCCGAAGACCTGACGCAGGACACGCTGCATTTCGCGGTGGACAGCACGCAGACGATATACGAACTGAAGCGTATCATCATCCGTCCCGACAGCAAGACCGGTGAGTACGCGGCGGACCTCTTCCCCGTCAAATACAAAGTGGTACAAGCGACCGCCAAGGGTTATGCGACGCTGCTCGATATCGAAGCCGGTGCTCCGACGGTTGACTTGATAAACGCTCCGCTGCACATCTTGCATTCCGACAGCGGCAAACTGCATGCTACCTACAACGCCGTGTATGACTGTATCTACCGCAGTCCGATGGAGGTAGGCATCGTGCAACTCCAAGCCGGAATGCCGCAGGAAGGCTACGGCGAGAAGACGCTGCCGGTATCGAACCTGCTGAACCTCAGCAAATCGGTGGACGCCTATACGGTCGATAGTACAGGCAGGGTGAACTACCTGCTTGATTATCCTATTTTCCAGCAGGGCCGCACCTACCGGTTCCGCGTCTCGGTCTATGAGGATTATTATTACAACAACGACCCCTTCTCCTCCGGCACCGACCGCGTTCGTCTGAACGGCGGCAAACTGAAGGTGTACAATGGTTTCAAATCGGGCGGGAACACCGCTACGGCGACCTATCCGCTCAACGAAGCCGGTGAGGCGAATATACAGGTAGAGGTGGATAACCTCAGCCTGCTGGCTACGGGCACGGATGCGCTCCGAACGATCGACCTGTCCATAGAGCGTGAAGGCGGTGCGCTGGACTATCAGGCGCTGCGCGGATTCGTGACGGGTAACTATGTGGAGAACGGCGACCTCCGCGCCGTCACTGCCGACATACGCGTACTTGATGTGCTGCGCGACCCGCCCGGAAGCGGAAGTAGTTGTACGCTGGAGAAGGGCGCAAGCTATAAATCGGTCAACCCGTTTGCCATCACCGTCAAGGCCGGTGTCAACCTCGCCTTCAAGATAGGTACGGCCTACAACCAGTCCGTCGGAGTGGTAACAACGGCGACCTATAGCGGAGTGAGCATGTCGGCCGGTAAGTCGAACTCATTCACTGTCCCGCTTGTGGCGACTATCAAGTATAACTCCTCCTATACCTATACCTACAGCAATACCGAGAAAATTTCCACCGGTTCGTCTCCATCCTTCGTAGGCGCGAATGCTGATGTATTCATCGGTCACGCGACGGAAGTGCTCTACGGAACCGTGCGCGCCGTGCGTATCATCGATGACACTACCTATCAGTTGCGCAAACCGGCCATCGATGCGGGATATATCAAGGAGATTGCGTCTGCCCAAACGGCGGACGGCGCGAAGTACCATTTCGTGATTGCCAAAGAGACGGTACTCGGTACCCGCGTGGGTACGGATTTCGCATATACGCAAGGACATATCGCCAATAAGCTCCTTCCGAATTTGGTGGCCCAGCGTAACGCGCTGCTCACCAATGCGGCAGACTCTGCGGCGGCACAAGCGATAGCGAATGCGCAGAAAAAGGCTGTCTATTGGAATATCGCTACCGACGAATCGAAGATAGGTCTGGATACCACAACCTATAAAATCATCAAACCGACGAATGTACCGGACTTCGTTGAACCCGATAAAGTGAAGGCTATCAATAATGTCATCGTCAAATGGGTGAGCATCCTTGCAACCAATGAACGGGATAAAGTGGTAGCACGTCAGTCCGGCAAGCATGTCGGTACCTTCAGCGTCAGCGGCGGTACCAACTATGACTACAGCGAGTCCTACTCCGCCGACTGGTCGATAGGAGGTAATCTGTCCTACGGCGCACCGGATTTCGGAACCCTGTTCAAACAACTGGGAAATGGAAACGCATTAATAGGCTCCAATCCCGCCGGTAAAGCCATTGTCAATCTACTGAGTGACCGTATCATCAAAGGAGAAGATGCCTTGATTCTTAATATTGATGGCATGGCTGGCGGTGCGCAGTGGAAAACCGATGTGACGCCGGTATTCAACATCGACACCGATATCCCGTGGTCCGACCACAGCGGAAGCGAGTCGAAATCCCGTAAGATAAGTTTCAACATTGCTCCGGACTCCTACGGCTATACCACTGTCAGCGTCTATCGTGCGCCGGCGGACAGTATCTTCGCCAAGCAGATAGGCGGCTGGACGCAATACGGTAATATATACTCCAACGCCACGGACTATAAATACGGCAGTTTCATCTTCTTCCAGGAAGGCGGTTCGAGTCACTGTCCGTACGAGGGCGAGGTGCGCACCAAATGGTACAAGCCGGGTATGTTCGTCTTGGGTAACGCGACGCTGCCAATGGAGAACCCCAAGATTACGCTCGACCAGTATTCCATCAGTAATGTGCCGGCAGACCAAGCGGCTGTGTTCCGCGTGACGCTCGTCAACGACAACCTCAATACCAGCGGCCGTCCCGCCACCGGACAGTATCTCTCGCTCTCCGTAGAACCGCAGACCAACCCTGACGGAGCCATCATCCTCATCGACGGCGAACCGCTCACCTCGGCTTCGACGCTCACGTTCTTCTGCGAACCGGGAGTACCTATCGTCAAGACCATGCAGGTACGCCGCGGCATCGTCGATGACTACGAGGACCTCACTATCAAACTCGCTTCCACGACCTGCGCGTCGATTGGCATGCTGGCGAAGTTCTCCGTCCACTTCATGCCCGAGGCATCGCCCGTCAACCTGGCCGCTCCGCGCGACAAATGGGTGATGAATACCCTCTCGCCGCGTGATTCGATGGGATACTACCTGCCGGTCAGCATCGACGGATTCAACGTCAACCATAAGACCTTCGACCATATAGAATTCCAGTACAAGCTCACTACGGAGAATGACGACGCGTGGGTAAATGCCTGCTCGTTCTTCGCCAGCGACAGTCTGTACAAACTCGCTACGGGCAATAAGGCCATGATTGAAAACGGCCGTATCACGCCGTTCCGCTTCTATGGCGAACGCGACCCCAAGGAACTGAACTACGACCTGCGTGCCGTCTCCTTCTGCCGTCACGGCTCGGGCTTCGTCACCAAGGCTTCGCCTGTCGTCAGCGGTATCAAAGATACGCGTCCGCCGGTTCTCTTCGGCAAACCGCTGCCCGCCAACGGTATCCTTACCCTCGACGGAGATATCAAACTGCGGTTCAGCGAACCTATCGCCGGTAACTGGCTTGACGAAGATAATAACTTCCAAGTCCTCGGCGTCACCAATGCTACCGGTATCACGCAGACCACCTCGCTCTATTTCGACGGTGAGGAAGGGAGCTACGCCCTCAGTCAGGCTTCGCGCGAGATGGCCATCACCGACCTCACGCTCGACATGCTCATCAAACCTGCCGAAACCAACCGCGAGATGACACTCTTTGCCCACGGCGACGATACCTATTCGATTGCCTTCAGCCTCACGGCGGACAACCGGCTCAAACTGACTACACGGTCGGATGGAGATAACGACGAGTTCCTCTCCAAGCCGATGCAACCGCTGTCCTCTACGGACTTCACGCGCGTCATCATGGTCTATAACTCCAAGGAGGACGAAGTACGGTTCTATGCCGGCACGCAGGAAATCACTGACAACGCAAGAACTCCATGGGTATTGCAGAACGATGCTGCGCCGCTACGCTTCGGTAGCGGACTCAAAGGCGAGAACCCCTTCCATGGAAACATGATGGAAGTACGTGTATGGACCAAGGCCCTCACACCGGCGGAAATAGCCAATACCCATCTGCGCAGGCTCACCGGATTCGAATACGGACTGATGGATTATTATCCGATGGACGAGAGCAAGGGAGAGACCCTCAATGACTTAGCTTCCGGTGCAACGCTCTCTACAAAAGGACTTGCATGGACCAACCCGCAAGGCATCTCACTCGCTACGAGCGGCGCTCCGGTCAAACTGCAGCCGACCCTCTTCTCGCGTACCGAAGCGGAGGACTATACCCTCATGGGGTGGTTCCAAAGCGATAACGAACCTGCCGACACCGTTTCCCTTTTCGGTACGGCCCTCAATGACTCGACCACTATGCAGATAGCGTTCGGAAACGGTTCTGTCCGCTTTACGGCCGGTAACGTGAATGAGTTCGCTTCCGCCAACCTCACCGATGGCGCATGGCATCACTGCGTACTCGTCATCAGCAAGACCTACAACAGCGGTGCGCTCTATATAGACAATCAGCTGATGCTTATGTTCCCCACAGCCGGCATCGGCGCGCTCGCAGGCACCTCCGTTTGGCTTGCCAAAGGACTGAAAGGCAATATCGACGATGTGTGCCTCTTTGAGCAGGCGCTGCCCGCCGAACTCATCGCCGAATATGGCAAACAGACACCTTCCGGCGAAGAGATGGGCCTCGTCAACCTCCTTACTTTCTCCTGCGTCAAACGCAATTCGTCGGGTGTCATGGAGCAGGTGTTCAGTCCCGATAACCAACGCATCTTCCGCGATGCAAACGGCACTGTCGTCAATAAGGTGCAACCACTGCTCGTTGAGGACCTTGTCGCGCAGGCGGATAAGAATAGTTATGCGCCCGTGCGCGACAGAGGACTGCTCACCAACCTGCCGTTCAACTGGACCTATCAGGAGTCCGACCTGCTTATCAATATCAAGGCGCAGCCGCGTGAGATTAACAAGCGCACCATGTACCTCACCGTACGCGATGTAGAGGACCTCAATGGCAACCGGCTGCCCTCACCCGCTACATGGACCGTCTATGCCAACCTCAACAGTATCGTCTGGACGGAACGCTCTTTGCGCATCACGGCCGACTACGGACAGACGGAAGTCATACGCAGTCCGATGACCATTGTTAACCAGACCGGCATGACGCGCCAGTATGTCATTGACCATCTGCCCAACTGGCTCACCGTTTCGCCCGCACAGGGTACGCTCGAAGCGGAAGAGCAGAAAACGGTCACCTTCACCGTTGCCGAAGGACTCAAACCCGGCATACATAATCATGTCGTCTATCTTACCGATGACCAGGGACTGTCCGAACCGCTGCTCGTAGAGGTGGAGATAGAGACGCATTGCCCGTATGACGACCCCGAGAGAGGCAAGTATCCGTTTAACATGTCGCTCTGCGCACAAGTCAAGATAGGTAATGCCTTTGATTCCGACCCCGACGACAAGGTCATTGCGCTTTGCCAAAACGAATGCGTAGGAGTGGCGAATATCGACTTCGACAACCGTACCAATAAGTCCCAACTCTTCCTTACCGTTCATGGTAACGAGGCTATGAGTCAGAAACCCGTGCACTTCCGCTTGTGGCAGGCCTCCACGGGCAAACTCTTCGAACTGACTTCGGATAGAGTGGTGCGCTTCGCACAAGGAGCCGTCTATGGCTGCGGCGACGGACAACCCGTCATGCTCACCACTTCCGGCAACGAGATACAGAATATAGACCTCTATGCCGGATGGAACTGGGTATCGACGAACCTCGACCTCTCTACTTCCAAGGGCGCTCTCGCGGCATGCTTGACGGCGGCGAACCCGTGGAAGGAAGGTGACCTCATCAAGAACCCGTCCGAACGCCAGTTCAGCACCTATTCCGAGGTGATGGATGCCTTCGTAGGCTCGCTTAAGAAACTGCACTATGCGCAGATGTATATGGTTTATTCGGCAGAAGATAATGCAATGCGTATCTCCGGCGAGAAACTGCATGCCGACTCGATGAAGATTACCGTGCTGGGTGACGCACAATGGAGTGCACTGCCGTGCTTGCTTGATGAACCCGCTTCGGTCACCAATGCCCTCGCGGCGTATTATAACGATGCCGGCACGGGCGACCTTATCAAGGCGCACGACCGCTTCGCGTTCTTCTCCGAGGATAAGAAATGGGTAGGTGACCTCCATACCCTCTACCCCGGTGAAGGATACCTCTTCCGTCGCATGGCCGCCGGCTCCAAGCAGATTAAGTTCTTCAACCAATCCAAGAACAACGCTCCCAAACACGCTTTGTCCGGTGCTTCGTCTGCCTCCTCTTTGTCCGGTGCTCCGGACGTAAGGCCGGAGTTTAATAACCCGCACGCTTCCACCAACATGACCATAATCGCCGCCGTTAAAGACCTTACCGACCTTACTGACCTTAAGGTCTTCGTCAACGACGAGCTATGCGCCGTAGCCTCCCCGTACACTGTACACCATACACCGTACACCGAGGACGAAGTCCTCTTCTTCCTGACAGTTCAGAGCGATAATATCGGCGAACTCCGCTTCGAGATGGACGGCGAGATACTCGTGCCGGAAACGGGTACTATCGACTATTGTGCGGATGCGCATGCCGGTAGTCTCAAAGCGCCTGTCGTGCTCAAGAAGAGCGACACCGGCGTGTACAAACGCCTCGAGAATGACCATGTCGTCATCATCCGTAACGGCGAACGCTATGACATCACCGGCAAGCAAATAGAATAATCACGAACGAACAGAGCCATGTATTTTGATGAGTTAGCATTATCGGACGAGGTGTTGGATGCCCTGTGGGACATGCATTTCGATGAGTGTACGCCGGTACAGGCGAAGCCGCTGAGGCTGCGCTGAACGGCGATGAGTAAGTCACTCTGACAAGCTTACATAGAACAAAAAGGAGAAGCGTCACGCTTCTCCTTTTTGTTTGCTGTTTAAATGCCTGCTAGGCAATTACCAGAACTTGATTTTGTCGCCGTCCGGTCTGAAGCAGTAGCAGTATGCCATGCGCAACTTCTGTTCGGATGATGCAGCCGGTGCACGATGTGCCGGAGCACTTTCGATTTTTCTGCCGCTGTCCGGATTATAGAACTTCTCGCCATTCGTCTCCAGGTTCACGCAATAGTATGCGTCGCCTTTCTTCGTTTTGGTCAGATACCATCCGCCCAGCGTCTCCGGCCAACCTACCTCCTGTCCTTTCGTCACAAAGATCTCCTGGTAGTTATTGTCCTTGTTCAGCTCGCGAGAGACGCGGTGAAGCGTGTTAGCGGAGGAGCATTTTTTCTTGGGCATGTCATCGAAGTAAGAAGCATTCGGATCGAGTTTGATCATCAGTCCGCATTCCTGAGGCGTCCACGGGGCGATGACTACGAACGTACCGCTACCGAAACCTTCGTCTTTGGACTTGTTGACGATAGCGCCGAGGTAGTATTCGTTCTTCAAGATTTCCTCTGCAGCACCCGAGTTCTCCGGCCAAGCGCTTTCGGGGATGAAGAGGCACTTGACGGCTCTCTGCGCAGCTTTGATTCTTTTTGCCGGAGTCTTATCGATCTTCGGGCCCTTCATCTTTATGATGGCAATACCGTCTTCAAGCGTGTCCAAGGTCAGTTCGCCGATCGTTCCGCCGAGCGAGTCGGTCATCAGCCAGGAGTACTTCTTGTCTTCCTGTTTTACATTCGCGTTCTCCGGGAGCAGCGAGCGGAAGATAGCTACGGCTTCATCGTAGTTCTTGACCGGAACGGAAATCTCCAGCGGGTCTGCCTGATTGAGGTTGTCGCCGATCATGTAACCGGTGATGTTTCCTTCGTCGTCGAAGCGCATCAGCCCATCCACCAGATACTCATAGTCGTTCACCTTGACGTTCTGTTCCGCGGGGTTCTGATTGCATGCCGTCAGCGCAAGGGTAGCGCCGAACAGCCAGAAAAGATACTTTTTCATTGCTTTTAATTTTTAAGGATTAATATTGCGGGTTAAAAAATTCTGCCATTGTATTGGTATAGACGCTCCCGTATGAGGGATAATTGTACATCATGGCGTGGCTGGCCGTGGTGTGCCGCGCGAGGGACGTGTAGAGGTTATAGATAGTGATGTCGGTGTTGTTCTCCACCTCATCGCGGAAGACACGCGTGAAGGCGTTGGAGAGGTAGATATTGCCCTCAAGCACGTCGGCATGCGATTTCTCTCCGGGAGCACAGGCTGTCAGCATCAGCAGGCCCGGTATCTCGGGCAGGTTCTCGCCCACCGAACCGCTATAGCAGGTCTCCATGACAAAGAGGAGCTTGCGGAAGTTATCCTGCGCACCGGTGAGGATAGCGTTGATCTCATCGGCGGTGATATAGGTATTGCCCCAGTTGATTTTTTGGTTATATGCCCCGTGTCCGCTCCAGAAAAGGAGGACGTTGGTGCTCTTGGAGCCATGTACTACCTGAGGCGTACGCTCGGTAACCGTACCGGAGAGGATATGTCCGAGATCTTCCGGCGTGAGCTGGCTGATGCGGTAGTCGTTGACGATGTTGGCATGCAGGTTCTCGCCGTCCGGCGTGACATGTACCACTCCCGGATGAGGATTCTGAGGATTATCCGCGAGGTCGTCCTCGGTGATAAGCACGATATGCTCATCGTCATAACCGGCGTTGCGGAGCATGCGGTACATCTCCAATGCGTCCGCCTGATGGCGGTAGTTGGTCCATCCCGTACTGGTAGCCAGAACTACGGCATAGCGGTCTTGCAGCGGTTCATAGGGGATTTTCTTCACCTCGTCCCCAAACGAGAATAAGAAGTCGGAACTCCACCCCCACATCTGGTCCATGCCGGCTTGTCTGGCATGGTCGCTTCGGGTCATGTATTCCACGAGATGGTATTGTCCGTCGTAGTACCTCCAGTGTCCGTACCAACTGCCGAGTTGGCTGATATGTGTTTCTCGGTCGAAGACCCAGCAACCGGACGCACCGGACAATGCCGGGATATGCCCGTCGCGGATCGAGCGGAAACCGTACCGCAGGCCGTCCTCCGTCCAGGAGAACTCGTCGCCGCTGCCGTCGCACGCGTCCATGACTGCTACTATCGCCTCGCGCAGGGTGGGCAGTTTGGCAGTCTCTTGATGGGCAAGGGCGAGACTGATCAGCGTAAAGCAGTCGTATAACTGCGCATATCCGCTCTGTATCTCTTTGCCTGTCTGCGCCTTGCGCGCGGCAGGAAATCCACTCTCCGGATCGCCGCATAGAGCGATACCTTCGAACTCATGCGTCAGGTTGTTCTCCAACAATACATTACATCCCAGGTCGGGACAGAAGATATCGGGATACACCACGCTATCGCTCATATTCAGTCCGGGCCTAATGCCTTCTTCTGTCAGCACTTCGTCCATCATCCGCATGTCCTCGACGGTCGAAGGAATATAAAAGATGATAGAAAGGAACTTATCCCATGCATCTTTGTCACCTATTTGTCGCAGGCTTTCCCGCAGGCTCTCTTTATCCGAGAAGGTGAACTCTTCCACTCCTTCGAATCGCAGTTCGGTAGCGAAATAAGGCAAATAGGCGGTGAACGAGGATACGTAGTCATCCGCGTCACCACCGCGCGAGAGGAGGAGAATACGGTTTACGACGAACTGCTTGCGCAGGATATTGAGCACCGCTTGTGTCTGCGCCAGATCACTCTCACTCATGCAGAAGATATTCGGTGCGTTTTTGTTGCTGCCGGCATAGATACGCTGCACATCCGCCGAAGTGACACTGGGCATGAGCACCGGAATGCGGCTGTCCAGACTTGCTGTCGCCACCATCCTTGCGTGCCGGCTATATTTGGGTCCGACGATGGCTACATATTCCGAACTCTTGACAACACGATAGACTTCATCGCTCAGGTTCGGCGCCTCTTCGTCAATCCACTCGACATCCAGCGCTACGCGTCGGGGCAGTCCGCTCTGCGCTTTGTTGACAGAAGCTAAAGCACCCACCACGATGGAGCGCTCACTCTCCCACAGCGGTTGCGGCATGATCAACGCCACTTTGTAGGTGGTCGTCACCCCTTCATTCATCGGATTCTCCCGCCGGCAACTTGTCAAACCTATCGCCAGCAGCAGAACCATAAGCCATACTATCTGACGGCTGACGGCTGATATCTGACGGCTAATAAACATGGCTCACCTCCTTTTCCAATGCTGCGGATTGATACTGCGCCTCCAACGCGCGCCATTTATCTTTGCTTATTGGCCAGTCCGAGAGGAAACCCATCGACAAGTAAAAACGCTCGTTGTAAGCGATTCGCACATGCCCTGTGGCCAGACCAAAGGTCTCATGCTCCGGCCATGTCTCGTCCTGCCACCAGCGGTTGATATAATCCGTCACAATCGCACCTAAATCATATAGAAGCGAGAAGGGCAGATTGTCCGAATAGGCGGAGCAATCCTCACCGACACCCATTGCCACACGGTAGTAGTTATGCGAGCAACTAAATACCCCCAGTCGCGCCATGCCGCAAACCGGCACTATAATACTCTCATTATTGGCGAGACTTATTATGGTGTCCGAGGTGTATGGGAGGCTAAACGCCTCATCAATCATGCTCAGCCCCTCATATCCGTTCGCCAGCACTACGACCTGATATTCTACGCCGTTGTTCTCGCGGTAGCCGTCTTCGATACCGGATGAGATAGCGTCGATGATGCGGTCGCCGTTCAGGCCTTTGATCAGCAGCATCTTCAACTCGTGTATCATCGCTCCGGCTAACCAACCGCCGCCGTATCGTTTGAGCAGTGCCGTCGACACTCCTTTGCGGTGAGGCGAGTAACAATCTAAGAGAAGGATACGTCCGGCCGTGGAGTCGGTCTCCGCCGCTATCTGCTCAAACTCCGGCCCGCAGAGGATGAGTGCTTTGGTCGGGTCGGCTTTCTTTTTCCATGCCTCAATCTGCCGACGGGCTTCACCGATACTGTCCGGCTTGAGCAAATGAAGAGAGATGTCCGGATGAGCTTTGACGCCCTCCATCACACCTTGAAGAATCAACTCGTTATAACCGTCTCCCGTCATGCTGGATGTGGTCGCAAAAACAACCGTCAAGTCTTTCGTCACAACTTGACCTTGCGGCTCCTTGTTTTCACAGGCCAGAAAGAAAGCGGCCATGAGAAAAAGCACGACATATTTAATTCCACGCGACGGCATAGACTAAGCCAATATAATATTGAGACCGCAAAATTACTACAAATTTTCCAAATTTGCAAGATTTTCAGCAATAAATTTTAACTTTTCTTTTCGTTTATATCATATAACTTGTTCCCTTTGGTTGTGATGGCAAAACGCGCACATTATAGGATCGTATAGATAGGTCGTCTTGTTAAATGTCATCGTAGAGAATGTGATGCTCACTATATCAGGTGGGTGGAACTCCGCCAGATGATGGACCGGCTCATGCTCCAAAGCGTGGAGATATTATTTCGTAAGTATTCCTACGGAATAGTTTCCGCTATTTTCAAGTTAAAAGAACGACCTTCGGGCCGTTCTTTTTTTATGTCCAAACCTAATAATCGTAGTGCCTTTGTGGCCCTTTTTATAAACACAAGGCCATTATCGCCATGCCAATTTTATCCCTAATCCACTAACCCCCTAACCCTCTAATCGTTACACATTCCTTATCGATTCGTTAACCGTTATCGGTCCATTCTCGAGTCAATCTCGGTCCAATGTCGGTCCATTGTCGGGAGATAAACAAAAAACGCCATCCGAAAGGGTGGCGTTTAGTCGCGGATAGGCTGAATTACTCAGCGGGCTCAGCAGGCAGTTCTGCAGCCGGAGCAGCAGGAGCCTCTACCTGGATAACCGACTGATCCTCAGTGGAAGCCTCTTGCCCTTTGCTGAAGCCAACAGCAGCGATGCTGAAGACCACGATGAGCGCGATGAGCGTCCAGGTCGTTTTCTCCAGAAAGTCCGCCGTCTTCGGGGCACCCATCACCTGGTTGCCGCTGGCGAAACCTGCAGCCAATCCTCCGCCCTTACTATTCTGCACCAACACCAACAGCGTCAGCAGGATAGCGGCGATAACGATTAAGATAGTAATAAAAATGTACATTGTTATATAAATTTTAAATGTTATTTTAAATTTATGACCGTCCTTCGGACTGAAAGAGCAAAGATCGTTTCACTGAAAGACCGCTTTGCTGTAGGACTTTTCGCCGAAATCGGCGACAAAGGTAGTACTTTTTTTTGACATACGCAAGGGTTTGCGCATTTTTTACCACTTTGCGACGGTGTCGTTGAAGATATTCTCCGATATTTCCGTAATCATCGTGGCGCAGAGTTCGTCTTGTACTTCGCTCAACATCCGGCTGGCATCGAAAGTCTGATACGCCGTATAGGTTTTGTCAAACGACTCTTCGGGGTAGATATTATTCGTGAAATGCACGACAACGGTAATGGTCAGTTTGCTCTCCGAAGCATAGCTATCGGTGGAGATGGCGCCCTGGGTGATGTCGTATCCGGTGATTTCGCCTTCGAGCTCAAGGTCTCCGCCCTTACGCAGCATTTGCAGGCGCGTCTGGCGCTGGTAGAGGTCGCGGATACCTTCCGAGAGAGCATTGCTCAGGGAGGGGTTCACCATCGGGGCGTTATTCGGGAAATCGGCTACGGAGATGGAGTGGGTGGTCTGGTAGTTGATGTTCGCACCGTTCATCTTAAAACTGATGCCGCAGGAAGTTAGAAGAATACAGAATACAGAACACAGAATACAGACTGATAAACTTACTCGGTCTGTCAGCGAAGCGGTCTGTACTCTGTCAGCACAGCGGTCTATCAGCGATGCGGTCTTATAATCCATACTCTTTTATCTTTCTATACAAGGTGCGTTCGGAGATGCCGAGACGGGTGGCGGCCATCTTACGGTTGCCTCCGCATTGCTCGAGCGTCGTGCGCATCAGCTCACGGCTGGTATCTTCGATACTCGGTCCGTGCCACTCTTCCTCTTCATTATTCACTTTTCTCTCTTCACTATCATCTATCACCTCTCCGTTCTCCCATTCGTCGGAATCGGCAGGCGTCTGGATGACGGTGCGCGGTTCGGACGTGATCTCATGCATCGGTTGGGAGCTGAGCAGGTTCTTGAGGTCCTGCAGTTCTTTGCGGTTCTGCATGACCATGTTATAGAGGATACCTATCTCATGCGAGTAGTCCTTTCCGGTAGCCTCTTGTGCAGGGTTACGTAGCACGATGCCTTGCTGGTTCTCTTCCTTTGGAAGATACTTACGCAGGGTGTCGGCGCTTATCTGATGGTCGAGTTCGATGACGGCCATCTGCTCGGCGAGGTTCTTGAGTTGGCGGATATTTCCGCGCCAGTAGGAGTTCTGCAGCAGTCGCGTTGCCTCTTCGCTCAGCGAGAGGGGAGGCATCTGATAGCGGTTGCAGAAATCAACGGCGAACTTACGGAAGAGCAAAGGGATGTCTTCTTTGCGCTCACGCAAGGCCGGCACGCGTATTTCTACAGTGTTTAGACGATAATAGAGGTCCTCGCGGAAACGTCCTTCATCGATAGCCTGACGCATGTTGAGGTTCGTCGCCGCCACAACGCGAACATTGGTCTTACGGACGGTGCTCGAACCCATACGCAGGTATTCGCCGGTCTCGAGCACACGTAGCAGTCGCACCTGGGTCTGGAGCGGCAACTCACCTACCTCGTCCAGAAAGAGTGTACCGCCGTCGGCGATCTCGAAATAACCTTTGTGTTCATTCTTGGCGTCGGTGAACGCACCTTTTTCGTGACCGAACAGCTCACTATCAATAGTGCCCTCAGGGATAGCACCGCAGTTGACGGCGAAATACGGACCGTGCTTGCGGGCCGAGAAAGCATGGATGATTTTCGGGAAATGCTCCTTACCCACACCGGATTCTCCGGTGATGAGCACACTCAAGTCGGTGCGCGCCACTTGCACCGCCACCTCTATGTCGCGATTGAGCAGCGGACTCTGACCGATGATGCCGAAGCGCTGCTTGATGGATAATAAGTCTTGTTGCGTCATGATACCTGACAAAATGTCATGCAAAGGTAGTACTTTTTTTTGAAACCGCCAAATAAATCGACTTTTTTTCTCTAAAAATTTGCATATATGCAAAAAAAGCAGTACTTTTGCACGCTTATTTTGAATAACTATGCGTAAATTTTTGCAATTCACTCTTGTGGTGACCATTGCGGCCCTGATGGCCAGTTGTGTTACCCAGAAACAGTTAACGTACTTACGTGATGCGCAGCCGGAGCTGGCGGATTCGTTGAACAAGACCTTTAAGGTAGCTTCGGAGGTAATCATCCGTCCGGGTGATGCGCTGACGATCTATGTGTCGGCGTTGGACCAGGAGGCCGTAGTGCCCTATAATATCCCGACAGCGGTGTTCGCTACCCCGGGTTCGAACCAGTTGTCGACTACTCCTTCACTGCAGTACTACGTAGTAGATGAGGAGGGATTTATCGAGTTCCCGGTACTGGGAAAATTAAATGTATTAGGATTGAAGCGCACGGAGGCGGAGGCGATGATTAAGGATAAACTATCGGCGCAGGTGACGAACCCGCTCGTACAGGTGAATATCGTTAATGCCCGTGTGTCGGTGCTGGGTGAGGTGGCTCGTCCGGGACAAATATCGATGTCTAACCGTCGTTTGACGATTCTTGATGCGCTGGCTGCTGCCGGTGACCTGACGCCGTACGGTCGTCGCGATAACGTGCTCATCACGCGTGAGATAGACGGTAAGTTGGAGATCGCGCGTCTGAACTTAGGTAGCTCGGATATCTATACCTCGCCGTACTACTATCTACAGCAGAACGACGTAGTCTATGTATCGCCGAACAAAGTTCGCGCTATCAGTAGTGCGAACGCCAGCCTGTGGTTCAGTCTCGTATCGACCATGGCCAGTGCGGCTACGGTGGTTGTGACGGTAGTGAATGTGGCGAAATAACGATGAGTGTTTAGTGTTTAGAGGTAAGAATGGAACAAAACAGAAATAATGAAATTGATGTGCGCAAGATCGTGCGCATCGTATCGGAGAAATGGTGGTGGTTCGCTATCGGCGTAGGTGTATGTATGCTGTTGGGAATCGCCTATTATCTGCGTAAGAGTCCGCAATGGACTACCGACGCCAGCATCGTGCTGCGTCAGAAAGAAGGCGGGTTAGCGGACCAGATTGGTGGCGGTCTGTCGATGCTCGGTTTATCGGGGAACACGGCTGCGGAGGATGAGGTAGTAGTACTCTCGTCCCGCGGACTGCTGACTCAGTCGATAGACGCCCTCAATCTATGGGAGGCGACGTCTGTGAAGGATGGTTTGCGTTGGGCCGGCGAGTTCCGCAATCCTGCGTTGACGGTGGATTATATTCAACTCGAGGAGTACTATGATGTTCACCCGTTCTGCATCAAGGTAAAGCCTACGCGCAAGGGATACAAGGTGAGCACGAAGAGTGGTTTCTTCCGTCGATCGAGTACCCGCGTAACGACCTTAGACGAACCGATCAAGACGAAGGTAGGTACGATTCGTATTCATGCGAACCGTCCGCTGAGTTCGGATACTACGTATCGCGTAGATCATAAGCGTCATGAACTGGTGGTTGCCGGTTATCAAAAGCTGATCACTATAGCGCTGCATAAGAAGGAGTCGAATATCATCACGCTGACGATGAAATCCCCGATGCCGGAGCGCGACAAGGCGTTGCTGCACCAGATCATTGAGCAATATAATCTCAATGCGATCGTGGATAAGAATATGCTGGCATCCAATACGGCGGCCTTCATCGAGGAGCGACTGAATATCATCTCGGCGGAGTTGGTAGATGCCGAGAAGAACGTATCGCAATACAAGCAGCGCAATGATATTGCGGACATCGAGACGCAGGCGCAGCTGTTCCTGACGGCCAGCAGCGAGGAGCAGAAAGCGATGGCGGAGATCGAGACCCAGTTGAGTCTCGTGGACTACGTCGATGAGTTCTTGCGCGATGATACGAAGCGTAACAACCTCATCCCGGCGAACATCGGTATCACCGATCCGTCGTTGCAGTCAGCTCTCTCGGAGTATAACTCGATTCTGCTGCAGCGTATGCGTATCCAGCGTACCGCTACGGATAACAACCCGGTGCTGGAGCAGATGGATGCGCAGTTAGCTTCGATGCGTCAGAATATCATCGCTACCATCGGTTCGGTACGCGAGAGTCTGCGTATCCGTCAGCGTAACCTGCAGGCTCAGGACACGAAATTCAACCGCCAGATCAAGAGTGCGCCGGAGAAAGAGCGCGAGTATGTACGCGTAGTTCGTGACCAGAAGATCAAGGAGCGCCTCTATCTCTTCCTCTATGAGAAACGCGAGGAGAATGCGCTCATGTTAGCCGCTACGACTATCCCGGCGAAGATCCTCGATGTACCGCAGCGCGATGTACGCAGCCGCAGTCCGAAACTGAAGAACCTGCTCGTCATCTGCTTCCTCTTAGGTCTGATGATCCCGGCCGGTATCCTCTATCTGTATCTGCTCTTCAACGATAAGATCGATGATACGAAGGAATACGAGCGTCGCGTGAAAGCGCCGATGTTAGGTCAGCTCGTGGAGAACTCACGTCAGGCGCACATCGCTATTCATGAGGGTGAGTCCACTGTTTCGGCAGAGCTCTTCCGACTGATCCGTACTAACTTGCGCTTCATGATCCCGTCGCACGTCAAATCACCGGTGATCCTCATCACCTCGTGCATCAACGGAGAAGGTAAATCGTATGTGTCGTGTAATATCGCGCTGTCGCTCGCTATCTTAGGTAAGAAAGTCGCGCTGGTGGGTCTCGATATCCGCAAACCGATGATCGCGCAGTATTTCGGTCTGTCGCAGAAAGGTCATCTGACCGATTATCTGGCAGAGCCGACGGTAACCCTCGATGATATCATCGTTCCGAGTGGTGAGCATAAGAACCTCGACTTGCTGCCCTGCGGTACTATTCCTCCTAACCCGGCCGAGTTGCTGCAGACCAAGCGTGTAGACGAGTTGTTCGCTGCCCTGCGTAAACGCTACGACTACATCATCGTCGATACTGCCCCGGTAGCCCTCGTCAGCGATACCTATCTGCTCGATCGTATATCCGATATGAATATCTTCGTCAGCCGCTATAAATACACGCCGACCGAGATGATCGATTATCTGAACCAGATCGTTGAGCAGGAGCGTATGCATAATATCGCTTGCGTGCTGAATGGTACGAAGGGTGGCCGCGCCGGTTATGGTTACGGCTACGGCTACGGTTACGGTAATACGAAGGATTAGCGATTAGGGATATTATGATTGTATGCGTCGCAGAGAAACCGTCCGTTGGCGAGTATATAGCCCGTGTGCTGGGTGCTAACCAGCGCAAGAACGGCTATTTCGAAGGTAACGGATATCAGGTCACTTGGACTTTCGGTCATCTCTGTGCGCTCTTGGACCCGCAGGAATATACGGATCAATGGAAGGGGTGGAACCTCAGTTCATTGCCGATGATTCCTGCGCGTTTCTCTATCAAGGTATCCGGCGACGAAGGCGTACATAAGCAGTTCAACGTCATAAAGAGTCTTATCGACCAGGCCAACGAGGTCATCAACTGCGGCGATGCCGGTCAGGAAGGAGAGCTCATCCAACGATGGGTCTATCAGCAGGCCGGATGCAAATGTCCGGTGAAGCGCTTATGGGTTAGTTCGTTGACCGAAGAAGCGATTCGCGAGGGATTTCAGACACTCAAAGATCAATCTGAGTACCAGCACCTCTATGAGGCCGGTATGATGCGCGCCATCGGCGACTGGTTACTCGGTATGAACGCCACGCGCGCGTATACTATAAGGTACGCACGCGGTACGGGTAAGGACCGTCAGGTGCTGTCCGTGGGACGCGTGCAGACGCCTACGCTTGCGCTCGTTGTGAAGCGTCAGGCGGAGATAGAGAACTTCGTGCCGCGTACCTATTGGGAACTGAAGACGAGTTATCGCGATACGCTCTTCAGCGCCCAGATTCCGGTAGAGGAAGGCGAATACGCCATCACTTCCGAAGAGCAGGGTAATGCCCTCGTAGATAGCATCAAGGATCTGCCGCTGACTATCACCAGTGTGGAGAAGAAGAAAGGCCTCGAGTACGCGCCGAAACTGTATGACCTGACTTCGCTGCAGGTCGATTGCAATAAGAAATTCTCTTTCTCGGCCGAGCAGACACTCCAACTAATTCAGTCGCTCTATGAGAAACGCGTGACGACTTATCCTCGCGTAGATACTACGTATCTGAGCGATGATATCTACCCGAAAATCCCCAATACTTTAGCCGGCATCAAGGATTATTATCCGGCGGTAGCACCGCTGCTGGGCACCAAGTTACCGAAGTCGAAGAAAGTGTTCGATAATAAGAAGGTAACCGACCACCATGCGATCATCCCGACAGGTATGCGTCCGGAAGGACTGACGGCGGACGAGAAGAAGGTCTATGATCAGGTAGCGCTGCATTTCATCGCGGCGTTCTATCCCGAATGCGAGGTGAGCAATACTACGGTGCTGGCGAAAGCCGGAGAGATAGACTTCAAAGTCACCGGTCGCGAAGTCCTCAAACCCGGATGGAGAGCGGTGTTTGATGATTCGTCCGACTCGTCGGACCAATCTGACCCGTCCGACGCGTCCGACCAGTCCGAATCCTCCAAGTCTCTCCCCTCCTTTGTGAAGGGCGAGAGTGGACCGCATATCCCGCAGCTCAAAGAGAAGACGACCACGCCGCCGAAATACTATACCGAAGCTACGCTTCTGCGGGCGATGGAGACGGCGGGAAAGACAGTAGAGAACGATGAGTTACGCGAGGCGATGAAGGAGAACGGTATAGGTCGCCCTTCTACCCGCGCTGCGATCATCGAGAAACTCTATCAGCGCAAGTATATCGTGCATCAAGGTAAGTCTATTCGGGCTACGGAAACCGGTATCAACTTGATTCATACGATCATCTCTCCGCTGCTCAAATCCGCTGAACTGACGGGTATTTGGGAGAAGAAACTGCGCGAGATAGAGCGCGGTGAATATACGGCGCAGCAGTTCTTGTCCGAACTGAAGGAGATGACCGCCGGCGTCGTCAAAGATGTCAAAACCAACCAGGCCGGAATGCTCTGCCCGGTATGCCGCAAGGGCACTATCATTCGTGGTAACACCCGCTACGGATGTTCGCGTTGGCGCGAGGGATGCACCTATTCTGCACCCTTTTGACAACTCAATTTAGCAAAAAATAGTATTTGTGTATGATTTACGTCAATTTTTCCACATAAGATTGACGTTTTTTGTGTAATTTTGCCGCGTTAATTCATTTAATCAATAAATATCAACACAAACAAATTCTCTATGAAACTGAATTCCAGTGTGTTCCGTACCATGATGCTATCAGCCTTGCTTCTGCTGAGCGTGGCTGTTCAGGCGCGTGTGATTAGCGGAACGGTCAAGGACCAGACAGGCGAGACGATTATCTCTGCTTCGGTGGTCGTGAAGGGTACCACGCTCGGTACGGTGACGGATTTCGACGGTAATTATACCCTCGATGTGCCGGATGACGCCAAGGTGCTTGTTTTCTCCTACATCGGTATGAAGACGCAGGAGTTGGACATCACCGGCAATGTAATGAACGTCGTACTGTCCGAGAATAGCGAGGTGCTCGAGGAAGTAGTCGTTACCGGTTACGGTACGACCAAGAAACGCGACCTCGTTACCTCTGTCGCTTCTGTTAGCGCAGACCAACTAAAGGACGTACCTGTAGCGAGTGCTGCAGAGGCGCTTCAAGGAAAACTGGCTGGTGTGCAAGTAACGACTTCTGAGGGTAGCCCTGATGCCGATATTAAGATTCGTGTCCGTGGTGGTACGTCGCTTACCCAGAGTAACGAACCGCTCTATATCGTAGATGGTATGCCGGTGAGCTCGATTTCTGATATCGCGCCTACAGATATAGCTTCGATGGACGTCCTCAAGGATGCGGCGGCTACGGCTATCTACGGAGCTCAGGGCGCAAACGGCGTTATCATCATCACCACCAAAGATACGAAATCCGCGGATGGAGAGAAGATGACCATCCATGCGGATTATACCGGATATATGGGATGGCGCTCGATGACGCGTAAATATAATATGATGGATGGTGAAGATTATCTGCGTACGCAGTACGAGTTTGCATATTTTGATGGCAAGGGCTCGGACGATAAGATGCTGGATAATTTCTATAAGTACTACGATCGTAACGGATATAACAAGACCGCAAAGACCCACAGTACTTTCCCGCAAGTAATAAGTGATTGGCGTACGTTCCGTACCGATGAAGCTGCATTGACGGCGGCATTCCCGCATATGGATCTGGACTTATACCACAAGTATAAAGATGAGAACGGCGATATTGATTGGCAGGAGGCTACGTTTGGCGGCAACCATTTGAACTCCAATCATACCATCAATGTATCGGGAGGTATGAAGTCGGCGAACTTTAATTTCTCCTACAATCGTATTGATGATAAGAGTATCATGTATGGTTCGGACTATAACCGAAACAACTTATCGCTCAAAACGAAGTTCCAGCCGATTAAGGGATTGACTATCGCAGCTACTGCTCGCTACTCGAATACGAATGTATTGGGTGCCGGTACCAACTCGGCGCAAGATGCAGGTTCTACGAATGAGAGTCGTTTGCGTAACGCCGTCAGCTTCGTTCCGCTGCCTGGTATTGAGGCATATATAACGGATTTGGATGATGATACGGATTTAGGAAACCTCTGGAACCCGATTATTGCCATTGACGATAGTTATCGCAAGAAAGTGGATAACAAACTGACCTTGAGTGGTTATGTACAATATAAATTCCTGAAGTATTTTACCCTCAAAGCGGAAATCGGATACGAGAATAGATTTGTACAACAGGACCGCTACTATGGTAAAACAACATTCTATGCCCGTTCGGGTGATGGTAACGCATATGCCGGAGCCGGATACGGACACTCGATCTCGACCAGCGACAGAACTTCGCGCTTGAAAGAGACGAATACGTTTGAGTATGCTCAGAAATTTGTAGATAATGCGCATGACTTCTCTATCTTAATTGGAGAGGAGCAGACAATTAACAAGGGCGAGCTTCGTACGATGTATGGCTACGGATTTGATCCGGCTCTTCCCGGACCGCAAGTATTTAATTTGCTCGGTCAGGCAAAGGCTTCTACGATTAAGAACTATGTAGATCCGACGGATAATATGCTCTCATTCTTCGCTCGTGCGAACTATAACTACAAGGGACGTTATTATATTACCGCTACATTCCGTGCCGATGGTTCTTCCCGTTTTACAAAGGGAAATCAATGGGGATTCTTCCCGTCTGTAGCTGCTGCGTGGCGTATGGTGGATGAGGAGTTTATGCAAGGCGCTTCCTCATGGCTGAGCAACTTGAAGTTCCGTATCTCCTACGGTACGGTAGGTAACAATAATGTAGACTTAGGTTACCTGCATTTCGATTATCTGGCATCTCAGACGCCTTATATGGAAGGTATGGGAACAATCCTGACGGATGGCGGGACGGGTAAGACGCTTGTCGCTGCCAATCCGAACCTGAAATGGGAGACGACGATCACGCGTGACTTGGGTATCGACTTCGGATTCTTCAACGAGCGTCTCTCGGGATCGATAGACCTCTATTGGAATACGACCAAGGATCTGATCCTTCGCTATCGTATGGCAACAGGCGGTTATACTTACCAGTATCGTAACATCGGTTCTACCGATAACAAGGGTGTCGAGTTCTCGATCAAAGGTGTCATCTTGGATCATCATTCCAAATCGCTGTCATACGGCTTGACGGTAGATGCGAATGTATCGTATAATCGCAATAAGGTAGTTGACCTCGGCGGTATGGATTCTTACCAGATTGCGTCAGGTTGCTTCTCTACGTATTATACCCAGGGATACGAATATAAGTTAACGCCGGGCTCTGCTATCGGTGATGTATATGGTTACAAGACCGACGGATGGTATACCGCTGCCGATTTTGCTTCGTATAATAAGAGTGTTGGATCGTCTAATGGTTGGTATGATGCCAATGGCAAGAAGATTAGCACTCCATTAGGAGATGCATATCCCGGTATGCCGAAGATTGTAAAAAATGTAGATACGAACGGCGACGGAGTGATGGATTCTTACGAGTTGACAAAGATCGGTAACACGCTGCCGATTGTCACCGGTGGTTTCAATGTGGGATTTTATATCAGCGGTGAAAAATGGGGTAAGGTTGACCTCGCAGCTAATTTCACATACTCCATCGGAAATGATGTAGTAAACATGACGGCGTTGGATTACTCTACGGTTTGCAACTCAACAAGGAATCGTAACTTGCTGGCAGCATACGGATTTGGCAAACGCTATTCGTTATTTGATGAGAATGGTGTTTTCTTGCCAGTTGATAATGTAGTATACACCGGTAATAAAGTTTCCGGAGCTGAGTATACCGCGATGGCGCTCAAGGTGGATGAGGCGAATGCGAATGCAACGGTTGCCAGCCCGTACGTTACGTCTCTCGTTTTAACGGATAAGTATGTAGAGGATGCTTCTTTCTTGCGTCTCGCTTCGCTGAATATTGGTTATTCGTTTCCTTCCAAGTGGATTTCTGCAGCGCACATTACGAACCTGAGAATATTCTTCTCTGCATCTAACGTATTCGTGGCTACCAAGTATTCGGGTAATGATCCTGAAGTGGATACGCGTTCGAAAATCAATCCGTTGGCTGTCGGCGTAGACTTCTCAGCATTCCCGAAGAGCCGCGGATTTAACTTTGGTATTAATCTTTCTTTTGAATAATGCCCCATCAAAAATCACCAGATTATGAAAAGTAATAAATATATAATCCTTATTGCAGCAGTAGCAATATTTGCATCTTGCGAAGGTTTCTTAAGTAACGAATCTCCTTCTGCGATGGATGCATCTACGGTGTTTTCCAGCCCGATTAATACCGAGCAAGCAATCTTCGGAGTGTATAATCTCATGGGAGAGAATAACTCGTATCGAAATCGAATAGCTTGCGGTTTCCAAGGCTTGAATACGGACATCGAGTATAGTACCAAATCGGCTACCACTAAGGCAGATGATGTGAAGCTGATGATGTATGATTGCGGTCTCGGAAATAGCAATGTATCCAATGCCAACGGAGCGGATATATGGTCCTATTTAAATACAATGGTTGAGCGTTGTAATAATATCATTGAGGGATTGGAAACGTATGGCAATGTAGCAAAAAGAGACACCATGGCGGAATTCCTCGGCGAAGCATATTTCCTGCGCTCTTTTGCTTATCTGGAGCAAGTGAAATATTGGGGTGATGTGCCGGCTCGTTTCGTGTCTATCGCCAAAGATGAAAAAGGCGTGGATGCCCGCAAGACAGACCGCAATGAAGTATATGCGCAAATCCGTATAGATCTGAAGAAAGCGGCAGAGTTGCTCCCTTGGTCGGATCAGCGTACAGGATTGTCGCAGAATAATGTAGGACGCGCAAACAAAGCTGCAGCATTGGCTCTCTTGGCACGCGTAGACCTCATGTATGCAGGTAAGGCAGTGCGGCCGACTACTATCGAGGATCCTACGGGATACAGCGTTCGCTATAACGTAGAGGATGCCGGTCTTCGTCAGGAATTATACCAAGAAGCATTAGAGGCTTGTGCAGAAATTATCAAAAGAGAGGATTACAAATTGGCGGATGATTTCGCTCAACCTTTCAAGCAAATCTGCGCGGATGTGACGGCGTATAAGTCGATGGAACATATATGGGTACTGCCGTTTGCTAACGGTGCGCGCGGACAAATACTGAACTACAATGCGCCTAAGTTATCTTCGAATGCGCAATCAAATGTCCCCGGTCATCTTCCCGGTTACGCTGCCGGAGGTTCTTCTAACGGACATATTTGCATCTCGCCGGTACTGGTATATCGATTTGACAAGAATGATAAACGTCAGGCTGTTACATATGTAACGGGCCAATGGGAGTACGATAACGGTAGCGGTGAGTCCTCCGTGGATTCTACTCGTATTGCTATCTTCCCCGGTACAGAACCGAATGATGACAAACTGTATCAAAAGCATAATCAGATCAACTCCTTCTATTGCGCCAAGTATCGTTATGAATGGATGGCGAATGGTCGTAGTTTAGGTTCCACAGATGATGGTATTGATTTCCCGGTACTTCGTTATGCGGATGTACTGCTGATGTTCGCGGAGGCGTCTATCGGCGGAATCGGCGGTCCTGCAGAAGCGCCAGCCAACAACACCGGTCTTGACCCGCTTGAGCAATTTAATAAGATTCGCAAGCGCGCCGGAGTTCCGGATAAAGCGACGTTGAATATGCAAGTAATCATGGACGAGCGTGCATTTGAGCTTTGCGGCGAATATGTGCGCAAATATGATCTGATGCGATGGGGAAATCTCAAAGAGAAAGTAGTAGCTGCGGTAGATACGATTCGCTTAATGGCTAGATCGGAAACGCGTGCGACACTCAATATCGGTGATTCGATATATTATAAGTATCGCTTTGATGCAAGTATTGGCGGTTATGTGATGGATAGTATCTATGGCTTACATCCCGGAGAGATTGGTCGTCCGGCTAATTTTGATAAAGCAAGAGGATGGCAAGTCAAAGATCTCTTCTACTCGGATTCAAAAGGCCTTGTACTTAGCGAGAATAACTATCCGGTATACGTAAGCGCCGAGAAATTGGAGAGCCGTCAATACTGGCCCATTTTCTCGACGAATATAGCTTCCTCTAACGGAACGCTTTGGAATAACTACGGTTATTAAGCATGAAAGCCCTGTATAAATATGCATTCCTATGGATGGCTGTATCGGTGCTACTCTCTTGTAAGGGTAGCACCGAAGAGCCGTCCCATGAAGACGACCCGATCTTGAAAGCCGCGTGCCAATATATCCAAGGCGGAGGTAAAGGCACTACAGGAGGGAAAGACGGTACCATCTATATCGTCTCTACTTTAGTCGATTCTATTGATCCGGCGGAGGATAAGCCGGTGATGGGTACATTGCGGTATGCAGTTGAGCAGGGCGAAGCACGATTAATCCTTTTTAGAGTGGCCGGAACGATTCATCTTTGCAAGCCACTAACGATTACCAAAGGTAATATCACGATTGCCGGGCAGTCTGCACCGGGAGATGGTATCTGTATTGCCGACTATCCGCTTATTATCAAAAACGCGAATAATGTCATTGTGCGTTTCTTGCGTTTCCGCTTGGGCAACGAGTCGCTCAAAAAGGATAAAGAAACCGACTATGACGCCGTTTCCGTGAATGATAGTAAGAATGTGGTATTAGACCATCTAAGTTGCTCATGGTCTGTAGATGAGTGCGTGAGTTGCTATGGCAATACGAATTTTACACTGCAGTATAGCTTCATTACGGAATCGCTCCGCAATGCTGGGCACGTGAAAGGTCCGCATGGCTACGGAGGTATCTGGGGCGGAAAGAATGCCTCCTTCCATCATAATCTCATCGCCCACCATGATAGTCGTAACCCGCGTTTTGACCATTCATACGTGGATAATACCTGCTTTGGCCCGATTGACTATGTCAACAATGTGGTCTATGATTGGGGAGATAATTCTACCTATGGTGGTGAGGGACATACGTATGCCCGCAAGATAAATATGGTCAACAACTATTATAAGTATGGTCCCGCTACTACAAAGTCAGACAGACGCGCTCGCTTAGTCGACCCGTCGGTAGATTGTCCGAATTGTACAGAAGGTGGGCACACGATTATACCTGGTAAGTTCTTCCTTTCCGGCAATTATATGTATGGTTCAACGGAGGTGACGAATGATAACTGGCAAGGCTCAACGGTGAAGACGAATGCCGTAAAGGCTACGACACGTTGGACTTCTGGGTTAACGCTCCTATCGGAAGAACAGAGTGCAGAAGAGGCTTTTGAGACTGTGCTGACAAAGGCCGGTTGTTCGCTCTCGCGCGATGCCATTGATACGCGTATCGAGAATGAGGTGCGCAATGGCGGAGGTAAGTTGATTGATAAACCTTCGGATGTAGGCGGATGGCCAACTTATACCGGAGAACGGAAAACGGATACAGACGGAGATGGTATGCCGGATGAGTGGGAACAATTGCATGGTTTGAACCCTCGTTCATATGCAGACAGTAAGACCAGTACATTAGTAACAGGCTATTCTAATCTGGAGGTATATTTGAACGATATCGTCAAACATTTATATTGATATTTAAGACAAGCGTCAAAAATTCTACATTTTTCAGCAAAATATAGTTGTTTATGTAAAAAAAATGTAGTAATTTTGCAGCGTGGTTAAACTATGATACCTAGGGCGACTAGAATATCTATAAAATCTATATATTTATTAACTTTTAAAACTCAACAATTATGAAGAAATTTTTCCTCTTTGCAGCAGCCCTCGTAGCTGCTATGACAGTTAATGCAGAGCAGATCTTTTGGACAGCACCCATCGCAAAAGCTGATTTAGCCGATGGTCAAACCTTCTCTGATGGTGGGCTCATTTTAACGGTGACCGATGAAGCTGATAAGTTTGAAGTAGATGCTAATAATGCAAGTTTTGGAGATGCTGAGGCTCAGATTAAATTTACTCATCGTCTAAAAACAGGTGGAAAGTCGCAAGTGAAAGATGGTGGAACGAGCGCCCTTTCATTAGAGGTGCCGGCAGACGGAAAATTGTATATCTATGCACGCACTGGAAGTTCATCCGCCGATCGAGCTATTAAGATTTCGCAAGATGAAGCATTGCTTAATCAAACGCTTTCAGAATCCAATGCAATTGAGATTGACGCCCCGACAGCGGAAGATCCCACGAAAAAATTGAAAGTACATCCGGTATACTCGGTAGACGTAAAAGCAGGTGATGTAGCAATAGAATATCCGGATGGTGCTGTTAACTTCTATGGTTTTAGCTTTGGCGCTCCGTTGAATCCGCAGGGTATCGAGGATATTAATGACGAGGTAAAGGCTGTTAAGTACTTTGAGAACGGTCAGCTCGTTATCAAAAAGAACGGTGTTAAGTACAACGCTCTTGGTGCTCAGCTCTAATAGCTACGATATACCAAATAAAAAATGCAGACCTTCGGGCCTGCATTTTTTTATACATTATACATCATACATCACTCCATCTCACTGCCATTCCATTTGAGGTCTTTGCTGTGCTTGATGGTGTTCTCTCGCTGCGGGGTCATGGTGCAGTTCTTAAAGGTGAGCTTCTCAGCATAATCGATCGTCATACCTTCGCGGGTACCGTACCAGCTTACGCCATCAAAGAGCAGGTCGTGAACTGGGAATCCTTTCATACCGGTGATGTCCACTGCTTTCTGCGCATTGACGCTGGTGATATTACGGAAGGTGATGTTCGCCCAATCGGGGAAGAACTTACTCTTGTCATCTCTGTCCGTAGCGCCGCGGCCACCGGCTGCGCGGTCTGCATAACCGGACTCAAAATAGATAGCCGATTCGCGGATATTCTTCATCACGATATTGATGCAGTAGATATCTTCGCACCAACCGCCACGACCCGGAGCAGACTTGAAGCGGCAACCGATATCCGTACCGTCGAACATACAATCCTTGACAATGATGCGCTGCATGCCGCCGCTGAACTCCGAACCGATGACGAAGCCGCCGTGCGCACGATAGACCGTATCATTGCAGATGAGGAAGTCGCGTTGCGGACCGGCCTCTACGCCTTTCTGTCCTGCACCGCCTTTCATACATAGACCATCATCACCGCAGCTTACCTTGCATCCGGCGATCAGCGCCACCTGTACGTTACCCGGGTCGATAGCGTCGCCATTCTGCGCCCACCATGGGCAGTCGATGGTGACGTTCTCAATGATGAGGTTCTGGATACGCGTAGGTACGAGGTGCAGTTTCGGACTGTTACGAATCGTCACGCCTTCAATCACCACATTCTTGCTATCAATGATATTCACCAATGTCGGGCGCATGTTCGCCTCTGCCTCCGGCGTAGCCGCGATATTAGGGATGCCTAACTCCGGCTTGAGATTGAAGGGGTACCATGTGCTATACCCTTCGCTGCCGTCGGGTTTGAGCGTGCCACCCAAAGCCAGCGCCTCTTCCCATACTTCCGGTTCCTTACCGTCGCGTACCACTTTCTTCTGTTTGATAGGGCGCCAGATAAAGCCCTGGCCGTCAATCACTCCCTTACCGGTGATACCTATGTTTTCACATTTAGAAGCACGGAGTAAGGCATTGCATTTCACGCTGCCGTCACGAGGCTTGTCTTTCTGTACATACAATTCCTTATTCTCGCTAAAGAGAATCGTCGCACCTTTGGCAAGATGCAGGTCGATATTGCTCTTGAGCTCAATAGGACCGGTCTTCCATACACCGCGAGGCACGATAACGTGACCACCACCCTTGCTGCTCAACTCCTTGATAGCAGCTGCGAAGGCTTCGGTGCACTCCGTCTTACCGTCAGGCACCGCGCCGAACTGGGCGATATTTACAGACGTAGCTGGGAACTTCACCTCCTGCACGTGCTCGATCTCGATAGGCAGGTCAGTGTAATACTTGTCGTACTTGCTCTGTGCACTCAGGCTCAGTGTTGCGCCCAACGCAAGGGCGAATAAGAAGATCTTTTTCATGTTTGATAAGTTTATCTATTATCTATTATCTATTACCTATTCTATCAATTATTATGCCAAAGCGGCAATTTTCAGTGCGGCATTGATACCATCCAGGGCACTGCTTGTGATTCCTCCGGCGTAGCCTGCTCCTTCTCCGCAGGGATACAGGCCGGGTGTGCTTATGGATTGCAGGGTCTCCTGATCGCGTATAATGCGCACCGCACTGCTGCTGCGACTTTCCACACCGAGTATCACGGCTTCATTCGTCAGGAACCCCGGATACTTACGGTCGAAATCCCTGAACCCCTGTTGCAATCGTTTGCCTATGTGCGCGGGTAGCCATTGGTCCAAACGGCTCGGTACAATGCCCGGCAGATAACTGCAAGCAGGCAGGTCTTTCGATGCCTTCCCATCTACAAAATCCTTCATTCGTTGTGCCGGCGCTATATTCGGTGCTTTGCCATGGGTGAGCGCTAGTCGTTCTAACTCCTCTTGGTATTCGAGTCCGCGAAGCGGGTCATCACCGGGTATATCTTCCGGATTGATCTGCACCACCATCCCGCTATTGGCATACGGACTATTGCGATGACTCGCACTCATCCCGTTCACTACGCATCCGTCTGCCGTACTGCCGGCCGGAACGATGTGTCCGCCGGGACACATACAGAATGAGTACACTCCGCGTCCCTCCACTTGCGTGACCAGCGAGTAAGAGGCATTGCCCACTAACTTGATGAGTTGGTCCCTTTCACCTTTATCAAGGTGATACATCAACTTGTTGATGAGCGCTTGCGGATGCTCCGCACGCACACCCATCGCAAAACCTTTTGTCTCCAGTTTCACCCCTTCGGCGGCTAACATCCGATAGGTGTCGTGCGCCGAGTGTCCAATAGCGAGGATAATAGGGGTCCCTCTAACCTCTAACCTCTCACCTCTAACCTCTTTGAGGCTTGTCACGCAAGTCTCAAAATGTATCTCCCCGCCGTGCTCGAGGATGCATTCGCGCATGCGCTTGATGATAGAGGGCAGTTTATCGCTGCCGATGTGTGCATGGGCTTCGTAGAGCACGGTATCCGGTGCACCGAAATAATGGAAGAGTTCCATCACGCGTTGCATATTCCCGCGTTTCTTGGAGCGCGAGAACAGCTTACCATCGCTGAATGTACCGGCTCCTCCTTCGCCGAAGCAGTAGTTCGACTCGGGATTCAGGCCTTCGTTGCGATTCAGCAGCGCAATATCTTTCTTGCGTTCGCTTACCTCTTTCCCCCGCTCGTAGATGATGGGTTTGATGCCGTGCTCGATGAGCGTTAGTGCTGCGAACAGTCCTGCCGGACCGGCACCGATGATGACTACCTGCCGCTTCGCGTCATGCACATCTTGGAAGACAGGCGGCGCGTACAACGGGATAGGTGCATCCTTGGCGATAGGGTGGCCTTGCTCATCCGTTAATACAGTAAGATGCACCTTCAGCTCTCGCTGACGTGCATCTACTGAACGCTTCACGACGCGCCACTGCTGCTCTGCAGCATACGCCTCGCGCGGGGATAATATATACTGGATAGTGTCCACTAATCCACTAGCCCCTAATCCATCACTTACCAATCTTATTGAGTACAGCTTCGAGACCGAGTTCTTTGATCTTCTCACCGATCTTAGCCTCCAGTTCCTCACAGAGGTCGGGGTTCTCCGCCAGCACTTCTTTCACTTTGTCGCGGCCCTGACCGAGTTTGGTGTCTCCGTAACTGAAGAACGAACCGCTCTTCTTAATCACCTCGGTAGCTACTGCGAAATCGAGGATCTCACCGATCCGCGAGATACCTTCGTTGAACATCAGGTCGAATTCTGCTTTCTTGAAAGGAGGTGCTACTTTATTCTTAATCACCTTCACGCGTACCTGGTTACCCTTGATGGTGTCGCCATCTTTGATCTGGCTCACGCGACGGATATCGAGGCGCACGGAAGCGTAGAACTTAAGTGCATTACCGCCGGTGGTCGTCTCCGGGTTACCGAACATCACGCCGATCTTCTCGCGCAGCTGGTTGATGAAGATGACGGTGGTATTGGTCTTATTGACCGAAGCGGTCATCTTACGTAGCGCCTGACTCATCAGACGAGCCTGGAGCCCCACCTTATTATCACCCATCTCGCCATCGATCTCTGCCTTCGGCGTGAGGGCTGCTACGGAGTCAATGACAATCAGGTCCACGGCTGCGGAACGAATCAGTTCGTCTGCAATCTCCAATGCCTGCTCGCCGCTATCGGGCTGCGCAATCAGCAACTCGCTGGTGTTCACTCCGAGTTTCTCGGCATAGAAGCGGTCGAAAGCATGCTCGGCATCGATGATAGCAGCGATACCGCCCTGCTTCTGCACCTCCGCCATGGCGTGGATAGCCAGCGTGGTCTTACCGGACGACTCCGGACCGTAAATCTCTATGATACGTCCGCGCGGGTAACCACCTACGCCTAACGCATAGTTCAAACCCAGACTACCGGTAGGAATAACCGCTACATCGTCTATCTTTTCATCACCCAGACGCATGATAGCGCCCTTACCGAAATCCTTGTCGATCTTTGCCATTGCGTTCTGCAGCGCTTTCAGCTTCTCTGCAGACGGCTTGTTCTCATTTGCCATAATATAATGTTGTTAATGTCTATGCTAACTTGCTCCGGATCTAATCCGGTTTGCGAGGCAAAATTACAAAAAAAAAAGCACATACGCAAATATGTGCTCACTTTTTTTCAAAATATCTGCAGAAAGGCGTCAATCCGCATTTCTCGCATTGCGGTTTGCGGGCCTGACAGATATATCGCCCGTGTAGCAGTAGCCAGTGATGGGCCTTCGGGATGACCTCAGCCGGGATATATTTGACTAATGCTTTCTCCGTCTGCAGCGGGTTCTTGCTGTTAGTGGTGAGACCGAGTCGCTCGCTGACGCGGAAAATATGGGTATCCACCGCCATCGTCGGTTGGTTCCAGATTACCGCACACACGACGTTCGCCGTCTTGCGACCTACGCCTTGCAGCGTCTGCAGGTCCTCGATATTATCCGGCACTTGTCCGCCGAAGACCTCTACCAGGCGTTGCGCCATGGCGACAAGGTGCTCCGCTTTCGAGCGCGGATAACTGACACTCTTCACGTATTCGAATACCTCATCGCTCGTTGCTTTCGCCATCGCTTGCGGCGTAGGGTAGGCTGCGAACAGCGCAGGCGTCACCATATTCACGCGCTTGTCCGTACATTGCGCGGATAGCATCACTGCTACCAGGCACTGGAAGGGGTTGGCAAAGACCAACTCGCTCTCCGCCACCGGCATGTTGGCTTCAAACCAAGCTAGGATATTTTCAAACCTCTGTTTGGTGGTCATAGTAAGCACGGCTAAGGAATTGCAGCACTTGCGTCGCTTGTGTTTGTACGGAAGCGGTCTCAGGGCTTATCTCGCGATGTTGCAGACGCAGCATCATGATTTGGTATAGCAACACGAGGCAAGCCTCGATATCGCTCATCGTAGGACGGTCGGTCTTGGCTTTGAGTAAGTTCAGCGAAGGACGCAGACGGATGAGGGCCGCACGATACATTGCATCTTCATCTAATATCTGCGCATGCAGGTCCTCGAGTTCGGATAGTGCATTGGCCGCCAACTGCAGATGTCCGCCTTCGGTGATTCCTTCGCGATGCATCATCTCATTCAGTTCATGCAGTTCCTGCGTAGCCTCTGCTTGCTGAGGAAAAGCACGCAAATAGTCCTCCATCTGCCATAGATAGAGAATATATTCTGCAATATTGTCGCGTTTACTCTTCATCGTCCCAATCGATCTCGTCTAAGTAGTTATCGCTCATGAATACCTCGATGTCGCGGCGGTCTTTTTTCGTAGGACGTCCTAAACCTCTGTCGCGCGTTCCGTTGCCGGCCATGCGGGCTAACTCCAGCAACTCCAGTTGCTCCGGCGCGGTGCAATCGCGCATATACTCCGGTACGAGTTTGGCACCAAGACGATTCTCGGTCAACTGCAGCACACGATAGGTATAGGTGATAGGACCTTTACGTACATTGAAGGTATCGCCTACGTGGAAAGTGCGGCTGGGCTTGAGTTGGACACCGTTCATGGATATACGTCCGTTCTTGCAGGCATCCGCAGCGATAGATCGCGTCTTATAGATGCGCATCGCCCATAGATATTTATCGACCCGAACTTCCGCCATTACTTGTTGTTAAACTGGTTCATAGTGCGGTCAATGCCCTGTAAGCAAAAACTCGGGATGATCTCCGTAACGACTTTCAGCCGCTCGTCGATCTTAGCCTTCTCCTCGTCGGTCCAGTTGCCTAATACGAAATTGATCTGCGTGCCGCGGGTGAACTCATTGCCGATACCGAAACGCACACGGGCGTAGTTCTCCGTGCCGATGACCGACTGTATATTGCCTAAGCCGTTATGACCTCCGTTAGAACCCTGTTTGCGAATGCGGATGGTGCCGAAGGGTAGGTTGAGATCGTCCACCAATACCAGCATATTCTCCACCGGTATCTTTTCGGTCTGCAACCAATAGCGCACGGCATTGCCGCTCAGGTTCATATACGTGGAGGGCTTGAGCAACACCAGTTCCGCATTCTTCACGCGGCATTTGGCTACGAAGCCGTAGCGCTTGTCCTGCCACCCTGCCTTGACGGATGCAGCAAACGCATCGACCATCATAAAACCGATGTTATGGCGCGTACCTGCGTACTCGTCACCTATATTACCAAGTCCAACTATTAGAAACTTTGCCATCTTTCTTTTAAAACTTAGGGGCAAAGCAATTGCCCCGCCCCTAATCTCTAATCCGCTAATCCTCTAATCGGATTAAGCCTGTTTGCTCTGGCGTGTAGCCTTCACCTCTGCTACGCAAGCGTCTGCAGGGTTAACGAACTTCAGACCCTCTACCTTCACGTCCTCAACGGCGATCTTCTTACCCAGACCAAGCTCGGTAACGTCGATATTGATGCGATCAGGGAATGCGGTGTAGATACCTTGTGCTTTGAGTTTGCGCATTGCTTGAACCAGCTTACCACCGGCCTTAACACCCTCAGCGAGACCGTTCAGTTGAACAGGGATCTCAACTACTACCGG
>DBYL01000010.1:41518-49411 GCA_002309835.1 Bacteroidales bacterium UBA1187
TCACCAACGGTGAGATCAACGATCTGCGTGTCCGGGCTGAAGATCAGTTTACGAACGTCAGCAGCTGCTACCGTAAAGGTGGCGTTAATGCCACAACCATAGATGTTGCAAGGAATCAACTCCTCTGCGCGAAGAGCCTTAGCGGCCTTCTTTCCATACTCGCTACGCGGAGTACCTACTAATGCGAATTCTTTCATTTGAATAATTGTTTTGTGTTACTTAATACCGTGTATTCCATCACACGTGCCTTTTTTCATAATGCACCCCTCCTTGTAGGGAGGGGCTTTGGGTAGGCTTCCCTTGTTGTCCACCGAGGAGTCGAACCTCGCTTCTCGGAACCAAAATCCGGTGTAATACCGATATACGAGTGGACAGCTTTTCTCAAAAGCGGGTGCAAAGGTACTACAAATTTTTGAATTGACCAAATTTTTTGGCAAAAAAATGTAAAATACCTCTAAACCCTAAACTCTAAACGCTAAACGAATAATTATTTAGCGACTACTAAATAGTAGTTTTTCTTACCCTTTTGGAAGAGCAGATACTTGCCATTGAGCAGTGCTGCATCAGTGATCGGAGTAGCCGGATCCGTCAGTTTCTCTTTATTCATCGAGAAGCCGTTGGCCTGGATCATCTTACGTGCCTCGCCCTTAGATGGGAAGATAGCGGTCTTCTCCGCCAGCAGATCCAGCGGACCGATACCGGCTTTGAGTTCGTCGAGACTGATCTCGTAGCGCTCTACGCCATCGAAGACTTGCAGGAAGGTCTCTTCGTCCAATGCACGCAGCGCCTCGGCAGTAGCGTTGCCGAAGAGGATATTCGTAGCCTCAACAGCCTTGTTATAATCCTCCTCGCTATGCACCATACAGGTCACTTCTTTTGCCAATCGTTTCTGCAATACACGCAGGTGCGGAGCCTCTTCGTGCTCCTTAATCAGCGCCTCTATCTCTTCGCGGCTGAGGCTCGTGAAGATCTTGATATAACGCTTCGCATCATCGTCGCTCACATTCATCCAGAACTGGAAGAACTTATACGGACTGGTGTATTTACGGCTCAGCCATACGTTACCGCTCTCGGTCTTACCGAACTTACCTCCGTCGGCTTTGGTGATGAGCGGACAGGTAAGAGCATACGCTTCATTTCCGGTGATCTTCTTGATGAGTTCCGTGCCGGTGGTGATGTTACCCCATTGGTCCGAACCACCCATCTGCAACTTGCAGTTCTTATGCTCGTTGAGATAGACGAAGTCATAACCCTGCAGCAACTGGTAGGTGAACTCAGTAAAAGACATTCCTTGACTGAATTCGCCATTGAAGCGCTTCTTCACGCTATCCTTCGCCATCATATAATTGACGGTGATGAGTTTACCGATATTACGCGCGAAATCAAGGAAGGTATAGTCCTTCATCCAGTCGTAGTTATTCACCAACTCCGCCGCATTGGGTTCATTGCTATTGAAATCCAGGAAATGCTCGAGCTGCTCACGGATGCATTGTACGTTATGACGCAGTGTCTCTTCGGTCAGCAAGTTACGCTCCGCGCTCTTACCGGATGGGTCGCCAATCATACCTGTTGCTCCACCAAGCAGCGCAATCGGTTTATGGCCGCAGGCCTGCAGGTGACGCAGCATCATGATGCCGCAAAGGTGACCGATATGCAGACTGTCCGCCGTAGGGTCGATACCTACGTACGCCGTCGTCACTTCCTTCATCAGTTGCTCCTCTGTACCGGGCATGATGTCTTGCAGCATCCCCCTCCAACGTAATTCTTCTACGAAATTTTTCATTGTTTTATAAATTAGGGTGCAAAATTACTACAAATTTTTAAAATTTGCAAGTTTTTATGTATAAAAATGTAGTCTGTGCTTGCACAAGCGTGATTTTTAAGGTAAAAACTTGTAGTTTGCACATCAGTGCGAACGTAATTTCGGGGGAATGCCGCAGGCAGGCGGAGTCCGAAAGTACTACATACGCAAATTTTTTACTTTTTTTCTCTCAAAATCAAGTTTGGCACGGTATTTGATTCAATGTAAGTAAAGTTAGAATTTTCTACCGGGATCTACCGGTGAATAAATAGAGATTGTTTGTTATAAAAGAAAAAGGTTCGTCGAGAGGACGAGCCTTTTTTATTTGTACACCTTACACCTTACACTATTCCACTACTTTTCTATACTTCCCTTCAATCAGCAGCATACCCGGTAGGATCTCTCCGCCGGATATTTTGGTGAAGGTGGTGTAGGGGAGGGTGGCATCCGGCGCTTCCTCCAGTACGGCATTATATCGGTTGTCCCAGATAGCGCCTTTCTTGGCCTTGACAGTAGCAATGTATTTATACTTCGTCTTGCCTGTCTCGGGATTAAGGACGCGTTGTACCACTTGGAACTTGGATCCATCCGTGATACCTTCCTTCATACCGATCTTCGCAGCATAGCCTTCGATACGTCCACGGGAATCCGCGAGCACTTCATATACCGGCGTCTTCACTTTGAAATCCTCGTACTGCTTGGCCAGCGCTACGATATTCTTATCCATCGAGCGGGCGCAGATAGTACGCACCAGTTCCGTACGGGAGTATTTACCTTTAAGCACGGATTTCTTATCAAACTCGTACTCATGCGCCACGTATTTGAGGCGGAAAGTGGTATTGTCATCCAGAAAGGCCTGTATCTTCTGCGGGTCCGGTTTGGCGGTGTAGTGGTATTGATAGAAGATGGCGGCGATAGAGTCGTTCCACTCCAACTGGTAGAGATAGGAGTGCGTCTTCACTTTGAATCCCGTGAAACTATCCGCTATCTTGCCTGCGGCGGATGCCATCTCTCGTCCTGCCGAACCACCGGTGAAGGCATCGAGCAGTCCACCCAGCACACTCATCGCCACTTTGGCGGCTTGCGCCTCTTGCTCCGCCGTGATATACGTGATATCATTGACGAGGACGAAGGTCTGGCCCAACAACTCCTCTCCCGCATCGCTCAGTCGCGCCAAGCCACGCGTGGTCTGCAGCGCCAAGGCGACATCTACATCGCTGGCGTTGTATTGTCCGCGCTCTTGGATAAGGATGGTGTTGAAGGTAGCTTCGTCCACTGAGCCTCCGCTATAGCCGAACCATTTGGCTACCATCTTCTTCGCTATCCCGGCATCATTAAGCAACTTTTCGGTATGCATCGCATTGGCTTGCAGTTCCGAAGCCGTCAGTTGGTGTCCGTACGTAGCTTTATAATAACCGGAGTCGCGGCGCTGCACACCCCATATATTCCTATTATTTATTACACGCGCGCCTGCGATAGTATGGTCGTCGTATTTGTCGGGGATAGGTAACGAATCGAAGGCTTTGTAGATCTCACCTCCGAACTCATCCTCCGGATGGTACACCAAGACCGTCGCCAGCGAATTACGCCGGTAACTCATATCCCCCTGGGCTTGCATAGACGATGCTACGCAAGTGAGGAGGATGAGTAAAACCAAACCGTTTCGCCGAATCATGATTTAGTGAAGCGTACGAAGGAATTCGATATTCGTGTTTTGATTCGGCTGATGGTTACCGTAAGCGATACCTACCTGACGAGCTGCATCGATCTGGAGTTTCTGGATGTCTACGCCGTCCTGATATTTCTTCATCTCGAATTTCCAGTCGTCGAGCACCTTACCTTTGATCTCTTTATAGAGCGCCATCGCCTCGTCGTAGCATCCGGCATCCGGTAAAATGTTCGCCAGATGTTTACCTGCCGCTGCAGCTCCTTCTGCGTTCTGCTGAGCTGCCCACGCCTGACGCGCAGCCGCTAACTCTACGTTACATTCGTTATCGATTCGCTGCTGGTAGATCTCCAGACCGGCTGCGAGCGCAGCATTATATTTGCTGCTCTGCTGCGGGATAAGCGCTACGTAGAAGAGTGCCTCGTCGTATTTCTTCTGCTTTGCCAGGAACTGCGCTTTCTGAATCAGTGCGTCACCCTCATGGTCGTAGTAACCGATGATTTTCTCTTTGCCGTCCTTGATGAATTTCTCCATCTGCGGACCCTGCAGCGGCATACGACTGATAGCATTCAGATAGCATTTATTCTCCGTCTCACCCAAACCACGTACAGTGATACTCGTGGAGGAGAAGATAGTCTTCGCCTGCGTATCTACGATATAGAGGTTCATCTCCATCTTCTCGGCGATTTTTGCCGGAGGTCCGGGGATGACGTCTTTGTCTAAGGGGGTGGTGGTAACAGTGAGTAAGAACTGACCCTTATAATCGATACCGGCAATGCCGTTACGCGTCAGCAGTTGCGTCAGTTTATTCTCAACCATCGCGCGAGCGCCCTCCGGAAAACTCTCGGAGTCGTTAGCAGCGCATACAGAGATCGGCAGAAACTCCGTCTCTACGGCCCACATGGAAGCACTTATGAGCGCTGCCATTACTATAGAAAAAATCTTTTTCATAACAATCTAAATAGTAAATGGTAAATGACCAAATGGTAAATGGCTTTATTTCTCTCCGAGAATGATTACTGCTCGGCCGAGACCTTTCACAAGCACCTTGCACGGGATGTTAAACGGCTGGTTTTTCAGTTTCTTCGCTAACTGCTTAGCAAAACCGTTGGCATCAATAGCGCGTCCGCGATCATCATAAACAGGGATGCGTACCTGCGTGAAGTTCGCTACGTTCTCGCTCGAGTACTGACGAGAGAAACGACCTTGGATGGTATTGAGTTGCAGCCAGTTCTCGATGATATCCACTAACTCTTCGCCGTCAAACTCGGTCTCGAGGTCGATACCTGCGGCATTGTTAGCAAAGACCTTGATGTCCAGACTGATCTCACGACCGATAGTCTGCATCTCTTGGAAATGCGCCATCAGACGATCGTTGAAATTATCCATGTTCGCTACGATAGCTTCCTCCAGCAGCACATCCACATCTGCGCTCATCGACGGAGCACCGGTACCGCTGGCAGCACCAATCGACTTGCCGGTATAGGCATCGCGGGCCTCGAGGATATAAACGAGAGAGTGCTTCGGACCGAAATCCTTCATCTCCCAGGTGAGCTCCAGAATAATATCGCATTTCGCAACGCGAGCTACTTCGTCCAGCGCGGACTCGGATAACTCATTGCCGGCCTTGCTAACCGTCATATTATCCTCCATGCGGCGTTGCTCGAGGTTCTTAATCGTCTGCTCGAGACTCTGCAGCGGGAACTGACGCTCAGCCATCAGGTTATTCAACTTAGCGATAGCTAATTTCAAACCGATATTCTCCTGCAGCGCTTGCTTATAGTTAGGTACTTTAGCCGTTACACCCATGTTCTCCACCTCGGTGTAATAACCATTTTGGATACACCATACATCTGACGGGATAACCATCAGTTCGGGCTTCTTAATCTGTGCACTCGCCACCAGCGCCACCAGCGCCAATGCGATCGTAAAGATATAGCGTTTCATAACTTTATACATTATACATCATACATCAAACATTAATAACGTCCTTCCGTCGGAATTATTCCGTCGGCCTGAAGTCTGCGCTGCAGTGCCGAGCGGTTTACCGTTACCGTCACGGTCTCAATCATTTGTATTCCCGTACGCTGGTAAGTTGTCGAACCCGGACGTTTGTCCTCCAGATTGACGTAATTTGACCACGGGCCTTTATCCTCAAAGAACGATTGGAAATAAGCCTCGTGTTTCTCACGCGCATTGAGATCGAAGCACAGCGGCTTGAGATCCGCTAAGCCGGATGCACTGGATTTCACGCCATCGAAGATCACCTCCTCTACAGCCTTGCGCTGCGCATCGGTGAAGGCAGTCACTGCTGTACGGGAACGTACCTGTACGCGGATGATGTAACTGCCGTCGTAGTTCGTACTCAGCACTTGGCTGGGGGCGGCATAATAAGCTTGAGAGCGCTTTGTGCCGCAGCCTGCGAACAGCACTAATGCCATCGCGGCTAAAATGAACGATAACTTTTTCATATTAGAATCCTGTATTTAATCCACGAATGATACCTGCTGCCTCGAGCGCCTTGCGCAAGTCATCCTTGCGAACGCTGACCACGCAGCCTACTTTGTATTCCCTGCCTACGCGTACCGTCTCCGTCGTACCGCCGAGGATAGAAGCGTATTTCTGAAACTCGCCGCCGTTAGCGAAGAAACTATTAAAATAGTCTTTGTACTGGGTCTCGATACCTGGGTTGGGAGCTAAAGGACGTTGACTAACGCAACCCTGACCGCCACCGTAACCCTTGAAGATCACGCCGTGCACGGCATTCTTGCGGCATTGGTTCTCTGCCAGCGCCGCTTTTTTGCTGTACGTCCAGACCTTCACCAGATAAGTGCCCTCTATCGCATTGCCGGCGCACTCAATCTCGTAACGGAACTCATAGGTGTCTTTGTCTGCTTTTTTCTGACGAATACTTGCCATCGAAGGAAGGCAGAAAGCTACTGCAAGTAGCGCGAGAAGAATTTTTTTCATATGATTTATGTATTAGGAATTATTACAGGTTAACTATCCGGCTGCAAATTTACAACAAAAAAATTGAATTACCAAATAAATTGGTAAAAAAATGAGTTATGCTTGTTAAAATGAATGTTTTACCGATTTATTTGGAGTTCGCTAAGTTTAGCGAACGTAAATTCGGAGATGGAGAAGCCAATTGACTTTTGGCTTCGAAAAGGAAAGGCTGTCGGGGAGACTAAGCCGACCGAGATACCTGAGGGGCGTGCCGAAGTTACTACATTTTATATGCAAATATTATACCAAAAAAAAAACGCACATACCCGAAGGTACGTGCGCTTTTCGCATCATAATGTGCTTACAAATTAAAATTTGTAGCGAATGCTAAAACCGAGTGCTGCAGTCCAGAGATCCCAATAGCAGCCGGACGCAACGCCACCTGCACCATTGTCACTCAGGTAAGCGCCTACTACCGGACGATAGTCAATAGCAAGTTGGAGCGGGAACCAGAAGTCATACTCGATACCGATACGACCAGCTGCGCCAACGAAACCAGCGTTATCAAACAGATAACCACCGGCACCACCGACACCCATGTACCAGTGCCATTCGCCCTTCTCGTTCCAGGGAACAGCGGCACCGAACGGATCAATCCAGTCATAAGTGATAGCAACTTGAACGGAGTGAGAGAGGAGACCATAACGGCCAGGGAAGAAGGTGCCTCCGTTAACGCTCATACAACCACCGAGACCCCAACCTGCTTCTACTTCCAACATGTTGGACTCACCAAAAGAGTGTTGGTAGCTGATACCATCAAAACCACCCAGACGAGCACCGATTGCACGCGGCTGAGCGTAAACAGTAATGCTTGCTACTGCGAGCAGAACTACGAATAATAATTTTTTCATAATTTAACTGATTAAATTAGTGAATAAATAAAGATTGTTTGTTGTTTATATCTAGATTTCCTAGAGTTTCTAGTTTTTCTAGTTTACTTATTCAGCGCCAGAGCTACATTCACTGCGCAAGCAACGGTGCAACCTACCATCGGGTTGTTACCAATACCCAGGAAGCCCATCATCTCTACGTGTGCGGGAACGGAGCTCGAACCTGCAAACTGTGCGTCGCTGTGCATACGGCCCAGCGTATCGGTCATACCATACGAAGCAGGACCTGCAGCCATGTTATCCGGGTGCAAGGTACGACCTGTACCACCACCGGAAGCAACGCTAAAGTACGGTTTGCCGGCAAGGATACGTTCTTTCTTATACGTACCTGCTACCGGGTGTTGGAAACGAGTCGGGTTGGTCGAGTTACCGGTGATGGAAACATCGACGTTCTCATGCCAGAGGATAGCTACACCCTCACGTACATCGTCTGCTCCATAGCAGTTCACTTTCGCACGCGGACCGTCACTGTACGCTTTACGACGAACCTCTTTCAGTTCACCCGTGAAATAGTCGAACTCGGTCTG
>DBYL01000010.1:49442-49564 GCA_002309835.1 Bacteroidales bacterium UBA1187
GCAGCGTCCTTGCCCAGACCGTTCAGGATGCAGCGAAGCGGGTTCTTACGAACCTTGTTCGCCATCTCGGCAATCTTGATAGCGCCCTCAGCAGCTGCGAAAGACTCGTGACCTGCCAGGAA
>DBYL01000010.1:49676-49803 GCA_002309835.1 Bacteroidales bacterium UBA1187
GCGGCGTTCTTGCAACCCTTCTTCAAGGCAATTGCCGTACCTACTACATACGCCCATTTGGCGTTCTCAAAACAAATACGCTGTGTCTCCTCGCATGTCAGATAAGGATCGAGGCCGTATTGCTCGC
>DBYL01000005.1 GCA_002309835.1 Bacteroidales bacterium UBA1187
CACGGTTATTTATTGTTTGTATTTTTCAGTTCTCTCTCATTCGCATCTCATTCGCATTACGCACGTCACTGTAGGGTCTCTTTCCCTCTTCTACTTGTTCCTTTTTTGTTTAACTTGTTCCCTTTTTGCTCAGCTTGTTCCTTTTCGGACTAAGCTTGTTCCCTTTTTGCTCAGCTTGTTCCTTTTTGGACTAAGCTTGTTACTTTTTTTCTCAGCCTGTTCCTTTTTTCAACTCTTTCCCCACACTTTCACTCTCCCCGCATAGCCTGTTCCTTTTTTCATTTCATCCCCCCTCATTCTCTTACTCACTCATTCACTAACTCCCTTGTATAGCCTGTTCCTTTTTTGAAAGTTCCTCCAAATACTCTAAACCATCTGCCGTCAATCGGTACGTCTGTTCCGGTATACTTGGGTGCCCGGGGCATTGCATGGTTACCAATCCTCTCGCTCTGGCCGGCTTCATGTAGTTGTCATAGAAGTTTCTCCGCGATTCTTGTCTCAACCCCAAAGCCGCCATCAACTCACGTCTCGGATGCGCACCCTTCCCCATTACCATCACCAACCGCTGCACTCGCTCCTCAATTTTAATCTTCGTATTCATATCCATGCCTGTTCCTTTTTTGCCCCCCCATAGCTTGTATCCTACTTGTATTGTTTTTACCTTGTACCCTACTTGTTCCTTTTTTTATTCAGCTTGTTCCTTTTTTACACTCTAAGTTCGTGCGTAGTTTTAAATGTTTATCTTGATATTAGATTTTTATATTCCCAAAGATATACACATTTCATCAGCAGAGGCGAACCTCTCAATTCGGCCCTGCTTAATGTCGTCCATTGACCTCTCAAATGAGCTCTTCTTCTCATATATCTTTCCCATATCCAGCATCTTCTTTTCTTCGTATATCTGTGTTTACTTCGCGTTCTCTTCGTTGCTTTCCTCTACCTCATTAAATGGCAACTCCTCCGGTGGGTTGGTGAAATTCACCGCGCGTTTCGATGATATTACGCTCTCGCCCAACTCCTGCTCTAATTGCTCTCTTGCCACGTGAGCGACATTACCTCCACGGTGCGCGATGTTTGCATTCTCCACAAATCCTTTCGGATTCTCGCGTTTACTCATTTCTGTTGCGGCCGCTTCTGCCAGACCATTAAGCATCAACTCCACATTCGTCATGTTATCCCGCAAGTTCTCTTTGCGCAAGCCCTTAAATTCTTTATACTCGCGTGTACTCATCCCGCTCCAGGCTTGTGACAGGATGTCCGTCAAAATCGCATAGTCTCGATCTTCCTCCATTCCTCCGCGTTTCCATTCATCTGTTAGACCTTTGCGGATCTCTATTGTCTTGATGCGCTGGTTAATCCAATCTTCCGAATATCCCAGACGACGATAGTCCTTGATAGCCTGCTCAATGCTCAGCTCCGGATCCTGCAATTGGTTCAATCTTTCTTGTCCAAGATGCGCCAACCATAGTTTAAATGGCTCGGCCTTCTTGCTTGGCACCGATTGTATCAACCGCAAAACTTGCTCTGTATCTGCCACATCAGTCAAGCGTTGCTTGCCATCGGGGGATGTGAGTTTCAACTGTCCCATATTTTGGGACACTTCACTTCCCTCTGTTTGGAGCTTGGTTTTTAGCGCGTTCCAATACTTCCTCGGACGCGGACTGTCTGTTAACACTTGGATGACATCGACTACAGAAAAGTAATACTTCTGCTTCTCGTCGTCCCAAACATAACGAACTTGTTTGCCTTCAAATAATTTTATTGCTTCTTCTTGAGCCATCTTCTTATTCTAATTCCTCCGAATTCAGGGGGGGTATATAACTATTAAGGACCGGTATCTTCAGTATTGATATATGTTTGGATGTAGTGGATGAGCGTGTTGCGGCTGCAATGGAGGCGATGCGCTATTGCTCGTTTGGATTGCCCTTTCGCCAATGCGTGACGGATATAGGTCTCATGGCGATAGAGCAAATGTGCTTCGCGACGCGTCTTCTTGCCTTTCGGCCTGCCCAGTTGTTTGCCCTCTGCTTTCAATCGCGCCAAGGCCTCTTTCGTCCGCTGACTGATAAGGTTGCGCTCTATCTCGGCCGATAGCCCGAAAGCAAATGCCAGCACTTTGGACTGAATGTCATCGCCGAGGCGATAACCGTCTTTGATCGTCCATACTTTGCATCCGCGGTTCATGCAATGACTGAGAATCTCCATAATCATATACAGATTCCTGCCCAACCGACTCAACTCGCTGCATATGATAATATCTCCTTCCCCCACCTGTCTCAGTAATTTGCCCAATCGTCGTTTTGTGTACATCCTCGTTCCGGACGCCGTCTCTTCTATCCACCCGTCAATCGTCCAACCCTCCTGCTGACAAAACTGATTAATCTCAAATCGCTGGTTTTCCACCGTCTGCTTGTCGCTACTCACGCGTATGTATCCGTACCTCATTTTTTTTACGCAAAGGTACAGATGACTTTGCATAAAATATCAAGTGCGCAAAGATACGACAAAAAATTGACATGTGCAAATATATTTTATATATTTTTGCAAAAAGGCCCATTTTAGGGCGAGTTTGTCAAAAAATACACAAAATAATTCGGGGTGTCAATTTTTCTACATTATAATTTAGCGCGGAGAAGAAGGTGAAGGTCAGTGCGGGTTTGCGGGCGATTATGATCTGTTGCCCACTGCCGCTGATAGATCGTTTCAGAGGCTTTAAAATAGAGCGCTAATTGCGGAATAATCTGCCATTTAAGCGTCAAGTACGCTCGTCCGCCAAGGCCGTAAACAGCAGGGATAGAGTAGGCATAGAGCACATCGTGCTCATACATATAAATGCGATTATTCCATTCGCGAGCGTCAAAGAATTGGAGACGGAGACGCAGTGAGATTGGAAATTGGAAATTGGACATTGGAGATTGGAAATCATACGCTACATCTTGCGCAAGACTGACGCCGTAACTCTCCACGTAATTTGCATCGAAGGTGGTGCGTAAATTCCATCCGCCGCGGGACCAATCAAAGGTTGCCCGCGTAGAATAGGTGGAGACTCCTTTCTTTCTCGCCCGTAGGCGGAACGTAAAGGAGTATTGATGATTTAGGATTGAAGATTTAAGATTTGTGTAATTTACTTCCGCGAGGGCATCATAGCCGATGGTTCCGCTTTCCGGGATGCCGTATTTGGGGCCACTGAAATAGAAAACATCTCCATAGCCGGAGAAACGCCAGTTTTTGAGTCTTGTTATCTCAAAACCCAAGTATCCGCCATTCTCGTCGCCAAGGCGCGAAGTCTCGGAAAAAGCGTAGCCGAGGGCATTGTCGAACCATGGCGAATAGTAGCGATAAAGCGCAATGAGCGAGACGCCATTCGTCGGGTAAAAACGAGAGCCGATAAGGGCGCCGATGCCCCAATAATTTTGTGCTGTCGCCACCTCTCCGAACAAGCCAAACCAGCCGTAGTTATAGCGGAAAGAGGCACCGACAACGGCCTGGTTGCGGCCACGGAAATAATGCTGATTATATGCTGCATTTCGATATGGATGGATGCTATCTGACCATATGTTTTCGACTGCCGTCAGTTGCACTTGTAATCGCTTATGCCGCACTGTGATGTTTGCCCCGACGAGATGATGCCAAGTGGAGTCATTCGCGCGCTTGAGACTGTATAAAGCGCTGATATCCAGACGAGTAGATTTGTTCCACTCCCATCGTAAAGTTGCCCCCGCGCCATGTAATCCTTCGCCATCCACAGACGAGTAATAACGCAGTCCTTCAGTCGTTTGACCGACCGAAGAGACATAGGATGATTTGCCGGAACGAAAGACAGGGGCCAGTACTAATCCTTGTCCAAAAGAGGCTTGGAAATTTCCTGCCACTAAGGTATGCAAATGCGGCGCGATGTCCCGCAGTTGCAAGTATGCACCATATTGCAGATCTCCTGCATTGCCACCTGCCGGCCGACGCAATTGGACGCCGAAAGTGACGCGACGCTGGTAGTCGAATTTATAGCGCGCAGCAACATACATCGGATCCGATCCTTCAAATCCTTCTATATTTCGCGCGTCAACGCGCGTAAGGATTTCATGAGAAGCTTTCGCAAAGACTTCTTTGGCGGAAGGGGCTAGTGGATTAGAGGTTAGAGGATTCGGGGTAATGGTGACAAACGGCAACAGGTCGCGAATTTCGTAATCGGTGAGGCTTTGGATGAGACGCAACTCATAGAGTTGCTCGAAGGGATGCTTCTCAGCGTAAAGTAAAATCTCGTCTATCTGTTGCGGGGAGAGAAAATGGAGTTGAGATAGTTCTTCATCAGAGGTGTTATTCAGGTCAATAGGCGTCTCATGCAATGCGTACAAATCGGTTTGCAGTTGCTCATAGTCCACTTCGCCAAGTTCCATAGTCGCATTATAGATGTCGAGGATGATGTCATCGAGAGGAAGCCTAACCTCAGCCCTTCCTTGAAAGGAAGGGAGTAACACAAGTATTAGAAGTATGGTTAGAATTTTCTGTTTCACGCTGCAAAATTACTACAAAATTTGCATATATGCAAAAAAAGCAGTACTTTTGTGCCGTAATGCCGAAAAAGACTATTTTGCATATTATCGAATGGGCTGTAGCGCTGGCGGCGTGCGCCTATCTTGCCTGGCGGTTAGCTACATATGAAGACTATGCTGCGTTGGGCGAGTGCCTTCGCTCTATGGCTTGGCCGCAATGGCTGGCATTGGTGCTATGCGTAGCATTGGTGCCGGTGAATATGGCGCTTGAAGCATGGAGGTGGATGACGCTCGTTCCGATGTCTTGGCGCGATGCCCAACGGCAGGTATATTATAGTAAACTGGCGGGCGTCATTACCCCGTGGCGGTTAGGCGAATATCCGGCCAGAGCGCTGATGCAAGGAGAATGGAAACAAACGCTTTCGATGGGAGCAGTAGGAAGTGCTACAATGACGCTGGCGATTATCCTTGCCGGAGCGGTGGGATTGGCCTTCAGTCCTACGGTTTTTGATTTGTTGGGCGGTAGTTATCTGTATTCCGTAGGATTAGTGGCTGTGGCAATCGGAGTGCTTTTTGCGCTTATGCCGAAGTTGCTCAAGCGTTGGACGACCATCACTCAGGAATTACTACTGCGTAGCATCGGACAGAGTCTTGTGCGATTGGTTTGCTGGTGCGTGCAGTTGGGGTTAGTGCTCTTTGCACTAGGAGCAATAGGCGGATTAGCGGATGAGGGGATGAGCGGATTAGTGGCAAAGACATTCGTTTATTATCTGCTTGTGACCATCACACCGAATGTACCGGTAGTGGAAGTGGGAGTGCGTGGCGCGTGGGCGATTTTCCTTTTCGGAACGGCTAATGCAGCGCTCGCAGGAGTCCTTCTATGGGTGATAAATACCTTATTGCCCTGCGTTTTATGGCTATTTATACGAAAAAAAGAATAAAAATTTGCATTTATGCAATTTTTGTTGTATCTTTGCACCGCCAATTAGGATATTTTAAAAACACAAGTATACCATGAACATTAATTTTCAGATTCATTATCGTGCCGAGTATGGGCAGAGTCTCTGCGTGATTGAGACGCAGGAGTCGATTTTGGGATGGAGTGAGAAGTCTCCGTTGGTGCTGACGTGCCAAGGGACTGATTTCTGGCAGGCGAATGTGCCGGTGAGTGATTTTGCGGGCAGCATTCAGTACAAATACGCCATCCGCGTAGGTGAAGGGCATTATATCTACGAGGCCGGAGAGCCAAGAACGCTGACGCTCAAGGCCAGCGACAAGCGCATTGTGGTTCGCGATGCATGGCAGGCCAGCACGTATGAGGATAGTTTCTATACCACGGCCTTCCTGAAAGCGCTGTTCCATCGCGAGAATCCTGCGAAAGTGAAGGCTCCGAAGGGCGCTATCCGTTTCTCGATTGACCTGCCGCAGATCAAGCCGACGCAAGGCGTAGCTATCATCGGTAACTGCGAGGCGTTAGGCAACTGGAGTCCGGACGGCAAGCTCATTATGAGTGACGCTGAGTTCCCGCTTTGGCGCGCAGACATCGACGTGAAGGGTCAGGATATCGTAGAGTACAAATATGTCATCTATGATCTCAAGACCGGTGCGGTGGTTGATACCGAATGGGGAGAGAACCGTCAGATCTGGGGCGTTGAGAAAGGTCAGATCATCTATCAGAACGATCGTGCTTTCCGTCGTACCCAACCGCGTTGGAAAGGCGCGGGTGTGGCTGTGCCGGTGTTCTCGCTGCGTAGCGAAGAAGGTTTCGGTATTGGTGAGTTCCAAGACCTGAAGAAAATGGCCGACTGGGCTGCGGCTACGGGACAGCAGATGATTCAGACGCTGCCTATCAACGATACTACGCTGCGTCATAATAACCTCGATAGCTATCCCTACAATGCTGTTTCGGTATTCGCGCTTCATCCGATATACATCAATATCGAGAAGATGGGTCGCTTGACGCCTGCGCAGAAGAAGAAATACGAGGCGCAGAAGGCAGCCTTCAATGCGTTGACTTTTGCGGACTATCAGAATGTATATGACGCGAAGATGGTATTCTTCAAAGCGCTGTATAAGCAAGACAAAGATGCGCTCTTCAGTAGCGAGGAATACAAGGCATTCATTAAGAAGAACGACAGTTGGTTGGAGCCCTATGCCGCTTTCCTGGCGAAACGCGACAAACAGCCGAAAGACTTCTATAAGTTCCTGCAGTTCCATGCCGACAAGCAGTTGGCGGACGCTGTAGCGTATGCTCACTCGATTGGTGTAGCGATGAAGGGTGATATACCTATTGGTATCAGTCCTGACAGCGTGGACGCAGCCGTTTATCCGGAGCTCTTCAACCTCGATGCTTCGGCAGGAGCTCCGCCCGATGACTTCTCTATCAGTGGCCAGAACTGGGGCTTCCCGACCTATAACTGGGATAAGATGGCGGAGGATAACTTCGGCTGGTGGCAACAGCGCTTCCGCAAGATGCAGGATTATTTTGATGCTTACCGCGTAGATCATATCCTCGGATTCTTCCGTATATGGCAGATGCGTAAGCAGGATGTGTGGGGACTTTGCGGACATTTCGTTCCGGCTCTTCCGTACAGTTATGACGATCTCTGCGCACAAGGCATATGCCTCGATTGGGACCGCATGACGAAGCCGTATATCCGTTCGAATTTCTTAGGCGATGTGCTGGGCTTTGATACCGAATGGGCAAAGCAGAATGCGCTGAATACCAACGACGGCTATGTATATTGGTTCAAGCCCGAGTTTGATACCCAGCTGAAGGTGCAGGAGTGGGCGGATCGTCTGCTCGGCGATGAGAAACAGCTGAAAGCCAGCGGCCTGAGTGAGGCAGCGGTGCATAATATATGCAATGGCCTGATCTACCTGCATTGCGAAGTGCTGATGGTGGAAGACCAGCGTCGTCCGGGATGGTTGCATCCGCGTATCTCTATCTATCAGAGTCACTCGTTCAACGAGCTCTACAGCGATCAAAAAGAGGTATTGATGCGTATCTATAACGAGTATTTCTTCCGTCGTCATACGCAGTTCTGGCGTGACTCGGCGATGCGTAAGTTGCCGACCTTGATTGGCGCAACGCATATGCTCTGCTGCGGCGAGGACCTCGGTATGGTTCCGGCTTGCGTACCTGACGTAATGCATGAGTTGCAGATCCTGAGTCTGGAGATCCAGCGTATGCCGAAAGACCCGACCGTTAAGTTCGCTCATCCGGCGGATGCGCCTTATCAGAGTGTCTGCACAACCGGCACGCATGATATGAACCCGCTCCGCGCTTGGTGGGAAGAGGATCGCGCTGTGACCCAACGCTTCTACAACGAGCAGATNNTGGGGTGACGCTCCGCAAGAGATGACTCCGGAGATTGCCGAGTTCATCATCAATCAGCATATGTACAGTCCGGCTATGTGGACCATTCTGCCGCTGCAGGATTGGTTGGCTATCGATGGCGACGTACGCATCAAAGACCAGTTCGCCGATCGTATCAATGTACCGGCTAACCCGCGTCATTTCTGGAACTACAGAATGCACTTGGGTCTCGAGCAGTTGCTCAAAGAGAAGAAGCTGAATGATAAGATAAAGAAACTTACCTCGGTGAGGTAAGTAGGATTAGTGTTTAGGGGAGATTTTATCCCGCACATTTTCCATCAGCCATAAAGGTGTACTTGTCGCGCCGCAGATGCCTACATGCTCTGCTGCGCGGCATTGTTTTATCTGCTCGTCTGTCAGATCTTCGGCGCTGCTGACGAAATAGGTGTTCGGGTTTGCCTCTATACAATGATTATATAGAACGCGCGCGTTAGAGGACTTCGTCCCGCCTACAAAAAGGACGATGTCGTTATCTCGTGCGAACGCTTGGAGTTGCGCAACGCGATTGGCTACATTACGACAGATAGTGTCGTGGTATTCGAACTTTTCGTCATGACGTAATGACGTTATGTCGTTATAACGACTTTTTATCGCTTCTACCAATCCATTGAAACCGTCAATGCTTTTCGTGGTTTGCGAGAAGAGGTAGATGGGACGCGAGAAATCGATGCGATCGAGTTGTTCAACGGACTCGATGACGATGGCGGTGTTATTCGTCTGTCCTTGGAGTCCGATCACTTCCGCGTGGCCGGGTTGACCATAGATGACGATTTGCGGCGGGAGGGCTTCATCATTGCGATGCGCATTATAGCACTCGCGGATGCGATCCTGCAGTTTTTTGACTACCGGACAAGTCGCATCAATCACCTCTATATTGCGTTGCTGCGCAATCCAATAGGTAGAAGGCGGTTCTCCATGTGCGCGAAGGAGCACGCGGGAATGGGAAGGCAACGAACGCAGGTCGTCATAGTCGATGGTGCGTAAGCCGAGACTGTCCAGACGCGCCACTTCTTGTCCATTATGCACAATGTCGCCTAAACAACAAAGAGCGCCGTTTTGCAACTCGCTCTCCGCTGTATTGATGGCGCGCGTGACACCAAAACAGAAACCGCTGTGACTATCGATGGTAACGGTCATAAATCTCTTGAAAACGCTTGTCGTACAGGTCGCAGACTACTTTCATCTGTTCGTCCGGAGTCATCTCGCTGTTATCGACTACGATGGCGTCTTCGGCTTGGCGAAGCGGACTCTCAGCGCGATGGGTGTCGCGATAGTCGCGATCGTTGACATCAGCCAGCACGTCCTCGAATTTCGGATGTTCCCCTTTGGCTACCAACTCATCGAAACGGCGCTGCGCACGTACTTCCGGACGAGCGGTGAGGAAGAGTTTGAGGTCCGCCTTCGGGAAGACTACCGTACCTATATCGCGTCCGTCCATCACTACGCCTGTTCGTTCGCCCATCTTCTGCTGCTGGGCCACGAGGAAAGCACGTACCTCTTTGATCTGCGAGATCTCGCTGGCGCGGTTACCGATCTCCAGCGTGCGGATGAATGGCTCTACATCTTCGCCATTGAGCGTGACGTGTTGCGAACCATCGGGCATGTGGGTGAAATCGAGGTGCACTTGCTCCAGTTCTTTGATGATGCTTTCCGGACGGGTTACATTCTGCCGGGTCATGAAAAGCGCCACGGCGCGATACATAGCGCCGGTGTCCACATAGGTAGAGCAGGCATGTTTAGCCAGCGCTTTGGCGATAGTCGATTTGCCGCAAGAAGAATAGCCGTCGACGGCCACAATAAGAGGTTGTATCATTTGAGTAAAGCGTTAATATCTAAGGTGAGACCAAGCTGGTACGAGAAATTGGATTTAGTCATCTGACTGATGGCGAAATCGATGTGCGCCTGTTTGATGCGTACACCGGCACCGAGGGCGAAGCCTGCCAGCGATTTCTGATCCGTGAGGTTCAGCTCCGCACGGCGACGATGGTTATAACTGAAGGCGATATAGAATCGTTCGCTTTTCGGTACTACTTCGATGGCGAAGATTGTATGGCGGAACATCATGTCATACCATTTGATGTCGTGCGAGAGGTAGTCGCCCGTTGTAGGACTCTTGTCGAGACTGGTCCATTCGTAATTCAGATACCAGGTCTGCATGTTATGAATCTGCAGGTGGAAGCGCAGCGGAGCGTGCTTCACGCGATAGGTGAGACCGAGTTGGAGGTTGAGCGGAAGCATCTCGTGATTCGAACCGCCTTCGTCGGAATAGAAGCCCTTGAGTTGCCATCCTATGTTCTGGAGCACAAGACCCATCTGGAAGGTGGAGTCACGCGTCTGGAAATGCGCACCGACATCGGCTCCGATGGCGAAGGACGAATAGGACTCGTAGATGGAGTAGACGGGTTTGAGCGTCACACCGACCTTGAACATCGGGCTGAGTTGGCGGGCATACATGACATCGATGAGGATGTCCCGTGCACCGAAGGTACCACCGGTGAGATTGCCGTTCTCATCCGCATAACGCATCTTGCCGTAGTCGAGATAATGGATGCCGACTGCGAAATAGTTGGGTTTATCGGGCTCTCCGTCTCCTTCGTAGGGTTTCTCGATAGATGAGCGACCGAAGTTATGGGCATATAGCGCCGAGCCGAACATCGTGCCGGGCAGATAATAGGAGAAGTTAAGTTGCAGCTTCTGATGCGAGTTTGCATGCAGCAGAGCGGGGTTGCACATGCCTAACGAAGGGTCTCCATCGCTGAGCGATGCACTGGAACCGCCGAGGGCGTTGATGCGTGACGATACAGGCAGGGACATGAAGGAGAATACCGAACGACCGGCATTCGACACCTGTGCAAAAACAGGAGTACAGAGTACAGCGCACAGAAGGAGAAGTCCTATTTTTTTGTATATAGCCACACTACCGCAACTTAAATCGGCTACAAAGGTACGGCTTTTTTTTGAAATATGCAAGAACTTGCATAAAATTGCGCGAAATAGAAGCAAAAAAGAGGCCCGAAAGCCTCTTTTCCGTGGTGCCACCGAGAATCGAACTAGGGACACAAGGATTTTCAGTCCTTTGCTCTACCAACTGAGCTATGGCACCTTGCGCTTTTTTGAAAGCGGGTGCAAAAGTACTGCTTTTTTTTGAATTGACCAAATTTTTAGGCAAAAAAAGTGCAAAAACTTGCATTTTCGGCAAAAATGTAGTACTTTTGTGCCAAAATTAGAGCCGAAAATGGAGTTAAAAGTGATTGCATATGCCCGAAACGGGCACACGGATAAGTTCGGTGTTCCGCGGCAGAGTAGAGAGGAAAGTCCGATAGAGACGCGCATCGTTTTTGAGCCGGAATATAGTGTGCTGGAAGCGTTGCGCGGAATCGAAGGATTTAGTCATTTGTGGTTGCTGTGGGGATTTGATAAAGTGGATTCCTGGTCGCCTACGGTGCGTCCTCCGAGGCTGGGCGGGAACACCCGAATGGGAGTATTCGCCACGCGTTCTCCTTTCCGACCTAATCCTATAGGATTAAGTAGTGTGAAATTAGTGAAGGTAGCCTACCCCCGTCCCCTCCCTGAAGGGAAGGGCGATAAGTTGGAATTAGTGGTGACAGGAGCGGATTTGATGGACGGAACGCCTATCTATGATATCAAACCGTATTTGAGCTTTTCGGACTGTCATCCGGAGGCGCAAAACGGGTTTGCGGAGGAGACGAAAGACTACCGTTTGAAAGTGGACTGGGATATGTGTGAACCCGATTATCTCCCGATGTTGGACCGACATTGGACCGATATTGGACCGATCACGACTCGTAAATGGCTCGATGAAGTGACGTATATTTTGAGTCAAGATCCTCGTCCTGCGTATCAGGATGATCCGACCCGAGAGTATAAGTTGGACTACGCAGGTTTTACCGTAACTTTTACAGTAAAAGAAGGCACGGCTTTCGTGCAAAAGATAGAAAAAATGTAATTTTTTTCTACGATAATTTGGATAATTCAAAAAAAAGCTGTATATTTGCAGCCGTTTTTAACATAGTTAAACCATGAAAAAAATCTTTTTAAGTATTCTATTGATATTTTTTATCGCAGGCGCGAGCACGTTGCGCGCTGAGAATATTGGTGTTCCCGCGGAGTGCGAGGACGTGATGCTTCAGGCTTTCTACTGGGATAGTTATAAGACCAGCGGCAAGTATGGTTGCACCAAGTGGAACTATCTGCTCGCGGATACCGCGGCAATCAATGCCAACTTCGATTTGGTGTGGTTTCCGCCGAGTGCATATTCCTCCGGTGGTGTAGGTTATTACCATAAGCAATTGAGCAATCAAGCGAGTGATTGGGGGCCTAAAGATAAGCTGACGCAACTAATTGCCGCTTTGCATGCCGGCAATACGAAGGTAATCGCGGATATTGTGATTAACCATCGCAATGATGCGGGAAGTTGGACGAATTTTATGCCGGATTATTTCGGCAGTTATGGTACTTTCCAATTGGAACAGAAACATATCTGTTATGGCGACGAGGCATTTACCACTAAGAGTTCACCTGCTTACAATTCATCTACGCGCGGAGCAGCCGATACCGGAACGAATGATGGCGGTTGCCGTGATTTGGATCATTCGAGCGAGTATGTGCAGAACTGGGCGAAAGCATACGTGCAATGGATGATTGATGTAATGAAATACGACGGTTTCCGATATGATATGACGCGTGGGTACGACGGCAAGTATCTAAAGATGTATAATGAAGCGGCGAATCCCTATCTCTCGGTTTCTGAATTTTGGGAGAGTATTACGAATCAGGTGAACCACTTGAAAGCAACGGACTATAACACTATGATTTTTGATTTCCAACTGAAATACGAGTTGGGGAGTGCTATCGTATATAACGAGTATGGAAGACTCAAAAAGAGTAATACGAATACATTCCGTGGTAAGGGTTTGGAGAGATACGCTGTGACATTTATAGACAATCATGATACGTTTGAGCGCTCGGATAATAAGAGCGATGAGTTCTATAAATACAATGCCGATTTGAGTACAGCGATAGTGAAGAATTATATTCTTCAGGCGAACGCTTATATCTTGATGATGCCGGGTGTGCCGTGCGTTTTCTATCCGCACTGGAAGAGTTATCGGGAGGAGATCAATGCTCTGATTGCTATTCGTAAGTTAGCGGGAATCCATTCTGAGTCGAAAGTGACGAATGAGTCCGGAGATAGTACCAGCAAGGCCTACACTGCTACGATCGCGGGGCATAGAGCTAACGTCATTCTGCGCTTAGGGCAGAAACGTTCTACGGTAGCTCCGGAAGGTTATCATTTGGCATTAGAAGGCGGTGATAACGGATACTATACGATTTTTATTTCGAATAGCGAACAAGGAGTGGAGGAAGTACATGAAGCCGTTAAGGGAGAGAAATTTATCAAGGATGGCAAATTGTATATCCGCCATGGCGAACAAGTATTTGATATTTTAGGAAACAAGATACTATGAAAAAACTATTTACCTTAGTAGTTGCGCTGGCCGGAGTGTTGGCGCTGCAGGCGAAAACGATTTATCTCAACGGCGGAGGCAGCAGCCTTTGGAATCAAGGCGGTGCGGTGTTCTTCACGCACTCCTGGGGAAGCGGAGATTCGGATGACAAGATGTCGCATCTCTCCGGGGCGGTTTATTCGGTAGAGATTCCGGAGGGGAACAACAGCATTATCTTTTTGCGTCAGCAAGGCAGTAGTACGTCCGTTGATTGGGATAACTGCTGGAACAAGACCGCAGACCTGGCTATCCCGAGTGGTAAGAACTGTTATACTATCACCGGTTGGGATAGTGGAGATAAGATATGCCCGGGAGAGTGGTCGAGTTATACGCCTCCGACACCGGAAGATCCGGATGCGAAGTTCTATATCACCGGAGATAGTGCGCTGGTAGTGGATGCCGGAGCGGGAGTGGCGAAGAAATGGAATACCAAGGCCATCAAATCTACAGCGGACAGTTATGTACTGAGTCTAAAGGCCAATGTGGACTACAAGATGAAAGTGGTTACTACGGCAGAGGATTGGAAGGGTTATAATGATTTGACCTCAGTAACAGAAGGAGTGACCGGAGATCATGACGGTAATATATGCTTCTCGCTGAAGGCGGCTGGTAATGTGACTGTTACGTACACCAATACGGTATTTACAATAACCGGTTCGTTCAAAGAAGCAGAAAAGCGAGTTATTAAACTAGTGCCGAGCGAGGAATGGGCTGAGGCTGATGCGAAGTTCGCTGCATGGGTTTGGGGTTCCGCCATCTCGAGTCAATGGACGGCCTTCTTCACTCCGGTTAGCACGGATAATGATACGCTGCAGACGGAGGTGGTTGCGAATGCGGATTCTATTGATTTCGTTCGCTTCAGCCCGAAGGTAGGTAATAAGCCGACTTGGGATGTGGTAGGAGAGAACGTGGTTGTTTGGGGTGAGATGAAGGATAAGCTCTATCCGGACAGCTCCGTATGGACGGTTCTGGATTGGGAGCATGGTCAATGGAAAGCATACGATCGTCCTTGCGCCGAATTCGGATTGCTCATCGATGGCGTGTATCGGAAAGCAAAACATAATGTCAACCAGACGGAGTGGACGGAGTATATGTTGCGCGGCGTAGAGTTGACGGCCGGACAGAAACTGCAGATTTGCAATCCGTGTGCAGACAGCGCTAAATGGGTAATCTCTAAGTATGCTAATACGAGTTATACATTCACTATCGAGAATAATAAATATGTAGTGGATAAGAGCGGTAAATACGACTTCTACTTCAAGTTTATCTATGAGAACGATGAGATTTATATTTCGAAGGAAGGCGTTTATACTACCGCTGTGCGTGACCAGTGTACGGACGTGATGATGCAGGCGTTCTTTAATGAGTCGTATAATGACAATGCAAAGGGTGTCAGTCCGACCAAGGATTATAAGTTAGGTTTGGGTAACACGCGCTGGACGACCCTGACGGCTCAGGCCGAAGAGATCGGTAGTTATTTCGACCTCGTTTGGCTGCCGCCTTCAGCGAATGGAGAAGGCATGGGTTACCATCCGAAGAACTATAGCAATCAGAGTTCAAATTGGGGTACGGTAGGCGAGCTGAAGAGCTTGATTGCAGCATTGCATGAGAAGAATACGAAGGTGGTTGCCGATATCGTCATCAACCATTGCCAGAGTACTACAGGATGGATGGGTTTCCCGCAGTTTGACTTCGGAACCTACGGTAAGTTCCAGCCTACCGGCGCATGGATCTGTCAGAACGATGAGGTGAATACTGATCCGAGTAGTGATTCACAAGGCCAGGCTACGGGTCCGTATGATGACGGAGAGAACTGGTCGGGTGCTCGTGACTGGGCGCATAGCAACGTAGACGTGCAAAATATGTTCAAAGCTTACTTGCAATGGATGCGCGAGGAGATCGGTTATGATGGATTCCGCTACGACAAGGGAGACGGTTTCAACAACTGGCATCACGATAACTATAACAAGTCGGCTAATCCGTATATCGCATTCATGGAGTGCTATAGCGGAACGGATGAGATCCAATGGCGTATTGGAGAGGCAAATAATAATCTGATGGCGTTGGATTTTGACACCAAGTGGCATGTATTCAATTCCTTCGCCGGTTGGGATTACAGTCGTGATCGTGGTGACGGATTGTTAGGTCGTGGTCAAGGTCGTTATGCCGTTGAGTTCATCGATAGCCATGACTGGTTCTTGCGTGACGACAATGAGAATGAGTTCGGCGGTCGCGGTAACTCACTGACGGAGACTATGAAATGTCGTTTGCTGCAGGCAAATGCGTTCATGCTCTCTATGCCCGGTATCCCTTGCGTCTTCTATCCGCATTGGGCGAAATACAAAGAGTTCCTGAAACCGATGATTGAGGCACGTAAACTGGCCGGTGTACATTCTGAAAGCGAAGTGAAAGATGTATATGCAGAGACAGGAGGCTATCAGGCAACAATCGTTGGTAAAGATGGCTATCTGATTCTTTGTCTGGGTAATAAGGCGCATCAGAGTTTTGACGGTTTTGAATGCAAAGCCAGTTACTACGAAGAGAACGACGCCGGTCTTGGCAAGGATGCCAGTTACCAGATCTGGGTAAAACGCACCACTCCGCTGCCGACAGATGTTGAGGAAGTGGAAAGCGAAGGGCCGAAGGTGAAGAGCGAGAAGTTCTTGCAGAACGGTCAACTATTCATCCGCAAGGGTGATAAGACCTATAATGTAATGGGACAAATAATTAAATAAACAGATATGATGAAAAAGGTAGTTGTATTTTTAGTTGCTGCGCTGTGTGCTACGATGTCGTATGCGGCATGCGAGGATGGCCCTTACGGCCTGCAGATTAATGGTAGCACAATAGCGGATGCTCCTGCGTTCGGAAATCCGGATGCTCAGGGACGTAAGCAGTACAAAGCATCTTGTGTGGAACTCAAGGCAAACGATGTAATCAAACTGATTAACAAGAGTTGTGGCGAAACATGGATGGTAGACATCGATCAGTATGGCGAGTATCAGAAGTTTGAGGGCGGTAAGACGGCTGGTCAACTGACTTGCAAAGCAGACGGCTCGTATGATTTCTACATCAAGTTGAAAGAGAATGACGATCTCGTTTATATCGGAGTCGGTTCCGGCTGCGGTGGGGAGACTCCGTGTGAGGATGGGCCTTATGGTTTGAAAATCAACGGTAAGAAAGTGGTAGATGCTCCTCTTTACGGGGATGAAGATGCGCAGGGCCGCACGCAGTATATGGCTTCGTGCGTTGAACTCGCGCAAGGCGATGTAGTGCAGCTGGTGAATAAGAGCTGTGATGCGACTTGGATGGTTAATCTGGACGAATACGGTCATTATGAGAATTTCAGCGGCGGTAAAGAAGCCAACAAACTGACTTGTAATGTAGCCGGTAAATACGATTTCTATATCAAGTTGAAAGAAAACGACGACCTCGTATATGTAGAGAGTAGTCAGACTTGCGGCGGTGGCGGCGAGACTCCTTCTTCGGAGTATACCACGTCTGCTCCGGCTAATTGTCCGGACGTAATGCTCCAAGCTTTTTATTGGGATAGTTATACAAGTGGTAAAGGTTATGGTCGTACGAAATGGCCGGATCATCTGAGTGGTGCGAATGGTTCTAGCGCAGAGGAGATTGGTCAGTGGTTTGACCTTGTATGGCTGCCACCTATGTCGAAAGCTACCGGAGGAACAGGCTATATTCCGTCCCGATATAGCGAACTCAATAGCGATTGGGGCACCAAAGCGAAGTTGGAGCAGTTGATAGCAACGCTTCGTAAGAACGGCGCACGCGTGGTGGCGGATATCGTCATCAACCATGGTGCCGCATGGAGCGGATGGTGCAGTTTTGCCCAACTGAACTTCGGAGAGTATGGTACCTTCAAACCGGACGCTTCGTGGATATGCAACACCGACGAGATGAATACTGATTCGGGTGCCGGAGCATGCAAGGGTAAGGCAACAGGTAACCCCGATGACGGTTATGACGGACCGGACGACAAGGACTATCGCTCGGCGCGTGACTGGGATCATACGCAGGCAAAAGTGCAGGATATGTTCAAAGCTTACCTTAAATGGTTGCGCAATGATATCCACATTGACGGTTTCCGTTACGACTACTGCAAGGGTTTCCATAATAGTCACATCAATGATTATAACACGGCAGCCAAGATCTATTTCTCGGTTATGGAGATGTGGGATGGTAATCCGAGCGTATTGATGTCGCATCTGAATGATGCCGGATATAACACCCTGACGTTTGACTTTGCTACCAAATACGATGCGTTCAACAACGGCATCGCATCCGATAATTATTGGAAACTGAAAGGAGCCGGTTTGCTGGGCGCAGGTAAAGCACGTTATGCAGTGACATTTGTGGATAACCATGATACCTTCCAGCGTAATGGCGGTAGTGAGTTCTGCGGAGACGGCAATTCGATGACGGTATGCCCGGATAAGGTGCTGCAATGCTATGCATATATGCTCTCTATGCCGGGTGTGCCTTGCGTCTTTTGGCCGCATTGGAAAACATTCAAAGATCCTATCAAGGCGATGATCAATGCGCGTTATAAGACAGGTGTACATAGCGAGAGTGCGGTCAGCGATGAGGCCGGAGACGGGTTCTATAAGGCTACCATCACCGGAACAAACGGACAGATTCGCGTGCTGATTGGTCCGAACTCAGGTTATAACAGCACTCCGAGCGGCTTTACGTTAGCAACGAAGGGCACCAACTATGGTGTCTATTACAAGACGAACTCCCCGCGTGGCGATAAGAACACCGAGCGTGTTGACCGCACTACCTTACCTATTGAGACCGTGAATGCTGATGGTGAGCATGTGAAGATGGGTGGTGAGAAATTCATCCAAGATGGCAAACTCTATATCCGCTGCGGCGAGTATGTATTCGACGTGATGGGTAATCGCGTAAAATAAAGAATATTAACCAATTAAATCCATAGTATTATGAAAAAGATTTATGCACTTTTTGCTGCCGTTTTGATGACGGTGAGTTTGTCGGCTGCAACTGTATATTGCAAGATGACGCAGGAATGGTGGACCAAAGATGGAGCTGCAGTAGGTATTTATTATTGGGGTTCTGCGTCTTCTAATCCTGCATGGCCGGGTATTCGTATGAATCCGGAGGGCAATGGTATTTGGTCTTATGCTGTACCTGCAGATGTATCGGTCGTCATTTTTACACGTGTTAACGGTGGTACAGGAGCTGTTGAGAATTGGGGCGCACAGACAAAAAACTTAGACATCCCTACTGATGGAAAGAATTTGTTTACCATTACCAATACTAGCGAGACTTGGGGTACTCCCGGTTGTGATGGTGAGTGGTCTGTATATGACGGCCAGGGCGGCGGTCAAGGCGGCGGTGGCGGCCAAGGTGGTCAAGGAGGTGGCCAAGGAGGCGGCTCTGTAGAAGGCAATCCGCGTTACTACTACAAAATGTACACGGCCAGCGATGAGACGTGGCATGAGCCTTCCGAGGAGACTTTGTTTGATCACGGAGTGGCAGATGTGATTGCGTACACAGGCGATGCATATGTCTTCGTCCTTTATCAGGTAGATGGCCAAGGCGGCGTTCAGTATCGTACAGAGCAGTTTGTCGATGCTACCCATCGTCAGGCACGTTTGGTACTGGAAGGTCCTAGCGATTGGCAATTGCCGGCTGGAGTAACCAATCTCTATTTATATGATAATGAGGACGGCTCTTTGACGGTTTCCGCAGATCCTATTCCCGGAAAGAAGTTAGCAGACCCGCAACCCGAAGGTATAGAGAATACGCAGGTTTCAGAAAAAGCCCGCAAAGTCATTATTGACGGACAACTTCGTATCGTTCGCGGTGATAAGATTTTTGACGCAACCGGTCGTCAATTATAATATATTATAATAAGGAATAATTATGCGCAAGTTATTGATATGTCTGGTTAGCCTCTGTGCGCTCGCAGTGAGTGCACAGGTGACTACCAATCCTGCCATTGTCGAGAAAGGTTACACGGGTCAGATAACAATTACCTTTGACCCAACAGCAGGTAACGGAGGTATGGCGAGTGCCACGCAATGTTATGCGCATACTGGTCTTATCACTGCCTCCTCGAAGGATGACACCGATTGGAAAAATACGGTTGGTTCGTGGCGTGGTAGTACGCAGCCGAAATTGACGAAGGTGGGAAACAACTGGCAGTTGGTGATTGATAATATGTACTCTTTCTATGGCGTTTCGACGAGTACGGACATCAAAAAACTTGCGTTTGTTTTTCATGACGGCCCCGGCGGTAGTAAAGAAGGGAAAACGAGTTCCGGAGGAAATATCCTTGTCGTGTTAGGCGAAGAGACGGCGGGAGATATATGGACGAGTGTGGCTGGTGTGACGGCCGTAGAAAAAACTCGTCCGTCAGGAATTAGTAATGGAATCTACTATGGCGAGGATGGCACATCGGTAACCTTATGCACGTATGCAGCTAGCAATACAGAGCCCGCAAAACGCGTGTTTCTGCTGGGTGATATGACCAATTGGAAACTCGATGCAGCCCACCAGCTTTACAAGGACGGCAACTATTTCTGGATCACGCTTACAGACCTAACGCCTGGTAAGGAATATCGTTTCCAATACGCTGTGGAGCGTGCAGACGGAGTGAAGAAGCAGATTTGCGATCTTTATTCGGAGAAAGTGCTGCATCCGGATGATAAATACGAACCTAAGACAGCCAATCCATCACTCATCAGTTATCCAACCAGCGGAGCAGACGGAGGATATGTGACGGTGATTCAAACTCAAAAACCAGCCTTTGCATGGTCGGACGCTACGCTTACCTTCCAACGTCCGAGTAAGAATAATCTGGTTATCTATGAGGTTTGGGTATATGATTATACTACGCAGCGCACCTTCAAGGCCTTGCAAAATCGCTTGGATTACATCCAGAATCTAGGAGTCAATGCTATTGAACTAATGCCGGTAGCGGAGTTTGACGGTAATATCAGTTGGGGCTATAATCCTACGCTCTATTTTGCAGTGGACAAATCGTATGGAACTCCGAATGATCTAAAGACGCTTATCGACGAGTGTCATAAGCGCGGCATAGCGGTTATTCTCGATATGGTATTCAACCATGCGTATGGTGAGAACCCGATGAATAAACTTTATCCTTACGGAACAGACTTATCGAGCAACCCATGGTTTAATGTTACACCTCCGGAAGGAGGAACAACGTATGGTCAGGACTGGAACCATGATTTCCCGCCGGCTCATGAGATGTTTATGCGCGCATTTCAGTATTGGTTGAATGAATATAAGATTGATGGTTATCGTTTGGACTTGAGCCACGGCTTATGCGGAACCACAGTGAATGCCGTAAGCAATCTTTCGGATTATTACCAGAACGGTGTAAAAGCCACTTCAAATGATGCTTATATGATTTTGGAGCATTGGGGAGATGGACAGAGTACGCTCATCGGCAAAGGCATGCAGTGTTGGACGGGTGCCGGAGTGTGTGCCGCGTACTATCAAACAGCTATGGGTTGGCTCAAAGCCGATGATAGTGGAAATACCGATGCATTCTACGGAGCTAACCAGTCCGGCTATGTGTCTTATGCAGAGAGTCATGACGAAGAACGCATGCAATATAAGGCGAAGATGTACGGCAACGGAGATCTTAAAACGAATGAAGCGGCTCGTCTCGGTCGCGTGCCTGAGTGCGTTGCCTTTAATGTGCTGTTAAATGGTGCACATATGCTGTGGCAGTTTGAGGAGATAGGGTATGATATATCCATCGACTATAACGGACGTACAGGTACTAAGCCGAATCCGACAAACAAAGGATATTTTACGCAAGCGGAGCGCGTAGAGGCTTTCACTAAGTGCGCGCAAGTCATTACGCTGCGTACGCAACTCATGCCGAATGCGTTTACCGGTACGCCGTCTGTCTCTATAGGAAGCGGCAAGGCGCTCCGTACCATCCAATGGGGGAATAACGTGTTTGCTGCGGCTAACTTTGGGGTAGAGGGGACTCAACCGGAAACCCTTCCTTCCGGCGTCACATGGTTTGACTATTTGAACGGAGGTACACCGGCTTCGTCGTCGTACTCTCTCCAACCGGGCGAGTTGAAGGTCTTCACGAGCTCTGCTGTTTCCGCTCCTACCTTCGCCGACATCCAGAAACGTGATCATACGCCGATAGACGTAGTGGAGAGTGAAGAGAGTCCGAAGAGTATCAAGTATCTTCGTGACGGTCAAATTTTCATCCGTCGTGGCGATAGAACCTATACGATACAAGGTCAATTAGTGAAATAATGTACATCGCGATAGCAGGAAATATCGGAGCAGGCAAGACGACGCTGACGAAGATGTTAGCGAAGTACTATGGTTGGGAACCGCGCTTTGAGAGCGTGAGTTTCAACCCGTACCTGGAGGATTATTACAGTGATATAGAGCGTTGGGCGTTCTGCTTGGAGACGTATTTCCTCAAAGAGCGCTTCAAAGACATGATGGCGGTGCAAAAAGCCAGCCATACCATCGTGCAGGACCGTTCTATCTTTGAGGGCGTGTATGTGTTCGTGCGAAATAACTATGAACGCGGCGACCTGAGCAATCGCGACTATGAGACCTTTATGGAGTTGTTCGACCTCATGAAATCGCAGATGAAGATGCCGGATATGATGATCTATCTTCGTAAGTCCGTGCCGGCACTCATCGCGCAGATCCAGAAGCGCGGAAGGGACTATGAGCAAACCATGCAGATCGATTATCTGAAGGACCTGAATGAGAAATACGAAGATTTCATCTTCCATAAATACGAAGGTCGCGTACTGGTCATCGAGTCGGACGGAATGGATTTTGAGAATAACCCGGCGGACTTCCGCACCGTAGTCAACAAGGTCGATGCGGAACTTTTCGGCCTATTCAGAGAACAAAATTGGAAATAATATGCATATAGCAGTAGCAGGAAACATCGGGTGCGGTAAGACCACCCTGACGAACATGTTAGCCAAACATTATGGCTGGGAACCGCGTTTTGAGAGCGTAGAGTATAATCCGTATCTGGCGGATTTCTATGCCGACATGGCGCGATGGTCATTCAATCTGCAGGTCTATTTTCTCAATAAGCGTTTCAAAGACGTAGTGGAAATTGGCAAGGAAGATAAGTATATCATCCAGGATCGTACTATCTATGAGGATGCACGTATCTTTGCACCTAACCTCCATGAGCAGGGATTTATGTCCGATCGCGATTTTGAGAACTATCGTGATCTTTTCGATCTGATGATGTCGCTCGTTAAGATGCCGGATCTGCTGATCTATGTGCGTGCTTCCATCCCGACGCTGGTGGCGCAGATCCAGAAGCGCGGACGCGGGTATGAGCAATCGATGAAGATCGATTATTTGCAGGGTCTGAACGATAAATACGAGAGTTGGATCAAGGATTATAAAGGCAACCTGCTCATCGTGGACGGCGACCATATTAAGTTTGGAAACAACCCGGAGGATTTCCGCTGGGTAACCGACCACATTGATGCACAGCTCTTCGGTCTCTTCCCGTTTGAGACGCACGAGCAGACAGGTAAAGAGATCAAGTGATCCGTCATTTCCTGGATTATATTGCCATTGAGCGGAAGTACTCGCAGCGGACGGTAGAGGCCTATCACGACGACTTGCGAGACTTCTGTCGGTTTATGGGGTGGGAATTGGAGGACTTCGACCCCGAGCAGGTAGGCGAAGAGGATGTGAAATTATGGATGCTAGATCTGCTGGAGAAGCAGAAGCAGTCGCCGCGTTCCGTCAAGCGAAAACTATCCGCGCTCCGCTCTTTCTATAAGTTCATGCTGCGCCAGGGTAAAGTCAAAAAAGACATCACGGCACGCATCATCCCGCCCAAGGCGGATAAACCGCTGCCGGTCTTCTTCCGTCCGGCTGAGATGGAGAGCGTAACGGCGCAAGATAACTGGGCGGAGGATTATGAGTCGATTCGCAATTGTCTGATTATCGAGATGTTGTACCAGACGGGGATGCGCCAGGCGGAACTGCTGGGTTTGCAGGATGCGGATGTAGATCTGGCGCAAGGGCAGATACGTATCTTCGGAAAACGACGCAAGGAGCGCGTAGTACCTATCGGAGAAGCGCTGATAACGATGATCAAGCATTATCAGGAGGCGCGCACGGAGAATAACGGACAATTCTTCCCAGGATTGACAAAGAGCACCTTATATAAAATCGTGCGCACGCGTATGGGGGAGGTGAGTACGCTCAAGAAGCACTCTCCGCACGTACTCCGCCATACGTTTGCCACTACGATGCTGGATAACGGAGCGGATATCCGTACTATCCAAGCGCTGCTGGGGCACGCCTCGCTCAGTACTACGCAGGTGTATACGCATACTACTTTTGAGCAAATCAAACGCGTATATATGGCTACGCACCCGAGAGCGAAGCAAAACACAGATGGCAAAAATAAGAAAAAAGACTAAAAAATGCATTTTTTTGCAAAAATATTTGGTCATGTCA
>DBYL01000026.1:0-590 GCA_002309835.1 Bacteroidales bacterium UBA1187
TGCTCAACGATCCATGTCGGGTCCTCCTCGTGCATACGAGTCAGCAGCGCTGCCAGTTTCTCTGCATCGCTTTCAGTCACCGGCTTGATAGCACGGCGGTAACGCGGCTGCGGATAGCTGATCGGCGTGTATTGGAGGTCACAGCCCTTAGCATTAAGGGTGTTACCCGTACGTGTATCTTTGAGTTTAACCGTTGCACCGATGTCACCTGCAGCGAGTTCATCTACCGGCACGCGGATAGAACCGGCTACCTGATAGAGCTGCGAGATGCGCTCTTTCGAACCGCGCTCGATATTCTCCAGGTCATCACCGTTATGTACGGTACCTTGCATTACGCGGAAGTAGTTCACCTCACCGATATGCGGTTCTACAGAGGTCTTGAAGACATAGAGGCTGGTCGGAGCTTTTGCGTCCGGAGTCACCTTCTTACCGTCCACCGTCGGATAGCTGAACTGAGCAGGACTCGGAGCCATACCATTGAGGAAGTCCATCAAGCGGCGAACACCCATGTCTTTGAGACCCGAGCAGCAGAGCACAGGATACATCGAACCGTCTGCATACACGGACTTCAGACCCTGCATGATCTCTTC
>DBYL01000026.1:604-1423 GCA_002309835.1 Bacteroidales bacterium UBA1187
GTCTCATCAGCCTCTGCAGCCTCTTCGGCGAGGGCAGCACGCATCTCTTCTACTTTGTCTGCGTACTCAGCCGGGATATCCTTGAGTTCAGGAGCACCACCTTCGGGTTTCCAAACGAGCATCTTACCCTTCAGCACGTCGATCACGGCATTGAAGCCTGCGCCGGCATTGACCGGGAACTGGATCAACGTACATTTGTTACCGAAGTTCTCCTTGAGTTGGTTGAACGTGCGCTCGAAGTCAGCAGCCTCGTGGTCACATTTGTTGATGACAAATGCCAGCGGCTTGTGTGCCTTCTCTACGAGACGGAAGTTATTCTGAGTACCTACCTCTACACCGCCGTTAGCGCTGAGCACGATGAGGGCCGAGCCGCACATCTGAAGAGCCGCTACCGTACCACCGCAGAAGTCGTCAGAACCTGCGCAGTCGATGATGTTGAGCTTCTTGTTCTCAAACTCTACATTGCAAACCGTAGAGAAGACGGAATATCCGTACTCTTTCTCTACCGGGAAATAATCGCACACGGTCGATTGTGCTTCAATCGTTCCGCGGCGTTTGATCACCCCGCACTCAAATAACATCGACTCCATGAGGGTCGTCTTACCCGATCCCGAACCGCCTAACATAGCAACGTTCTTGATCTCATTCGCTTGATAAACTTTAGCCATAAGTAATTAGATTTAAATTATTTATATGTTTTTGAAATTTCGTTCTACTCTATTTTGCAAACCGTATTTAGCAAAATCGGGGCAAAGTTACGAAAAAAAAATGACATACGCAAGCGCGCACGTCATTATTTTATATTTTTTTGTTCAAAAG
>DBYL01000026.1:1484-6626 GCA_002309835.1 Bacteroidales bacterium UBA1187
GTGTCTGCAAAGCGCTCCCAGATGTAATTAATCGCCATCGACGAAGGATGTACCAAATCGTCGGCAAAGAAGCGGTAATCACGCAGTTCGTCCAATAGTATTTCGTAACTTGGATAATAGCCTACCCCCAATTGTTCTACTGCGAGCAGTAGTGTTGCTTTGGAAAGTTGGTTCTCATGGAGGCCATCCTTAATATGACGAATCGGTGAGACGGTGAAGAGCCAGTGTTTATCGGGATAGCGCGCAATAATAGGTCGCCAGGTGGCTACAATCTCCTCCACAGATAAACGACGGCGCGTGAATGTACTCTCCGGTAACTTATGGCAGTTGGCGACCACCTTCCCGTTCATCTCATACACCCAGGCTGTACCAAAGGTCACAATGACGATATTTGCTTCGTTGAGCGCCCGTTGCATCGTTTCGACGGACTCAGCTACTGCTGCGCGGGTTTCCTCTTCCGTAGGACGAGAAAAAGCGCCGTGGTGATCCATGGAGTGCCAGAGGCCCTCATGGAACTGGAAATTGGAAATTGGAGATTGAAGATTTATTGCTTGCGCGATAGAGAGCGGGTTATAAAGTGTACCGAAGGGATTACAGGTGACGTGAAGGCCACGTTGGGTCATGAGCGCACCTATCTCATCCGAGAAACACGAACCGAGCATGAGAATTCTATCCTCATATCCTATCTTCCATTCCGAAGGCTTAATATCTACGATTGTCTGAAGTTTCATTTACTCAAAATGCATTACTTTAGCAGGACTGATCTTCGTGATGATAAGGGACGGAAGAAGCAGGATAAGCAGAGAGATAGCGATAGTAGCTATATTGAGCAGGATGATCCATCCCCACGCAAACGTGATCGGTACTGATTCTACATAGTAGGTAGAGGCATCGAGAGGTATTATATGGAACCAATACTGCAGTGCTGCGAGACCAAGACCTAAGATATTTCCCCACAATACCCCTTTGCCGATCAGTAGTGCCGCTTGGGCAAGGAAGATGCGACGGATGAAACGGTTGTCTGCACCCAGCGCTTTCATCGTGCCGATGAAGGTGATGCCATCGAGGATGAGGATGATGAGTCCGGAGACGATATTAAAGCCGGCTACAAGGAGCATTAAGATGATGATGACCACTACATTCATATCCAGCAGATCCAGCCAAGCAAAGATGGCAGGATTCTGGTCATGAAGGGTTTGTACATAGTAGACGTGATAACCGTTCTCGTCCATCTCCCTTACCGTAGCGAAGTATATCTCATCCGCGACTTCATCCAGTTGACGGATATCATCCACCAAGATCTCCACACCGGAATAGGTGTTCTCTTCCCATCCTTGCAAGCGTTGCGCAGCCGCTAAAGGTGCAAGGATAAAAAGATCGTCGTACTGTTCAAATCCGGTATCGTAGATGCCGACTATGCGGAAACGACGTGCACGGATATCCGTATCATCTACGAAATAGGCATTCGCCGCATCACCAACATGCAACCCCATCGTCTTCGCTGTGAGGCGCGAGATAAGTACTTCTTGCGGAGAGGTAGGCATGGTGCCTTCTACCAGATTTTTCGCAAAGAAAGGCCAGTAGTCGGTACCTTTGAGCACGATACCATGGAAAGCGGAATCGGTCTTCAGCATGCCGGGTTTGGTGATGAACGGAGCTGCTGAAGCTACATGCGGATAGGCCGCCAGGGCCGTCAAGAGCGAGTCCGAGACCTCGATAGGCTGCAAATCAAATGTATTGTTGTTATCAAACGAGACGAGTTGGATATGCGCACCGAAACCGGCTACCTTCTGCGTCACCGTTTGCTTGAAGCCCACAACGATACAAATCGTAAGGATCATCACCATCACACCAACCACCATTCCGGCAAGTGCAACACGCACTGCAGGACGCGAATGACGCTTTTTTCCTTCTTTTGAGAAATAAAGTCGCGCAGCCAACGCTATTTCAGGTGAAAACGGCATGATTTTTGTTATGTATTTTATATATGAAAAAACTTCTATCTCTATTGTTTTGTGCCCTTTTTGCGGGCAGTTTAATGGCTCAGGAGCCTGTTGACAACCGTCCTCAGCGTACGCCGGAGGAGGAAGCGCTTAAGCAAACTACGCGTCTGGTACGCGAATTAGGTATACGTGACTCCGTTCGTATTGACACCATTTATAAGATGCATCTCAAGTATGCTCGTTTTCGTCAGAAAGGTCTCACCCGTGCCGAAAACATGGAGCGTATGCAGGCTATCTATGACGAGTTGAAGAAGCTGCTGACGCCGGAGGAGTTCGAGCGATTTATGAACCACCCTGCTGAGCAGCCGCGTCGTCCGCATGGGGCGAGCATGCAGCAGAAGCCTCAGGCAGCACCCAGCGGCGAAGCGCCCAATAAACCGAACTTGAGAGAAGAGCTCCAATTAGAAGCCCAACCATGATATCCGTGGGATAATGTGCCGCAAGGTACATCCTACTATAGCAATTCAAAGCCACCCAGGTCAATAGCACCGCGGTGGCTATTTTATTGCGGTACAGCAAGCTGAAAAGCGTAGCTACGGCAATGGTGTTCGCCGCGTGAGAGCTACAGAAACCATATAAGCCACCGGTGTAACCATTCACCAGATATACAGGATCCAGCGCCGGTTCATGCGTAGGACGCAAGCGACAAACCAAAGGTTTGAGTACGCCACTGCAAAGGATATCACTCAGTCCCACCGCTACGATGAAGCCCAAGATAATGAAGAGAGCCGCTTTCCACGAGCGATAACGGACTGCTACTAACACCATCAGCACGATATACAACGGCAACCACGTAGCCGGATGACTGGTCCACCACATTAGGCTATCCGCCCACGGTGCATGGTGACCGTTGATCCACAATAATATGGTTGAATCGAGATTCAAATGTATGATGTATTATGTATGATGTATTATTCGTTTATGAGCACTGCTGTGTGGCAGGCAACGACTGCAGCGGTCTCTGTGCGGAGACGGGAATTGCCGAGACTAACCGGCACGAATCCCATTGCTAATGCGTCAGCGACCTCCTTCTCACTAAAATCGCCCTCCGGACCAATAAGCACGAGCACATCTCGTCCGGGCTCAATCTCCGTCTTCAGCAAGCGTTTCTCATCCTTATAGCAGTGCGCAATGAAGCGCTGCTGGTTGAGTTTTGCCTGCTCGCGGACGAAGTCATCGTACGGCGTGAGTTCATGCAGTACAGGTAAGTAAGGCGTTAAACTCTGCTTGGCGGCAGAGAGGATGATTTTCTCCAGACGGTCCGTACGAAGCTGTTTGCGCTCCGAGAACCGGCACAGCAGCGGCGTGATCTCATCCACGCCTATCTCCACGCATTTCTCGATAGCCCACTCCATGCGCTCGATATTTTTGGTCGGCGCGATAGCGATGTGCAGGTGGAAGTCATGGTGCGGCAGCTGCTTCTCCGCCGAGAGGATCTCAAAGTCGCAATGCTTGGGATGCGGATTGGTGATACGCGCCGTATAGGTCGTACCACGACCGTCGGTGATAAGAATCTCATCACCTACGCTGTAGCGCAACACCCGCACGCAGTGCGCACTCTCTTCTTCAGAGAGCGTCTGCTGTTTTTCTATATCCGGACAATAAAAGAGGTACATGATTTATAATTCACTTTCCTTCAGTCTTTCGGCGTTCTCGGCGACCTGGAGGGCATCGATGACGCCTTGGATGTCGCCATCCATGAAGGCGGCGAGGTTATATACCGTATAACCGATACGATGGTCGGTAATACGGCCCTGCGGGTAGTTATAAGTGCGGATCTTCGCGGAGCGGTCGCCCGTAGAGACCATGGTCTTACGGCGGGCTGCGATGTCGTCGATGTATTTCTGGTGCTCCTTATCGTAAATCTGCGTACGCAGGCGTGAGAGAGCACGCTCTTTGTTCTTAGGCTGGTCACGCGTCTCGGTACACTCGATGAGGATCTCCTGGACTTCGCCTGTGTTGGGGTTCTTCCAGTTATAACGCAGCCGCACACCCGACTCGACCTTATTGACATTCTGGCCGCCGGCTCCGCCTGAACGGAAAGTCTCCCATTTGATCTCGCCTTCGTTGATATGCACCTCAAACTCATCGGCTTCGGGCAGTACAGCTACCGTAGCGGCAGAGGTGTGTACGCGGCCTTGCGTCTCTGTAACAGGTACACGCTGCACACGGTGTACTCCACTCTCGTATTTGAGTGTACCATAGACGTTCTGTCCGGTGACATTGAAGATAATCTCCTTGTATCCTCCTGCTGTACCTTCGGTAAAGGATGAGATAGAGTATTTGAAGCCCTTGATCTCGAAATACTTGGTGTACATGCGGAAGAGGTCACCGGCAAAGATCGCCGCTTCGTCTCCTCCTGTACCACCGCGGATCTCCATAACGACATTCTTGCCGTCTTCGGGATCCTGCGGCAGCAGTTGGAGTTTGAGTTCCTCTTCGAGTTTAGGGATCTGCGGTTCGAGCTCATCGATCTCCGCTTTCGCCATCTCTTTCATCTCCGGGTCGGACTCGTTGTAGAACAGGTCCTTAGCGTCTTTAAGGTCATTAAAGGCCTTCTGGTAGCGATGAGCACACTCCAGCACACGCTCCAAGTCGTGGTAGTCGCGGTTGAGACGCACATAACGGGCCTGATCGGCGATTACCGACGGGTCTGTGATGAGGAGCGATACCTCATGAAACTTGGCCTCCAGGCCTTCTATTTTCGAGAGGATATCCATTAATATACGAAGATGTCTTCGAGGGTGAGTCGTTTGATTTCACCGCGCGTCTGGAGATAGTTCATATCCAGCTCTTTCTCATTACCGAGGATGAGATAGCGGTAGGTACGGTTCGCTACGTGCTCTTTCTGGAAGGCTACCACGTCATCCAGCGTCAGTTTCTGTACCTCACGATAGATGTCCTCATTGTAGTCATGATCCCAACCGAGGTCACGATAGCGCACGAAATACGTGATCGGCGCCATACGGACGTAACGGCGTTGCTCGATGCTCTTGAGCAGCGAGGTCTTGGCGTTATCGAACGCAGGCTGCGACAGCGGCAGTACATTGCAGATCGAATCGAAGGTCTCGATACACTGCTGCAGTTTATCGTTCTGCGAGAGGATGAAGGTATAGAAGAAGTTCTTCTCGCCCTGATA
>DBYL01000026.1:6685-17441 GCA_002309835.1 Bacteroidales bacterium UBA1187
GAACCATCGAAATACTCGTTGAAGAGACGGATGATCGCCTCATCCTTCGGGCTATATACCTCACCCCAGTTGGCATAGCCAACGAGATAGATATTATTGGCATCATACGGCGCAATGAGCACCTCTTTCTTGGTCACCTGCTCGTCCTCTATGCGTTTTGCCGGTTCACGTTTGCTTGCATCCGCTTTGGCGAGGATACGAGAGGATTGCAACATCTCTTTCACTTCTTTCTCGCTCAGCGGGCCGAAGTACTCTACTCGCTCTACAGCCGGCAGTAAGGCACGCAGGTTAGCCAGTACCCCCTCAGCATTGAGTTGGTTCATCAGTGCCGGTGTCATCGTACGTTGCTGCACCGCAGCAGCACCAAATCTACCATACTCCATGAGGCGAGAGAAACAAGCGCGTTGCTCACTCTTAGCGTCATTATGCGACTTGATATTATCTTTTATGAGTTCCTTGAGGATTGCCTCGTCCGGCTTAGCCGTAAGCAGTTGGTTCTCCAGCAGCTGCAGTGCGTCCGCCAGGGTCTCCTGTAAACCGTACACACCCATCTCAATGTCATTCTCTCCGACATATGTCCACGCCTCTGCTGCGAGGTAGTAGAGTTGGGTCTTATATTGCTCAGCCGTCAAGTCAGCAGTACCAAGGTAATCTAACATATTCCCCGCGAAATCCAGTTTCGCATCCTGGTCACTACCCTTACCGATGACGAAGTTCAGTTGGGCAAGTTCGTTCTCTTTGTTCTGACGATAGAGCAGTTCAACGCCGTTATCCAACGTGCTGACACTCAGGTCTTTATGGAAATTCAGGAACTGCGGTTTCTGGCGCTCCGCTTTCATCGCAAGCAGGTCGGTACAGAACTGCGACTGCGCGTCACGGTTCATCTCAATCGGCGTGATAGCCGGTTTCTCCACCTTCTCAGGGTTGGTGTCTTTATCGCTCTGTTCCTTATATACGCAAACATAGTTATCACGCAGATAAGCGTTAGCCACGCGGACGATATCCTCTTTAGTCAGGGCATCCAGGCGGTCAAGACGGCGAACGACATCCTCGTACGGGATCTGATAGATGAAGGAGTTCATCATCGTATACGTACGATTGCGGTTGTTCTGCTGACCGATGAGTTCGTTGCGCTTCATATTACGGATGATGGCCTTGAGCAGTTCATCAGAGAACTCGCCTTTCTTGAGTTTCTCTACTTCCGCGAGAAGCAGTTGGCGCACCTCGTCCAGGCTCTGCTGGTCTTTCGGCGAACCGATGATATAATAGGTAGAGAAGTCATTGCCGCCTTCGAGGTAGTCCTCAGCGCTCAGCAGTGCTTGTTTCTGCACGATATCGATATCCATCAGACCGCACTTACCATTCTGCATCACTGCGCTCATCAGATCCAGCGCATCTTTGTCTTCGTGACGCATGTTCGGCAATTTCCAAGCCATCCACAGTTGCGGGCTCTCTTTGCCTAATACGACTGTATCTTTCGGAGCAGTCAAGTCTGCTTGTTCCGGTTGCTCAAACGGCGGAATATCGCGGGCTTCCCAGTTACCGAAATACTTATCAATGATCTTAATAGCATGATCGTAATCGAAATCACCGGCCAGACAGATCGCTACGTTATTCGGACGATAATACGTCTGGTAGAACTGCTTGATATTCTTCAGGCTCGGGTTCTTGAGGTCCTCTTGCGTACCGAGAACGGTGTGCTGACGATACGGGATATTGGGATACAGCAGTTGGTTAATCGCCAGATCCACTTTCTCTACATCCATGGTGGAATACATGTTAAACTCCTCATAGACGGTCTCGAGCTCCGTATGGAAGCCGCGTACGACGAGATTCTGGAAGCGGTCGGACTCGATCATCGCCCAGCGCGTCAACTCTCCGGCAGGGATCACCTCGTGATAGCAGGTACGCTCATTGCCGGTGAAGGCATTAACACCTGTCGCACCGATAGCACCCATGAGTTTGTCGAACTCATTCGCTACCGCGATCTTGGAGTTCTCATAGGAGAAGGAGTCGATGAGATGATAGATCGCCTTGCGCTCAGCAGGATCGGTCGTTGCACCATAAAGCTCATAGAGCGAATCGATGGCATTGAGGTTCGGAACCTCTTTCTCGTAATCGGTAGTACCATACGACTTCGTACCCTTGAACATGATGTGCTCCTGGTAGTGCGCCAGACCCGTGGACTCCAGCGGATCGTTCTGTCCACCGGCACGCACGGCGATAAACGTCTGGATCTCCGGTTTCTCTTTGTTCTGACTCAGATAAACGGTAAGTCCGTTATCCAATGTGTAGATACGCGTCTGCAGAGGATCACCTTCTACAGTACGATACGAATACTTCTGGCAGGAGCTCATCAGAGCCACTGCAGCCAAAAAGACAAATAGTTTTTTCATTATCTTAATCATTATGTTGATTGTAAGCTTGGAGTGTATTCTGCAGCAGGCTGACGATGGTCATCGGGCCTACTCCACCCGGCACGGGCGTGATAGCAGCGGCGATAGGCGCCACGTGCTCGAAATCGACATCACCGACGAGTCTATAGCCACGCGGAGAAGAAGGATCGTCTATGCGATTGATGCCGACGTCAATGACGGTTGTTCCGGGACGAACCATCTCAGCCGTCAGCAGGTTCGGGCAACCAGCTGCCACGATGATGATATCTGCGGTGAGACAGATGGACTTTAAATCTTGGGTCTTTGAATGGCAGACGGTCACCGTAGCATCTCCCAACGAAGCGGCACTCATGCCCGGCAGAGACAGATACGGGCGTTGCATGAGAAGCATCGCGATAGGTTTGCCGACGATATTCGAACGACCGATGACCACTACATGCTTGCCTTCCGTGGGGATAGCATAACGCGCTAAGAGCTCGCGTATTCCGCGCGGCGTAGCACTAACGATTGAGGGCAAGCCCTGTACGGTACGGCCTACGTTCTCCGGTGTGAGACCGTCTACATCCTTGCGATAATCGATAGCCGAGAGGATCGTCAGTTCATTGATGTGCTCCGGCAGCGGCAGTTGCACGATGAAGCCATCGATAGAAGGGTCGCTATTGAGGCGATGGACCTCCGTAAGCAAGGTCTGCTCCGTGATCTCCTGCGGATACGCAATCTTCTCCGCCTCGATGCCTACTTCCGCGCAGGCCTTGAGTTTATTCGCCACATAGGTCTCGGAAGCAGGATTATGGCCGACGATGACTACTGCCAACTTCGGAGCACGCTTACCGGCCGCCTTGAGGGCTTCCACCTCTGCGCGTAACTCGCCACGAATCGTTTGGGCTATTTGTTTTCCGTCTAATATCATTCTTCTTTCTTGCTTTTTTTCCATATTTGCAGATTACGCCAGATCTCTTTCCACTCGCGCTGGGTGATATACCACTCATCTCTCTTACGCGGCGGACGATATACAGGGCGTGTATCGATCTGTACATTACGGCGCAGCGAATCGACATTTAGCGCTTGAGCAATACTGTCGCTCAGCAGCAGAGCATCCTGCTCTTCCACCTTATGAATACGCAACTCATCCACCGTCATCTCGGTTGTCGGATCATCATTCGGCATCGCTTTTATCTCCCGTACTATCAGTCGTACCAAGAAGAAAAGGCCGACACATACGCCCACGATTATGGCCGTCATCAGACCATAATAGGCCTGCTTGTCTTTCATGCGCAATGCCCCACCAAGACCTCTGTTTCGCTCGTTCGGTCCTATATGGTGGTGATGATGATGCTTCTTCTTTTTCGCATCCTCCCATCCCGGCTGGTATGTGCTGTTCTCTGCCATTAACGGCGTCTCATCTGTTGTACTTTCTTCATCATCTTCGAGGTCTGCTCGAATTGCTTGAGGAAGCGGTTAAGGGCTACGATATCTACTCCTGCACCCTTGGCGATGCGGTTCTTACGGCTTCCGTTGAGCAGGCTCGGGTTCGCACGCTCCGCAGGGGTCATGGAGTTGATCATCGCTTCGATAGGTTTGAACGCATCATCGCTTACTTCGACATTCTTGAGCGCTTTATCCATACCCGGGATCATGCCCATGAGGTCCTTCATCGAACCCATCTTTTTGATCTGGTTGAGCTGACCGAGGAAATCATTGAAGTCAAATTGATTATGGGCGATCTTCTTGCTGATACGACGTGCTTCGGCTTCGTCATACTGCTCTTGCGCACGTTCTACGAGGCTGACTACGTCACCCATACCGAGGATACGGTCTGCCATACGAGCCGGATGGAAGACATCGAGCGCCTCCATCTTCTCGCCTGTACCTATGAATTTAATAGGTTTATTGACTACCGAGCGGATAGAGAGCGCTGCACCACCGCGGGCATCGCCGTCAAGTTTGGTGAGTACCACGCCATCGAAGTCGAGACGGTCATTGAACTCCTTAGCCGTATTGACAGCATCCTGACCGGTCATAGCATCTACGACGAAGAGCGTCTCGGAAGGATTGATAGCCGACTTGATAGCTGCTATCTCGGTCATCATCTGTTCATCTACAGCCAGACGACCTGCGGTATCGACGATCACTACATCGTATCCGAACTTACGGGCTTCAGCGATCGCTTCTTGCGCTTTCTTCACCGGATTTGACTCCTCTTCAGCCGTATAAACCTTTGCGTTGATTTGCTCTCCGAGCACGCGAAGTTGCTCAATAGCAGCCGGACGATACACGTCGCAGGCTACAAGCATCACTTTCTTGCCTTTCTTGGTCTGAAGATAATTCGCGAGTTTGGAAGCAAAGGTGGTCTTACCCGAACCTTGCAAACCTGCCATAAGGATGACTGCAGGCGACCCCTTGAGGTTGATCTCCTGCGCTTCACCGCCCATCAACTCAGCGAGTTCGTCATGAGTGATCTTCACCATCAACTGGCCCGGACGCACTGCCGTAATGACATTCTGGCCCAGCGCTTTCTCCTTCACTTGGTCCGTGAACTGCTTCGCCGTCTTATAGTTCACATCGGCTTCTAACAGCGCTTTACGGATGTCCTTGACTGTCTCCGCGATATTGATTTCGGTGATACGACCTTCACCTTTGAGAATTTTAAACGAGCGTTCTAATCTTTCTGATAAATTATCGAACATAATACTCCAAATTAAATTGCGGCGCAAAGGTAAGCAATTTTTCTCACATACGCAAGTTTTTACGGATATTATTTGCATAAATGCAAAAAATGTTGTACCTTTGCACCCGCAATTGAGTTTATTATGGAAAGAAGAGTAAGAGTTCGTTTTGCGCCGAGTCCAACAGGCGCGCTGCACATCGGCGGTGTCCGCACTGCCTTGTATAACTATCTTTTTGCCCGTCAGCACGGCGGTGATATGTTACTGCGTATCGAAGATACGGATAGCACGCGTTTCGTGCCCGGAGCAGAGGAATATATCTTGGAGGCTTTAGATTGGTTAGGCATCGGAATAGACGAAGGTCTGCGCGCTGCTAAAGGTGAAGGGTTAAAGGTGAAAGGTGAAAGGAAGATTGAGATTGAAGCCATCGGCGAGCACGGTCCTTACCGTCAATCGGAGCGCCGCGAGATCTATCATAAGTACGTGAAGCAGTTGTTAGACAGCGGTCATGCGTATGTCGCTTTTGATACGCCTGAGGAACTGGAAGCCAAGCGCGCACAGATACCTAATTTCCAGTACGACGCTCGTACGCGTATGGAGATGCGCAACTCGCTGACCATGCCTGCGGAAGAGGTAAAACGTCTGGTAAATGGCGGAGAGAAATACGTTGTTCGCTTCAAGGTAGAGCCGAACGAGGACGTGCATGTACATGACCTCATTCGCGGAGAAGTAGTCATCAACAGCAATATTCTTGATGATAAAGTGCTGTATAAGTCGGCGGACGACCTGCCTACATACCACCTCGCGAACATCGTGGACGACCACCTCATGGAGATCAGTCACGTTATCCGCGGTGAGGAGTGGTTACCATCCGCTCCGCTGCACGTGCTGCTCTACCGCGCCTTCGGATGGCAAGATACAATGCCGGAATTTGCGCATCTGCCCTTGCTGCTTAAGCCCGATGGAAATGGCAAACTGAGCAAGCGTGACGGAGACCGTCTCGGTTTCCCTGTCTTCCCGCTCGAGTTCCACAATGAGAAAGACGGCACCGTCAGCAGCGGTTACCGCGAGAGCGGTTATCTGCCAGAGGCAGTGATTAACTTCCTCGCGTTGTTAGGCTGGCACGGAAGCGGCGATCAGGAGCTTTATACGATGGAGGAACTGATTAAGGATTTCTCGCTGGATCGCGTGTCGAAGTCGGGTGCTAAGTTCGACTACGAGAAGGGTAAATGGTTCAACCACCAATATTTGCAGCAACGCAGCGATGAGGAACTGGCACAGATGTTCCTGCCTGTCCTCAAAGAGCACGGTATTGAGAACCCGGATCTGGCGCTGGTAGCCAAGGTTATCGGACTTACCAAAGACCGCGTGAACTTTGTTCCGGAGCTTTGGGAGCAGACCAATTATTTCTTTGTGGCTCCTACGGAGTACGATGAGAAATCCTTAGCGAAACGCTGGAAAGAGGACTCGCCGCGACATATGAAAGAGCTGTTGGAGATCCTCGAAAATGTGCCTACGTGGGACGCGGAGACCTTAGACGGCATCGTCATGGGTTGGATTGCTGAGAAAGAGTACGGCGTAGGCATCGTGATGAATGCCTTCCGTATCTGTCTGGTCGGTGCGGCGCGCGGCGTACATATCTGGGCCATCACCGATGTGCTCGGTAAAGAAGAAACTCTCAAACGTGTAAAAGACGCTTTGGCGCGCCTATGACCCCAAAAGAGGCATTAAATAAGTATTTCGGATACGATGATTTTCGGCCCTTACAGTCGGAAATCATCGCTTCTGTTTTATCGGGACGGGACACCTTGGCACTCATGCCTACCGGTGGCGGAAAGAGTATCTGTTTTCAGGTACCGGCACTGGTGATGGGTCATGACAACCCGGACCGTCGTTTATGCCTCGTCATCACTCCTCTGATAGCCCTCATGCGTGACCAGGTGGCGAACCTGCAAGCGCGAGGCATCCATGCCGAAGCGGTCTATACCGGCATGAGTTACGACAAACAACGCGTAGCGTTGGATAACTGCTTGTATGGGCCTTATCATTTCCTGTATTGCAGTCCTGAACGCCTTGAATCCGAAGAGTTCCGTAAGCGTCTGAAAGACCTGCCTATTGGTCTGATCGCCGTGGATGAGGCGCATTGTATCTCGCAGTGGGGCTATGATTTCCGTCCTTCCTATCTGAACATCGCGGCGGTGCGAGAGTTATTGCCTGACGTACCTGTATTGGCGCTGACAGCAACGGCTACGCCTACCGTTGTAGAAGATATCCAGCGACGCTTAGGTTTCAAGGAGACGAATGTGCTGAAGATGTCTTTCCGTCGCGAGAACCTGCAATATGTCGTCCGGAGGACGGATAACAAACCCGAACAGATCGCGCACATCTTATCCAAAGTGCCCGGAAGCGCTATTATTTATGTGCGTAACAGAAAGCGTTCTCAGGAACTTGCGGAGTGGATAGCCACTACCGGTGAGAGCGTAGATTTCTATCATGCAGGTCTGACTACGCGTGAGCGTAATGAACGTCAAGAGGCATGGAAAGAAGGGCGTACACGGGTGATTGTTGCTACAAATGCCTTCGGCATGGGCATCGATAAGGCGGATGTGCGGTTAGTGATCCATCATGATCTGCCTTCGCATTTAGAGAGTTATTATCAAGAGGCAGGAAGGGCCGGCAGAGACGGTCAGACGGCTTATGCGGTACTGCTATATAACGAGGAAGATAAGGCCAAAGCGCGCAAACGTGTGATAGACACCTATCCGCCGAAGGAGTTCGTAGAGCAGGTGTATCATAAGACGATGGATTTTCTGCAGATAGGGGCAGGCAGTGGTCTGGGGCATCGTTTTGCGCTGCACATGGATCAGTTATGTCACGTAATGCACCTGCCGGTGATACAAACCTACTCTGCCCTTCATCTGCTCACGCAGGCCGGATATATTGATTTCCAAGAAGAATACGAGACGCAGCCGCGCGTGTGTATTCGTGTACAGCGTGCGCAGTTGGGAGAATACGATCTCTCGTCCACGCAGATTGCGCTGTTAGACCATCTCATGCGCCATTATTCGGGTATCTTCACAGACCTGCAGTACGTGCGCGAAGCAGATAAACCTGAGGACCACGAGACGCTGGTTTCTTTGGCGCAGCGCGGCATTGTGACCTATATCCCGCGTAGCGTTGGTTGCTGTCTGACGATGACAAAAGAAAGAGAGGCAGAAATCTACCTCTCTCCCTTGATTTACGATGACCGTCAGAAGCGTTTCGCCGAGCAACTTCACGCGATGGTGGAATACGCGGAACAAACGCAATTCTGCCGCGAGCAAGTGTTACTTGCTTACTTCGGAGAGACCAGTGCTGTCCCCTGCGGTCATTGCGACGTCTGTCGTGAGATTGCCCGTCGTATCATTGCTGAGTGAGTCCGGCTCATCAGCTAACAACTCCTGCATTTCCTTTAACTCTGCTTCCGTAAGCGACTTATTGCGGTCGTTGACGCCCATTAACGGACCGAAGAAGACCTTCAGTACGGCACGTCCGATAACTTTACGCAAGTTGAACTTCGGGTTCGTCACATCGCCTGATACGGGCACGTCCAGCAAGATGATATCTTGTGCAGAGGTCAGCAGGTTAAAGCCCAGACGGACCGGAATATTCTTATACGGTGCCTTGGAGAACTTCTCTTTCTTCCCTACCCTCGGATGGTCAATCTCAATGCGGTTATTACCACTGAGTTTGGCATTCTCCACCTCCATGTGGCTATCCAGCATAAGGATTCCTCCTTCCAGCGGATAACCCGTATAATTGCGGCAGAGCGCACTGAAATCCTCGAGATGTACACCGCTGATACGCAGATCCATACGCGTATCTTGGGTCTTCAGGTCCAGACCTCCGACAACATCGGCTTTGATCTGACCGTCATTAGGCAGCGTAGCCTGCAGATTTACGCTATTACGACCGTTGCTGGCAATATTCTGGCCCTTGACATTAAGCGTCTTGATGCTATACGCCCAATCGTTTTTCTTGGAATAGTCATGATACGTGATATCATGACCGGTGAGCGTGACGCGTTTTGCCATCCATACAAGCGGTTTGGACGCTTGCTTAGGCGCGGGTGCCACAGTGTCGTTTAGCGACTCGATAGCACTCGTCTCACGACTCTCCTTCGATTTGATAAGACGCGTGAGGGTATTCCATCCCTCATGCACCTCATAACTGGCCGTAAGGCCCGAAATAGTAAGGCTATCGAGGATATACGTATTACGCGCTACATCACCCTTGCTGATCACCATGCGCAACTCTTCAAGCGCCGCGACCTCGTTGTTACGCGAGTCACGCAGGCTCAGTCCGCTCATCGCGAGATTACCCGTCAGCAGGATATTCGTAATGACATCCAGACTACCGTCCACATGTACGGAACCGTTCACTACGGCTCCCAGACCACTAACCGCCAGATAATCCTGCACAAGCGGCAGTACGACATCCGTATGCACGTCATGGAGGTTCAGTTTCACCGCGTAACGGTTAGACTGCAGTTTCATGCCGGCGATGATACCTACTCGTCCACCCGTAGGAAGACCGAATTCGATACCTGCGTTCGTCTGTGTATTATCGAAATACAGACCCGGTACATGGAGCGAGAGGTCCTCTAGTTTCCACTGCTTATCGGATATCACATCACGATAGCGAATATTGCTATTATTGATGCGAATATCTTTTAACTTCACCTTCCATCCGCTCTTCGTGGCGTCTTCGGGTTGAATAGTGTCTTTTTTAGAGAAACGTTCGATGATATCCGAGAAGTTAACTTTGTCGTTGTTTTTGAGGACCTGGCCATTAAAACCATCGAGGTGAATATGGCGCAACGTGACGCGTTTGACGACGAGTTGCGGAAGGGCTATTTGGACGTAAAGACGATCGAAAGAGACGAAGTTCGTCTCACCGTTCAGTTCCTTACACTCGAAGCCGTTGATTGTTACTCCACCCCAGTAGGGATTGATGATAACGCGGTCAACATGTAACTGACGACCGAGGATTTGTTCGCCGTAGTTATTCACCACATATTTGGCTGCAGGTGAAGCGACGGCAAGGATGAATGCGAAGAGGAGCACTATTGCTAGCGCTCCCCATCCACATATCTTCAGAATTTTTTTCATTATTCAGCGGATAATGTGATACGGCGGAAATCTTTGATCTCAACGCCTTTTGCTTTGAGGATGTCTTTGACAAGCTCTTTGTTCTCGCTCATGATGTAAGCTTGCTCCACGAGCGTGTTCTCTTTGAGGAACTTATTCAGACGTCCTTGAGCGATCATCTCAATCTTCTTAGCCTGAGCAGCGAGGTTTGCCTCTGCCTCTGCGGGCACTTTAGCGCGGATGTCGCGAGCAACTTGAGCCTGCTCCTCGGTCAACCAACCCTTAGCAGTGTTGGAAGCGATGTGGTCATCGCTATCAGCATGAGCCGGGTTGATACCAGCTTTACGCAGCGCGTTCTCAACAGCCTTGTTGATCTCGTCCTGTTTGGTCTTGTCGATAGCTACCTCCAACTCGTGCTTCTTAACGTCCTCAGCTACGTGATCAGCGTCAAGAGCGATCGGGCTCATAGCAGCCACCTGCATCGAGATACCGTGAACGGTCTCGTGATCTGCGCCGTCGTTAGCAGCAACGAGCGAGCTGAGTTTGTTACCCAGGTGGTTGTAAG
>DBYL01000026.1:17533-18260 GCA_002309835.1 Bacteroidales bacterium UBA1187
ATCTTGAGGTTCTTGAGCTCCTCTTGCGTGCGTACTTTGTTGTCCAAAGCAGCGTCGAGGATCAGTTTAACCATACCTACGAAGTCCTCGTTTTTAGCAACGAAGTCGGTCTCGCACTTCACGCCAACGATAGCGCCGAAGTTGTCTTTTACCTTTGCGAGTACGCAACCTTCCGAAGCCTCACGGTCGCTACGCTTAGCAGCGATAGCCTGTCCGCGCTTGCGCAGAAGGTCCTTAGCAACTTCGAAATCGCCGTTAGCCTCTTCCAGGGCTTTCTTGACGTCCATCATACCTGCGCCGGTGATGTCGCGCAGTTTTTTGATATCAGCTAATGTAACTGCCATAATTATGCCTCCTTTTCCTCTTTCGCCTCTGCTACTTTCTCAGCCTCTGCTTTCGGAGCAGCTTTGCGGATACGTTGACGACGCTCTTTGGGAGCCGGAGCTTCCTCAGCAGCCTGTGCCTCTGCGGCGTTCTCGTCAGCTTTCTCTACCTTACGCTCCTCGAGACCCTCTTTAATAGCCTCGCAAACAGCGGTGAGGATCACGTCGATAGCCTTCGTTGCATCGTCGTTAGCAGGGATTACGAAATCGATGTCGTTCGGGTTGCTGTTGGTATCTACGATACCGAATACAGGAATACCCAGGCGGTTAGCCTCTGCCACAGCGATTTTCTCTTTGATAACGTCAACAACGAATACAGCGCTCGGCAGACGAGTCATGTCGGC
>DBYL01000026.1:18411-18589 GCA_002309835.1 Bacteroidales bacterium UBA1187
GTGATGTACGGCATGCCTACTTCCTGAGCATGAGCAGCTACTACTTCCTGAGCCTGCTTCTTCGTACCTACGAAGAGCACCTTACGACCGCTGCGAGCGAGGTTCTTGAGCGCCTCTGCTGCCTCGTCAATCTTAACGACGGTCTTGTTCAGGTCGATGATGTGAATACCGTTGCGCT
>DBYL01000033.1:0-3335 GCA_002309835.1 Bacteroidales bacterium UBA1187
TTCTTAATCGCGCGCTCGATATTCTCACCTTCTTTAACAGGAACGATAATCATTGCATTCACCTCCTTTCTTGTACCCAGGGCCGGGATCGAACCGGCACGGTTTCCCATTGGTGTTTGAGACCAACGCGTCTACCAATTCCGCCACCTGGGCTTCGCGCGTTTAGCGCGACTCTTCCTCCCGTGTTGGGCGAAAAAGCGTGCAAAAGTACTGCTTTTTTTTGAATTGACAAAATTTTTAGTACATTTTTTTGCATAAATGCCTCTTTTTTTGTACTTTTGCAAGCAGAAATGGAAACGAAGAACGACTTTTTCAGTAGGAGTGAAGCACTTTTAGGTGCTCAAGCCATGGAAGCGCTGCGTACGAAGCGCGTGATCTTGTTTGGCGTAGGTGGCGTAGGTTCTTGGTGCGCCGAAGCATTGGTGCGAACGGGATTGACGCATCTGACTATTGTGGATGACGATATAGTACAGCCGTCAAATATCAATCGGCAGTTGCCGGCCACGCAGGCTACACTCGGACGACCGAAAGTAGAGGCCTTGCGCGAGCGGTTGTTAGAGATCAATCCCGAGGCAGAGATCATCGCGCGGTGTGAGAGAGTGAATGAAGAGTGGCTGAAGGCCAACGGTTTAGATGAGTACGACTACGTCATTGATGCCATCGATAGTGTGGCGGATAAGACAGACCTTATTATTCGTGCGTCGCGCGTGCGTGCGTTAAGAATATATAGTAGTATGGGCGCTGCGCTGCGTTTTGATCCTACTCAAGTGCGAGTGGCGGAATTGATGGATGTTAAGGGCGATGCGTTAGCGAAGGCGGTAAGAGCTCGGATGAAACGATTAGATAAGTACCCGAATAAAAAAGTGAAATGCGTCTATTCGTTGGAACAGGCACAACAATGTGAGGAGCGCGGTTCGTTGATGCAAGTGACGGCTGTTTTCGGGTGCACGTTAGCAAGTTTAGTAGTAAAAGATGTGATGAGTGGTACCCATTAATAAGGTATCAAACCTGATTATCTCCCGATGTTGGACCGATGTTGGACCGACATTGACTCGAGAGCGGACCGATAAAGGTCCGTTCTCTTTTAATTGAGATGTTGTATATTACCACTCGGCTTAAAGTCGGTATCGCATCGGAGGCAAGTCGAGGTAAACACGAGAGCAACAATGTTCTATTTTGATAAGAGATAGTGACTACATCTCTGCCGTCACTATCTCTTTCTTTGTATCACAGAACGATGTCGTCGCCTGCCTGAAATACATACATTATTCTACCGGTGTAGCAGCCCTCCATATGCTATCCGTTACGCCAGTAATAGAAATAGTAAATTCCTGCGAAGCGTGTATCGCATCGAAATCTGGAGCTACTCCTGGCTTATACAGCACCTTTACATTTTTCGTTCCTGTAGAGTAGAATCGCTGGTAACTATCACCAATGCGTATTGCTTGGTTTGCATCGAAATAATACCACAAGTCAGGTGCAACATACGAAGGAGTGGATGTACTGCGAATTTCAATCTTGTTTGTAGAAACGATGGTGTCTTGCACCTCGCGATATTCAAATGAAATAACAAGGTCAGACGGGTTTGCTACTTGTTTTTTCTCGCATGCTACAAATGTTAATGCGAGGACGCATAAAGCGATAAATGATAGTTTTTTCATAATGTTAATAATTAAGTGTTTATTCGTAATAAAACATGATTCCTAGTTCGGTTTCGCCATTATTACTCGTCAAGATATATTCTTCTTGATACGTATATATGGCTTCTTTTGTGAGTTTCTGTTTCAAACATTGAGTATCACCACTAGTACTGCTTGTATTTGTGGTATGATACACATAGAACGTATAGTAGTTATCTCCATCCAACTTATCCATAAGTAGAGGCTCTTGGAAATACTTAACATAGGGGAGGTCTGTCTGGTCTAACAAAGGAGTATAAATAGTAGTGAAACCCCAATTGGTTGTAAGTAAGTCATCATCTTTACAGACAACCTTATAATATTTATTTTCATAAGGTATTTTATACAGGGTGTAACCTGCAATATAGATGGAGGGTTTCTTTACTGTTAATTGTTTGCGGCAATCAGTTTTCTCACTTCCCTTAATTCCTGTTAATGTCACGACATATGTGCCGGGATTTGAGTAAGTATACGTTGCTTCATTTTTAGCGTAAGAAAATGAGCCATCACCGAAGTCCCACTTGTAACTATCTGCCCCTTTAGATTTGTTTGTAAATTTATACATAAACGGGCCTATTGATTGTATCGAAAAATCGACAGAAACTTTTGACCCTCCACTCGGGTCGGTTGGAGAGTTGCGTTCAGAACATCCTAATAGGAGGAAGGAAACGATAACAAAAAAAAGATAAGTGTGTTTCATAACAATGATATTTAAAGTTTTATTTCTAATATATGCACATAAAAACGTGAGCCATCTGCTATTGGTTCATTCGGGCTACCACACCCACTTCATCCAATATACAGAAAGCCCACGTATAAACGTGAGCGTTCTGCAATATTCTCGGAATGAAGTTTTTCAATGTGGTAGATTGAATGAATCCTCAAATAAAGCAAACGCTAAATTTCTATGTCATCGCTTTTTTACGCTGTCGAAGCCAGCGGCAAATGGTATCTAAACCTTTGCGACCGCAAAGGTACAACAAAAAAATGATATATGCAAATCTATTTGCAAAAAAGAAACAGCACCGCAGGTAAACAGCAGTATTATATAAAAAGAACACGCCTACGCGTGTGCGCAGGCGTGTCTAAGAAGAAAGACATTAAGGTTTACAAACCGAGACTTGCTTTGATAGCCGGAACGCGGGCTTCGGCTTCAGCGGTGCAACGCTCGTAGTCAGCACCCGTGAACGGTTTGCCGCTCTTCACCGGAATCTCAAAGTAGAACTTGATCTTCGGCTCGGTACCGGACGGACGAACGGATACCTTGAGGCCACCTTCGGTGAAGTACTGGAGTACATTCGAAGTAGCGTTCAGCGGCATCTCGATCGGGCTCTCAACCCACTTGCCGTCCTTGAATTCCTGTTGCTTGAGAAGCTTGAAGTCTTTGATCTTGATGACTTTCTCACCTGCGATCTCCTGCGGCGGGTTGTTGCGATAGTTCACCATCATCGCCTGGATCTCCTCGGCACCCGTCTTACCCGGACGAACGACATTGATAGTCGTCTCTTTCTGGAAGCCGTAGTCCTCGTAAATCTTAAGCAGGTAGTCATAGAGCGTCATGCCGTTGTCTTTTGCATACGCAGCAATCTCGCAGATGAGGCAGATAGCCGACGGCGAACATTTGTCGCGTACGGCGTCGTACGGCAGGAAGCCGAA
>DBYL01000033.1:3361-33952 GCA_002309835.1 Bacteroidales bacterium UBA1187
TTGGCAATCCACTTGAAGCCCGTGTACTCGTCGGTGAGCGTCACGCCGAGGTTGTCGGCAATCTTACGGATGAGTTCGGAGGTCACGATGGTCTTCACTACATACATATCCGGACGAAGTTTGCCCAGACGCTTCATGTTATTGATGATNNTAGTGGTACATGATGTTCGTCTGGTTACCGTTGATGATCACCCATTCGCCCTTGTCGTTGCGGCAAACGATAGCGATGCGGTCAGCGTCCGGGTCAGAAGCAATCACGAGGTCTGCGCCCAGTTTCGTACCGAGTTTCATACCGAGGGTCATGGCCTCTGCGTTCTCGGGGTTCGGAGAAACGACTGTCGGGAAGTTACCGTCGATAACCATCTGCTCGGGCACTACGTGGATATTCTGGAATCCCCAAGAACGGAGGCACATCGGCACGATCTGACGGCCGGCACCGTGCATCGGAGTATAAACGATGTTGAGGTCTTTCTGACGAAGGATAGACTCTTGGTCGATCATGACGTCCTTAACAGCCATCATGTAGTCATAGTCCATCTCACCACCGATGATCTCGATGAGGTCCTTGTTTGCCTCCCATTTCACGTCAGCGAGGGTTACTTTATTTACTTCCTCGATGATGCCCTGATCGTGCGGCTGGAGCACTTGGCTACCATCCTCCCAGTAAGCCTTGTAGCCGTTATACTCTTTGGGATTGTGCGAAGCGGTAACGTTCACACCACCTTGGCATTTGAGATGACGGATAGCGAAGGAGCACTCAGGCGTCGGACGGAGAGACTCAAACAGATAAACCTGGATTCCGTTAGCGGAGAAGATGTTCGCTACGGTCTCAGCGAAGAGGCGACCGTTGTTACGGCAGTCGTGACCAACGACAACAGCTACGCGGCCGTTCTGTACGTTCTGGAAACCACCTTGTTTCTGTACTTTGAGCAGGTAGTTGGCATAGCCCTGGGTAGCCATAGCTACGATGTACTTGTTCATTCGGTTCGTACCCGGGCCCATAATACCACGCAGACCACCGGTACCGAATTCGAGAGTACGATAGAAAGCATCGATGAGTTCGGTCTTGTCCTCTGCCTCCATCATCGCTTTCACTTGTGCGCGGGTCTCCGCATCAAAAGGCTCTTTGGTCCAAACCTCAGCAACCTCTAACACTTTTTTCAGTTCTTCATTCATAATGGTTAGAATTTAATGTTAAACAATATTGTATTTTTATTCGTTGTCTACTTTGTAAATCGACGGCAGATTGCGCACAAAGCCATCGAAGTCAAGGCCGTAGCCGATGACGAACTCATCCGTGAGTTCATGCCCGATATAGTCGGGTTTGGCATCCTCATACTCCAACTTACCCGGCTTGAAGAGCATGGATGCTACGCGCACGGAAGTGGCTCCCTGCGCACGCATATGCGCCTTGAGTTGGTGAATGGTGAGGCCGGAATCCACGATGTCTTCGATGATGATCACATCGCGGTTGTCCACCACTTGCTGGAGGGGAACGATGAATTCCAATTGTCCGGTAGTGGACATTCCCCAATAGGAACTGACGCGGATGAACGTAATCTCGCATCGAACGTCTTTGAGTGCACGAATCAGGTCTGCGGCAAAGACAAACGCTCCGTTGAGAACAACTACAAAGAGCGGTTCTTTGTCCGCATAGTCCGCACTGATACGTGCTGCCACTTGCTTTACATCCTTCGCAATCTGCTCGGGCTTGAGCCACTCATGGAAGGTGTAACCTTGTTCTTGTATTGTTTTCATACTTCGTACTGTTGAAAGAGGAAGTCATTATATGGGTAGCGCTTCACGTGTATCGCTTTGATGCGATCGTACATCAGCGCCCGTAAAGCATCTATATTCTCTTTGTTGCGCGCGGAGATGAAGATACAGTCTTCACCCAGCCGCGCCATCCAACTCTTCTCCAGGTCCTCCAGCGACAGGTTCTCCCGTTGTATAGGTGTCAGGTCGTCCTCCTCTTTAGGCACGTAGGAGAACGCATCCACCTTATTGAAGACGACGATAGTGGGTTTGTCCTCTTTGCAGATATCGGCTATCGTCTGCTCCACTACTTCGTACTGCTCCTCGAAGTTCGGATGACTGATATCCACTACGTGTATCAGCAGGTCCGCTTCGCGCACCTCGTCCAGCGTGGACTTGAAGGACTCCACGAGGTGGTGCGGCAGTTTGCGGATGAAGCCGACAGTGTCGGATAGCAGGAACGGCAAGTTCTCTATTGTCACCTTACGCACCGTAGTGTCGAGCGTGGCGAAAAGTTTGTTCTCCGCGAACACGTCTGACTTCGAGAGCAGGTTCATCAGCGTCGATTTGCCTACGTTGGTGTAGCCCACGAGCGCCACACGCACCATCTTCCCGCGGTGTTGCCGCTGCGTAGCCATCTGTTTGTCGATGGTCTTGAGTTGCTCGCGCAGGAGTGCGATCCTCTGACCGATGACTCGTTTATCAGCTTCTATCTGGGTCTCACCCATACCTCGGTTGGTACCACCACCGCCTCGCTGACGGTCGAGGTGACTCCACATACGCGTCAGTCGCGGCAGCATATACTGCAGGTGCGCCATCTCCACTTGCGTCTTCGCGTAGGAGGTCTGCGCGCGCTGGAGAAATATCTCAAGGATCAATATCGTGCGGTCAATGACGCGCACATTAGCGGGGTGCTTCTCTCTGTGGTTAATCGCTTTCTCGAGATTGCGGATCTGTCGCGGCGATAGCTCGTCATCGAAGATCACGACATCCACCGGTTCTTCTCCGCCTTCGCGGCCGATGATATATTGGCGCACCTCCTCGAGTTTGCCTTCGCCAACATAAGTGGCGGTGTTCGGTTGGTCGAGGCGTTGGGTGAAGCGTTTGACAGGTACAATGCCGTGCGTGTCGGCAAGGAACGCCAGCTCATCCAAGTATTCTTTCGTCCTGTCCTCGGGTTGGTTGGGCGTTATCAGGCCCACCAACACTGCGTGCTCAATATACGGTTTTACCTCAATCAAAACTCCACTTTCGGTGCTTGCTTAGCACCATCCTCTGCCTCAAAATACGGTTTCTTCTCAAATCCACAGATGCTCGCAACGATATTCTTCGGGAAGCGACGGATAGTGGTATTGAAATTACGTGCCGCTTCGTTGAAGAGCTGACGAGCAACCGTAATACGATTCTCTGTGCCCTCGAGTTGCTTCTGCAAATCAAGGAAGTTCTCGTTTGCCTTCAGGTCCGGGTAGTTCTCTGCCACAGCGAGCAAGCGACCGAGAGCTTGGCTCAACTCTCCTTGTGCGGCCTGGAAAGCAGCTAACTGTTCTGCAGTGGCATTCGCGGGATCGATAGTGATCTGTGTAGCTTTTGCGCGTGCCTCTACAACGCCTTCGAGCGTCTCTTGCTCATGTGCCGCATAGCCCTTCACGGTGGCTACGAGATTCGGCACGAGGTCCGCACGACGCTGATATTGGTTCTCCACTTGTGCCCAAGCCGAGTCCACTTCCTCTTCCAGGGTCACAAAACTGTTATACACATTGGCTACCCAAAGGGCGATAATCGCCAGGACGCCTAATACTACAATCCAAGGTAATGCTTTTTTCATTGTTGTATAAATTTGAAATCTTCAATCTTCAATCTAAAATGCGTGTAGCGCCTACCATTTTCCTCCAGCTCCGCCACCGAAGGTAGAACCGCCGCCCCATGAGCCACCGCCTCCGAAGCCTCCGCTAAATCCGCCTCCGTGGTATCCGCCACCATAGTATCCTCCGGAACCTCCGCTACCCCAGGAACTACCTCCTCCTTTATTCTTGTCCGAAGCCCACCATATGACATAGATGATAACAATCAGGAATACCATCAGGAAGATAAATCCCAACCAAGGGAAAGCTTCGTCCTCATCGCCATACTGACCGCGGTTGGTCACCGAGCGGGCATTGCGCAACTCCTCCGGTGCTTCGCCATCCGTGCAGATCTCATATATGCGCAAGGCGCCTAAGCATAGACCACCTCCGTAGTCTCCTTTGCGGAAGGCCGGTGTCATCTGATCGCGGATGATCTGGGAGCACTGCGCATCAGTCAGTACGCCTTCTATCCCCACACCGGTCATGATGCGGATATCATGACTCTGCTCCACAAAGAGTATCAGCACACCTGTGTTCTGACCTTTCTTACCGAGTCCCCAGCGCTGGAAGAGCTCGTACGAGAAGTCAAAAGCATCAGCCTCTCCGATGGACTCCAGCGCAACGACGCACAACTCTACACGCGTGGCGGACTCCAGACTCGCGGCGCATTGATTCAACCAGATAACATCCGAATCCGCCAGCAAGGCATCGGGGTTAGCTACGTAATATGCCTGTCCGTAATCCTTCGGGTTCGGCACAGACGACGGGGTATAGACGGCCGCCTGCAAACCCACGGTCAAGAGCAACGCTATATATAGTCCCCAACGTCGAAACATATGAACTAACCTTTGCGGTCGCAAAGGTACGAAAAAAAAATGACANNTATGCAAGCATATGCCATTCTTTTCTTAAATTTTCCGCAAAATTACTTACGGATACCGAGCTCTTTGATGATAGCACGATAGCGCTCAATGTCTTTTGCCTTCAGGTAATCCAACATGCGACGACGCTTACCAACGAGGGTGGTCAGGGCGCGCTCTGTACCGAAGTCCTTACGGTTTTCCTTCAGGTGCTCGGTCAGGTGGTTGATACGGAAGGTGAACAATGCGATCTGGCTCTCAGCCGAACCGGTGTTCTTAGCATCTTTGCCATACTTAGCAAAAAGCTCAGCTTTTTTCTCAGAAGTCAAATACATAATGATGTTTTTTTGACGGTTAAACGATGGTGGCTAAAGCACAATACTTGTATTCGAACTTCGCCACATTTACTGCTTTTCGCCGAAAGCGCTAAAGAGCGTTTTCGTCTCGGGGGGACACCCCTCGATTAAAAAGCGGCTGCAAAGGTACTGCTTTTTTTTGAATTATGCAAATAATTCGTGTTTTTTTACTTCTTTATCTGGAACGGGAAGGAACCGATGAGGTTGCCATCGCAGAAGAAATCGATCGTATAGAATCCTTCTACAACTGTTTCCACAGGCCAGTAACAAGTGCCGTTATATGCCTCTCCACTATACTCGATCTCTTGCGCAAGGGTGTAGTTAATCTCTTGATTTTCAAATGAGAACAGATGATTAGTAGTCTCGCCTAAGAGGTTGCCGGTCGGATCGGTAATACGTACGTAGAGATGCTTCATGCCGGGAGTACAAGTGATATTTTTAGCAATCGTGTAGTCGAATTGCAATTTGCTAATCTGACCAACAAGACGCGTTTTTTTGTCGCGTTTATTGAGGGTGGTCAGTTGGCAGGAAGTGAGTTCGAGCATCGCGGCACGAGTGACGGTTTCCGTCAGTTGCGTGTTCGCTTGTGTGAGTTCTTCGTTACGCGAACGCACTTGTTGGTTCTCTTCCTTAAACTGCTGGTTCTCAACCGTTAAGCGGGCGTTGGTGGCATTGAGAGAGTCGATCTGACGGACGTAGTCTTTCATCACTGCACGCACGGTAGCTAACTCTTTCTTCAACTCTGCGATCTTGCGCGCATTGGAGGCTTTGGTCTGACGCAGCTCTTCGAGCAAGTCCTGCACGCGTTGTTGCTCACGAGAAAGCAAGTCCTGGAGACTATCGTTTCGGATGTCCATCTGCTGATAACCATCGAATTGGATAGCGAGATCCTGATATTCTTCTTCGAGTTCTTCTTTCTCGATCGTCATCTGCTCCACGAGTTCGGTCAGTTCCGAACGCTGGTTGAGGTACATGAATGCCAACGCACCGAGTGCCACCGCAAGGACGGCGAAGAGGATCCAGAGGAGGGTATTATTATTCTTTGTCTTTTCTGTCATAGTAATGGAATTACTTTTTCAAGTTGGTTGCTGCGACTGCCTTTGAGCAGGATCGTACGTCCCGTCAGCGGACTGGTCCGCAGCGCTTCGCATAGTGCCTCTACATTATCGTAGATAGGATAGGGAGCAGTCGTGTCTTTATATTCATCGCCCACGAGCAGCACGGTGTCCGCCTTGCGCTCCAGCAGCATATTGACGATGTTCTGGTGTTCGAGATGACTGTATTCGCCTAATTCGCGCATCGCACCGAGGATGTAACAATCGCCTTTGAACGCTTTGATAGCTGCACTCATCGAGGTCGGGTTGGCATTATAGGCATCCACAACGACGGTGTTGCGCTCGGTCTGCAGCAGTTGGCTGCGGTTATTAGACGGAATATACGCACGGATAGCAACTAACGCCGCCTCTTTACTTACACCGAAATACGCACCTACACAAATCGCTGCCGATACGTTCTCTGCATTATACCCCCCTACTAGATGCGTGCCTTCCGGCATCGTACCGGTATGGTACTCGACTGTCTTGAGGTCACCCGCCATCTGCGCGAGATACGGGTTATCCATGTTACGGAAGCAGAAACCACCGTGTGCACGCAGGAAGTCATATAACTCCGCTTTGGTCTTCATCACGCCTTCGAATGAACCGAATCCTTGTAGGTGCGCGCGACCCACATTGGTGATAAGACCGTAGTTGGGTTCGGCGATCTCTACGAGTTCTTTGATGTCTCCGGGATGGGAGGCACCCATCTCTACAATCGCCATCTCGTGTGCGCGCGTTATACTTAATAAGGTGAGTGGCACGCCGAGTTGGTTATTGAGGTTGCCCTGCGTGTAGTATATGTTATATTTCGTGCTCAGCACAGCGGCACAGAGCTCTTTGGTAGTCGTCTTGCCGTTGGTCCCGGTGATACCGAGAATAGGCAGACCTAACTCTCTGCGCCACGCGCGAGCAAGATCCTGCAGTTCCGCTAAGGCGTTCTCTCCGCTGATGATATATTCCGCTCCGTCCTTGCGGGCTTGTTCAACGAAATCGTTGCCGTCGAAATGTTCGCCTTTGAGGGCTACAAAGACACAGCCGGGAGTTACCTTCCGGCTGTCTGTAGTGACATTGAGCGATTCCTTATTTTTTATTAGGAAGTTCCAATCCATAGTTTTTCTTTTTATCCTCTACTTTAAGGGCGAGGCTGAGCAGGAAGGCCAGCACGCCGAAGGAGGCGAAGACGATCATCGGGACGAGGTAACCGTTGGTAGCCACGCGCAGTTTACCGATAAGTAGCGGCACGAGGCAGAGACCTACATTCTGCACCCAGAAGATGAGGCAGTAGGCCGAACCGAGCACTTTCTCATCGATGATCTTCGGTACCGAAGGCCACATAGAAGCCGGAACGAGCGAGAAGCTGACGCCGAGCACGAGGATCGTGACAAGGGCGAGTGTCTTGCTCGGGTACGCCGGTAATACGAACGCGAAGATGCAGTGACAGAGGGTCATGATGACCGCTCCGAGCATCATCATTGTGGCGCCTTTACCTTTAAAATCGATGAAAGCACCGAGGAACGGCGTGAGTACCATCGCTAATATCGGGAACCACTTAAACAGACCTGCAGCTTCGGTATTACTGATAGCCAGGGTCTCCTCCAGGAAGTTCGTTGCGAAACGCTGGAAGGGGAAGATAGCCGAGTAATACAGTACGCAGAGGAGCGCGATGATCCAGAACATCTTCGATTTGAAGATCTGTCCGAGGTCGGACACGTGGAACTCCTCTTCGGGGTCGCTTTCTGCGGTTGCTTCACCGATAGCTACCAGCTGTTCGTCGAACTTCTTATCCATGATGGTGAAGACGAAGAAATTGAGCAAACCGATGACGAGCAGCGCTGCAGAGAACAGCAGCGGAGCTACTACGGAGTTCGTTCCGTCAATCGCAAAACGCTCGCTGAACATCGGCGAGAGCCACATAGCGGCGAACACACCCAGACGGGCAATCGCCATCTCCAGACCCATAGCTAAGGCCATCTCTTTGCCTTTAAACCACTTGGCGAGGATCTTGCTAACCGTCGTACCGGCCATCTCGGCTCCGCAGCCGAAAATCATAAAGCCGAACATCGCCAGTTTCGCGGATCCGGGCATCGAAGGCCACCAAGCGTTAAGCCACTCCACAGTGTTGGCTTCCGGCCAGGAGATACCCCAGTATTTGATGGCGGCGCCGATCACCATGAGACTTGCGGAGAGCAGACCCGTGAAGCGCACACCCATCTTATCGAGGATGATACCCGCGATGATGAGGAATCCGAACACGTTGAGCAGGTACTCGCCGGCAGCGTAGGTACCGAAGTCGCCTTGGTCCCAACTGAGCGTGTCGTTCAGCAACGATGCCAAAGGCGAGAGGATATCGACGAACATATACGCGAAGAACATCATCGATGCTACCAGCACGAGGACGGTCCAACGTGCCGCAGCACTATCGCGTAGTGTCGTTTGAATTTTTTCTACCATAACTAAACTTTTTTTTCTTTTTCAGCCACTCCGCCTTTTTCTTCTCATATTCGGCGTAGTGCGATTCTAAATATCCGTCAGCCATTACTTGATACCTAACTCTTTCTTCACGAGCGGCATTACATCCTTGGCGTCATTACCGACGTGTACCATCGCTGCGCTATCGAAGATATAGGTGTATCCCTCACGCTCGCCGACAGCCTTAATCGCTTTCGACATCTTCTCGTGAACCGGCATGAGCAACTCCTGTTGCTTCTTCTGGATATCCTGTTCTGCGGTCTGATAGAATAACTGGATACGCTGTTGCATCTCCTGCAACTCCTGCTGACGGATTTGCTTTACAGCGTCTGCCATCGTAGCCTCCTGAGTCTGATAATCTTGATACTTCTTCTGGAACTCCTCATTCATCGAAGCGAGTTGGTTCTCGTACTGGCCCTGGATAGTATCCATTTTCAGTTTCACTTGAGCCACTTCAGGCATCAGCGCGAAGAGCTCTTGTGTGTTGATGTGACCGAATTTCTGTGCGCTTACTGCCATCGGCAGGATAAGCATCATTGCGATAATAATCTTTTTCATTTCAAATTTATGATTTATAATTTATAATTTCGTTTATTTTGCACCAAGTTTCTGCAGCACTTGGTCTGAGATATCTAATTTAGAGGACATATAGATGAGTGCCGGGTCGGAAGAACGATCTTTGACGACGTCTATCCGTTTCTCGCTTGCGAGTTCCTGGATGGCATTGTAAATCTCATCCTGGATAGGTTTGATGAGCGCTTCGCGCTTCTTGTATAACTCACCTTCCTGTCCGAAATACTTACGCTTGAGTTCGAGCACCTCTTGCTCTTTCTTCACAATCTCCTCTTCGCGCTGCGTACGCATCGTCTCTGAGAGGAAGATCTGCTCCGTCTGGTAGTTGGTAGCCATCACGCGTGCCTCTTGCTGGGCCGCATCAATCTCTTTCTGCCAGCGTTTGGATAGCATCGTCAACTGTTCGTTAGCCTGCTCGTACTGCGGCAGGTTTTTGAGGATATAACTCATGTCGATATACGCTATCGACTGATCTTTCGCAAACATCGTGCCAAAAGAAAGCAGAGCAGCGAATAATAGGATAACTAATTTCTTCATAATTTACAACTCTTGTCCTAAGACGAAGTGGAATTGGCTGCCGCTATATTGCTTGCTGCCGTTAATCTCATCGAAGCCCCAGCCCCAGTCGATACCGAGCAGACCGAACATCGGCAGGAAGATACGCACACCTAAACCGGCTGAACGCTTCAGATCAAAGGGATTATAACTCTCTATATCTGAGAAGCAGTTACCGGCCTCGAGGAACGCCAATGCCCAAATAGTAGCATTCTGTTCCAGCGAGATAGGATAGCGGAGCTCCATCGTAAACTTATTATATACGTATCCCATATTACGTCCGCTGGACGCGTCATATGGGGTAAGCGAACCGGCCGAGTAACCACGCATCGCTACGTAATCGGTGGACAGAGACGAATAACTCGACATTCCGTCACCACCCATATAGTAGGTCTCAAACGGCGAACGTGCATTCTTGTTGAAATGGCCGAGGTAACCGAACTCAGCACGCGCCATAAGCACTAACTTGCTATCCGGGGTAAGCGGCGTGAATACTTTTCCCGTGAATTTCCACTTGTGGTATTCAATGAGGTGGTATTTCTCCGAGGTTGTCAACTGCGAGTAGTCTTTGTTGCTGAACAACGACCACGGCGGCGTGATCTTCAGTCCTAAGGTGAACTGGCTACCGCGGCGGGTATATATCGGGTTGTCGATAGACGAACGCGAGATCTGGAGATTCAGCGCTAAGTTATGCGAAGTACCATTGTCGATGAGCAGGTAAGGCCAGTCTTTCATCCAATACATCGTATAACTCAACTCGCCGTAGAAGGTGAAATAGTCATCCGGCCAACGCAGACGCTTACCGTAGCCGAGTGCGAAATAGAACTGACGGATGAACTTATCCTTATCCGCTTCGGCTTCCGCTAACTGCTGATAGTAATTGCTGTTGCCGGAATAGTAGTAATACGCCGAATAGTTGTTGTAGAGATTCTGATAAGCCTTCTGATAACGGCTGGAATAACCGGTCTGATTGTAGAAGGCGAACGAAGCGCTGAGGCTGTTCGGACGCTTACCTCCTAGCCATGGCTCCAAGAATGAGACGGAAACAGATGTAGAGTAGATTCCGTTCGTACGCAGATTGACGGAGAAGGTCTGACCTTCACCTTGCGGCACGATGCGATAGGCTTTCTTGTTAAAGAGGTTCTGGATGGCGAAGTTAGTGAACTTCAATCCGATAGAACCTGTGATACCTGTAGCTCCCCAACCGAGCGAGAACTCAATCTGGTCGCTGGACTTGGTCTCCAACTGATACGTGATATCGACCGTTCCGTCTTCGGGGTTCGGCTGGATATCCGGCACGAGTTTCTCTTGGTCGAAGTGACCCATCTGCGCTAACTCACGCAGCGAACGCATAATATCCGATTGCGAGTAGAGTTGTCCCGGCTTGGTATATAACTCACGACGAACGACGTGTTCATACACGCGGGTGTTACCGACGATCTTGATGTCATTGATCGTAGCCGGTTTGCCTTCGTAGATGCGCATCTCAAAGTCAATCGAGTCGTTCTCTACATTCACCTCTACGGGCTCTACGTTGAAGAAGAGATATCCGTTATCGGTATATAACTTGCTGACCGCATCGTCATCGGACTGCAGGCGCTCGTTAAGCGTCTTGAGATTATATACATCGCCCGGCTTGACACCTAACACTGCGTCTAAGTAATCGTAAGGATAGATCGTGTTACCCACCCATTTGACAGAGCGGACGTAGTATTTATCACCTTCGCTGATGGTCATGTAGATATCCACGCGCGTCGGGTCTTCGGGATTCGGCACAACGCTGTCAGCTACGATATACGCATCGCGATATCCGTACTCGTTATATTTCTCGATAACGGCAACCTTATCTTTCTCGTACTCCTCGGTAACGAATTTCTTGGTACGGAAGAGATTGATAATATCGTTATCGTTGGTCTTCTTCATCGCCTTGTTGATCTGGCGATGAGTGAGGGCTTCATTACCGGTGATGTAGATCTTACCGACCTTTGTTTTCACTTTCTTATCCACCACGATGGCTACGCGTACATAGCCCGGGTGGTCTCCGTCGGGTTGCTGGTAGATGTTGATCTCCGAGTTATGGAATCCTTTCTCCGCCAGGTACTTCTTGATCACCGTCTTGGCATGGTCCTCGAGGTTAGGCGTCATCTGACTGCCCTGACGGATACCTGCTTTGATCTCTACGTCTTCGCGTTCGCTCTTCTTCAAGCCGTCGTAGCGCACCTCGCTCACACGCGGGCGTTGCTCCAACTCGATGATGAGCCAGATCTTATTGCCTTCAATCTTCTTGGCCTTGATCTTCACATTAGAGAACAGACCTTGCTTCCAGAAACGCTTGATAGCTTTGGTAATCTGGTCTCCGGGCACCTCGATCTTATCGCCTACGGCGAGGCCGGAAAAGCCGATGAGTACGAAATCTTCGTAACTATCCGCGCCTTCCACTTCGATGCCTGCGATCTCGTAGGTCTTCCGCGCGCTCATGCTGTACTCGATCTCGGGCACAGCAGAAGCTACAGCTGCGCTGTCTTGGGCCCAGACTCCCAGGCTCAGCAGCGACAATAATATGATGTTAATGTATCTGTTCACTCGTCTTTCCAAATCTTCTTTCGCGTTTCTGATAATCTACAATGGCTTTGTACAACTCCTCTTCCGTGAATTCAGGCCATAAGCAGTCGGTGAAATATAACTCGCTGTAAGCCAGTTGCCAAAGCAGGAAATTACTGATGCGGTATTCACCGCTGGTACGGATTAATAAGTCAGGATCAGGGATTGAAGCGGTGGTCATGAGCGATGATACGAACTGCTCGTTCACCTCTTCGGGACGCAAGGCGCCACTGCAAGCACGGCTTACGGCCGTTTGCATCGCGCGCGTGATTTCCCAACGCGCAGAGTAACTGAGCGCCAGCACCATTGTCAGCCCCGTGTTCTTACTCGTCTGCTCGATGCAAGCTAAGAACTTCTTCTTCGCTCCTTCCGGCAAGCGGTCGATATCACCGATGGTCTGCAAACGCACATTGTTATTCATGAGCGTCGGCGTCTCTTTGGCGATGGTATCTACGAGCAGAGTCATCAGTGCATCCACCTCCTCTTTGGGCCTGTTCCAGTTCTCAGTGGAGAACGTGTACAGCGTCAGATACTCGATGCCGAGTTTCGTAGCCGCCACAGTGATATTATGCACGGTCTCCACTCCTTGGCGATGACCGAACATGCGCGCTAACCCTTGTTTCTTTGCCCAGCGTCCGTTACCATCCATGATGATGGCGATGTGGCGCGGCAAACGCTCCTTGTCTATCTGTTCTTTATAATCCATTGTCTTAATCTGCATTGCAAATTCGGCAAGGTTTGGGCGCTTTACCGAATTCAAAAACTATGCCAATTGTAACCATTCCCGTCAAATCACAGTTCATCCAGTTCCATCCGTTCAACTGATGACGGTTATCGAGGTTCTCGCGGTTCTCTAAGTTGTCCGCAAAATATACATTATGTTGCCAAGCGATGTTCAAACCCACTTGGTCGTGAAATTTCCATTTAAAACCGATACCGAAGGGGAAATACCCCATCACTTTGTTAAATCCTCCTCCGCCGGTGTATCCTTCCATCCCGTAGATGCCTGCGCCGAGACCTAAGAAGATATACGGCGTGTAGGGACGGATACGCTTGTCGAACTTATTGGCCGAACCGAAACGGAAGAAGTTAAACTCCGCCATTACATCTACGTTCACCATCAAGTTCTGCCACATGGCATCCTGACGCACAGGGCCTACGCCCGATACATATTCGTACTCATGCCCCGTGATGCGTTGTCCCGCTACTTTCGCCTGTATCGCCCAGCGCTTGGTGAACTTATAGCGGAAATGCACACCGTAGGCCTCACGCGGGTTCATGAAGATGTGCGCTGCTGCATCACCTACATAGTATCCGCAGCCGGCCTGCACACCGAGTTCGCATAAGTACGGATTCGTCTCTGCGCGCGACGTGAGCCATCCTACGCAAAGCGCAAGCACCAATATTATATGTTTGAGTTTTTTCGTCATGTCGTCATGTCGTCATTACGTCATTACGACTTTATCAACAATCTAAACGCGTCCGTCACTTTCTTCACACCCACCACTTCTATCTGGAAGCGCTTGGTGTCTATCTTATGCTCCGCCGGAATAAGTATCCGTTTGAAGCCTAATTTCTGCGCCTCGGCGATGCGTTGCTCAATACGGTTGACCGAACGGATCTCACCGGCCAGTCCCACTTCTCCGCACAGACACGTGCCGGCGTCCAAGGGGATATCCATATTACTGCTCAGCACTGCCGCTAACACAGCCAAGTCGATCGCCGGATCTTGTACTTTCAGTCCGCCTGCTATATTGAGGAACACATCTTTCTGCAGCAACTTAAATCCTACGCGTTTCTCCAGTACAGCCAGCAGCATGTTCAGTCGTCTGCCGTCAAACCCTGTGGATGAACGCTGCGGCGTACCGTAGGCAGCCGACGAGACAAGTGCTTGTACCTCGATCAGGAACGGTCTCACGCCTTCTACAGCAGCACCGATAGCGATGCCCGAGAGACCTTCGCGGGCGGTACTCAACAGCAACTCCGACGGGTTCGTCACTTCGCGCAGACCGTCCTGACGCATCTCGTAGATACCAATCTCCGAAGTCGAACCGAAACGGTTCTTTTGTGCCCGCAGGATGCGGTACATATATTGCTGGTCGCCTTCAAACTGCAGTACGGTATCCACAATGTGCTCCAGCACTTTCGGACCGGCTAACGAACCCTCTTTGTTAATATGCCCGATGATGATGAAGGGGATATTCCGTGTCTTGGCGAACTCCAATATTCTCGCAGCGCACTCGCGAACTTGCGTGATACTACCGATCGTCGCATCAACGGCTTCCGTACCGATGGTCTGTATCGAGTCAATGACTACTATCTCGGGTTCCATCTCCTTCACCTGCTCCAAGATTCTTTCGAGGGAAGTCTCCGAAGAGATATAGAGGTTCTCCGCATCGCCTTTGAGTCGTTCGGCACGTAACTTCAACTGCCTTACACTCTCTTCTCCCGAGGCGTAGAAAGTCTTGCGTTCGCCTTGCTGCATCAGCACTTGCAGTGCTAATGTGGACTTACCGATGCCCGGTTCGCCTCCTAAGAGCACCAGACTACCCGGCACAAGTCCACCTCCTAACACGCGGTTGAACTCCCCATTATGCATGTCAATGCGCATCTCCTCTGTCGCCTGCACGTCTTGCAGCCGCTGAGGTGTAGAGGTCCCTTTCGCCTTTAACCTTTCACCTCTCACTGAGGAAGTCATGACTTCCTCCTCGTACGTTCCCCATTCGCCGCAAACCGGGCAACGACCTAACATCTGCGGGGCTTTGGCGCCGCAGGACGAACATACATATTGAATAGAAGTCTTTGCCATCAGCAATCTCAAATCTCAAATGTCAAGTTCTCTTCCGCAAGGAAAGTGTTCTCGAAGACAGGCTTTGCCTCATCGAGGAATAAACTATGGTCTTCTACGCGTGCAGAGTAGTGCCCGATGATCAGTTTGCCGGCTTTGGCCAGCGAAGCGATCTTTGCTGCGTCGGCCGCCGTGGAGTGTTTCACTTCCTTGCTTCGCTCCGCCATCGACTCGAGGAACGTGGACTCGTGATAGAGCGTGTCCACACCTTCGATGATCGGCACGATCTTCTCGCTGTACATCGTGTCGGCGCAGTAAGCGAAACGCTTGCGCGTGACGTGCTCAAAACTGCCGTCCTCTTTCTTCAGGCTGTGCGTCTCCTTGAACAAGAAGCCACAAGTCGGCACACCGTGCTTGAGCGGAATCGTCTCCACACTCACCGTGCGGTCCTCGAAGATCACCTCGTGCTTGCGTGGGTTGATGGGGTGGAAGATGATGTCATAGAGTCGGTCGTTAGCGTGGTAATCTAACAGCGGTTGCAGCAGTTTCTGCAGGTCCGGTTGAGCATAAATATGCATCGGCTGGGTACGCTTGAGCATCCCGAGCGTCGTCAGCAGACCGATCAGACCGAAACAGTGGTCACCATGAAGATGGGAGATGAAGATATTATACAGACGTCCGGTGTGCAAACCTAACTTCTGCATCGTCAGCAGCGTACCTTCCCCGCAGTCCACGAGGAAAGCCTTATCGCTCAACTCCACCCACTGCGCCGAAGGCGAGGTGGTCTTTGTCGGCTTAGCGCTGCCGCATCCTAATATCGTCAATTTCCCGTTATTCATTCACTCTTTCACTCCTTCACTCCGGCGAGTTTCTCAAGAACTCGCGCCCCTAACTCGCTCTTCTTCTCGATGTGCTCGAGTACCGCCTTTACGAAACTGTTCGACTCAAAGCTACCACGTACTTCTTCGAAGTCCGCCTGCGCCTGGTCGCGGTCGCCATCCACACCGAAGCCGGTCTGGCTGTTCATATCAAACTCCTTACGGGCATCGTTATAGACCATCTTGTCGAGTCCAACCACGGCCTCTTTCCACTCCTCGACGGTTTTGCGGATCTGCTCGAGCGTCACGTGCGCCGCGTCGCATCCCCAGACTTGCTCGAGGTGCTCCAGCGCCCAGGTCCACTCGTACGAGTAATAATGCGCGTGCATCTCGACGAGTCGCTCTTGGATTTTCTCCAGACTCATTTTACCAGCCTCGATATCGTCCAGCAGACGCGTCACTTCCGAACGTGGCGCAATGAGTCCTGCGAGGTCTACCCAGTCGCCTGCACCAATCGCGCTATCCGGACGCAGAGCCTTACGCAACTCATCCATCGTGCGCCATTCTTTCTGCTCCAGACGGCTGATGAGACTGTTGCCTAAGAATTTCTGGATCCCTATCGTGTATAACTCAAGACCGTGCTTCAACGACGTGTTGCGGATCTTGCAGTTCTTATAACCGAATACCTCCGTGTTCTCGCCACTCAGCGCTACTAACTCATTGAGCACCTCACGCCCTCGCCACATTTTCTGCACGGTGTACGGACTCAAGAGGTTGAAGTTGATCTGGTCAAGCTTATGCGGATCCTTACGGTTGTCACGTTTCGGCCATTTCTGTGCGTCACGGATAGTACCTACGGTACGCAGGTTAGCACCCGGCACAAGGTAACTCTCCGAGTTATTCTCGATCAGATACGAGAACGGCAGTTCAGACGTGTCCGCATGGTGTGTGTGACGTCCCATGACGAGACTGAACGCACCGATCTTACTCGGCCACAGCAGATAACTGTCACTGGTCGTCTTCGCGCCACGCTCGGCTACACCCTGATGGATAGGACCGAGTTTGTACATGTGGTTACTCTGGTTGCTACCCGAACCTGCATTGAGGAACGAGAACATACCGGCAATTAACAAGGTGCTCTTATGGTGCGTCACGGTGTACGGACCTGCGAAGATAGCACAGGCCTCACCGTGCATTCCCTGACAGTTACTGAAGAACAGACTCTCGCCTGCCGAGTAGTGCTTGTCGAAGATACAACCCTGACCGACAAAACACTTGTCCACCAGCGTCGAATCACCGATCTCTACACCCGAAGCGAGGATGAAATCCACACATTTGACACCGCTGCCCAGATGAACCGGCGCCGTCTCGTTGGAGTTGATCGTACCGTTCTTCAAGCGGCTCACGCCACTCAACTCAGCATAGCTGTCGATCTTCACGTTCTTGATACTTCCGCAGTTGACGATGCGTACGTGGTCACCGATCACTCCGTGATCCGAAGCCTGTGCCTCGGCGTACGCATCTATCTGGTGCTCCAACTCCGCAATCATCTTCGGACGATGGCGGTACAGCGTCAGGATATACGCCAGACTGGCACTCAACTCATTGAAGATAGGTATCTCACGACCGCCGCCTTCGTTCATCACCGGCACACGTACACCGTTACCGAAAGTCGTCTTGCCGTCCACGAGGATGGCATTCACATTCTCGATACACGTACCTGCACCGATGGTGTAGTTGGCGATGTAGTTGTGGATGTTATACAGATGCGCATCGTCGCCTACCTCGCAGTTGTGCAAAGTGGCGTTGTAGATTCCCGAGTGCACTTTCAGTCCACCCGGAAGCTCTATCTCACGCGTGAAGACGCCGATCTTGTTATGGCCCGAGAAATTGGTATGACGCACGAAGCGTGCATCGAAATGCTCCGCTACCTCTACCTCAGCCCAGTCGTACGCCTTACAACCCTGCGCCTCTAATTGTGCAATCTCTTCTGACGTTAATTTTCTGTAACTCATACTGAAATTCCCTTCCCTTTAGGGAGGGGTTAGGGGTAGGCTCTTCTTAATCGTTCAGCAACATCGGCATTAACAACATCAGTACATCTTCGTTAGCCTCGTTCTCAACCGGCAAGATCAGACCTGCACGAGCAGGATCAGCCAGCTTGAGTTGTACCTCTGCGCTCTCAATCGAACTCAGCAGGTCAATCAGGAACGGAGCCTTGAAGCCGATAGCCATCGGTGTACCGTTGTAACTGCAAGCGATCGTCTCTTCTGCGCTCGTCGAGAAGTCGATATCCTGAGCAGAAATCTTAATGCTGTTCTCGCTCAGCGCCAGACGGAGCTGTGCAGTACCGTTGTTTGCAAACACAGCTACGCGCTTGCAGGCGTTGATGATCGTCTGACGATCTACCGTCACGATATTGTTGTTACCCTGCGGGATAACGGCATTGTAGTTCGGGAAACGGCCCTCGATCTGACGGCAAACGATGATCGTGCTGCCGAACTCAAAACGAGCATTCTTGGCGCCGAAGGTCACCTTCACGTCGCTCTCCTCTTTTGCCAACAGGTTCTTCAGCAGACTTGCCGGTTTCTTCGGCAGGATGAAGCTGGCTACAACGCCTGCCTGTACGCCTGTGTTTGCATAACGAACCAGACGGTGCGCGTCGGTAGCTACCATCGTCACCTTGTCCGCTGCGATGTCGAAGAAAATACCGTTCATCACAGGACGAAGATCATCGTCAGCAGTGCAGAAGATGGTCTTCTCGATAGCGCTCTGCAGTACGTTTGCCGGCAAAGCCAACGTCTGTGCACCAGCCTCAGCACCCGGCATCTCCGGATACTCATTGCCGTTCACGCCAACGAAAGAGTAGGTGCCGTTCTGGCTAACCATGTTTACGGCGAAGTTGTTCTCGTCGATGGTGAATGCCAGCGGCTGCTCACTGAACTCCTTGAGCGTCTCTAACAACAACTTAGCAGCCGAAGCTACCTTACCGCTACCTTCTGCACCTTCTACCTCCACACTCGTGCGGATCGTCGTCTCGCCGTCCGAAGCGGTCAGATGTAACTCGTTACCACTCAGGTCGAACAACACGTCGTCCAGAATAGGCAACGCATTCTTACTGTTAATCACGCGGCTTACAGCCTGTAACTGAGAAAAGAGTTTAGAACTCGAAACATTAAATTTCATATACGTATATTTTTTAGTTATTTGTGTTCGTTTTGGCCTGCTTTTCGTACGTGCATAGCGCGCTTGCATATACGCGCACCGCACATTCAGCCTGCAAAAGTACTACTTTTTTTTCATATACGCAAATATTTTCTCTTTTTTTATAAAAAAAGCGGCCCTTTTGGGGTCGCTAAGTTCATTTTTAATGTTTCTTTACTTTTTCTTCCCGCGTACCTGTTTATGTGCGTACAGGCCGGGAAGCATGGTCTTTTTGATGCCATCGATGACCGGACCGAAGATGTACAGCGGATAGGGTTTCCACTCGTCGCGTTTCCACTCCGCTTCGTATCTGCGTGGCGCAGGATCGACTGACGTAGGATTGCTGTGCGGCACAAGCGAGTTCGCCAATTCCGTGAACATATCTGCATGTTTGGTGATGATCTCGTACGGCACTTTGTCTTCCTTATGCACCTTCACTTTCAGTCCGTGGTACTCCATGCAGAAATCACCCTTGGCGATATTGCGGTCGCCTTTGTAATGGGTGTTCAGGTGATCTATATGGCACTCACTGGTAATACCGATCAGCGGGCGGATGAACCCGTTCACCTCCTCCGTTTCCACCTGCCAAGCATCGAGTTTCACTTCAAATGTAGAAGCTTTATCGAGATGCATCGCGTAACTCGCTTCTACTTTTCCCGCCTTGCCGAACGGCGCTCTGACACGGTTATACCACGTAGCTCCCGGACGGTTGGTGACGTTCGATAGCAATGCATGAATATTACGCACGTGGAGCTTACCGCAGTTGATGTCAGTCGTCGCCATCTCGATGTCCACCTTGCGCGCCAGCGCATCTACGTGCTTCACGGAGAAGGTAACGGGCACTTGACGAAGATAGTCTTGCGGCGTAGCGAAAGGTGTCTTCGGCTTGTAGCGCTCGTCTCGACATACATGCATCCGCTTGACATCCACGTGCAGTGAATCGAGGTTTGTATCTTTGGCTAAAGCCTTGCGGATAGGGTTCAGCGGTGAGGTGGAAAGGGAGTTGAGTTCCAGGTCTATCCACGTCGTCGGCTCTTTCGCTTTGTCCGCTAGCTGCTTGGGGGATAGCAAGTTACGCAGCCGCGTGTAACCCAACTTGACTGCCCCTTGATTGCGGGTCTGCATGTCGTGCGTCTCGATGGCGAGTTGACCGTCAGGAGTCCGCACTTTCAGCGTACTGAGGTATACCTCATAGACGGAGTCGTTATAGAAGAATGTCGAGTCCTCCGTGCGGTACGCCAGGTCGTCTGTCTCGAGATCCAGACTGTCCACCGTCACACAGAGCGGCGAGTGCGTGCTCTGGAGACGCGCACAGAAATCATCGAGGTCAAACGAACCCACGGAGACGGATTGTAACCACTGGTGCGCTTTCTCCAGCGTGGTGTCTTTGGGTAAGTTCGGCAGCAGACTCTCGGGGTGCTCTTCGTCCAGATATACCAGCAGACGCGGGTTATCAATGGAGATATTGAGGATCACCAACCGATGCTCGCGGAACAACTCCCAGTAACGGATATTCCAAACGCGCAGAGCAGATACTTTCAGCGCCAGTCCCGGCTCGTGCGGGCCACTGATGGTGTCTTCCACAGACAAGTTGTGGGTGGAGAACGAGATATCCTTCACGACGGCTGAACCGCTGATGAGATTCAGGTATATCTTCCCCACGGACGCTTGCGTGTCCGGGATTTTCTTCAGTGCTTCTGCCACCTCGCGATGGACGATATACGATACAATCATATCGGCGCACATGAAGGCCGTGATCAGCAATGCAACCACTCCTCCGCACACCCATAGGGCAATTTTAGTTCCTTTTTTCATGGTCTTACGGGTATTAAAAACGTCTTGTATGTTTGCAATAGTCGTCGTACTCCTCGCCGAAATCCTTGCGCAGGCGCTTCTCTTCCGTGAGCACTTGTACGAACATGATAATAAAGAATATCACCCAAACTAACACCGCCTGCCAGGTCCATAGCCACACGAGGAACGAGGCCAGATAGGTGAGTGTGCCGGTAAGCATCGGATTGCGGTTGAGCCGATACGGACCGTCGGTCATCAGATGTTGGGTGCGCGGACCTATCTCCTTGCCGAAGGCATCCATCGGGTTGCCTTTCCCGCGGGTCTTCATATAGACGATGGTCCACACGCTGAGGCTCAAGCCTCCGATCATCAACACACCTGTTGCCACGGCGCGCCATACACCGATATGCACCGCCATCTCAGGCATCCCGGACGCCAACCACATGATGGTCGGCAGCAGCACTACGAATATCACTCCGCCGAGCACGTACCCGGCTATCTCACGAACTTTCTTCATCGTTTTGCGACATTTCCGCCGCAAAGGTAATGATTTTTTTTGAGATACGCAAGTTTATCTCTATACAAAAATCGCGCACAAATTGTATATTATATTATATATAATATAGTTTCGTACGTAACAAAAAACCTCATTTTTTCTTGCAAAAACCGAAAAAAAGCAGTACTTTTGCAGCGCAAAATCAGTTGAGATGGCAAAGATAGGTGTTTTTGATAGTGGCTACGGCGGATTGACGATCCTACGTGAGATCCGCAAAGTGCTGCCTGAGTACGATTATATCTACTTAGGCGACAACGCGCGCGCTCCTTATGGCACGCACTCGTTCGACGTCATCTATCGCTACACCCTTCAAGCCGTTCAATACCTTTTCGACCAAGACTGCGCGCTGGTCATCCTTGCCTGCAACACCGCTTCCGCCAAGGCGCTGAGGACTATTCAACAAAACGATCTCCCTCCTTTTAGGGAGGGGCGGGGTAGGCTTGTCAACGTCCTCGGTGTCATTCGTCCTACTGTCGAAGCCGTGCCGGCAATCACGAAGAACGGTCACGTAGGAATCCTGGCTACTCCGGCAACCGTGAGTTCCGAATCTTACGTGCTCGAATTAGAGAAAATAGCCCCCGAACTAACGATTGTGCAGCACGCTTGTCCTATGTGGGTTCCCCTGATTGAAGCCGGCGAACATAATGAACCCGGCGCCAAATATTTCATCGGCAAATACCTGCGTGAGATTCTTGCCAAGGACCCGCAGATTGACACCCTCGTTCTGGGTTGCACCCACTATCCGCTGATGAAAGAGCGAATCGATAACTGGCTCGAATTCCGTCACGAACTCGATGAATCGGAATTCCCGCAACCGACGGACTCACCAAAGGTGACTACTATTGCGCAGGGCGAATTGGAGGCCGATTCTCTCGCGGATTATCTTGCTCGTCATCCCGAATACCGCGAACAACTCTCGCAAAACGGCACGTGCACTTATCTGACTACAGAAAATGCGGACCGTTTTGCACAATCCGCATTGAATTTTATCGGAGAGAAAATAGAGGCGGAGACTATTTCGTTAGGAGCATAGATTCAAATCCTATATGGAACGCGAAGCACTTACACATGTTGTAGGTGCTTTTTGTATTTATGCAAATAATTACGAAGGTAGATATTTTAAAATCACGGGATATATACTAAAGTATATATGGTATAGAAGGATACGATATACCCTCGACAATGGACCGATGTTGGATCGACTACGACTCGAGAACGGACCGATAACGTGCCGAAATGTTGTAAATTGCCACTCGGTTTAAAGTCGGTATCGCATCGGAGGCAAGTCGGGGTAAACACGAGGGTGATAATGTTCTATTTTGACCACAGAAAGAAAAAGCCACAGGCAACTTACCTGCGGCGCAAATCTTATTTTTCTACAAAGAATTTTATTTTCATTGGACTCTAAAATTTAGTGTTAACGGAATGATATACATTTTTACATTATAGTCATCTCCTTTAGCGTATACTGATATATATGGTTCTTTGTAATGATACCTTCCTTGAGGGACTTCTAAAATAAAAGCTCTTTGAAAACAAGCTGTACCACCAGTTATTACCTGTCTATAGATAGGAAGGGTATCACTATTATTGTACATTGATAGTTGCTCAACATGCTGGTTCGCGCTGTTATAGCATTGGCCAAAATAATTAGTATGAACCAGAAGAGTGTCAAAACATTTATTTTGCACATCAATATGAATCCTTATCCCGTCGTTTACTGCAAACGTATTCGTTGCGACATTAGTATTATCAGTTATATAATACGAAACACGGATGCTATCATTCTCATAAGTTTGAATAGGACTGTCATTAACATCAGCATTTTTTTCGCACTCGACGCACATTAGTACTAATAGAACATATAAAAAACACTTTTTCATTATTGTAAAAAGGTTAATGGTTAATTATCATTTTGCTTGTATTGGCAATAATCGTTTCATGGCTGTCTGTATAAAATTAGTGGCTTAAAATAACTACTCTCGCCATCATAAGTAGTCTTAATATTGTCAATGGTATATATTTTTATACTATCTTCACTAACAGACAGTGGTATGCGTTCTCCGTTGTAATAATAGAATAGTGGTTTTGCTCCTGCATATAACATGGAGCATAGACAGCAATAATATAGTATAAGAAGTCTTTTCATTTTCGTACTAATTTGATTTCTTTGTATTCAGGCGGATACACCTGATGCAATGTGCCACAAAAATCTCCAATAACCAAGCTGTCTTCCCATGCGCGGATATATGTCTCGCAATAATAGTCAACCCCGTTCTTGTGGATTAGCCAGCAACGCTCAAGAAGAATTCTATTCTCTGCTAGCATTGTATAATGATTGCGATCATAGGTGTTCCGAGTTGAATCACACCCAATTATAGAATCAGATGTTATGATTACTTCCTTATATCCATAATTTACAACATTAACCCACACTCCTTCGTATTGTTGTGTGGAAATTTTATTTTTCTCGCATGCGACGCAGAGTAACGTAATCAATGCGAATAAAAAGAGTTTCGTTTTCATATTTTTTCTCCTTTCTTTAGTTTAAAGTCAAATCGAGTACAAAGATATATTATTATTTTGATATACGCAAATATTTATAATAAAATGTCTCAAAACAGCCCGTTTTTGCGGGCCGCTTTGAGATGAGAGGGTATTTGAAGAAATTATCTGCTGATGATAAGTTTGTCCGTCTTAACCACCTGATTATCTACCTTCAAGACTAAGAAGTAAACTCCGTTACGCAAATTGCTCAGGTCCAGCGTTACAATGTCTTTTTCTCCACTAATAGAACTATTGACGGTCTTAAGGAGGCCATAATTCTCATCCCACAGTTCCAAAGTATAGTCAATTGCCGGACGCTCTTCGGCAGTTTCATTACTGCCGCGGTTAGCATAACTTTGGTCCACAACTTGAATTTCGACGGTGTTTGTGGTAACGGGGTTGGGGAATATAAAATCAGGTGGGAAGGGATCAAATGGTTTTAGCTTACTTACAAGAATATTATACTCAGAATGTAATGTGTCATTGCAGTTTTCAGCGTTATATAATATGATATTTAACGTACCTGCTTGAGTTGCAGTTGTAGTCCATATGGAACCATGATGCGTAAAAGGTGTTGTTGATTGTGGAAGAGTGATTTCCCAAATTAAATCATAAGAGGAAACGCCGGGACAATTATTAATAGAAAAAGTCCTTGTTTCGTTCAGTTGTAGGTCTCTTAAAGAACTCGCTGGTAATGTTGGAACCTTATCTTCACGTAGGTTTATAAGTTTTGAAAATGTTCTTGTAGTGCCATTAAAAGTGACCGCTGCTTTCAATGTCACATATCCTACATACGGTTCGTCAGGAAGCGGTAATCCATCAAATCCCCAAAGGAAATATGTGCCTCTTTCTACAGATATAGAAGCCGTTGTAGTATCTGACAAGTGTAGTATGGGAAATGTGCCAACTTGCTGAATCGTCGTTTCATATGACCACCTAACACTTGCTGAAGGAGGCAAGTTTTGCACGTGATAGTTCTCGGCTGTACAAAAGATGGTGCCGGCGCCCTGAATACGGGTGCTCATAGCTGCCCAAACAGCCTCGAAAGCATCAACTCTTCCATATCCCATTTCATCGCATCTGCCATTGGTATAGGTGTAATTTCCAACCTTAGCACTAGTGCTTTTTAAAATATTATACACCTCCACGGGCTTTAATTGCGGATTAACAGACAGCATTAAGGCAACGACTCCTGCAACTACAGGACAGGAATGCGATGTTCCGCCAAAGTACCCAGTATATGATAAATAGTTAGTTCCCGTATTTGGGGTGGTCGTTCCAATAGGTATAGCATTATAATCTAATAGAGCATTCACCGGGTTCCTTCCGGCACTATCAGGAATATCTATAGACCACATTTCAAACGTTTCTCCATTTATTTGATTGGAATACGCTCGATGAGATGGCGCTACAAAATCTATCAATTCACTTTTAGGACTATACGCAGCCATTTTATCATATCTATCGGATGCTCCTATTGTAAGAAGGTTTGGTACATCTGCATTTGCAGGGAATTGAACGTATCCATCATCAAGGAAAGGATGGTCTGCGGTATTTCCTGCCGCAAAGAGTACTACAACATTATGATGTATTGCCGTGTCAATAGCATTTTTTATTACTGGATACAGGTTCGGTAATGAGCCAGAATTGTGAAATCCCCAACTGCATGAAATAATTTTAGCTCCGTGACTTACTGCAAATAAAATTCCATTAGCCATGTCATTCGGAGAGCTACTTGCATCCCACCTCAATGGCATAATTTTGCATAAGGGTGCTATTCCTGCTATACCTTCATTATTATCCATTGTAGCCGCTATTACTCCTGCACAAGCATTACCATGGTTCCCATTCCCCGTTGGAGAAGGATCATTCGGATTCCCTGACCCGAAATTGCTTCCATTTAAACGTATTTGCCGAGAATTAGGCAAATCTGGATGATTGCTCGTAACACCCTCGTCAAATACTGCTACGATGATTTCTGAGGAACCCTTTGTGATTTCCCAAGCTTCGGGAGCATTTATGTCTGCATCTATGGTTCCAGAATGTCCATTATGAATAGTTTGTCCGACATTATGGCAAGCTATTTGATATTGAAAATACGGATCATTTGGTATATATGAATGTAATTCTGCTGAACAAAAAAGATTCGGATATGCAAAATCGAATTCATTTGACTCATATAGTTTGTTAGCAATATCTATAACATCACTTTCGATAGGAACTGAGTATATTTGATACAAGTCTGTGCGTTGAGCCAATTCAAGGTGATACTTATCGACAAACGAAGAAAAATCATATGTGGGCATCTTGGGCTTAAGTACAATCTCTGGAAGCAAAATAACCTCCACCGTACCATTGATAGAAAAAACAGGAAGGCTGAGTTTTCCTTCTTTTTCGAATATTATATTTTGCTTCCCTTCCGGAATTTGTGTAACGGTGTTATTCTCCATTTGAATTCGAGCTCCAATTCTCTCCACATAATCACTATCTTGTTTTAATGATGGAGGAGTGAGAGTAGCTCTTTTGGTGGGGATTGGCGTTAACGAATATGTTTCTTTCCCTGCATGATAAAATAGGTTTTCACTACTACAGGGTAGATATAGCAACAGCAACATAACTAATGCTGCTGTCAGTCGGCTTCTTTTATTCATAATGTTAAATTATTGACAAGGTGTTATCAAAGCTTGTATTTCGTCCCATGACTTTGATATTATTACTGGTTGATGCGCCGCATCTTCTATAGGTAAAGCATAATGGATATACCTCTTATCAGAAGGCGTAAGGATGGTAACATAAAAAGAATATGGGATTTCAATGTCAGGGATTCTATGAGTGCCCAAAGAAACAGAGATAGAATCCTGGACATCTAAATTAAAAGACAAAAGAGTATCTTTGCTATTTGTCGCAATGAAATATCCTTTGTAGAATGTTGTATAATTTTCATCCGTGCATCCCATTGTACCGAAGATGTGTCCAGTGTATAGTTCTTGATTTTCTTGAGTTTTTTTCTCGCATGCTGCACAGAGTAATGCGACTAATGCTAATAAAAAGAGTTTCGTTTTCATAAGAATACAGAGTTTAAATTAAGTATGATATTATTTGGCGGTACAAAGTTACAACTTTTATTGCGAACCGCCAAATAATATCTGTATTTTTTACTTATTGCACTACGAATTGGCCGACCAAAGCACCGCCATCGGTTTCGATATGCAGGACATACACGCCATTATTGGCAATATTCTCCGAAAGAGATGTCGTGATATTCTGCATTAGGACAATATTTCCAGTAGAAGCATTAACAACAGAAACCTGTGCGGAAGGAATTGACGGCTCTTCTTTGACAACGGATAAGAAATGTCCATTGATAGTGGCACGGAAACACGTTTGGCAAGGAGGTGTATCTCCCATATGTCCTGGACCATCTAACGGGTCATCTCCAGGAAGAGGAGTCATAGAAACTACTTCCATTAATTGGATTTCCACTTCTTCGGCGCGCAACACACATGGCATTACAAAAAGAGCACTTAATGCGCAAATAAGAATTTTTCTTTTCATTATAAAATAGAGATTTGGGTTAAACATAAAATACCGCCAAACATTTAATCGTTTGACGGCACAAAGGTACTGCTTTTAACGGAGTCTGCCAAATAAAAGCGTGGACAAATAATTTATCTCAAGATACTGATAATCATGCTGTTATAAAAATTGAGCGTGGACATTTTTCTTGCTAACGCCTTTTAATCAATCGTTAATGGCGATATTTACAAGTGTATTCCGTAACTCTATGCTATTTGTTCCCAGTTTTTTAGCCACTCTATTTTTAAAGTTTCTTATACCACTCTCACTATAGAATAATAGGCTTGCCAGTTCTTTACTATCCGATACTTTCATTAAGACTAATATGCATAATCTTATCCCTCTCTCCGGTAGATGATAGGTGCTTTGTAGTTTCATAGTCAGCATTCCGAAGTTATCATTAATAATCTTGCACATGGCCCCATAGTCCTTCCATGTCAAATTATTCGGGAAATCGTCAGCATTGGCGAACATGTCACATATTGTTTCTATATGGGAGACCATCTCTTCTCTATGTCGAGTTTGCTTCAGAATTATCTGTGCATGTTGTTTTTCTGCCGCCTCATTCATTTGGGTCAAACTATCTACTTGCTGGGATAGTAGTTTATGCTGCTGCCGCTTGCGTTGTACGTACAGCCCAAGTATCAATCCTATTATTAAAATAGTTATACCTACAGCATATATCCAACGATGATCAGGAGTCCAACTCAAATCGTTTTCAAGCAAAGCCACCGCTGTGGAATTTTTCTCTTTTTCAGGCTCATATTCGTAGTATCGGATATCCTCTCTCTGGGAAGAGAGATTTCGTATTTCTTCTTTACTTAATGTGGAATCAATATTAGATACTACATAAAGCGCATTAAATACATTTTGATAAGTAGCCGATGGATTTGACAAAATTTGTTTAGCATAACTCAGAGCGGAGTCTTTCATTTCAAGACTATAATAAGCTTGTGCCTTAATGAGCATGCCCCCTGGCTCATTAGGAATAACCCCTAATTCAGCATTTGCAAAAAACAAAGAAGAGTCATATTGTTCAATATTTCTGTATAAAATCGCCTTTGATAAATTGATAAAAGATAACAACCTTGCATCTGATGTGTCTATAGCGTTAAGCAAACTTAATACATCGTCTTTTTTGTTTTGTTCCGCCAGTTCTAACGCAGAACTATTGAGTGTATAATAGTAAGCTATCGTGTCCCCATTCCGCAAAAACATTTCTGCAGAGCGTTCAAATAATTCATATGCTAACGAATATTCTCCTGCCAAATGAGAAATGTCGCCCATATTGCTATACACGCGCCCGAGGATATGGTAATCGTGCGTATGGGAATGAGTAGCATTAATGAACACCTGCATCGCCTCAACAGGGTTGTCTTTCTCTCGTAGCAGACGGCCGTAATGATAGCAGGCATGCGCGTATAACGAGCCTAACCCTAACCCTTCCCTTAAGGGAAAGGGAATTGCATCTAAGGTTTCATAAGTTTGTGCGAGACGTGCGCTATCCGCATACATTTGCCCCTCTGCACGCAGGCTGTCTGCCCGCGCAACAACCTCTCGCGCCTCTTGGACGGCGCGAGGTGAGCAAGAAAGTATCGCTATACACGCGATTAGTAATATATATACTTTACCATGAGACATAGGGAGAGGTCGTTTATCCCACCGATCCTTCCAGACTTACTTGCAGCAGTTTTTGTGCTTCTACGGCGAACTCCATCGGGAGTTTGTCCATCACCTCTTTGGCGTAACCGTTGACAATCAGTCCTACCGCATCTTCCACGCCGATACCGCGTTGGCGGCAATAGAACAACTGATCCTCGTTGATCTTACTCGTCGTCGCCTCGTGCTCTACGGTCGCCGTAGGATTGGAGATAATCATGTCCGGGAAGGTGTGCGCACCGCATTTATCGCCAAGCAGCAGGCTGTCGCACTGGCTGTAGTTACGTGCATTCTCGGCCTTCGCTCCCATCTTCACCAAGCCGCGGTAAGCGTTCTGACTGTGACCGGCAGATATACCTTTGCTGATAATCCGGCTGCGGGTGTTCTTGCCTATGTGGATCATCTTCGTGCCCGTATCTGCCTGCTGGTAGTTATTGGTCACGGCCACAGAGTAGAACTCGGCAGACGAGTTATCGCCGCGCAAGATACAACTCGGATATTTCCAAGTAATCGCACTTCCCGTCTCCACTTGCGTCCAACTCAACCGCGCATTCTCGTAGGTGATGCCGCGTTTGGTCACGAAATTATAGATTCCTCCCTTACCGTCCTTATCGCCCGGATACCAGTTCTGCACCGTCGAGTACTTCACTTCACCGTCCTTATGCACCACGATCTCCACGATAGCTGCGTGCAACTGATTCTCATCGCGCATAGGCGCTGTACAACCCTCTAAATAAGACAGATACGCACCTTCATCCGCGATGAGTAACGTGCGCTCAAACTGACCTGTCTTACCCGCGTTGATGCGGAAATAGGTACTCAGTTCCATCGGGCATCTTACGCCCTTCGGCACATAGACAAAACTACCATCCGTGAAGACTGCAGAGTTCAGCGCCGCATAGAAATTATCCGTAGGCGGTACGACCGAACCGAGGTATTTCTTCACTAACTCGGGATGCTCCTTGACAGCCTCGGAGATGGAGCAGAAGATGATTCCTTTCTCGGCGAGTGTCTCACGGAAAGTGGTCTTCACGCTCACGGAATCCATCACCGCATCCACCGCCATATTACCCGCCAACGCCGCTCGTTCCTCCAACGGAATACCGAGCTTGTCGAAGGTCTTCATGATCTCGGGATCTATCCCCTCATCCTTTAATCCGTTAACCCCCTCACCCTTCTTCGTCTTCGGTGCCGCATAATACGAAATAGCTTGGAAATCAATCTCAGGAATAGTGAGATGCGCCCATGTAGGCACGGGCATCGTCTGCCACTTGCGGAAAGCTTTCAGACGGAACTCCAACAACCATTCGGGTTCATTCTTCTTCGCCGAGATAAACCGAATAACGTCTTCGTTCAGACCGGCAGGCACGATGTCCGTCTCCACGTCTGTCGTGAAGCCGTACTTGTACTCTTGCGAGGTAATATCTTGGATGATATCTTCCAAATCTTCAATATTAAATCTTCAATCTTCAATCTTCAATAAAAAGAGCCACCCTTTGGTCGGGCGGCTCTCTGAGGCCGGTAGCGGAGTCAAACCGC
>DBYL01000033.1:33975-46846 GCA_002309835.1 Bacteroidales bacterium UBA1187
TCGCTCATCCAACCGGCCGTTTTTTCAAAAGCGGGTGCAAAGGTACTGCTTTTTTTTGAATTACGCAAATATTTATGCGATTTTTTACTAAAAAAGACTTAAATCGGCATCAGTGATTGTGCCTTTTGTGCGTTTTTTGCCCCGCGATGAGGGTTGAGAAGCCGCCTTTGTGGTTGCCGTCGGAGTGGTCGGACGGGTCTGACCGAGATAGGGCGCGATGATATTCCGCGTCTGGTCGTCCGTCCACGGGCATTTATCTACCAACCACTCCAGATAGCTGCGGTCGATACGCATCATCGATTCGATACTCTCGCCTTTGTGTCCACCTTGACTGAGGTAGTAATAATTGCCTTTGCGGTATAGCCAGCGGTCGAAGCTGATGAAACCGAACTCATCTCTCTGCGCCCAGTCCCATCCGTGCTCTGCTACCTGTGCCTTAAACACCTCAATCGTCGCCATCACGTCGTCCAGTGAGTTATGTGCGCCTTCGAACGGATGACCGTAATAACGCGTATAGGCTGCCGTCAGGTTACAATGATAGCGCTCACCTGTAGTCGGGTCTATCTGTCCCGCCATGTGGATACGCTCCAATGCCAACGCGTCATACCAGATCCTACCGTCGAAATCGAAGTCCAGACCCAGACGCGCAAGGTTATAATGCAGGATTGGCGCATCGTAGCCGTTGCCATTATAACTCAAGAAATCACAGCCGTCCGTGAACGCAATCAGGTCATCATAGACGCTGCGCAGACTCACACCGTGCTCCTGCAGAAAGTCCTTGCTGATATGATGCACCGCCTCCGCTTCCGCAGGGATAGTGAACGGCACTTCAGGTAAGATATACCAGTCGCGCTGGTCAAGCACAGACCATGTATCCGTTTCAATTTTCACCAACGACAGTTGGATAATGTGCTCTTTCTGCACATCCAGACCTGTGGTCTCCGTATCAAAAGCTACTAAAATCATAAATCTTCAATCTTCAATTTTCAATCTCCAATAGGGATTATTCTATATAGAGAATAAGCCCTTTAAGGTATTCCCCTTCCGGGTGGTAAATATTTATCGGATGATCCTGCGGTTGATGCAACTGATGCAAAATCCTCACTTTGCGTCCCACTTGTGCCGCGGCACTGAACACCGCCAGACGGAACGCCTCTTTATCCACTGCTTGCGAGCAGGAGAAAGTGAAGAGAATGCCACCCGGACGAATCATCTCTATCGCCTTCGCATTGATGCGCTGGTAGCCGCGTAAGGCATTCTTCACTGCATCGCGATGCTTGGCAAAAGCCGGAGGATCCAAAATAATCAAGTCGTACGTGCTACCCGCCGCCTTCTGGGCACTGAGGTATTCAAATGCATCGGCTGTAACCGCCCTGTGGTTCTTCGCCTTCGGGAAATTCTTTGCTACGTTCGCCTCTACGAGGTCAATCGCCTTCTGACTCACGTCCACCGAGTCCACTTGCTTCGCCCCGCCGCGCATCGCGTACAACGAGAAACCACCGGTGTAGCAGAACATATTCAGCACATCTTTCCCCTTCGCGTAACGCTCTACAAGCGCCCTATTCTCCCGCTGGTCAATGAAAAAACCCGTCTTCTGTCCTCTCAACCAATCGATGCGGAAACTCAGACCGTTCTCCTGGCTCCAAAATTCGTCGTCCTTCCGTAATGACGCCATATCGCCATGACGATGGAGCCATCCTGTCTTTTCGCCTTCGATAGGGGCTTTGAAAGGCAAAGTGTCATCGGATTTATAATAGACAGCTTGCACTTGCGGCACTTCCGTCACGATAGCCTTTGCAATCTCGTTTCTACAGCAGTGGATGCCCACCGAGTGCGCTTGCACGACGGCCGTGTCAGCATAGACATCGACAATCAATCCCGGTACAAAATCGCCTTCTCCATGTATCAATCGGAAGGTGTTATTATCTTCTCTCACCAGCCCCAATGTCTCCCGCACTTGGTACGCTGCGCGGATACGTTGCTGCCAGTAGTCTTTCGGTAGTTGCTCCACGCCAAACGCCAAGATACGCACCGCAATCGATCCTACCTGCCAATGCCCGACACCTAAGATATCATCATTGCTCGACCTAACCGCTACTAACTCACCTTCCTCAGGCGCGGCGGCCTTATGCGAGGCATCTAACACTACACGCGCAATGGCCCCCGAGAACACCCAGGGATGAAAACGCTTCAGCGATTCTTCTTTATGCGGTTTGAGAATAATGGTAGTCATAACTTTACACCGTACACTGTACACTTTACACTTTTACTCTACTCCGTGCGTTAAGTCGTGATACGCGTGCAGACTCAGGTTGTCGCTCACACATTTGAGACTATGCAAGCGCTTGAAACCCAGTGCAGCAATAAATGCCAATTCCATATCGAAGACGCAGTCTTTATAATTGGTAGCCAGCACAAAATCAGTATTGGTATAGCAAACGGCACGACGTGTCTCGTGTTCTAATGGCAGTTCGGCTCCCATCGTCTCGTCGATAAGCATCAACTTCGGCTCCGCGTACGTCACGTTCGGATGGTTCAGTCTTACTTCCGTCACTTCCACCCATGTGCCTAAGTCAAAATTCGCACTGCCGACGTAACCGATATTATAGAGTTCGGCATCGCGGTCGAGGTCCTGCAGACTGCGCAGCACATTGATCGCTCCCACGCCCGTGTAGATGATCTGCGCATCACTCAAATCCAGCCCCAACTGCTCACGCGCTTTCTCGAGCAGCGATAACTCGCCTTCTTCCGCCATTACAATATATTTTGCCATCTTCAAACTGATTTAGGCTGCAAAATTACGAAAAATTTGGCATATTTGCAAAAAAAACACCGAAAAATTTGGTCAATTCAAAAAAAAGCAGTACTTTTGCACCCGCTTTCGAGAAATCGGAGGCTGCGCCGCGGAGTAGAGCAGTGGTAGCTCGTCAGGCTCATAACCTGAAGGTCGGTGGTTCGATCCCATCCTCCGCAACAAACTATGAGAAAGCACTTTTTATTACTCATTGCCCTTTACACGCTCTCCGTCTCGGCGGTGGAGCGTGTTTCGTTAGAGCAGCTTCAAGCCGATTGGGCCAAGTACCAGAACCAAATGGTTCAACTCACGACACCATTAGTGGTCTGCGGTAGTTTCTATGACTCCTTGATTCTCGCGCCGGAACGTCTGTACGGTCCGGATGAACGTGCCGTGGGTCTGGCGGACGGAGATAGCACGGACTACTGGCGCATCGTGGAATACAATCGCGCGCAGTCTATCTGCGTGCACTGCCGTAATAATTATTATGTGGTGCGCACGGGTGATCGCGTACGCGGGTTTCAGGCACGCGTGACGAGTGAGCGCCATTTCGTAACAGGACAAGGCGTGAAGTGTTCGCACGCACCGCAAGACCGTCTGGCGAAGCCCAAGAAAGGGGAAGTGCGTGTGGTTGGTGCCAACGTAGAGAATTATTTCGCGGACCTCGGCGGTTATGCTACCAAACGAACAACTCCTGAACAGCAGGCACTGAAGACCGAAAAAGTAGTGCAGGCACTGCGTGCGATGAATGCGGATATCTTCGCCTTATGCGAGATGCAAGTCGGAAACAAAGCGCCGGAAATGTTACTCGAGGCGCTCAACAAAAGCGGCAAGAAATACGGTTATGTCTCTATGCCGATAGCGAACCAAGACCGCATTGGTGGGTGTTTTCTCTATCGTATCGATCGCGTTCGTCCGTATAACACACCTCTCTCTGCCTATGCCGACACCGCCAGTCATTACCATGCACGGATGTTCGCACAAGGCTTTGAGACACTCGATAAGAAAGGTGAACCTACCGGCGAGCGGTTTGTGATCAGTCTGAACCATTTCAAATCCAAACGTCCCGGTCGCGGCAATTATGATACAAACCTCAAGCGCATGACGAATGCGGATTCACTATTGGCGATGCTTCCGGCCGCGATAGAGATGTACGGCGATTCGGATATACTGCTGCTGGGCGACTATAACTGTTATACGCAGGAACAACCGATCCAAGCTATCGTCCGTGCCGGTTATCCCGACCAACTGATGCGTTTCTGTCCCGATGACTACTCCTATGTCTTCAAAGGCGAGATGGGTTATCTCGACCGCTGTTTCGCTTCGCCCTCGATGGCCAAGCAAGTGGTACGTGTGCGGCCGTGGCACGTCAATGCCGACTGGTATTACCAGCACGGGGCGTATAAACTAAAAGACAAAACTCTTCACCGCTACGCCGACCACGAACCGATTATTGTAGATTTAAATCTTCAATCTTCAATCTCAAATCTCAAATAAAATAGCCGCCAGTCAGGCGGCTATTTTTGTGACCCCGCTGGGATTCAATTTTGAAAAGTAAATAAAACGCTACGAAATGATATATTTATAATATATACAGCACTTTACGAGGTCTAATAATTCCGTAGATTTTCAAAAATAATGCAATAAATTGCAAAAATGTGGGGCAAAAGTGGGGCAAACTATTGCATATATCAAAAAAAAGCAGTACCTTTGCAGCAAATTTTGATATAGACCCTACCGATATGGAAAAAGTGACCCTAAAATTGAGGACTACAAAGAGTGCCGGAACTATTCGCCTGCGCTTTCGTCTAAAGGATGGCCGCAAGTGTGACCTAACACACCCCAGCGACATAGTAGCAGACCTGCGGGACCTTGCGAAACTGGACAGCACCGGCGAACCAGCAAAGCACGTGAGCAAGTATGACCAGGAACTTGTGGCCGATATACGCGAGGAGCGCCGGATAATATCCGCAGCCTACGCCGCTATGCGTGCCGATGGAGCCCCAATGACCGGGGAGGCACTGCACACGTATATAGAGCGTATAAAGCACCCCAATGCGCAGACCGGCCAGCCACGTACACTGCTGGAGCGTTTCCAAAAGTACATAGCAGACAGCGAACGCGATGGCGTAATAGGTGCAGCGCGTAGCAGACACTATAGCGTAGTAGCCCGGATATTACGCCGCTTTTTGGTAGTCTATGGCTGTTTGGATATGACCCCGGAGCAAGTGAGCGGGCAGACCCTTATGGACCTGCGCAACTTTGTGCTAAATGAATATCAGTACGTAGCAGACTGGCCCCAGTTGTATGCGGACTGCAAGACTATCGACATACCCACCGCCCGCAGAGCAGAGAACACAGCAGCCACCAAGTTTAAGATGCTGCGCACGTTCTTTACTGCGCTGGAGGATGCCGGGGAGATAGAAAAAAGCCCGTTCCGCAGGCTGGGAGGCGAACACCGGCGCAAGGTACTGCGCGAGAAATACGATGCGCCTATATACCTACTGGCAGACGAACTGCAGCGCGTAATAGCAGCAGACATACCAGCGGAACTGGAGGACACCCGCAAAGCGTTTGTAGTGCAGTGTGCTTTTGGGTGCCGTTTGGGCGACTTTGCCCGGCTATCGATGGACAATATATCGATAGACCCCACCGGCTTTGCATATATCCACTATTTGCCGGAAAAGACAGCGGGAGCCGCAGCAGACTATAGCGAGGTAGAGACACCAATAATGCGCTATGCGCTGGATATCATAAAGGGCTGCGGCTTTGATTTCCCGGTACTGCGCAACTGCTATGGCCACTGCGGATATAATGCCAAGATAAAGGACCTGCTAAAGGCCTGCGGGATAGAGCGCAAAGTAACTAAATACAACGTAGAGACCGGCACAAACGAATACCGCCCGCTGTATGAATTTGGCAGCAGCAAACTGGCCCGCAAGACCAATGTGGACATAATGCACAAGGTGCAACTAAATGAGTATGCAGCCGGCCTGCACAGCGAGAGCAGCGATGCTGTGAAACACTATACGAAACTGGAGCGCGCAGACCGCTTTGCCCTTATGTGCATAGCGTTTCGCCAGCCGGCCTATAAAGTAGATGCTAATTTGCAACTAATCGAGGGCGCGCAGTAGTGCCCCGGGTAGATAGTCTAACTAAATACACAAACACAATGAAACACACTATTTTAGACGAAACGGCCAACAAAGTACTGGCCGCAGCAAAAGAGGTAGAGAACGCAGGCGACCGCCTCTATAACATAGTGACAGAGCACTATGGAGAGGAGAGCGCAGAGGCTGTAGCCGCAGCAAACGCACTGGCAGACTACAAGCAGGGCCTTGCACCTATAGTGGGTGCAGTCATACTGGAGGCGATGGCCTACAGCGATGGAGTAGCCACAAAGTAGAGGAGCCGGCGCACTGGGTATGTGAACTGCTGCAGGGGAGGTATAGCCCTGCAGGTAATCAAAATAATTAGAAAGTAATTAAAATAATTACACAAGAGCCGCAGCAAGAACAGCCCCCAAAAGCCGCCTGCGGGCCTATCGAGTGGCCAGCCGATAAAGTGACCAGCCAGCACAAGAAAACGCAGCAAACGCAACAAAATAGACACCTATGGACTATAGCAAACTAAATGACTATGACACTACGCGCGTATGCCTCGAAATACTGCGACCCTATATCGCAGAGGACGCGCAAACCACCCCGCAGGGGTACCTAACTGCAGACCTCGAGCGCTGCGGCTTTGATACCACCGGCAAAGTGCACATAGAGTTGCACACAATTGCCAGCGCACCGGCCAAAGGACTGCGCACTATCGATGGCTACCAGTTAGCTAACTACTGCACCACCCACCCGGTACCGCTGGGGACCATATGGAGGAACCTGCGCGCGCTGTTCTTTGCCTACTGCTATACGATGGATATGGCACTGGCCAAGATACAAGACCGGCAGGATATCGAGGGGATAGACCCGGGGCAATATCTGACCCGGTACCAGCAGCAGTGGATAGAACACTGGGACAGCGTGCAGCAACCTATAGAGCACGCTGCGGCTATACTGCTGCGAGAGAACAACCAAACAGCAGCAGAGCGCGAGGCGCTGGCACTTGTGCAGGCACACTGCGAGTACTGGGACCCACTGGGGGACCTGCAGCAGGTAGTAGCAGAGGAGATGGACCCACAAGATATAGTGCAGTTGTGCCCGGCTATCGATGGAGAACCAGCCGCAGCAGAGACCACCACCCCAGAACCAGTGACACCGGCACCAAGTTTCGCAGCGTGCATACAATATAGAGACACTGCGAGACTGCTGGAGAGACTGCACCAACTAATAGACCAGGAAACCAGCCCGGCCAGTGTGGGTGCGATATTCTATCGAGCACTATCGCTGGGGTACCTAAAGCGATATCCGGGATGGCGTGCAATGTGTGCAGAGTTTCCAAACGTGGCCAAATTGAGCCGCAGCGGTATATATAACTATATGCCAAGAGAGGCAGAGCCGGATGCAGTATTACTAAAAGCGCAGGCCATAATAATCTTTGCCGGAGAGGACGAAAAGCGCTGCGAGGATATATGCCCCAGCAAGGATAAAAAAGACTAAATAGAGCCAAATTAAATGACCACAAGTGACTGCGGGTGACTATTCACCTGCGGTCATTTTGTTTTTTTTCATATATGCTGCAAAAGCAGTACCTTTGCCGGCGATTTCGGAAAGCACCGCCCCCGCTACTGGGTAGGACTGGCCGGAACCACCCAGCAGCCGGTAGGGGAGGAGGAGGGCAACAGTGCCCCAGTAGCACCCCGGAACCAGCCGCAGCAAATAATATGAATATAGCAGAGATTTTGAAAAACGAACACAGCACGCTACTGGTAGTAGATGCTAAAGACCTAAAGGAGTTTGCGAACACTATCGCAGAGGACACCGCAGAGCGCCTGCGAAAAGAGCAAGAGGATATGCAGATATCCGCAGCACAAGCAGCCAAAATGCTGGGAGTGGGTATGACTACGCTATGGCGCTGGCACAAGGAGAATTATTTAGTACCAGCGTGCGTAGGGCGCAAGCGTTTGTACTGGCTTTCGGAGGTAAAGCGCATACAAGGCGTGCGCAAGTAGTGCCTAATCAAAATTATTACTAACTAATCAAAATTATTACACTATGAGTAAAGCGAGACCACACGCACATATATACGAAAAGTGGATAAGAGGACTGCGCAAAGCAGTACCGATGGCAGAGGAGCGCTGCGCACTACTGGAGTATATAATAGCGTACCAAATTGCCAAAGTGTATGAGACTGGAGAACTACCCCAAGCCGATGGACTTTCGCAGGCTGCGGCTTTGGCACTGGCTATGCTGGAGGGGGACCTCGAAGAACTGACCGAGGAGCGCCGTTTGAGGGTAAAGCAGAACCAAGAGAACGGAGCCAAGAATAAACCACCCCAGCCGGACCCAGCAGGACCCAATGGGTACCAGTCGGACCCGGCAATACAAAGCAATACAATACAAGACAATAACAAAGCAATACAAGGCAATACGCAGGCCCTTGCGGGCCTTGCGGATGGGCTAAATGGCCAAATAAAGGAGTTTGATTTAGGGCTTGCTTTGTTACGTGCCGGGTATATCGTAAAGGCAGCAGACCTGCGCGACATATACGATAGAGCAGCGCAAGCCAAGAACCCTGCAGCGTATGCCGCAAAAGCAATGAACGCAGCAGACCCAAGCGCGCGTGCCGGTCTATCCGTAGCAGCCAACTATATCGAGGCCACTGGCTGTAAAGACACCCGGGCCCTCGAGGTCTATGGCGCTGCGTTGGCCAGCGAGGATGGGGAGGCTATTTTGTGCGTACGATGCACCACCCAAGCCCGCGAGGTATTGAGCAGAGCCAGCAAAGCCAAAGTAGCAGAGTATTTACAAACCTGCGGCGCAGCCCGCATAGTCTTTTCGTGCAATGGCCAGTAATGAGATAATAGTAGGGCAGTGGAGCCGGTATAGTGGCCGGCCCCCTGCTGCGGCTAAAAAGCCCAAAGCAGCGAAACCAGCAAAGCGATATGTAAAACCAGCAGCGCTGGCAGAGTTTGAAAAGGCCTACAATGAGGCGTATGCGGCCAAGTTTCCAAAGATACCCCGGGAGTGCCTTGCACGTACCCACTTTAGCGACAAAACGGCAAACGCCCTGACCGCTGCGATAATCGCGCACCTCGAGTTTCACGGCTATTTCGCTGCGAGAGTGAACACCACCGGCGTATATGACCAGCGGCGGGGCCTATATCGCACCACCAATGCGCGCAAAGGTATGGCCGATATTTCGGCTATCATAGCAGGGCAGGCAGTGCAACTGGAGATAAAGGCCGGAACCGATAGACCACGGGCAGACCAACTGCGGGTGCAGGCTGAATATCGAGCAGCCGGCGGGGTCTATGAATTTGTGCACAATTTCGAGGAGTATTTGGCACTATTTCGGACCCTAACAACTGGAGCACAACCGACAAACAACCAAACGCTATGAGCCGTAAGAAAAAAGCGGGACCTATACCCGGCTGGGAGGACGTGGACCCTATGAGTGGATGGGAGGGGCTGTGCTTTGACTGGGAGCCGCTGGAACTGGAAACGGAACCACTAACAGCAGACTGGGAGCCACTGGCAATAGCAGCCAATGAGGACACCGAAAACCGACAAAACCGACACCCCAGCGCGTGCGAGGACATAGAGCCGCAGCAGTGCCCAAAATGTGACAAATGTTACACCCCTGCGCGTAGAGGCAACAGCCGAAAAGCGAACAAACCGAACACCTAAAAAAATAGACAAAATAGACACCCCTACGCACGCGAGAAAACCGGGCAAAACTGGACAAACTGGACAGCCTATGCGCGCGCGAGAGCCGCAGCGAAATTCCACATATTCCAAACCCTATAAAAAGGGGACACTAACAGCGAGAGGCGCACCCACACCGGGTGCACTTTTCGTATGGCTGCGGCTTATATGACACACCACCCTAAAAAGAGGCCCAAGAGTGCCCGGATATAGTGGAGGTAGGGGCAAATGTGGGGCAAATTTGCTATAATAAAAACGCAAGTCACTGAATTACAGCAACTTGCATTTTCTAAAAGTGACCCCGCTGGGGCTCAAACCCAGAACCTTCAGAACCGGAATCTGACACTCTATTCAATTGAGCTACGGGGCCTCGCTTAAGCGATTTTATCTTCTTCTTCCCATAAAGATGAGAATATAGTACACTAATGTGGCGAGGGAAGAGATAGCGGCTACAACGTAGGTGTACGCGGCGCTATGGAGCGCATCAGAAGCCATCTCAGTCTTCTCGCGGTCGGTGATACCTGCTTCTTGCAACCAGTTGACAGCGCGTTGGCTGGCATTCACTTCTACCGGCAGGGTGATGAATGAGAAAAGGGTGGTAAGACCGAAGAGGACAATACCGGCTAACAGCAGTTGCGGGAATATCTCGAGGGTCAACATGCCGATCAGCAAAATCCACGTCACCCATTCGCTGGCGAAAGAGACTACGGGAACCAGCGCCGAACGCATCTTCAGCGGAGCATATGCTGTCGCGTGTTGTACGGCGTGACCGCATTCGTGTGCTGCCACAGCAGCTGCGGCTACGTTATGGCCCTGATAGACGTCTCTGGAGAGGTTGACCGTCTGCGTAGCAGGGTTATAATGGTCCGTCAATTGACCTTCAATACAGGTGATTTTGACATCCGTGATACCATGGTCACGAAGCATCTTCTCTGCTACCTCACGGCCGGTCATGGGCAGTCTCACCTTGCTATATTTCTCAAACTTATGCTTGAGGGCATAGGAGACAATCCAACTGGCCAAGGCAATGCCGATAAAGATAATCCAATAGATGGTCATTGTACTCATTCTTCTATTTTTTTAGTTTTGCACCGCCGGCATTCACCATATACAAAGAGGGTGAAATGCTGTAGGTTGAAATTCGAATATTTCCGCTCGCGGATGATACGCTCAATAGCCGGGTCGCGGAAAGAAGATACACGTCCGCATTTCTGGCAGATGACCTGCATCCGGATCTGCGTGCCGGAGATGAGTTCGTACTCTATCGCTGCGCGTCCGCGTTGACGTTCGGTTGCATGAAGGATATGCGCATCAACGAAGACCTGCAAGCAGTTATATACCGTCCCCTGCGAGATATGCTCGCTGACACAAGCTTCCACCAGTTGGGTAGCCGTGAATGGTTGCGGCAAAAGGCAGGCTTGCTCCAACACCATTTCCCGCACAGGAGAGAATCGCATGTTATGCGAAACCATATATGCGTTTAAACGCTCTAAGGCCGCTCCGAAGAGTTTGAAAATCTTACTACTCCCCATCTGCGTTAAATAGCTTTGATATACGCGCGGTGACGTTTATGCTGCTTATGGTCGAACTGCGTGAAGAAGGACAGTACCTTTGTGTTCGTCTCCAGCATATTCGTCGTCTCCAACTTACGTATTCCGTATTGATTGATAATAGGTATCTGGTCCTGCAGGAAAAGCGCATTGATACCTTTATCCTGATAGTCCGGTCGCACTGCGATAAGCAGGAAACTGAAGGAATCCATGCGTTTCGCTTTCAGTGCTTTGAGAAGGTGATACCATCCGAAGGGGAAGAGTTTTCCTCCGCACTTGCGCAATGCCGGAGCTATATCGGGCATCCCTAAACCGACTCCCACCAGTTCTTCGTTATCGTTCACCACCAGTGTCACGAAATCGAAGTTCAGGATGGGGAAGTACATATCCTTGTAGTAGTTCTTCTGCTTGACGGTCATCGGCTGGAAGTTATATAACTTTTGATAGGCCGCATCGATGACGTCCATGTACTCGATGCCGAAGCGTTTGACTAACTCACGCGAGTTCTTCACCTTCACGACATGTACGTGATAGCGTTGCTTGACCATCTCTGCCAGTCGCTCCAGACGTTCCGGACAGGCCTTCGGCGGGAATACCTGTAACTCCACCCAGTCGGCTTCTTTGGTTAACCCATAGGCCTCTACGTGCTTTACGTAATACGGATAGTTGTAAAGCGATGCCATGACGGCGAGGTAGTCGTAACCTTCAAGCAGCAGACCCTCGTGGTCAAAGTCCGTAAAGCCTACCGGTCCATTCAACTCATCCATGCCGCGCTCTTTGCCCCAAGCGACCACTGTATCCAGCAACGCTTTGCTTACCTCTATATCATCGATGAAATCAAACCAACCGAAACGCACATGTTTGTATCCCCATTTCTCGTTTGCACGATGATTGATGATTCCCGCTACGCGTCCTACGGGCTTGTTGTCGCGGTAGGCCATCCATAATTGGTATTCACACACCTCTAATGCCGGGTTCTTCTCGGCATCGAAGCAGTTCATCTCATCAAAAAACAAAGGGGGACAATAGTACGGACAATCGGCGTACAAATCGTTAGCAAACTGAATGAATTGTTTCAGTTCCTTTCTTGTCTTGATTTCGCGTATCTCGATATCCATTTTGTGGAGCATAGGGGAGTCGAGAATTGCTTGAGCAATAATCGTACCCTTTAGGGTTAAGAACCCGGGTGAGATTCCCCTTTTTTGTGGAGCATAGGGGAGTCGAACCCCTGACCTCAACATTGCGAACGTTGCGCTCTACCAACTGAGCTAATACCCCTTAGTGGAGCTAGCGGGATTCGAAAATTGCTTTAGCAATAATCGTGCCCTCTGGGCTAAGAACCCGGGTGAGGATCCCCCTTAACTCCTAAGATAGATGTCCTATCTTAGTGGAGCTAGCGGGATTCGAACCCGCGTCCAAACAAGGAACACTTATGCTTTCTACACGTTTATCTTGGCCTTGATTTTCGATCGGCAGCAAGACCCAAGCCACCAACTACCGACTTATCTGCTAAGTTTTCGATTCCGCATCGCAGCCTGCGTAATCTATTCTGTGTATTCCTGCGCCGCTATACCCTTCAGCCCACAGACTCGGCTTGGAGCGACGTCTCGTTCAGATGCCTTGCACCCGAATAAGCTAATCTACTATACTTCGATTAGGCAGCGAGAGCATAAGAAGTGTTGCCAGTTATATTTCGAAGCGAGATTTACGAGCGTTGC
>DBYL01000033.1:46867-77997 GCA_002309835.1 Bacteroidales bacterium UBA1187
CTGCTGTCAAAACCAGATAGCCCCCGGAAGTGTCCCCGTTAAGCGGGGAAACTGGCCTCCGCCGGAAGGGGCATTTCTCCCCTTAGGTGAAAAAGTGCGCAAAATTACTGCTTTTTTTTGAATTGTGCAAGTATTGCGTGCATTTTCGTGTATTTTATTTAAAACTCAAGTACGGAGCGAGGCGGTTGAGATCCTCTTCCGAGAGTTCCGAAATAGCCTTCAGATCTTCAATGGAATCAAAGCGCACACGCTGCCTACGGAGGTTATAGATCGCTTTCGCCTGCTGGAATCGCAAGTACGGATGGCGCTGCAGACGCTCTATAGAACAGGAGTTGACAGCAATCGTTTGTATATCCTTCGCATCGGCCGTGAAATGATTGAGCAGCGTATCTAAATGACATTTGGCAAGAGCCTCGTCGGAGAGTTGGGCAGGGCTGTAGTATCCACCTAACTGCTCGCGATACTTGATAATCTGCACGGCGGTGAACCGACCTATGCCGCGGATGAACTGCAGTTCAGAGGTGTCGCAACGGTTAAGATCCAGAATCGTATCTTTCTTGAGGTGCGCAGCAAACCGCCATCCTACGGAGTCGCGCCATAGCGAGTCCGCCAGACGGAAAGAGTCGTACTGCTGCTGCCGTTCGCGTTTCCATGCTTCGCGTCGCAGCGAATCGGCGAGGCGGAAGGAGTCGTAGCGTTGCTCGCGTTCCGCTGCCCATAAGGCATAACGGATGCTATCGGCGCGTCGCATAGAGTCCTTGCGTTCCTCCCATGTGCGGTATTTCTTCTGCGGAGCCGGCTCAGCCAATTCCGGGTCTTCTTTCGATGGCCATAAAGCCACCGTTAACCATCCTATGAGGAAAAGACCGAAGAGAATCAGTGCACCGAGGCGTTGCTCTTTCGCTAATATATGCCAGTCATGTTTAGCCATGGACGCGTAAGTCTACAGAACCGTCAGAGAGATGCGAAGTGACATTATCACCCGGGTGCAAGTCCGCTACCGAACGAATGACCTTGCCGTCTTTGGTCAGCAGACTGTAACCCATCCGATAGATACGCTCGGGGTTGCAGGCCGCCAGACGTTGCTCCAATAGCTCCACCTTATGTTGCCGAATGAGGATCTGTCTCTCGGCGGAGCGATGCAGACGCACAAGCAGGTCGGCGATATGACCCATCTGGTCATCCATGCGGTGGATCAACCATTCGGCAACCGCCGTAGGGGTCTTCAGCGAGAGATGCGCCACAAGGTCCAGCACAGAGATGTCACGCGTGTGACCGATACCGGTGAGAATAGGTAGTTCACTCTGCGCACAGACCGCACAGAGCGTATAATCATCAAAACAACTGAGGTCAGTAGTCGCACCTCCTCCGCGGATGATGGCGATGCAATCGAAATGCGCAGCATTGATCTCTTCGAGCGCCGCGATGATAGATAGAGCCGCGTTCTCGCCTTGCATCGTCGCACCAAAGAGTTGCGTCTGAAAAGCGTAACCGCTGTTCTCCAACTGATGTTTGAAATCTTCGTAACCTGCTGCGTTAGGCGAAGAGATAACGGCGATCTTTCGCACGATGGTAGGCAGCGTCAGCAGTTGTTGCGCATCTAAGAGCCCATCGGCCTGCAGTTGAGCGATCGTCTTCTGTCGTTGACGCGCTATGTCGCCTAAGGTATAACTGGGGTCGATGCCGACGATGGAAAGACTAAGTCCGTATACAGAGTGGAACTGTATCTCTGCTTCAACGAGCACAGACATGCCCGCTTGCAAACTCTGACCGGTCTCAGACTCGAAATAGGCCAATAGCATCTCTTTAGTACCGGCCCAACAGGTAGCCCGCATCTTCGCCGTAGTACCGGATGGCTTTCCGGCTGTCGAGCCGCTCGACTCCACCAACTCCAGGTACATGTGTCCGCCTTTCTCGCTGAGGCTGCTGATCTCGGCTTTCACCCAATAAGAGGCGTCCAGACTACTGTCCAGCGCTTCACCGATGAGGGAGCATAATTCCGTGAGGGTTAGTGTCGCCATGGATCGCAGAGGATACAGCGCTCTTTGCCTTGGAAACCGAAGAGCACAGTGAAACGAAAACCGGCGTATATATTGCGCAACCAATATGGTTTGGCATCCGCCGTGGAGAAGACGTGATCTATCTGATAAGTGGAGAAATCGTAGATGGTGGATTGCGGAATACCGTAATAGACATTTTTCGTCTCGGGGTTGATATTCAAGATGCCCATATCTACGAAGGCCGCAAAGCGCAATCGGCAGTCGAGCCGGTCGTTGGGCATGATACGATAGCTATGCGGGTTCTGCAGCGTCGTATATTCATAACCCATCTCAAGATGCGCCATCACATCGAATTTCAGTCTGAGTTGTTTGCCGGACCGCCGGATAGGTACATCTTTGCGGAAGCCATGGTTATCCATCTCTTCCCATATACCTTCGTATCGCTCGTAGAGACCGGTAGTCGTTCCGCGAAGCTTCTGCTCGGTAGTTCCCCATACAGCGTAGTTCAACTTCACGCCGGCCAAGAAATAACCGATACCTTTGGTGCCAGGTATGTAATGACCGATATACAGCGGGATTTGTACGTATAACTGCTGCGCCATATCGCGGCGGTCTTCAAAGCGATGCTTGAGCGTGAATGGCACAGGGTTGATGCCGCTCCATGTATCAAGCATGTTGTAATGATAGATAGAGGTGTCGGCGATATTATTATACACGCGCTGGTAGTTGACGCCCAGACCGGTCTGGAAAAGAATACCGCTATACTGATATTCGTAGAGTATATTCAGTCCTGCTGCACCTCCTCCGGGAAGATTGGCTGCCGTAGGCATATTATTGAGAAAAGCACTCCAACTGCCCTCCAGCGCCACTCCGATGAGGTGATGAGAACCTGTATATTGCGAAGCGTGCAGACCGAACAGCACATCAGTGGAGTTATTCACGTCTTTATCCGTGAATCCCTCCAGCCGCGCCAAACGATATTCCCATTGTTCGGCGGCCGAGAAGCGTCGCTGTGCCCAGATCATCATTGGGTATAAGCACACGATCAGAAGGATGTAGCGCAGGTCTCGCATCGTTGTCTAACTAATACTTTAATAGCTCTATAGGGTTCCTCCGGCGTATCTTGCGACCAGAGTTGAATGATATACATGCCTTCGGCAGCGGGTATCTCTATCGGCGTGACATCGGCGCGGAAGATACCTTCTTTGATAAATTGCCCGGTGGACGAGTTTACACGATAGGTGCCATCTCGGCGGGAGAGGATGTTTACCCACGGATGGGCAGTGACAACGCAGGTTGGGGTGACGGACAGGTAACCCATCGTCGGGGCGTAGTCATTAGAGATCGGATCCATGGTGATGGTAATTGGACAGGTCGGGAAGTTCTTCGTTTCCCCTTCGCGTGTCAATCGCACATGGTACTCTGTGCCTACTTGCAGACCGGTAGGTACGTACAAATAGGGTTGCGTCTGACCTACCAGCAGCGAGTCTCCTAAATACCACTGGTATTCGCTCCAGGTATAACCGCCGTTATAATTCTCGTTAAGCAGGGCGATGACGTCTCCGAAACGCTGCTCGGTAAGCCATTTCGGATAACTGAGCATGAAGGACGAGTCGCTGTAGCAGTCGGTCTCTTTATGACGGCATATACCGTTGTCGAGGATGAGACGGACAGCGTAGTTATCCGGCCGCGGGTATTGCGTACGGTCGCTGCCGTACGGTATCGGCACAGAGATTACCATCGGGTTGGTGTACTCCGTGACGGGTTCGTCAATCAGGTCCTCAAAGCCCATTGAATGACCGACGCTATCGAAGAGTAGCGTGTAGGCTACCGGGTAATGATTGGTGTAGGTGTAGTAGAGTTCGAATGCCGTCTCGTCGGTACACATCGGTCGTTCTGCCCAGAAGGTAGGAACGGTCGGTTCAATCACGGCCAAGTGGGTGTAGATGAAATGACGACATCCGCCTGCATTAAGCGTGGTGTCTTTGAAACTGCCGGGCTCGGTATATCTGTTTTCGCCGATGAAGAGCGTGTCGCCAAGACATATCGAGTCGTAGCGAATCTCATAGGTCGTGTCAATAACCGTCAGATAGAGATGGTAGATAGAGTCGCAACCGCCATCGGTAGTCAGACTATCATATACGAAATGGTCTCCGGGCGTCATGTGCTCGAAATAATGGCTGCGCCATTGTAAGGTCTCATCCGCGCAGAGCGAGTCGTAAGTCTCTACGAAATAAGCGGCTTTGACATACAGTTGTACTTCGTACAAGGAGTCGCAGTCGTTAACCGTGAGGAAACTGTCGCGCAAATAATGGATTCCCGGCTTGACGCCCGCTATAACACTATCGCCATAGAGGATACTATGCCATGTATATTGTTCATTCGAGCATATCGTATCGTACGCTATATGCCGATACGATGGCAGCACATGCGCCTTGAGATTATATACCGAGTCGCACCCTCGATAGGTGAGTAGCGAATCGATATACATCGTGTCGTACGGCAGCACAAATGTATCTACATCGAAATCATGCACCCAAGCTGTCCACTCATGGCCGAGACTGTCCGAATAAAACGCTTCGCCCGAGCAGACCGTAGCCGTGTCATGGTAGAAATACGTAGGACAGAAAGTGAGGTAATAGCGATAGATAATACTGTCGCAACCGTCCGAACCCTTGAAATGCACATCCGTATATTCATCAGGACGCGTCATTCCCGGACTCCATACACCTACGGTGAAATAACTCGGTGTGCCGTCCGGACGATAGATCGTGTCGCGATGCCAGAAGGTCTCGTTGTCGCAAATCGTATCTTTCAGCGGGATAGTGATGAATGGCGTGATATAGAACTCCATGACGAAAATGGAGTCGCAACCTTCCGTCGTCGTCAGGCGATCGTAATACGTGCCGGTGATGGAGATGTACTGTCCGCGCCACTCTACAGGATCCCCGTAGCAACCTTTACCCTTATTCACAAACTGATACGAAGGCTTGATATAGAGATGGAAATGAACTATACTGTCGCATCCATCTACGGTCTTCAGCGTATGTTCTACCTTCTTCAGTTGCGTCGGATAATAGGTGGTAGCTGTGTCTCGTTCCGGTAACTCAGGATGCGGCGCATACGGGATCGAGTCGCGGAAGTAATTGCCGTGTGTGTCGCTGAACTCAAAGATATGGATGTCTTCGTAATCGCAGACAGTCATCGTAAGCGTAGTGTCATAACTCTTCGCCACGCGGAGCGTGAGATAGTAGATAGAATCGCAAGCATGAACAGACGGCCAGATGACGGTATCCTGATAAGTAGTATCCGCTTTGAGCACTCTGTAACCTGTTTTAGGGTGCTCTACCTTTGGACCGGCATAATGCTTGCCCTGCCATGTGATCGAGTCGTAGTCGCAGAGCACGAACGAGTCACGAATATGATAGACGGAGTCGATACGTATATGCAGGATATGTACCGAGTCGCATCCAAACTCCGTCTGGTGCGGGTCTTCATATACGTATACGCTGTCGCTCTTCACGTTCGTCGGAATCGTCATACCGTGCCATTCGAACGCCTCGCCCTGACAGCGTTGTGCAATCGTATCGATATGATAGGTCTTGTATAGCGTGATACGATGTGTCACGGCACTATCGCAACCGTGTATCGTATGGTCGGTGTAGAGGGAGTCGAAGGTGAAGAACCGCTTGCCGTCCGGAACAGATACACCTGCCACACCATCGGGTTTGTCAGGCCAGTTGACGCCGTAGATGACTTGGTCGTAGAAATGCAAGGTGTCGTTGTCGCACATCGGCCGTTCGGTGATCTCTACCGGCGTAGCATAGACCGTATCGATATGCAGACTCAGATGCCAAGCCGAGTCGCAGTCGTGAATTGTATGGAAACGCAACGTATATTTGTAGTCACCTACATGGTTCGTCGGGATAGCCGCTATCCGCTTGCCGTCTATGTCAAGAATAGAATCCGGAGCTGCAGCGCCAATCCATACAAACGGGTCATCCGACTGACAGGTGTGAATGGTCGTATCCTGATCGTATAACTTATAGATATGCAGGTGTAAATGCCATATACTATCGCATTGGAACGAGTCGGTTCGTATGCTGTCGATATAATCAAACTCACCCGCATCACGCAGCGAGATAAACGGAACCTCTATACCGTCCGAGTAGTATATGGGACGAAGTCCGGAATGCTTATCCCAGGTATATCGGTCTTGGTCTCCCGCTCTGCGCTGACATTCATATACCGTATCGTACTTATGATACGAAGGAGCGCGGTAGAGATGGAGGTAATAGATGGAGTCAAAACCTAATACGGTCTCAAATCGTTTCTCATAGATGCTATCCGTTCCGGGACGAGGCAGGTCGGTAATCTCCCTACGCAAGAAAGGTTCCGTTACTCCGTCCGGGTAATACGCAGGACGGTCCTCCATCCATATATACTCCTCATCTTCCCCACAGGCGAAATGCTGAACGGTATCGCGGTATACATTTCCGATACGCAGGAAAAGCAGGTGGATGGAGTCACAAATAATCCCGTTAACGGGTTCCGTAGTATCATCTACCCTTACAAAGAGCGTGTCCTGATTTACGAGTATGTCGTAATGCTCAGTGGCTTTCGTTCCTCCGTACGTCAGGTTATTCACGTACCAGTGATACGTGGAGTCCTGTGAGATCATCACCGTGTCCACAATGAAATATTTCGGGATAACGGTGAGTTTTATCGCATAGACGGTGTCGCATCGCGAGTCGTCGTAATCATACGTAGTGTCTACTTGATTGAGCGGGAAGGTCTTGAGCACCTTGCCCTGATGGTCCTGCCATTCATAGACGGCTGTGCTATCGAAACAGAGCGTGGTATCGACGAATTCATATAACTCTTGGCTGGCCTTATAATCCAAACGGATATGATAGATAGAGTCGCAGCCGTAGCGCGTCTTAAATGCATCGTAGTAATCGCCCGTGACGGTTAGTTCGTTGCGCAGAGAATCGTTGCCCGACTGATCTTTTCCGATCCATTGATAGTACTGATGAACGGTATCGCGCAGCACAGGATCGTAATGCAACTTACACCATTCGGCTGTGTCGTTGAAATAGTACGATTTCGGTAATATTAGATGTAACTCATGGATGGAGTCGCAACCGCCATCTTTGCACTCGGCGCACGTCTTCGTCTGCATCGTGTCGCGGAAGGTGCCGAAATACGCCTGCAGTGACTCGTTCCAAACCATGCCGGGAGTGCTCTCGGTGATGGTCATGGTCTGCGTGTCATACTGAATAGGCCATGTGTACGTTGCTTTACCATCTACGTCCAGACAGAGCGTGTCGGTATCGCGCACGGTATAACTCGGATGGATGAACAGATGCAACTCATAGATGGAGTCGCAACCCTTGAATACCGGGAACCCTTCCTCTTGTTGACAAGCGCACTGTTTTGTCTTGAATTTCACGAGAATAACCGTGTCTTTCTCAATGATCTCTCCGTTGCGCGGACCTTGATAATCCACGCCACGGAAAGTCTGCTCGTGGGTGAGTGTGTCTTGATTTGAACACAAATGGATATTCTCTACAAAGCGGAACGTATCGCATACGAATACCTCTACGGTCATCGTCGAGTCGCACCCGGCCTGCGAGAGGTAATGACGACTGAACTCATAGTGTTTGCCGGACTCGATCTTATAGCGCCACGGCTCGACATATCCGTCGCCTTCACCCTCTTTGACGGCGATGAACTTCGTCGATTCGGCATGGTCTCCGCTCAGCGACAGGTCGCGTTGGTCATACATCTTATCCCAGAAGAAACGCATGGTATCTCCTAAGCAGACGATGCGGTAGAGCGTGTCGTTAAACACACGCGTCACGCGAACTGTCGTCTTCAGCGTATCGGTGTCGGGCTCATCCGTACAGAGAATCCTATCGCGGTAGAGAATAGCCTGAATCTCATATTCGTAGAATTGTTTGCGGCCCTCCATCTCTTCTTCCGGCAAGATGAACTGGTACTGATAGCTATGCTTGTCCCCTGCAGCAGGGTCTTCCGTCTTCGTGCTCTCTATGGGCGCATCGACACCTGCTTTCTTTCCATCCGTCACGTCGTATACCATCCATTCGATCTTCGTAGTCGGTCTTTCGGTTGGCGTCTCAACGGTCCACGCTACTGTCGAACTGTCGCACACAATTGCTGTATCCAGACGTGCTTTGACCCATTCTTTCTCTTGGCGCTGATACCATCCGTGGCCGTCCAGACTATCCATGTCATACGAAGCGCGAGACATGATAGGTCCGTCATGATTGACGTACAGTGAGTCGCCGGGATGAGGAGGTGTGAAACCCAACGTATAGAAATAACCTTGCGCATCGGTCAAGGCGTACACCATTCCCACAAACCCCTCACCCGTACTCTCCAACTGATGATACGAAGACGCATTCGCCAACGGGAGATGGGCGTACGACATGTCGTTATTCGTATGAAAACGCTGGAAGAGGCTGCCGTCTACAGGTATACCGTCCAACGAGAGCGAACCTACATCTGCGGTCTTAGTCACTACGTACGCGAAGAAATGCTGCGGCGTTTTGGTTCCTCCCTGTGGGTCTAACGGCTCCGTAAAGAGAGTCATTGATTGTACACGATGGTTCCAGGATGGCATCATCGCATTCGCCGGATCGCCATACGTGTAGCAGTCTTTGTTTAAGGTGATAGGATCGACAGTACAGATATTGTTCACTGCCGCACTGGTGAGATAACTATAGCAGGTAATGGGCTTATCACTCGTGATATAGCGCTCAGTGATCATTTCATCATCAATGCCCAGAGGAACGAATGTCTCGCCGCGTTTCAGCAGCGGGTTCGTCTTGATAGTCGTGAATTCTCCTGTCTCTTTGTTATACGTCAAAATCGTCACCTCTGTGTCATCGTATGCCGCAGTGATAATAGCGTAATTCGATTTGGTGTTCGCCAAGTTCGTTAGATAGAACTCTGTCCCCCATTGCTCAATAGGAAGAGCCTGCTCAACCATGAAGTCCTGCGAATAGGCCTCGCGGTTAGGAATACCTGTCTGTTGGTTGCCGTTGAATACGGCTATCGGTTTGTTCGCACAGATTGTACTACCGCTCAAATCTACCGTGAAATCTTCACCCTCGTGCTCCTTGGAAGCCACCAGATACGCCTCACCTTTCGCCAGCGTCAGGTTGATCGTTCCGCCGGCCGCAGTCTTTCCTCCGTAGGTATCGAAACTCGGTACAATCTGTACCGTCGTGTTATCTTCCGTAGCGACAATAGCGAACTCGGTAGAACGCAAGTCTTCAGGATAAGTCTGGATGATATATTCCTTGCCTAAGAAAGCCGTAGGGATGACCATTGAAGCGTCACGAGACGAGAGGCCCGTACCACCTACGCGGCTGTAGAGAAAACACGAGAAGGCTTTGTCTTTCGAACCCGGAGCAGCATAGACATGTACACCGGTATATTTCTGCTCTTGGCTCTCAAAAAGATAGATATCTTTCGCCCATACATTATGGTCAATGGTGTAGGTCTTGGTGGTTCCGCCTTGTACGGTAAACATGGTAATGGGTACGTTACCCACCGCTACAATCACATCCATCGTCTCCCGCGCAGACACCGCTACCTTCATATCAAATTTGAAGTCAGGGTTGTTCTTGTTTGCCGGATCCTCCGGGTTCACCATGTTGTTATTCGGGAAAGTCAACCAGAAATCGTTCCCTTCCGTCGTGCGCATCGCTTTCGCACCACCAATCCAATTCGGGTCGGCGCTCACCAATTCCGTAGCGGCATTCACCACTTGGGCAAATACCACTAGTATCAACGTGATTATATATGTGCGTATACGCGAAACCATTCGGGGCGCAAAGGTACTAAAAAAAATGCACTCATGCAAAATAATTTGCATTTTTTGCACAAATTTAATCTTTTTTGCTGAAAAAATAACAGAAAAGAAGGAATGCAAAATAATATATCCCTACCATCCATCCGCTGATGTGTACCGAGACCGTACTGGCAGGCAAACTCTCAATCCATCCTACGGAGTGGTTCATCGCCCAAGAGAGCGCATAGGTGATTTTGCCGCTAACCACCCCCAAGGTGCTGCCGCCTAACGCAATCGTAATCAGTCCACTGGGAACTAACACGGCGGCAATAGGCAACACGATCAGGTTCGTCAGCAGAAAATAACAACTTATCTGTCCGAAATAGTACATCGTAATCGGCAAGGTGCCCAATTGCGCAGCGAAAGAAACAACGATAATTCCTGCAAAATAGCGTAAGATTCTGGACTTTCGTAATAACGTCGTACCGTCATGACGTAGTGACGAAACAAGTATTATAATCGCTGCCGTAGCGGCAAAGCTCAGTTGGAAACTGACACTCCATAAGTCCGTTGGGCGTATCAGCAAAATCAGCACCGCGGCAGCGGCAACGGAATTCAGACTGATGGCTTCTCTATACATCATCCTACCTACCTCGAAAATCGTGACCATCGTCACGGCGCGTACTACCGAAGGAGTCATTCCGGTCAGCCATGCGTAGCCCCACATGACGGCGATAATCACCATGCTGATAAGGCATCGTCCTATGACATTCTCGTATCGCGGTTTGAAGCGCCCTCCTAAGGTCAACAACCACAGCAACAGACCGTAGAGGATACCTGTGTGCAAACCGCTGACGGCTAACACGTGTGCCGCACCCGCTGCCTGAAAATGATGCTTTAGTTCCGGATCAAGGTCTTCTTTATAACCCAAAGTCAACGCACCTACGGTAGCTAATTCGTCGCCACTTAACCCGGCATCCGATAGACGTTTGTATAAACGCACCTGCAGCGGCTCTTTATGCGTTTTAGCGGGCAAAATCAAATACCTTGCCGCGAACGCACGACCGACCTGTCTGCTCCATTCAATGCTGGTTCTTGCCACCACCGTGTCGCCGTATACGGGCAGCGATTGGGTACTGTCGCGCAGGAGGTATAGATACACTTTATATCCCTCCAACGTCCGCGTCTCAAAGCGCTCGCATTTGGCGGTGGACTTCGGTGCACTTTGTATTACAAATCCGTATTTCTGCTCGTCTTCCGGTCGTTCTTCAGTAGGAAAGAAATAGTCCCAAAACAATATTGCTGCTACCAGCGGCAACAGCAATACTATCATCGGATAAGCGCGTAAGGAACGGAACATATATCATCCAAATCAGACTAACGAGACACAATCGAGAGAGAATCGAATCGAGGGAATATCAGAGTCAAATCAGAGTCAACTCGGAGTAAACTCGAGGTCTTATGCCTTCATCTGACGTATCACCTCTTCCGGATCCTTGGCGCCGAACACGGCACTTCCGGCTACTAGCACGTCTGCGCCCGCTGCAAACAACTCGTGTGCATTCTGCGCATTCACACCTCCGTCAATCTCAATCAAGGTCTTCAGCCCACGTTTGTCGATCTCCGCCTTGATAAAACGGATCTTATCCATCGTCTCGGGGATGAACTTCTGCCCTCCGAAGCCTGCAAAAACAGACATCAGCAGCACCATATCTACCTTGTCTAAATATGGCACGAGACGTTCTACGTCTATATCGGGGTTAATCGTCAAGCACGTCCGCACACCCTTCGCCTTGATCAAGTCCAAGATAGGCATCGGATCATCCACGGCTTCCAAGTGAAAACCTACCGACCATGCACCCGCATCGCAGAAACGCTCTACGTATTTCTCGGGATGCACGATCATCAGATGTACATCCAGCGGCTTCGTGCAATACTTGCGCATCGGCTCCATGAGCGGAAAACCGAACGAGATATTCGGCACAAATGTACCGTCCATCACATCCACATGCAACCAGTCCGCTTCGCTGCGGTTAATCATTTCCAAATCGTCTGCCAGATGACCGAAATCGGCGGACAGTACACTCGGGGCAATCAGTTTCATAATTATCCGTTAAATACAAGTTTATATCCTTTTCCGCGAACTGCCACAAGGCTATAACCTGCGGGTTCAATAAATCGACGTAAGTGGTTGATATACACACCCATAGAGCGGGAAGTGAAGGCGTTATCCTCCTTCCATAACGCTACTAATATGCGATGCCTGTCTACCACCTCATCTTCGTTGCGACAAAACATCAACAGCAGGTCACTCTCGCGACCGGAAAGGTGCTCGCCATCGAAGGTCTGACGAGTGGCGTCAAACTGATGACCATTGAGGTTAAATACCCGCTGTTTGCTCTCTTCACGCTTGCGAATACGTCGCAGAATAGCTTCGATGCGATAGATCAGAATATCCATCGAGAAGGGCTTGAACTGATAGTCGTCGCAACCTAACTGGAAGGCCCTCATCTGGCTCTCGCGGTCAGTGCGTGTAGTCAGCACGATGATCGGTAAGTCAGCATTACGATGACGTAACTCTTTGATTAAATCAAAGCCGTTCATGCCTACATTCTGCAGTTCCACCAATGCCAAGTCGCAGTAGACGTTAGCAAGAAAATCCAAAGCTTCCTTGCCGGTAGTAGCGCTGTGCGTTTGATAACCGCGACTGTTCAGGTAGTCGCTCAGCACAGTGGAAAGACTGATGTCGCCGTCTATGACGAGTATTCGTGTGTCCATAACGTAATAAAACTAATACCTTTTTAATAAATCTGCGGCAAAGGTACACCTTTTTTTTGATATGAGCAATAAAAACGTAAAGAATTCTTAAAAAAAATAAAAAATGCTAACTAAATTTGCATATTTGAGAATTTTATAGTAATTTTGCCTCGCAAAATTGCATGAAAAGTAAGTGAGTACCATGAGTAAAATTCTTTTGATATCTACTGGCGGAACCATCACTATGGTTCGTGACGCTGTGTCCGGAGCTCTCGTTCCGGCGGATATGAAGACTTTCCGAGCGTTTATTCCTGAGCTCTTTGAAAGCGAGATAAAGGTGGATATCCAGGCCTTTGATCCTTTGATAGACTCTTCCGATATCGGTCCTGTCAGTTGGACGCAGATGGCGCAAATGGTCTATGACCATTATGACGAATACGACGGCTTCGTCATCCTGCATGGTACGGATACAATGTCGTATTCCGCTTCGGCGCTCTCCTTTATGCTGGAGAACCTCGGCAAACCCGTGGTCTTCACAGGTTCGCAACTGCCCGTAGGAGTCCTTCGCTCCGATGCGAAGGAGAACCTGCTGACGGCCATCGAGATTGCGGCAGCCAAAGATGAGGACGGTAATCCTATCGTACCGGAAGTGACGATATACTTCGAGGACCGTCTCTTCCGGGCCAACCGCACTACCAAGCGCAATGCCGAGCATTTCTCGGCGTTCAATAGTTATAACTATCCTGCGCTGGCAAAGGCGGGTGTGCACATCACCTACCAGCCTCATCTTGTCCATTACTCCGATCCGAACTTGCCCCTCACGCTCCATACATCCTTTGATACCAACGTGGCCGTACTCAAGCTCTTCCCCGGTATCCAACCCTCCGTAGTACGTGCGCTATTACGTACGCGCGGTTTGAAAGGTGTCGTGCTCGAGACTTTTGGGGCCGGTAATGCACCTTCGGATAAATGGCTTTATCGTGAACTCAAAGCGGCCGTTGACCGCGGCATCATCATCGTCAATAAGACTCAGTGTAATACAGGTTCCGTTGAGATGGGCCTCTATGCCGTCTCGCTCAACCTCATGAAAGCCGGCGTCCTTTCAGGCTATGATATCACTACCGAAGCGCTGCTCACGAAGATGATGCTTATCCTCGGCGAGATGCCCGAACGCGCACATGAACTGCTGCAGAAAGACCTCTGCGGAGAAATGACCATCGACTAACGACAAACTACTTATAATATGAAAAACTTACAACCCAAAGGTTTATGGGAGTCATTCTACTCCTTAACCCAAATCCCGCGTCCCAGCGGAAAACGCAAAGAGATCGCGGACTTCTTAGTCAACTACGGCAAATCGCTTGGTCTGGAGACCCTCCAGGACGAGATTGGTAATGTCCTCATCCGCAAACCCGCCAGTCCGGGCATGGAGAACCATCCGGGTGTCATCCTTCAAGGCCACATGGACATGGTGCCGCAGAAGAACTCCGATAAAGTCTTTGACTTTGAGAAAGATCCGATACAGGCTTACGTAGAGGATAACGGCGAATGGGTTACTGCCGATGGTACCACTCTTGGCGCAGACAACGGCATTGGTGTGGCGACAGCCATGGCTATCCTTGCAGACAAGTCTGTCGTTCATCCGCCGCTCGAGGCTTTCTTCACCATCGATGAGGAGACCGGCATGTACGGTGCTAACGACCTCAAGTCGGGTTGGCTCAAAGGCAAATACCTGCTCAACCTCGACTCCGAGACCGAAGGTGAGCTATACGTAGGTTGTGCCGGCGGTATTGATACCGACGCTACCTTCGCCTTCGCTCCCGTGGAGACCGAAGAAGGCGACATCGCCCTGCGCGTGGAAGTCAAGGGTTGCAAAGGTGGTCACTCCGGCTGCGACATCCATCTCCAGCGTGCGAATGCCATCAAACTGCTCTTCCGTTTCCTCAAGGATGCAGTAGCAAACTTCGAGGCACGTCTGGCGTGTGTAGAAGGTGGCTCACTCCGCAATGCCATCCCGCGTGAGGCGGCAGCTGTCATCACCATCCCCGAGGAGAGCTATCAGGACCTGCAGGATCTCGTAGATCGTTACGAAGACCTCTGGCTGCGTGAGTTCGACGGCGTTGAACCCGACCTTACCTTCAAGGCCACGGAAGTTGAGTGCCCGAAGACCGAGATGCCGGAGGATGTACAGGACTTTCTCATCCACGCGGTCACCCTCTGCCCGCACGGCGTATACCGCTTCATTCCCGAGATGCCGGACATCGTAGAGACCTCCAACAACCTCGCGATGATCAAGACCGAAGAGGGTAAAGTAACCGTTACGTGCCTCACGCGTTCAAATGTAGAGAGCCGTAAGGAAGAACTGGCTTCTGTCATCCACTCTGCATTCGCTTTAGCAGGTGCAGACGTGAAGTTCAGCGGCGCGTACCCGGGTTGGCAACCGAATTTCAAGAGCAATCTGCTTAAGGTGATGAAGGAGACCTACGAACGTGAGTTTGGTAACTCCCCGCGTATCGTTACCATCCATGCCGGCCTCGAGTGCGGTATCATCGGTGCTAAATACGATGGTATGGAGATGATCTCCTTCGGTCCGACGATTGAGCACCCGCACAGCCCTGACGAGCGCGTGAACATCGCTACCGTGCAGAAGTTCTACCATTTCGTCCTCGCTGCCCTCAAAGCATTGTAAACCCTTAAAATATAAGAGTTATGAAGCACATTAAACTAATTATTGCAGCCTTAGGCTGCATGGTGGCAAGTTTGGCTTATGCTACTTGTACACCGGTAAATGAAACCTATCTAACTACCGGTTTTGGCGACTGTACTACAGACGATAGCCAGTGTTGGTCATGGCACTCCACGTATAGTTGTGGTTACGGCACTGCCTATAATAAAGGCAAAGATACAGGCTATAAGGCGCATCTCTTTACTCCTGCATTGGACTTTACAGGTGCAGAGTCGGTAACGATTTCATTCCAGCATTCCCATAAGTTTGGTGATGGTGAAAACGTGCAAACGGACTACACTCTCTGGGTAACAAAGGATTATAAAGGTAGTTATGCAGCATCTACCTGGCAACAGTTGGATATTCCGACTTACGGTACTAATTCCAACTGGACGTACGTAGTGCCAAGTATCAATGTACCATTGGACTATGTAGGCAGTAACACTGTATTTGCATTTACGTATAACAATGGTTCCCCTACAGGAACATGGCAGTTAAAGAACGTTAATATCGTTTCCACTTGTGCCGGAGGTGGTATCGCCTCTCCTGTTCCTGTGCCAGAAGTAGGTGACGGACGTCTTAAAATCTTTGCACAGAACCTCAAAAATTATTATGTTAATTACAATGCCGGCCGTGGTAAGTATGCAAACTCTGTTGCGGAGAAAACACATAAACTCGTCAATGCAGCAATGATAATTAATCCTGATATCTTAGCGTTCTGCGAAGTAGAAGCGCAACCCGAAGCACTCGCGTTGATAGCGGACTCTCTGAACGGACGGGTAGAAGGAACACCATTCGTAGTAGTAACGGATGATGATGCTGTAGAAGAGTGGGATGCAACATATGACAATAATATAAAGTCCGGTTTTATCTATCGCTCTGACAAAGTGAAGCCATATGGTACTAACCATGCAGCTACTAGCGCTAACTATTTCAAGAATACGCTGCGTATTCAGGTATTTGAGGAACTGGAGACAGGAGCACGTTTCACACTCTCGATGAACCACTTTAAGGCGAAAGATAATACGGAAGATGCAGGTAATGAGAAACGCAAGATTAACTCCCGTCAACTATTGCAAGGACTGGCGTCGTATGCTTCTGATCCTGATATCTTGATTGTAGGAGATTTGAACTGCCCTGTAGGAGAAGATCCGGTGGATACCTTAATAGGTCTTGGCTATGCGGAGCAACTGCTCAAATATGACGCTTCGGCATATTCGCATTGTTATGATAATGTGGGTAGCCTCATTGACCATGCCCTTGCTAACGCATCAATGGCTGAACAAATCACAGGTGCCGGCGTCTTCCATATCTGCGCGCCTTGTGGTGAATATGGCGATGTGAATGCCGCTTATAGTTATAGCGACCACGATGCATATGTAGTTGCTCTCAATCTTACAGCGCCGGCAAAACCGACAGAGTGCGAAGATATTGATGTGACTTTGGTTCCTACAGGAGGCACTTCCTTCTCTCCGATGACCTCGGAGAGCGTAAGCGGAACGTGGTATTGGCAGTACAATGCTTCTTATGGTGCTAAATGTCAGGATAAAGGTGGAGAAGACTGGTTGTTTACTCCGGAATATAATCTTGCTATGAGCAAGGATATATCCTTGTCCTTCCAGCATACTATCGGCTACGGTAACACAAGTAATTTGACGAATGAGCAGACATTATGGGTCACCTCCAATTTCCAAGGTTCTGTGGCTTCTTCCGAATGGACGCAACTGACAATTCCGACTTATCCTACTGGTACGAATTGGTCGTTTGTTAGTACGACGGTAAATGTTCCGGAGAATGTAGTAGGAGCGAACACCGTTTTTGCTTTCAAATACAAAGTGGCAAGTGATGCAAGTAATTCTCCTACCTGGGAAATCAAGAACCTAAAGATTAAGGCCACCTGTAAGGGAACCACCGAAGGTATCGAAGACTTGCAGACCGACCAGCGGGCACGCAAGACCCTCGAGAACGGGCAACTCATCCTTACCCTTCCCGATGGAACGAAGTACAACGTCATCGGTCTTCAAATCCGCTGATAAAAAAATAGAGGTTCTCAATTGCTGAGGACCTCTATTGCTTTCTTGGTGATTTCATCATCTCTTTCGAAGAGCGGGAAGAAACCGTCATCGCCTAATATATTTCGAACAATATAGGCATGCAACAGTCGCGTCATCAATGGGCGCGATTTTTGTATCTCTGCCTCCTTCGGCTCTACACCTTTGGATTCCGCGAATTTCACAAACTCTCCCAGAATATTCTGTTTCTTCAGATAGTTCTCCAGACTCTGCCAATCCTTGTATTGGTTGAGTTGCTTGCGGTGCTCATCGGTGTATTTGTACGCAAACTGATACGTGTACGCTAAGTTCACGCAAATGTTGTACCACGGCGTGTTCAGCGTCGTGTCGCGACCTACGAACACGTCCGGCATGATACCGCCGCCTCCGTGAACAATACGTCCTTTCTTCGTGCGGTACGTCGTGGTGTCTGCGAAATGAATCGAGTCGGCCGAATAGAACTCTCCGTGCTCGAAGCGCTCCATCAGTTCCTTGTCGTAATCATCTTGGTCGCCTAACGTATACGGCTTCTGGATGCAACGACCCGAAGGCGTATAGTAACGCGCTACGGTCAGTCGCACTGCACTGCCGTCCGCAAAAGGCATCTGTTGCTGCACCAAACCCTTACCGAACGAACGACGACCGACAATAGTCGCGCGGTCATTATCCTGCATCGCGCCTGCGAAGATCTCACTCGCCGAAGCGGAGAAATTATCGATCAGCACCACTAACGGCACGTTCTTAAACCGTCCGCTACCATTGGCTTTCGCCTCATAACGCGGATAAGCGCGACCTTGCGAATAGACAATCAACGCTCCTCCTTTCAGGAACTCATTCGCCATTTTAATCGCCTGGTCCATGTATCCGCCGCTGTTCTCACGCAGGTCCACGATAAAACTCGTCGCACCCTTGGCCGTCAGTTCAGCCATAGCGGTGATGAACTCCTTATAGGTCGTCTCGCCGAACTTATTCACGCGTACGAAACCGATCTTCTTGCCTTTGCTCTCAATAATAAACTTCGCATCCACGCTGTTCACGGGAATATCCCCACGCGTGATAGTGAAATAGAGCGGTTCGGTGACGCCTGCGCGCAGGACGCCGAGTTTCACTTTTGTGCCTTTCTCGCCGCGCAAGGTCTTCATCACCTTCTCGTTATTGATTTTCTTACCTACGAATGTACTGTCGTCTACGCTCACGAGTTTGTCGCCCGCCAGCACTCCTACGCCCTCACTCGGACCACCTGCAATCACGGCGATGATACGCACCGTGTCTTGCTGGATGGAGAACTGCACACCGATACCGGAGAACGAACCCGCTAACTCCGAGTTCACCATCTCCAGGTCCTCCGCAGGGATATACGCGCTGTGCGGATCCAGTTTCTTCACGATCTCCGTCATCGCCTCATCGGTGATGCTATCGATATTGAGACTGTCCACATACGCATTTTCCATCAACTGCAACAGACGATCTACTTTGGAGAGCTCCAACTGCAGTCTGCCGTCCTGATACACGATACGTTGGGCGGATGCTTTCTGACTCAGTGTGATGCCGATGAGAATACCCATCGCCACACCGAGAACGGATAATGTAGGGATAATATACTTTTTCATTGTTATGTCATCTCCCTTCCTTTCAGGGAAGGGTTGGGGTTAGGCCTATTCTTCTATTTTAACAACCTCTATTCCGGCGCGTTTGAGCAGTTCCACGCCATCCATGATGCGATACTCTTCGCCGTAGCACACGCGCTTGATGCCCGATTGAATAATCAATTTCGAGCACTCCAGACACGGCGAAGCTGTCACGTACAGCGTCGCGCCATCCGAACTGTTGTTCGAGCGGGCCACTTTTGTCAGCGCATTCGCCTCGGCATGCAGTACGTAGGGCTTGCTCACGTTGTTCTCATCCTCGCAGATATTCTCAAATCCCGAAGGAGTGCCGTTATATCCGTCCGAGATGATCATCTGGTTTTTCACCAGCAGCGCACCTACTTTGCGACGCACGCAGTAACTGTTCTCAGCCCACGTACGTGCCATCCGCATATATAAATAATCACGTTTTTGTTGCTTATCCATGTAATAATTCTTTTGCAAATTCCTTAACATCTATGCCGTCAAACGTACCGCTCGACATCATCAATAATGCAGTATTGTCGTAGTTTTGACTGCGCAGCGCCTTCTGCAATTCCTCGCTGCTCGTAAACACCTCTACATTTTTCGTGCCAAAAGCCTCGCGCACCTCTTCGGCAGTAATCGGAGTGAGCCGTTTATGCTCAATCACCTTCGGGTTGAAATACACGTACGCTACGTCTGCTTCGGCCATGCAACCCTTGTATTGCGGCAGGAAATCCGCCATCAGACTGCTGAAGGTATGCAACTCCATTGCGGCAACCAGTTTCTTTTCCGGATAGCGTTCGCGAACGGCATTGACGGTTGCCTTGAGTTTGCTCGGGCTGTGCGCGAAGTCCTTATAGGCTACAGAGTCTTCTATCTCGCAGATCTTCTCCAGACGGTTAGAGGCCCCCGTGAACGTACTGATCTCGCGATAGAAATCATCAGGCGCCACGCCGATGCAGTGGCACGCTAGCATCGCTGCCTGCAGATTCTGCATGTTATGTTTACCAAACACCTGCATCTCTACCGGTCCCTCATACGCATCGTAGGGAATAATCGTCATGTCGTCATGGCGTAATGACCTCATCTCCTCCGCAATCTGCTTCAGGTTCTCATCGCCCTTAAACCATATAAACGCCCCTTTGGGCTCTACACTTTTTATAAACTTTCTAAACGTATCCACGTACTGCGGGAAAGTCGGGAATACGTTGATATGATCCCACGCGATGCCGGTCAGGATAGCTACATGCGGGTGATACCAAAGGAACTTACTGCGCAGATCCAACGGACTCGTCAGATACTCATCGCCCTCAAACACAGCATACTTCGCCGTGTCGCTCAGACGCACCATCCGTTCAAACCCTTCAATCTGCGCACCTACCATATAATCGGCTTCGATGCCCAGGCGCTGCAGCACATAGAGAATCATCGATGTGGTCGTCGTCTTGCCGTGACTGCCACCTACTACGATGCGAATCTTATCTTTCGTCTGCTCGTAGAGGTACTCGGGGAACGAATAGATCTTCAGTCCCAACTCACGCGCTTTCACCAACTCAGGGTTGTCCTCACGGGCATGCATACCGAGGATGATCGCGTCGATATCCTTCGTGATACGCTCGGGATGCCAACCCATTTCCTCGGGCAGCAGACCTGCCTCACGTAGATGTGTGAGAGCCGGGTCGAAGATCTCATCATCCGACCCGGTCACCACGTATCCTTGCTTGCTGGCTACGGCTAATGCCAAGTTATGCATCGCCGCCCCGCCGATAGCAATAAAATGAATATGAACCATTTTTGTCTTTGTTCTTACAGGCCGTAGGCCGGTCTTACAGTGTAACGGTCCTACAGCGTAGCGGTCAGGCCAAAGGCCTACTTGAACAGTTTGTCGAAATCTTCTTGCGAGATCTTCTTCGGCTCAACCTTAGCTACACCCTTCAGGGCTGCGAAGATCTTATCCTCAACCACGCGCTCAACGATGCCGCGCAACTGGTTCTCGTTCTTCAGCATCTCGGTAGCGTAGTTAGCCAAGTGCTCGTCTTCTACGTTCATCAGACCGTACTGCATGAACTGCATCTTCGCGATGCGTTTTGCGAAGTCTTCCACTTCCTCTTTCTGTACGTCGATGTTGTATTCCTTCATGAGCTGGTCCTTCGCGAGATGCCATTTGAGTTCCTCGAGCATCTTGTCAAAGTCCTTATCGAGCTCCTCTTGGGTCATCTTCTCGTTGGTAGCGAGAACCCAACGTTTGAGGAAGTCAACAGGAAAAGCAACTTTCTCCATCTTCTTGAGGATAGCCTCTTTCGCGTCGATGCCGAAACGATACTTGCTCTCCTCAGCGAGGCTGCGCTCGATATCTTCTTTCACTTTTGCGCGGAAGCCTTTCAGGTCCTTCGGAGCGTCAGCGCCATATACCTTAGCGAACAACTCAGCGTCAACCTTGCACGGTTTAACCTCTGCCTTCGTACCTTTCTCCTTATCCTCCGGGATATACTCGCCGAAACGGCTCGCATATGCCTCTACCTGCTTGTCGATCATCTCTTTGGTAGCCTCGATCGTGTATTCAGGCAACTTGTTCTTACCGTTTAACTTAGCGTCGAACTCAGGAGCTACAGCTACGTCGAATGCGAAGGTAAAGGTGTTCTCGTTCTCGAGATCAATCGGTTTCTGCTCCTCGTTAGGCAGCGGATCACCAAGGATAGCGAGTTTCTTCTCCTCGATGTGCTTCTGCAGATTCTCGCCTACGAGTTTGTTCAGCACGTCAGCCAGGATACCTTTGCCGTACATCTTCTTTACCAAACCGGCAGGAACCATTCCCGGACGGAAACCCGGCATCTGCGCCTTATGACGCACTTCTTTCAGTTGCTTGTCAACTTCTGCCTGATAGTCTGCCGGCTCCAGCGTCAGCGTGATTACGGCCTTCAGGTCTTTCAATTCACTTTGTTCAATTTTCATAATATTGTTGTTTTAATATTTTTTCTTAGTGAAGTAAGAACTCCGGTTGTTTAACAGCCTCCCGTTAGGGAAGATTAGTATGATACCCTCTCGGAGGCGTGTTTTGTCGAAGGGGGCGGCAAAACACGTCGAGCAAGGGGCGAGTTACTCCGAAGGGTATTATACGCTATCCGAATGGCTACGGCTGTTAAATAACTCCCGGCTTACGAGCGCCCCGCGCGCTTGCGCTCCAACTCATCGAGTATGATTTTACGTATACGCATCGCATGCGGCGTTACCTCTACGTACTCATCCTCTTTGATATACTCCAGCGCTTCCTCCAGACTCATACGAATCGGCGGTGGCAGACAAGCCTTCTCGTCCGACGATTTGGTACGCATGTTCGTCAGTTTCTTGCTCTTGGTCACGTTGATGACGATGTCGCCTTCCTTGGCGTTCTCGCCTACTACCTGACCGGCATACACCTCTTCTTGCGGGTCGATGAAGAAACGTCCGCGGTCTTGCAGTTTATCCAGCGCATACGCATAAGCCGTCCCGGCTTCCATCGCAATCAAACTACCGTTGTTGCGTTTTACGATCTCGCCTTTCCACGGCTGGTACTCCAGGAATCGGTGCGCCATGATAGCCTCACCGGCACTCACGTTCATCACGTAGGTACGCATTCCTAAGATACCACGACTCGGGATGGTAAACTCCAGATGCACGCGGTCATTGACCATCTCCATCTTCGTCATCTCGCCCTTGTGGGTGCTCACGAACTCGATAATCTTACCGCTGCACTCTTCCGGTGTGTTCACCGTCAACGACTCTACCGGTTCGCATTTGACGCCGTCGATCTCTTTGATGATGACTTGCGGCTGGCCGACCTGTAGTTCATAGCCCTCGCGACGCATCGTCTCGATGAGCACGCTCAAGTGCAGCACACCACGTCCATAGACGCGCCAACTGCTCTCTTCGGCTCCTTTCTCCACGCGCAGCGCCAGGTTTTTCTCCAGCTCTTTGTTCAAGCGGTCCTGGATATGGCGACTGGTCACGAACTTACCGTCCTGACCGAAGAAAGGACTGTCGTTGATGCAGAAGGTCATACTCATCGTCGGCTCGTCGATAGCAATCGGCTTGAGCGGTTCGGGATTCTCTGCATCGCATATAGTGTCACCGATCTCGAAGCCCTCGATACCGATGAGTGCACATATATCGCCGTTCTTGACGACATCGGTCTTCACATGACCCATACCCGAGAACGTGTGGAGCTCTTTGATCTTCGTCTTCACCATCGTGCCGTCTTTCTTTGCGAGCGTCACGGTCTGACCGTCTTTCAACTCACCGCGGTGCAGACGACCAATCGCGATTCGACCAACATAACTGTTATAATCCAGACTGGTGATCAACATCTGCGGCGTACCGGGGTTCTCCTGCGGAGCAGGGATATACTCGATGATAGCATCCATCAGGTCCGTCAGGTCCGTCGTCGGCTTGCGCCAATCGGTACTCATCCAGCCTTGCTTAGCCGATCCGTACAACGTCTGGAAATCCAACTGGTCATCCGTCGCATTGAGGTTGCACATCAGGTCGAATACCTCTTCTTGCACCTCATCGGGACGACAGTTCAGTTTATCTACTTTGTTGATCACTACGATAGGCTTCAGACCGATCTCGAGGGCTTTCTGCAGCACAAAACGGGTCTGAGGCATCGCGCCTTCGAAGGCATCGACGAGCAGTAATACACCATCGGCCATATTCAACACACGTTCTACCTCGCCACCAAAGTCTGCGTGCCCCGGAGTGTCGATGATGTTGATCTTCGTGCCCTTGTAATCGATGGCTACGTTCTTCGCCAGAATGGTGATGCCACGCTCACGCTCCAGATCGTTGTTGTCCAGGATGAGTTCACCTTTGTTCTCGTTCTCACGGAAGAGGTGAGCGGTGTAAAGCATCTTGTCCACGAGCGTGGTCTTGCCGTGGTCAACATGCGCAATGATTGCGATGTTTCGTATATTTTGCATAGGATGATTTATCTTCTATAGCCCGGCTGCACGCGTTCCATCAGTTTGTCGCAGTCGGAGCGGTAACGGAGTACGTTGCACAACGTGTAGTAGTTCTCCTTATCGGCGCAGTACTTATGCGCATAAATCAGGAAATCGACTTTGCGGTCCTCCATCGTGAATTTCTCAGCCATACGTGCCAAGTCGCGTACTGTAAACGGACAGAGCGTAACGCAGAGTTTGGCAACCTCCATACGCTTGTCGTCATACGATTGCTTCTCGATCATCTGCAGCGCAAACTGCACTTGCTCGGGGTTTGCTACGTGTACTACCGGAGCGGGTGCAGGAGCAGGCTTGTGCTGCTCGTGATGACCGTTCTTCTGCTGGTCACGCAGCGCGTCACGTTGGCCATCACGGTAACCGTCGCGGTAACCATCGTTGTACGAACCGTTATGACTGTTATGTTGATGTGTCGGAGTCGGACCCTGCGGCTGCGGGTTACCCTGACGACTATATTGTGCCATCACGCCCAGCGATACCAGGCTCACCAGCACTAAAAATACATACTTCTTCATATTCTCAAATTTTTAAATCTTCAATCTTCAATCTTTTCTTACGGACGTAAGATGTTGAAACTAATCTCCTGCGTCGGCTTCATCGGCGGAACCTGGAATTTGAATACCTGCGGAGAAATCAGATAATCGATCTGAATAGCTTTGATCAATCCGTATTTCTCGGGCGGCAGACGGAAGGTCTTCGTCGAGCGTTTCTCAACCTTACCGATGTTCACACCCTCCAACTGAATCAGGAAGTCCGAATACTGCTCGTTGTGGATCGTTACGAGATACGAGCGATAGGACGGCTCGATATTGACGATCGTACCCAGACGTGCCTCTTGACGTTTCATCAACTCTTGCTCTTTCAGCATACGACCGAGTTTCTCTTTCGTCTCGTCGTAGAACATGTGGTAACCAACCTTACCGAAGTTATTCAACTCGATCTCGGTCCACTCCCAGCCCTTCGGCTCAAGAATATCGATGTTCTTAACGGTGTACGGCATCTTCTCGAAGGTAACCGTGAACTCATGTACACCGATACCATATGTCTCCGAGTGGTCGGTAGCAATACCGTTGGTGCTCAGTAGCTTATACGTGTTGCCCGTAGCGCGGTCGCGGATGACGGTGGATGCGTAGATCGACCAGCGGATACCCGTAGCATCCATGATCTTGAAGGTCACAACGGTGTTGTCGCCCGTGTTATCAATAGTGATGATGTCGCAGTTGCGTTTGTTGCAGTGGCCTACTTTCGAGTACTCCTCCTCTACCGGAGCTACGCTGTCAAATAACTGACCGGCCAGACGCTCACAGGTACGCAGGATATCCTCGATAGATGCCAGAGACGAACCCTCGCTTGCCGAAGCAGCGATGGCTAACGTACGAACGTCTAACAGACGTGCCTTGATGTAATACGAGTCACGGAAAGAACTTACGTTAGCTACGCATACTAAGTCTACACCTAAGCGCTGACCTAATGCGCAAATAGCGTTGTTGTCTTGGCTGTTGCCTAACTCGCGTACAAAATCTGCCGTGCGCTCTACGGCTTGGAAGTCACGGTTCTGAGCGATACCGGTAACTAATTCGCTACCTAAGATCTCCTTTACCTCAGGATCCAAGCTCTCAGAACCTGTTACAAACACGGCTACTTTGCGTTGAGCCATTAACATCGTTGGCAAAACCAACAAAAGAATCAAAATCTTTTTCATACTTTTAAATTAAACTAAAATTTTGTTATATTTGTTATTGCGTTTTTTTGCCAAATCTCTCATCCTCTAACCCATTCACCCAATCGTTCGAGCCCACATTTTGCGCTGCAAAAGTACTGCTTTTTTTTTATATACGCAAGCGCACGCGAATTTTTTTCTTTTTTTTGTAAAAAATCGCCATATATTTGTATATATGAAATATATTTTGTACCTTTGCGGCCAAAGAAGCAAAGGTAACACGAAATGCTCCTCCGCTTGCGACATATCACATTGTTCTTCGTGCTCATAATTTTTGGTGCGGGATTCTATGTGCAAGCAGCACTGCCGACGGGTAATTGCGGTGACCGAACTCTCTCGAATGGTCGTATTGCGTCAGACTCAACTAACGTCACATGGACACTTTATTCAGATAGCCTTGCCTTCGTAGGAAAGGGCGCAATGGGTACAACGCAAAGTGGAGCGAATAGTCAGGCCAATTATATCAAAAAAGTTTCTTTCTCGAAAGACATCACGTTTATTGGTCGTTATACGTTATCTTACATGAATAAACTGGAAAAGATAACGGTTGACCCTGAAAATGCTAACTATTACAGTCCTGAGGGCAGTAATTGTTTGATTGAAAGAGCAAACGAAAACGATACGAACATCTTGATTGCCATCGGAAACGGTTATATTCCGGAAGGCGTTGAGGTGCTGCGTAATTATGCGTTGTGCGACAATTATCGATTGACCTCTGTTACGATTCCGCGTAGCGTCAAACAGATGGGCGAAAAGACCCCTCGTCAGGATGTAGGATACAACGAATCACCTATTAGACTTCCGTCATTGACGGAGATTCACGTGCAATGGACCACGAAGGAGGAATTGCCCGAATGGTTGGCAGACAAATTTATCCTAAACGCGAATAAGATCACATTGTACGTGCCATGCGGAACGAAGAGTATCTATCAGAATGCAGCGCCATGGAACACCTGCAAAGCCATCGTTGACGGTACCGGTAAGTGTGGCTCCAACCTCACTTGGTCCATCTGCGACAGCGTGCTGACCATCAGCGGAACGGGAACGATGACGAATTGGTCAAATAGTGCTTCGGTTCCATGGTATGGATATCGTAACGAAATCAAGCACGTAGTCATCGAAGAAGGCGTTACGACGATTGGTGACTATGCGTTCTATCAGATGAGCAAAATAAAGACCGTTACCAATCCGAGCACCTTGAAAATAATTGGTACACTCGCTTTTCACAGTTGTTATGGTCTGGAAAGTATCAATTTGCCGGAGGGTCTGACAGACATTGGAAGAAACACAACTGGTCATGGTCCGTTCTACGGATGCCATAGTCTGAAAACCCTCTATATCCCGGCCAGCGTGACAATGATCAATAAAGATGCGTTCTTGCGTTGTCATAGCTTAACCTCTATCGTAGTGGATCCTGCCAACACAAAGTATGACAGCCGCGATAACTGCAACGCGATTATCGAGACTGCTACCAATAAATTATTGTACGGTTGTACTATTTCCGTTATTCCCGACGGCGTGGTGACTGTCTCTAATTTTGCCTTTGAATACCAGCATAACTTGAAATCGATACGTATCTCCAATACCGTGACTTCTTTTGGTACCACGGTGTTTAAAGAGTGCGAGAATTTGAAAGATATTTATGTCGAATGGACGGAGAATATTCCGAACTATCAACTGACTGCCTGGCAGGAGCATTCGAAAGCGAATATAGGCATAGATTTGGATACGACTATTACGGTCCATGTGCCATGCGGGTGTAAGGCGCTTTATCAGGCCAAGTCTTATTGGAGTAGATACAAGATTGTTGATGACCATCAGAAAGGTGGTATATGCGGTGCGAATGGTTCCAACCTGACGTGGATGCTTTCTTGCGACAGCGTGCTGACGATCCGCGGAACAGGTGCCATGCCCAATTGGTCCAAGCACTCTTTGGTACCATGGTACGATTATCACCAAGCCATTAAGTCAGTAATTATAGAGGAAGGTGTAACCAATATAGGAAACAATGCTTTCGCGAGTTACAAGAAACTGACTTCTGTTTCGCTACCCAACAGTCTTACTATTATCGGATGGGCTTCGTTCTGGGGCTGCGAAAAATTGCCCTCTATTACCTTGCCGGAGAGTCTGGAAACAATTGCTGATAATGCATTTCAAGCATGCCTAAAATTGTCTTCTATTACTATCCCTGAAAGCGTAACCTATATTGGAGAATTTGCCTTCCATCTGGCTTGGCTAAAGGATGTATATGTGTTATGGCCGGCCGGTTCTATTCCTGAGTGGAAGAAAGGAATGTCTGAAACGAATGGCGTGACACTCCATGTGCCGTGTTCAGAAATAGGAGCCTACCAAACGGCAGACGGATGGAAGGAATATACTACCATCGAAGGCGAAGGAAGTCCTTTCTCCGTCACTATTCAAACAGCTACCGGCGATACCTCGCAAGGTGGCGTAAATATTACGGTTTTACCATAAATCACTTGAAAATTAGTATTAACAATTATATCACACCACAAAAATGAAAAAAATCCATTTAATCATCTGCGCACTTGCCTTATGTGCAATGAGTGCCATGGCGCAAACGCCACTGGCCGCAGACAATGCGAATGTGGGTTGTAACGGTGCTGTTACCATCACCGCTACTCCCGCAACGGGCTATCACTTTGTGAAATGGGTGGATGCTGCTTCCAATGAGTTCACAGAGGCCTCGCTGACGGTTTCAAGTATCAAGGCGGCAAAGTCCTTCACTGCGCACTTCGCAGCCAATGAGGCCATCGACCCGAGTATCACGGACCCGAATAACCCCAATCCGAACCCGGGTGACGTTATTCAGCTTACTCCGCACCCGGATGAGTGCCAGGTGTTTGACCATTGGAGTGACCTCGACCCGACGGACCCGAACTATGCGGCCAACCCGCGTAGCTTTACCTACGAAGGTGTAGCTCCTGCCTTCACGGCTGTCTTCCGCGATGAGACCTTCCAAGTCAACGTCAATACCGCTTCCGGCGACGTCTCGCAAGGTAGCGTAACAGTAACGGTTTTGTAACAACTACCAACTACCAATTACAAATGCAGCGTAAGCTGTTAATCATATTACTCCTTGCGTTAAGTGCTCCTCTCTGGGCCCTGGACGTGCCGTGCGGATCGGTGATTGAGCTACGAGCTACACCGGCCGACAACTGGCATTTCGAGCGCTGGTCTGATGGAGACACGCAAAGCGTGCGACAGATAGAAGTGAGGTCTGATCTGAACCTCGTTGCCTATTTCGCACCAAACTGCACAGGCTATACTCTGCCTGTCGCAGCGCTGTATGATTGGCTGCTGATGCTGGATATGAGAACGATTCAGGAGAACGGCTATTTCTTTGGGCCCGAAGAGGTGAACTGGTATCGCGTTCGTGGTGTGATTGACGCGATAGACTTGGTCGAAAAGGACGATGAATGGCTCGCGAAAGGCTATTACCTGACGCTCGATCAATCGTTGGCTGGTACAGGTGACTACTATGCAATAGTAGACCTCAGTAGCACGCCTTCCGGTACGTGTGCTAATAAGCTGCTTTCGGAACTCGTGCATTTCACTTCTTCCGCCGCTCCCACACCCGTCCTTGAACCTACGATGGTGCGCGCTAATGAACCGCAGCAACTCTTGCGACTCAATCCTGCGGCCCCGACATCCGTGGCGATCTTCGATATCTCCGGAAGACTCGTCCAGACCCTTACCGCCGAGAATGTCGAACGACTCTCGCTACGCGCAGCTCCTTTGCCCGGCTGCTACCAAGTCCTCATCCGAAACGGCAACCAACAAACCGTCCTACGATACATCGTTGTAAAATAATCGGTCGACATGACCTCGTGACCTCATGACGACATGACGCAAAAAAATATAACCACATTATTAGTCCTTGTTCTTGGTTCCTTGCTCCTGGTTCCAAGATCGTTCGCCCATACTTCCGTGTTCTCGGTGGGCGTGCGAGGCGGTGCGCAGACCTATCTGCTCACGGCTTCCGACCCTGCGAGCGACATCAAAGGCGCCTTCGGCGGAACAGGTAAACTCGATGTGCGCTATACCTTCTATGGTTGCTTCACCGATCGTCTTGGCATGGGCTTCACGGTCGGCGGTGGTGTCGGTTACGGAACCTCTTCCTTCAAAGGAACTTCCGTCGATCATTTTAGCACCACGGACTATCTGGGCAATCAGATTGACTACACCACTTCCGGCGCTTATCGCCAAACGGATAAGTTCGCTACAGCAGAAGCCTCTTTGATGCTGGCTTTCTGTTTCGGCAATATCATCGTCAATGTCGGCCCGCGGTTCATGATGCCTTTTGCTACCAAAACCCAACTAACCGTCACCAACGCCTCTATTGATGCCTATTACCCGCGTTATGATGTGCACATCATCAACCGCCCTATCACCGGCTACCTGGAATCCCCGTACACCACAAATCATAAATCACAAATCATAAATCAAAAATATAATATCCTCATGTCCGCTGAAGTAGGTTACGAATGGTATTTCACCGCTAAGTCCTGCCTTGGCTTCCAACTCTATGCCGATGTCGCTGTCTGGTCTGGCGCATCCCCTAATCCTCTAACCCCTAACCCTCTAACCACTAATCCCCTAATCCAAGTAGCACCGATTGCGGACGCTACTAACCCCATCCCTTCCGTTACGGTCAACTCTCCCGAATATCTCGTTGCGAGCCGCCGTTACCTCGACTTCGGCCTCCGCATCTACTATGCCTTCTCCGTAACCGCCTCATCCTCCTCTTCCCATCCGAAACCCCATCGTCACGGTGACACCTCTCTCCATCGCAACCGTCACTTATCTTATTGATATTTCCCCGCTCATCACTATATCGGCACTATGTCGGCACTATGCAGAAGTGGGTGATTACTGGGTGATTACTGGGTGATTACTGCGTGATTACTGGGTTGTTTCTGTATGATTACCGAGTGATTCATCTGGCATTTTCGTAAGAAATCCGCAGAAAATGGCCCAATTTTGGGTAACATATACTATATTATATATTTATATATAATATACATTCTGATGTCACTTTTCAATTATCTCTAACCCCTATTTCCTATCTCCTTTCACCTTTGTCATATGCGTACACGCGTTCCTTATAATATCGTGTGCGCGTATATTGAGAATCATCCGATTTTCCCCTTTTCGACATTTCTAGCCAAAACCCCTCAAAAATAACTAAAAATAAAGAGTGCTGAAAATCAAGCACTTACGAATAAAATGTATTTTTTTGTGCATTTTTTTTCAAAAATATTTGGTCAATTCAAAAAAAAGCCGTACCTTTGCACCCGCTTTTGAGAAACAAGTGCGTTTCTATTTTCTCCCACAGCTCGGGTATTAAAATCAGATTCTCTTTGGAGGACCTAATTTTTTTGCGCCAAACTGAAAGAGACAGAGCAATTGAAAGATTGATACAATTAG
>DBYL01000001.1:0-1460 GCA_002309835.1 Bacteroidales bacterium UBA1187
ATTCAACGTCAGCCGAACGCTTTCGAAGAAGGTGTTTATCCGGTGAAGATATTTACGGAGAAGCCGAATCTGGAGATGGCGAAGGTTTTCTTGCAGAGTGGAGATTTCCTTTGGAACAGCGGTATTTTTATATGGAATCTGCAAACGATTAGTGAAGCTTTCCGGTACTTATTGCCGGAGGTAGCGGATCGGTTCCGTGAGGGCGAATTGCTGATGGGAACCGAGAAGGAGGAAGCGTTTATTGAGGAGATTTTCCCGAAATGTCCTAATATTTCGATTGACTACGGTATCATGGAGAAAGCGGACAATGTGTTTGTTATTCCTTCCAGTTTCGGTTGGAGTGATTTGGGCACTTGGGGCAGTTTGTATGAGTTGAGTGAGAAGGATGAGAAGGGTAATGTAAGTCTGCACAGCACGGCACATTTCCACGACGCGGAAGGCAACATAGTAGTACTGGAACCAGGTAAAGTAGCGATTGTGCAAGGCGTGCAGGATATGATTATCGTAGAGGAGAAAGGGAAATTGCTGGTTTGCAAGCGGAAAGATGAGCAACAGATCAAAAACTGGGTGCTGGAGATTTAAATTCGTAATGACGAAACAACAATAACTAATTTTACTTAATACTTAAACAAAACATCATGAGTTATCTTAATTTTGACAAGACAGTGCTTGTTAATCTGGAGCGTTCGCTTCAGAAAGAGATGATTCGAACGAACCGTGCAGGTGTGTACAGTGCCACCACGTTGGTGGATTGTAACACGCGTAAGTACCACGGCCAGTTGGTGATGCCTATTCCGACCATGGGCGAGGACAATTTTGTCTTATTGAGTTCCTTGGACGAGACGGTTATCCAACACGGTGCTGAGTTCAACTTAGGTTTGCACGAGTACGGTAACAATCATTTCAGTCCCAACGGGCACAAGTACATTCGCGAGTTTGACTGCGAGGTTATTTCTCGTACCACTTATCGCGTAGGAGCAGTAATCCTTCAGAAGGAGCGTCTGCTGGTTAGTTTTGAGCCCCGCGTATTGATTCGTTACACGTTGCTGGAGAGCGGTAGTCCGACAACCTTGCGTTTCCGTCCGTTCTTAGCGTTCAGAAGCGTGAATGAGTTGACGCACGAGAACCCGTTAGCTAATCCGAACATGGATGAGTGCGAGAACGGTCGTGTCAACCGCATGTACCCGGGTTTCCCGAGTCTGTATATGCAGTTCAGCAAGGCGGTTGAGTACCATCATGATCCTCAGTGGTACAAGGACATCGAGTACCGCAAGGAGCGCGAACGTGGTTATGCCAGCCGCGAGGATCTGTTGGTTCCGGGTTACTTCGAATTGCCGATGAAGAAAGGCGAGAGCGTTATTTTCGCTGCCGGTGTAACGGAGTGCAAGACCGCTCAGTTGAAGGCCGTTTGGAAGAAAGAGTTGGAGCGTCGTAATCCCCGCAATGATATGTTCACGACG
>DBYL01000001.1:1504-1665 GCA_002309835.1 Bacteroidales bacterium UBA1187
CCATGGTTCCACGCCGATGCCCGCAGTACTTTCTTTAGCGTAGCGAGCTGTACATTGGACATCGACCGTCCGGAATACTGGGACGCAATCGTTAACAAGACCTGTATTGATGAGATCTTGAATTTCATGAACGGTCGTGGTAATGAGAATAAGATGACCGG
>DBYL01000001.1:1715-2287 GCA_002309835.1 Bacteroidales bacterium UBA1187
GTTCGTGAAGCGGCTGATTTGTATGGTCAGTTGTGTTTGGATATCATCACCTGGTATCGCAAGCAGAATCATCCTCGTGCTAAACTGCACCAGAACGGTTTGATTTGGGTAGACGGCAGACAGCGTCCGGCTACTTGGATGAACGCGACTGAAAACGGTTGGCCTATCATCCCTCGTACGGGTTATATTGTAGAGGTGAATGCGTTGTGGTATAACGCGATGCGTTTCACGGCAGAGATGCTCCGCGAGATGGGTAAAGAGACGAGCGCCGACCTGATGGAGTATCAGGCTGAAATCACTAAAGACGCGTTCGTGAAGACCTTCTGGAACGGTTTGTATTTGAACGACTACGTGATTGATAATTATCAGGATCGCGAAGTTCGTCCGAACATGATTTGGGCCGTAGGCTTACCGTACAGTCCGCTGGATAGGAAGCAACAGAAAGCGGTAGTAGATATCTGCACGAAGGAATTGCTGACGCCGAAGGGTTTGCGCAGTTTGAGTCCGAAGAGCGGTATGTACTATCCTATTTATAACAGCAACGCGGCCGACCGTGAGCGTGCGCTCTTCAA
>DBYL01000001.1:2383-6243 GCA_002309835.1 Bacteroidales bacterium UBA1187
ACGAGTTGACCATCGGTACGCTTAGTGAGTTCTACGACGGCTATCCTCCTTACAAGGGTCGTGGTGGTATGAGTAGCGCTCCGAGTGTAGCAGCTGTGATCAGTTTGCTGGATACGTTAAAGAAATATCAGAAAGAAGAAGCGGCTCGTTTGGCTGCTGAACAAGAAAAGGAGGCACAACAATGAAAGCATTAATGTTCGGATGGGAGTTTCCTCCTCATATCTTAGGCGGTTTAGGAACAGCGAGTTACGGTTTGACTCGCGGTATGAGTGAGCAGAAAGACATGGAGATCACGTTTGTTATCCCGAAGCCTTGGGGTGACGAAGATCAGTCTTTCTTGCGCATCATCGGTGCCAACAGTGTGCCTATCGTTTGGAAAGATGTCAATTACGACTACGTGAAACAACGCATGGAGGGCAAGATGAGCCCGGAGGAGTATTATCATTTGCGTGACGGTATCAATTACGACTACCGTCGTATCGGTACAGATGATCTCGGTTGTGTTGGTTTCTCGGGTCGCTACCCCGACAACCTGATTGAAGAGATCGGTAACTACGAGGCCGTAGCGAGTGTGCTGGCACATAGTTTGGATTTTGACATCATCCACAGTCATGACTGGTTAACCTACCCTGCCGGTGTGTTTGCTAAACATATCAGCGGTAAACCGTTAGTTATTCACGTTCATGCGACTGATTTCGACCGTAGTCGCGGTAATGTTAACCCAACTGTTTTCTCGATTGAGAAACGCGGTATGGAAGAAGCGGATCATATCATGTGCGTAAGTAACCTGACGCGTAACACCGTGATTGAGAAATACGGTATTGATCCGCGCAAGGTAAGCACGGTGCACAACGCCGTTGAGCCGTTGGCTCATCCGGAGGAGTTCACGAAGCCTGAGCGCAAGGATAAGTTGGTTACTTTCCTTGGTCGTATCACGATGCAGAAAGGTCCTGAGTACTTCGTTGAAGCCGCAGCGCGCGTGCTGAGCAAAACCGACGGAGTTCGGTTTGTGATGGCCGGTAGCGGTGATAAGATGGCGGAGATGATTGACCTGGTAGCCAAACGTGGTATCGCCGATAAGTTCCACTTCCCCGGCTTTATGCGCGGCAAGCAAGTGCAAGAGATGTTAGCGATGAGCGACGTGTATATTATGCCTTCCGTGAGTGAGCCATTCGGTATCAGTCCATTGGAGGCGATGCAAGTCGGCTGTCCGTCTATCATCTCGCACCAGTCCGGTTGCGCCGAGATTCTGCAACACGCTATCAAGACCGATTACTGGGACATCGATGCCATGGCTGATGCCATCTACGCGATCGTCAAGTATCCGGCGATGTACAAGAGTCTGCACGAGTTAGGTATGGCGGAAGTCAATAACATCAAGTGGGCTGACGCCGGTCTGAAAGTGCGTAGAATCTACGATGGTGTGATCAATCATACCTTGTAATTGACGATTGGACGATTGACGATTTACGATTGATTGTACCATTGAATTATTTAATCATTGATAAATTATAATTATTATGAAAAATATATGTTTATGCTTTCAGATGCACGCTCCCTATCGTCTGAAACGCTATCGTTTCTTTGAGATTGGTCACGACCATTACTACTATGATGATATGGCCACTGAGGAGCACATCAATTGGTTGGTAGAGACTTCGTATATGCCTCTATGCCAAACGATTAAGGACATGATCAACCTGAGTAAGGGTAAATTCCACTGTGCGATTAGTGTCAGCGGAACTATGTTAGAGTTGTTCGAGCAATTCAACCCTGAGATGATTGACATCCTCAAAGAGTTGGCTGCTACCAAGGCTGTTGAGTTCTTGGCTACGCCGGTTAGTTACTCACTAGCTGCTGAGTACAACGAGAGCGAGATGAAAGAGCAGTTTAAGAAACAAGGTGCACTGCTGGAGAACATCTTGGGCGTGAAAGCGCAGAGCGTTTGGAACACCGAGTTACTGTACACGGATGAGATCGCTTATAAGTTGAATAAGTTAGGTTACAAACTAATTCTGAGCGAAGGTGCTAAGCAAGTGCTGAGTTGGAAGACCCCGAATAAGGTTTATCAGTCGGCAGGTGCGCCGAAGATGAAAGTGCTGCTTCGCAATACTTACCTGAGCGATGAGTTAAGTTTCCATTTCTCGGATCCGAGTTGGGCTAATTTCCCGATGGACGCTGAGAAATACGCGAACATGTTACAGGCACTGCCGGAAGGTGAGGACATCATCAACATCTGGGTAGGCGCAGAGACCTTCGGTATTCGTCAGAACGCCGGAACCGGTATCTTCGATTTCCTCAAAGCACTGCCGTACTATGCTCTGGAGCGCGAAATGGGCTTCATGACGCCTGCTGAAGCTGCTAAGAAACTGGCAGCGGACGATATCGTTTCCTCTCCTTATCCGTTAACTTGGAGCGGCGAGGCGAAGGACCTGAGCGTTTATGCAGGCAATGATCTGCAGCAAGAGGCCATTCATAAACTGTTCGCTGTAGCTGAGCGTGTTCACCTGTGCCAAGATAAGAGTCTGAAGACGAACTGGTTGCGTCTGCAAGATGTCAATTATCTGCACTACATGAACCATATCGACCAAGGCGAGACACAGTTCGAATCGGCTTACGATGCGTTTATCAACTACATGAATATCCTGTCTGATTTCTTGCAGACCGTTGAAGAGCAATACCCGACCACTATCGAGAACGAGGAGTTGAACGAGTTGCTCAAGACCATCCGCAACCAGGAAGAGGAGATTCAAGCGCTTCAAGCTAAACTGAAGAAGAAATAATTGAAAGTTGCAAGACTTTATATCGTATTAGTGCTGTTGGCAGCGACCCAAGGGGTCGTTGCCGTTCAGCCTCGTGTGCGGACTCAAGTGAAGACATGGCATATGCCTTCCTTGAGTGCCGTAGCGGATACGATTGTCTTCAACGACACGGCGATGCTCAATTATCACGACATCGACGTGCAGCAACGCTATTCGCTCAGTAGTACAACAAACGGCAATGTGTTGGTGTCACCTATTGAGAGCCGCATAGTGCAGGACCGCAAACACACCATCGATGATCCGTTTGCATGGAGTATGACGCCCTATGTGACGACGCCTCAGCAGCAACGCTATTTCAACACCACGACACCTTTCTCGTCCATCGCGTACAAGAAAGGGTTCGTCACCGGACACGAGGAGAATGATTTGAGTTTTTTGTTTACCGGTAATATCGGTCGCCCGCTCAACTTAGGTTTGGAGATGGACTATTTGAATTCGGTGGGACACTACGAGAACACGGCAGGTAAGTTATTTAGAGGAACTGTATGGGGCAGTTACGATGGTGCACACTATAGCATGCACGGGGCGTTCAGTTGGAGTCGACTCAGTTCGTTTGACAACGGCGGATTAAAAGATGTGTCGCAATTAAGCAGTAGTCTGAATAGCGAAGATCTGCCGTCACGATTGAATGCGATGATGGCGTATCGGTACTTGAGTGGATACTTGCACAATCAATATGCTATTACCAAGGAGCGAGAGTATCACGATTCGATTGAGGTAGTTGAAGACGGGCGTCGCGTGAAAAAAGATACGCTGCGCGTGGAGTACATACCGCTAATCACCTTCAGTCACATTTTTGAGACCAATAACTCTAACCGGCGGTATATTGAAAAAACGGCAGAGCAAGGGTTCTACGACACCACGTACTACAACACCTCCAAAACGAACGACACGACGGATGTGCTGACGATCCGCAACACGATAGCTGTAACGTTCTGCGAGGCGTATAACACGAAGTTGAAGTTCGGTGCGACGGTATTTGCCATGAACGAATGTCAACGGTTCATGAACGACTCGGTGCCCTATGATAGTATTTAC
>DBYL01000001.1:6315-7105 GCA_002309835.1 Bacteroidales bacterium UBA1187
TTATTAGGATATAAGATTGGAGAGTTTGACGTGCACGGCAATGTAGATATGAAGTTTAAGGCCGGTAAATATCCTCTTATAGTCGGCGCACGTGCGTACGCGAAGAGTGAGAAACCGAGTTGGTATCTGCAGCATTTCCGTTCGAACCATATCGGATGGGATAATAACTTCGGTTTCACCTACCGTTTCATGGGCGGTGCGACGGTTGCTTACCCCACCAAGTGGGTGAAGCCACGTATTGATTTTAGTTTTGAGAACCAGACACGACCGATTTATGTGTCTGCGACAGATTGGAAGCCGCGCCAATACAGCGGCAATGTACAGATTATTACAGCGGATGTAGGAGCGGATATCACTACGCCTTGGGTGAATTTGGAGAACCGCGTAGTGTTCCAACACACGACAAACGATTCGGTACTACCGGTTCCGACCGTTATTTTGCAACATAGGCTGTATTACCACGGCACATGGTTCCGTGCGCTGGACGCACAGATAGGTGTGGACTTGCGTTTCTTTACCAAATACCATGCGCCGGTATTATGCCCCGCAACCAGTATGTTTGCTACCCAGCAGACGACCGAGGTGGGCAATTACCCTTGGATGAACGCATATGCCAGTTTTTATGTACGCTCTATTCGATTGCGTTTCTTCTTCCATTACCAGCATATGAATCACCAGATGATGAAAAAGAATATCGGCTATTTGTCCATGCCGGGGTACCCCACTAACCGCGATATATTCCGCGCCGGCCTGGCTTGGCACTTTTATAATTAGTTGAGAGTTTAGAGAT
>DBYL01000001.1:7141-7989 GCA_002309835.1 Bacteroidales bacterium UBA1187
CAAGATGAGGCGAGTAGATTGCGTAATGAGCAGGTACAACCTGAACACTTATTGTTAGGTATGGTCCGTTTGGCAGAAGGAACAGCGTATCAGTTGCTGTTAGAGGCCCATTTTGTGCCCGAAGAGGCGAAGATACAGTTGGATGAGTGGTTACGTCCCGAACAGCCGTCACAGTTGATCGCTCCTATCACGCGTAGCATGGAGACCGAACGTATTCTGCGCATTGCAGAGCGTATCAGTCAGGAGTATAAATGCGAAGTTACCGGTTCGGCGCATTTGCTGCTGGCTATTTTGCGCGATCAGATTAACGGCGCCGCTTCGTATTTGGAGAGGCAGTGGGGGTGCAGTTATCAACAACTGGTGGACATCTACGGCCAGCCGCATACTATTTTTGATGCGCCGAGTGACAGTTCGGATTCGATGGGCGATGTGAACGATGCTTCATGGCGTCCGCAGCGCTCACAGGGCAAACGGACTAATGCCACCACGGCTTTGGATAAATACGGTCATGACTTGACACGTCAAGCAGAGCAAGGTCTATTGGACCCTGTTGTAGGACGCGAAGTGGAGATTGAACGCGTGGTGCAGATCCTTAGTCGGCGCAAGAAGAACAACCCTATTCTGATTGGTGAACCAGGTGTTGGCAAGTCGGCTATTGTGGAAGGCATCGCCTTACGCATCTTGACCGAAGAGGCAGGCGCCTTGAAGGGTAAACGCATCGTGACCTTGGACATCGCCTCGATGGTAGCCGGTACTACTTACCGCGGACAGTTCGAAGAGCGAATGAAACAGGTGATCACCGAACTGCAGACGCACCCTGAAGTGATCTTGTTCATCGATGAGATCCA
>DBYL01000001.1:8021-8920 GCA_002309835.1 Bacteroidales bacterium UBA1187
AAGCCTGCATTAGCACGCGGCGAAGTGCAATGCATCGGTGCCACGACGACTGCAGAGTACGCCAAATCGATTGAGAAAGATGGCGCGCTGGAGCGTCGGTTCCAAAAAGTACCGGTTAGGCCTACCACAACTGAAGAGACCTTGGATATCCTCACACGATTGAGTGCGCACTATGCACAATACCACCATGTAGTTTATACAGAAGATGTGATCAAAGCGTGTGTGACGCTGAGCGAACGGTACTTGACAGACCGTGCTTTTCCCGACAAAGCGATTGATGTGATGGATGAAGTGGGAGCCCGCAGTCACGCACGGCAACAAGCACTCGGTGAGAAGGATAATGCCCCTTATGTGCTGACAACCGACGATGTAGCAAGCGTTGTGAGCATGATGTCCGGTGTACCCGTTCAACGCGTAGCGAAAGCCGAGAACGAACACTTACGTACGATGAGCGAGTCGCTTCGTCGACGTATCATGGGACAGGATAAAGCCGTTGAGACCGTTGTTCGAGCTATTCAAAGAAGCCGTTTAGGTCTGCGCGATCCCAAACGACCGATTAGTACTTTCTTCTTCCTCGGCCAAACAGGCGTAGGCAAGACTTACTTGGCGCAATGCCTGGCGGAAGAGCTATTCGGCACTAAAGATGCGATGATTCGTTTCGATATGTCGGAATACATGGAGAAACATACGGTGAGTCTGTTGGTAGGAGCACCTCCGGGATACGTAGCGCACGAAGACGGAGGAAAGTTAACTGAAGCTGTCAGAAGAAAACCCTACTCGATCATCCTCTTTGACGAGATTGAGAAAGCCCATCCGGATATCTTTAATATCTTGCTGCAAGTGCTGGACGAAGGTCGCCTAACCGACCGCCAGGGACATATCGTCGATTTCCGCAACAC
>DBYL01000001.1:9005-9749 GCA_002309835.1 Bacteroidales bacterium UBA1187
CTCAAAGCGTTGCAGAAACAGTTCCCGCCGGAGTTCGTTAACCGTATTGACAATGTTGTCATCTTTGAGCCGCTGAGCCGTGACATCATCGCATCCATTGTGCGGATAGAGATCGGACTGTTACAACAGCGACTCAAAGCGCAAGGACATCAGTTAACGGTAGGACAAGAAGCCGTACAACAGTTAGTAGAGAAGAGTTACGACCCCAAGAACGGTGCGCGACCTGTCAAACGAGCTGTACAAACATATCTCGAAGACCCGCTGACGGACATCTTGCTCCGCCGACCGAATCAGAAAAAAATAAACATTAAAACAATAGAAGTATGACAGTAGAAATTACAGACGCTAACATCAAGGATGTGATTGCGTCAGGCAAACCCGTTGTAGTAGATTTCTGGGCAGCTTGGTGCGGCCCCTGTAAGATGATGCTTCCTATTCTGGAGGAGTTATCGAACGAGTACGAAGGTCGTGTGACTGTCGGCAAATTGAATGTCGATGACAACCCTGACACTTGCGAACAATTCGGCATCATGAATATCCCGACAATGCTGTTCTTCCAGAATGGCGAATTGGTTAATCGTCATGTCGGAGCGTGTCGCAAACAAGAATTGGCAGCACTTTTTGATGCCCTTTTGTAAAAAAATGAGGGTTTAAACGCAAAAAAGTACGATTTTTCTTGCGTATGTCAAAAAAAAGCAGTACCTTTGCGCCCAATTTGCCGAATTAGGCACGCTTTTTGTGTGC
>DBYL01000001.1:9814-12847 GCA_002309835.1 Bacteroidales bacterium UBA1187
GTTCGAATCCCGACCGGATCACAAATCTAAACAACGTTTAGACATGCGTCAATTAAAAATCACAAAATCTATCACGAATCGTGAGTCAGCCTCGCTTGACAAGTATCTGCAAGAGATAGGTCGAGAGGAACTCATTTCGGTAGAAGAAGAAGTAGAACTGGCGGGACGTATCCGTAATGGAGACCGTGCAGCGCTGGAGAAACTGACCAGAAGCAACCTACGTTTTGTAGTGTCTGTGGCCAAACAGTACCAAAACCAAGGATTAAGTTTGCCTGATTTGATTAACGAAGGAAACTTAGGTTTGATTAAGGCCGCAGAGAAATTTGACGAGACTCGTGGTTTCAAGTTTATCTCCTACGCCGTTTGGTGGATTCGCCAATCTATTCTTCAGGCTCTGGCGGAGCAAGCGCGTATCGTGCGTCTGCCGCTGAACCAAGTTGGTTCGATGAACAAGATCAACAAGGCTTATCAGCGTTTTGAGCAGGAACATGAGCGTAAGCCCAGCGCCGAAGAGTTAGCCGAATTGGTGGATATTCCGGTAGATAAGATTGCTGAGACGCTGAAGATGTCCGGTCGTCACGTCAGTGTGGACGCGCCGTTTGTGGAAGGAGAGGACAACAGTCTGATCGACGTAATGGTTAACGAAGATTCGCCCAATGCGGATCGTGGCCTGATTAACGAGTCGCTCTCTACTGAAATTAGCCGTGCGTTAGCTACGCTTACTCCACGTGAAGCGGACATTCTCCGTAAGTTCTTTGGTATCGGCACACCCGAAAAAACGCTCGAGGAAATCGGTGACGAACTGCATCTGACCCGTGAACGTGTGCGCCAAATCAAAGAGAAAGCGGTACATAAACTCAGCAACGGACAACGGAGTTATATCCTCAAGACTTATTTGGGTTAATCACGAACCGTGAGAATTGACAACGCCTCCCTTGCAGGAGGCGTTTTTATTCGCTCGTACGGCTTTCGTACGCGCACTAAAAACATCATTTTAGTGGTAGGTACTCAAACCGTGCTCGCTCTCCCCACAAATTAAAATTTGCGGGGACCCCATTATTAATCGAAAAGTGTAGGCTGATCGTTTTCGATGCGCTTGAGGATGGTTCGCATTAGCGCCTCGCGAATGAAACGGCTGCGATTAGCAATCCTGTACCGCTCGCAGTACTTATCCAATGCCCGTTGTTCTTTATCATTGAGCAGCAGCGTTACACGATGTTCACGAGGTGGTTTTCTCATTTTAGAAATAGAACGCGAACTTAAGACCCGGAGAAACAATATTGCGGCCCACTTGATGGGTAAAATCTACGCCATCTATCGTTTCCACGGCCGTCACTTTAGCTTGCTGGAAAGTAGCAAAAAACAGGAGGCCAATAGCTGCTTTTTCATTGATCTGGTAGCGGTATCCAAAATCAAGGCCCGCATATAATCCGCCGGTATAATTTTTACTCAGGGCGATGCCGTACCCCACTCCCACACCGAACATCGGTGCATGCTTACTCTCTATTAGCGGCATACGGAGTGCTACTTGCAACGGCAAAAAATTATAGACTTGGCTACCAACGAATACGCCGTGGAAGCCTAATCCGCCGCCGATGAACAGATGTCTGTCGCCTATATGATGCGAACCAACCAACAGATCCACTGCGAATCCGCCGCCTGCTTCACCTTGGGGCACAAACGAACCATTGCCACCCAATTCAATCAAAATAGACGCTTTCTTGGAGGTTTGAACCACCTCTTCCTCCACCTTCACTTCTTCTTCAGGTGCTTCCTCAGCCGTCAAAATAAACTCTACATCCGCACGAGGGTATTGAAAACGTGCCCCTTCTGTATTGCGAACAATCACCACTTCTTCATTCTGGAACACAATCGTTCCACGCACGCGAGCGCCCGTACGCAAAACTATCGTTTCCGCGTGCACATACGCGAGGGAAGTGAAACAAAGGATGAACAAAAAGACTATTTTCTTCATAACGGCTATAATTCGGCTACAAAGGTACAACTTTTTTTTCAATTATGCAAACTCAAAATCAATTAATGCGCGATTTATGTCAGTTTTCACTATTTTTACCGTCACCGCATCGCCTAATTGGTAGCGATTGATGTCACCAATCTTCGAAATATGAATCAAACCTTCGCAATGCGACTCGTCCAATTGCACGAACAGGCCGAACTCCGTAATACCGGAAATATAGCCGGTTGCTATCTCACCTATATGGTCGGACATATAGATAGATTGAAAGAGTTTGATGGAATCGCGTTCGGCCTGTGCGGCTTCTTGTTCGCAGGCGGAGCAATGTTCGCACATCTCCTCCAGTTCAAGTTGTGTCCAGGTAGCCGGCTTGCCGGTTAAGATGTATTTATCCACCAACCGATGGACCATCAGATCGGGGTAACGACGGATAGGCGAAGTAAAATGGGTATAGTGGCTAAAGGCCAGGCCATAATGGCCTATATTATGCGTTGAATAGACCGCTTTAGCTTGTGCTCGGATGGTCAGCATTTCAATGGCACGACGCAGTCCTTCCGTCGATTTGGCGGCATAACGCGAAGAACGTCTGGTAGATAACTTTTTCTTGAACGTCTCTATTTCGTCGAGTTTTTCTCCGTTTGGCAGGTCGTGCACGCGGTAGATGAAGGGCCTTCCTGAACCGATGGATTTGGCTACCGTACGGTTCGCCAGCAGCATAAACTCCTCAATCAGATGATGGGCATCGTTCGATTCTTCAAAATAGATTTCTGTCGGATGTCCGTGCGCGTCCAATTTAAAGCGCATCTCCGGTTGCTCAATCGTTAGTGCACCGTTTGCTATCCGCTCCGCCCGCATCTTTCGCGCAAGGGTATTGAGTACGTTTAGCGTCCGATGTAATTCCGATACAGCCTCGATCCGATTCTCTCTCGATTGTGTCTCGCTAGTCTGATTTTGGGTATCTACCCCTAAAGAAATGATCTCTTGCGCCTCATCATAATTGAGCCTCGCATCGGAGCGAATGACCGTTCGGCAAATCTTATATTTGAGCACATGTGCCT
>DBYL01000001.1:12925-15007 GCA_002309835.1 Bacteroidales bacterium UBA1187
GGCAACACGCGGTCCACCAAATAAACCGACGTGCCTCGCCGATAAGCGTCTTCATCCGCTTTGGACCGCGGCGTCACATAAAACGATACGTCGGCTATATGCACGCCTATCTGAAAGGTGTCGTCTTCATTTTCTGCAAATGAGATTGCATCGTCGAAGTCTTTCGCGTCTGCCGGATCGATCGTGAATGTGAAGACTTCCCTCATGTCGCGTCTGCGAAGTATTTCTATCGGATTGAGCATAGATTGACAATTATAGTATGCAAATTTTGAATATTTGCTGCAAAGGTACAAAAAAATTTGCACATGTCAAAAAAAATACGTAACTTTGCACGCTTTTTTAGGAAGAGATATCATTTTTTAAGAAATAATACATAAAAATCCCTATAACAAACATGAAAATCAAAGTTAGTAATGCCAATCAGCCCGCATGGAAAGAGTGTAACGTTCACGCCACTCTCCCCGCAGAGCTGAGCAAATTGCAAGAGATTGCGTACAATGTATGGTGGAGTTGGGTTGGCGAAGCCAAGGACCTGTTCCGCTATATTGACAATGAGGCATGGCATCGTGCTGATTCCAACCCGATCGTGTTGCTGAATATCATCAGTTACGAGCGAATGGTGGAACTCACTAAGGATGAGAAATTTATGGCGCATTTGGACCATGTCTACAACCGTTTCCGCACCTATATGGATGCGCCGAAAGACAAGAAAAAACCGTCCATCGCTTACTTCTCGATGGAGTACGGTCTGACTCACGTGTTGAAGATCTATTCCGGCGGTCTGGGTATTCTCGCCGGTGACTATATCAAAGAGGCTTCTGATTGCAACATTGATATGACGGCTATCGGTTTTCTCTATCGCTACGGATATTTCACCCAGACGCTGAGTCCGGAAGGACAACAGATCGCTAATTACGAAGCACAGAACTTCAGCAACTTACCTATCACGCAAGTGAAAGAGGCGGATGGCTCGAACATGGTGATCGAAGTGCCTTATCCGGGTCGCGTAGTGAAAGCGTACTTGTGGAAAGTAGCAGTTGGACGCATGAACCTCTACCTGCTCGACACCGACAATGAACTCAACTCTGAATGGGATCGTCAGATCACCCACCAACTCTACGGTGGAGACTGGGAGAACCGTATTAAACAAGAGATCATGTTGGGTATCGGCGGTATGTTGGCGCTCAAGAAACTGGGCATCAAAAAGGATGTGTACCACTGCAACGAGGGACACGCAGCGCTCATGGGCTTGCAACGTCTCGTTGACCTCGTACAAGAAGAAGGTCTGACCTTCAACGAGGCTAAAGAAGTGGTACGCGCATCGGGTCTGTACACCTGCCATACACCGGTTCCTGCTGGTCACGACTATTTCGAGGAAGGCTTGTTCTACAAATACATGAGCGAGTACGCCGACAAACTCGGTATCGAATGGCATGACCTGATCGGTATGGGTCGTACCAACCCGGATGACAACAACGAGAAATTCTCGATGTCTGTCTTCGCGCTCAACACCTGCCAAGAGGCAAACGGTGTATCGTGGTTACATGGCGAGGTGTCGAAGAAGATGTTCTCACCTGTATGGCCAGGTTATTTCCCTGAGGAACTGCACGTTGACTATGTTACCAATGGTGTACATATGCCTACCTGGGCTGCTTCGGAGTGGAAAGCGATCTATAAGAAATACTTGCCGGCAGAGTGGTACAACGACCAATCGAACCTCGATATGTGGAAGCCGTACAACGATATCCCGGATTCAATCATCTGGGAAACGCGTATGTCCCTGAAACGTAAGATGATGGACTATATCAAGGCTAAGTTCCGTGAGGACTGGATGAAATCGCAAGGTGATCCCGCTCGTATCGTCCGTGCACTCACAGAGATGAAGCCGGAGAACCTGATCATCGGTTTTGGTCGTCGTTTTGCAACCTACAAACGTGCGCACCTGCTCTTCACCGACCTGGAGCGTCTCGACAAACTGGTGAATAATCCCAATTACCCTGTTGTGTTCCTCTTCACCGGTAAGGCACACCCTGCAGATGGCGGAGGACAAGGTCTCATCAAACGTATCATCGAGATCAGCCG
>DBYL01000001.1:15014-26497 GCA_002309835.1 Bacteroidales bacterium UBA1187
CTCGCTAAACGCCTCATCTCCGGTGTAGATATCTGGCTCAACACGCCTACTCGTCCGCTCGAAGCATCCGGTACATCCGGTGAGAAAGCGCAGATGAACGGTGTGCTCAACTTCTCCGTCAAGGATGGTTGGTGGTACGAAGGATACGTAGAAGGCGCAGGTTGGTATCTGACCGAAAAACGTACCTACGAGAACCAAGCGCACCAAGATCAGCTCGATGCGGCTACCATCTATCAACTCTTGGAGAAAGATATTATTCCGCTTTACTATGCCAAGAATAGCAAGGGTTACAGCCCTGAGTGGATTCAGTATATCAAGAACTCCGTCACCAAGATTACTCCGCGTTTCACTATGAAGCGTATGATTGATGACTATTTCGCTAAGTTCTATAACAAACTGGCTAAACGTCACGCGCTCTTGCTGGCAGACCACTACAAGGTAGCCAAGGAGATTGCGGCTTGGAAAGAGAATATCGTAGCCCATTGGGATGAGATTGAGGTAGTTAGTAAAACCATCTCGAAGGAACTGGATACCCTCAACGTTGGTGATAAGTTCACCGTTAAGGTTGAACTCGACACCAAGGGTCTCAACGATAAGGGCATCGGTGTAGAACTCGTAGCCGTTCGTACTTCCACCCATAACAACGACAAACTCTATGAGGTTGAACCGTTGAAACTGGTGAAGAGCGAAGGTAGCCATCTCTTCTTCGAGAATATCTACCAACTCGACTACGCCGGCGGTATGAAGTTCTGCTTACGTATGTATCCGCAGAACGAACTCCTGCCGCACCGTATGGACTTCTGCTACGTACGTTGGATCTAAAATCGGCAGCATAGTATGCTAAACAGAGAGAGATTTCGGATGCCGAAGTCTCTCTTTTTTGTGCAACCATCTTTTCAAATATCAATTCATATGAACGATTCTATCTCTATTTATGAACCCTTTAGTTGCGAAACACCGGCCGATCTGTTAGCCAAAGAAGTGTTTACCACCGGTTGTATGCCGGGTCCCCGCAAAGCCCCTATTACTCCTGGCGGAAGCGGCTGGACCGAAAGACCCGACACCGGTAAAATAACAAAGTCAATGCCCATCGGCGATGCGTGGCCTTTCCTGTTGTACGCCCTTTTCTACCTACTCTTCATTTGGCGAAAACGGCAGAAAAGACATCTCTTTCTGCTCGTGCTTTCGCTCTTTTCCCCGCTGGCCTATGCTGCAATATCGGCCCTTACCTACAGTACATCAGCGCCCAATGCGGGCCAAACAGTCGTTATCACGCCTACGATTGCTTCTGCCCCTGACGAGCGAATCGTCACGCTATGCTGGAGCCTCTATCACGATGCGGACTGCACGTCCGAAGTGGACGATATCAAGTTCCGCTCCGCCTACCCTATAGCCCCTAATGCCGTCCGCTTCACCGCACCGGATGCAGGAACCTATTATATCAAAAGCGCTATTCATACAGGTCGGCTGTGCGACGGACTGATGGATAGTTACTATGTGCATCCGCTCGTCGTCTATCCGGAGGACGCAGACCTTATCCTGCGTCGAGACGCGCAAGAAAGCGGTATCCGCATCGACCTGCACTCCTCCTCATCCATGCAAGCTTACGGCGTCTTGCGCTTCAGTCGCGAGGCTCTCGATAACGAAGAACTTAGTCCCTTTCAGCGCTATAACTACTTCATTTCCTTCCCCTTCGATGTACAAGTGGCGGATATCTACGGCATCGGATCAGTAGGTTCACACTGGCTTGTTTATTACTATGACGGCAAGGGAAGAGCAGAAAACGGTTTCTTGGAAGATCGAACGGATAACTGGGTGATGATTGATGACACCGACTCTATCTTGCACGCCGGACAAGGCTATCTGCTACAACTGAACGCCATCCAAATGGCAGCCGATGCCACCTGGCCAAACGGAGAAGACATCGCCTCGCTCTATTTTCCGGCACGCTCGACCATCACATCCGTCACTACCGCCAACGAGACTATCCCTGCCCTCAGCGAAGCCTATCAATGCACCATCGACCTCTCCGCCACCTACGGCCCGGATGGCGACCGACGCGACAAAGACAGTTACTGGCGATGCATCGGCGTGCCCGGTTTCAGTGCCCCTTCGGCCGTCACTAACTTGCCGTACTTTTACGAATGGAATAGCGCCGATAACTCGCTCAACGTCATATCCAGCGCCGAATACTCGTTCGCGCCTACCCACGCCTACCTCGTGCAGAATGGCGACGAGATTATCTGGTCAAATGTATCCAAACCTGCTTTTGCACCACTCATCCGACAGGCTGAACCGGATAGCCATGAACTGTGTCTGACGCTTCAACAAAGCGCTGAGACCTGCGACCGAACTTATATCCGTCTCTCGGACGAAGACCGCGTCAGCACGGACTTTGACTATCATTTCGACCTTATCAAAGAGCGTAATCCCGGCAAAGCCAACCTCTATTCATTCATCGGCTACGAACGTGTGGCGGCTAACTGCCTGCCCATCAGCGAAACGACCTTGACCATACCGCTCGGCGTGCAGATAGTATCCAATGGCGAGTACACCTTCGCCCTTCCGTCTGTGCCCGACTGTTATACGCTAACCCTCATCGACGCGTTCACCGATACGCGAACGAACCTCGCCCTGTCCGACTATACCACATCGCTGGAGCTCGGCACATATGACAACCGTTTTGCTCTCGAAATAAGGCCTGCACTTGCTGTCCCAACGGATAACGAACCGGTCACCGATGCCTCGTCACCCGTCACCCGTAAGATTCTTCGCGACGGACATCTATTCATCCTCCGCGACGGACACCTCTTCGACATCCAAGGGCAGCTACTGCATTGAGGGACAACCGGTATCGGCTATGGTATGGGATACTTATATAGATAGCAGTTTCAGGAAGAGGGAGATGATGCCGGTGTTGATGATATCGGTAAACATCGAACCGATGATGGGTACGATGAGGAAGGGTGTCGGGGCATAATGGTACTTATAGCACACGGCACTCATGTTGGCCATGGCGTTGGGTGTGGCGCCTAATCCGAAGCCGCACAAGCCTGCACACAGCACTGCCGCATCGTAGGTGCGACCTAAGATCGGGAAAGCAATAAAATAGACGAACGCCACCATCATCGCCACTTGGGCTGCGAGGATGACTACCAGCGGCAGTGCCAGACTCTGCAGTTCCCACAGCCGCAGCGAGATCATCGCCATTCCGAGGAACAAAGACAGACAGATGTTACCCACACTAACGATACGCTCCATATCCAGATGTCTGTCGGCTTTAACCCATTTCCCGTCTTTCTTGTAAGGGATAAATCCGATGGTGTTACGGATGACTGCAGCTAAAATCAGAGCACCGAAATAGGTTGGAAAGGTGATGCCGGTCTTGGCGAGCAACCAACTGAGTATGGTACCGCCTCCCATTGCCAAAAGAATCCAGTAGCTGGCTTTGGCGTACTGCTGAAACTCCTGCTCGTTGGTACTCACGCGCTCGGCACGTCCAGCAGGAGAAGCTTCGTCGCTCTCGATACCGGACATGGCGGGATCGATAGCCGCATCTTTGGGTTGCATCTGTTCATGTGTCAATTTCTTGCGAATGATCAGGTTAGCTAACGGTCCACCCACCATCGAACCGGCTATCAGACCGAAAGTAGCTGCAGCCATTCCGATGGTAGCTGCGCCTTGCAGTCCCATCTGCTCCAAGATGCCGGCAAACCCAGCTGCTGTACCGTGTCCTCCCGTCATGGATACACTGCCTGCCGCCATACCCAGCAACGGATCCACATGCATGAGACGGGTGATACCCATCGGCATCAAGTCCTGCAGCGTAATCATGAGCACCAACAGAAGGAGCATGAGCCCCAACAGTTTGCCTCCTTTTTTGAGCACACGCAGGTCGCACTGGTATCCCACACACGTAAAAAAGGCCACCATGAAGACATCCTGCAAGGTCTTATCGAACGACACCTCCACATGGAACCAAGCGTACAGCGCCAGGGTGAGCAACGAGAAGATGAGACCACCGGTTACCGGCGAAGGCACGCAGAACTTCTGCAGAAAACTTACTTTTCGCGTTAATAACATACCGATCATAAGGGCTAATGCACCTATGCCGGCGGTTTGAATCATATCCAATTCTACAGGTATCATATGCCGTTAAGATTTGACCGGAGCGGGTTGAGGACGGTATCGCTCGACGAGCGCGTTGTGGCGAACACGGCCATAGATGGCAACACCTGACGCACAAACGAACAGCAGAAGCAAATCCGTCATCGCGTCCGCGTAGACAGGATTATTGGTGATATACTCCGGATGGAAAAGCGAAAAATAGAAGTATTCAATCACTTCCCAGCATGCGCCCATGCCTACGGAAAAGAAGACAACAATCAGTGCGATGAGGCGTTTGTCAAGACGGATATAGTCGCTCCACAGGTGCATCGCCACATGAATCTGCCACAAGAGAATAAACGGAAGAAGGATACCTGTTTCCATCAGCACCAGTTGATCCCACCATCCGATACGCCCGTTGAGGTCCAGTCCGTCGCCTAAGATAAGCGAGCACAGACAGTAGAGGATCATGAAGATAGAGATGAGCGGCGGTACATCAAAGCGCCATGTCTTATGCATCATTCGAGGTACACTGATCACAAACGCCATACCTGCATACTGCATCGCACGCAGCAGGATGAGACCGCCGGAGGTATGGTCGAAGAACGTGAGTTCCACCAAGTGGCAAAAACCCAATGTAACCACCAGACCGAGAGCGAAATTATTGAATAGCTGATTCTTCTTATGCCTATCCAGACCGAAGAAGTATTTATACTTTTTCTTTGCCATTTGTTGCTGAGAGTTTATTTGATATGCTTTTTATTCATCATTCGTTGGTAGTTACGCGCTGCCGAGGTATGGGTGCCGTAGGATGAGGAGAAGATATGCGTACCATCCAAAGCGGGACTGGCGCACATATACAGGTAGTCGGTTTTGGGAGCGTTCAGCACAAAATCCAACGTACGCGGTAGCGGACAACGGATCGGTCCGGGAGGCAGGCCTTTGTTTAAATAGGTGTTGTACGGTGATTCCACTTTCAAATGGCTTTTGAGCACACGCTTAATAGAGAAATCGCCTACGGCATAGATCACAGTCGGACAAGCCTGCAGCGGCATGCCTTTGCGAAGCCGGTTGATATACAGACTGGCGATAGTAGGCATATCCTTGGGGATGTAAGTCTCGCTTTCGACGATGGACGCAATAACAGCCACTTGAACAGGTGTCAGACCCTGTGCTTCGGCTTTGCGGCGACGCTCCTTCGTCCAAAAGGCGTAGTATTCACGCTCCATCCGTTTGAAAAGTTCATCCGGCGAGATGGTCCAATACACCTCGTACGTATTGGGGATAAAGAGGCAGCGGCTGCTCTCGGCGGTGAGGTTAAACTCGCCCATATACCGGTCGTCGCTCAGACGTTCAATCAGTGCCACACTGTCCAGCATCAGTTGCTTCGCCAAAACGCCTGCCAAGTCTTCGCGCGTACGAACCGTGTTAGTCCATTTAAGTCGGATAGGTGTCTGGTCACCCGTTTGCAGTTTGCTGATAAAGAGTTTGTCTCCCATTTCGGCTGGGAAAACATAGTACCCGGGCTTCGAATCGGTGAATACCTTCAGCCGCATATGCCAGCGTAAGTCCAGTTCACCGCTGATGTCGTAGTTCTTGCGAATCATATTCAGCACCGAATCGACGGACATGTCCGGGTAGATATAATAGCTGTGCTCCTTACCGTCGAGCGAGCGCAGGTTACTCACATGATAGCGGTAGTACTGCTCCACGCCGAACGTGAGCAGAAATAGCACAAGTCCTACTACAACGCCCAGTGAGGTATGCACGAAGGATGGTTTGATTGTAATATTTACTTTCTTAAGCATTGCGTCTATCTATTATAATCGTTGTATTTGTGCAGGGCGGTGCGGTAAGTAATGAGCGCATCGGTGTAGGCGTTCTCGGCTTGGAGAAGGAGGGCCTCCGCTTCCATCAGTTCGGTCATTGTACCTACACCTGCTTGGTAATTCATGAGGGATATACGGTGGTTCTCCTGCGCGAGATTGCGGCTGCTGCGATGCTGCTCCATCAGTTTGAGTGACTCAATCAGATGGTCGTATATCTGGCGATTCTGCAGACTCATCTTCTCCGTCAGGTCCTGCTGCATAAGTTCCGCCTGTTGTATCTTCAGATCGTGCTGTTTGAGTCGGTGCGCCGTCTCGCCCCAGCCGGTGAGAGGTATGCTGAGGTTGACAAAAACCAATGCGTTAGCGGTGTGCTTCTCAAAGAAGTTGGAGTACCCGCCCGTGATGCCGAGAGCCAGATGAGGCAGTGTCTCGCCGAGCGTAAGACGGCGGTTCATTTGATTGTAGCGGATGTTGAGTTCCAGCAGTTTGGTTTCCGGCCGGTTGCTGATAATGATGGTATCGGGTTGCTCGGACAGGGCAATGATATCGTCGTCGTTGAGCGGTTGTAAGAGCAGTTCGTGGTCGTAGGGTTGGCCGATGAGGTGACAGAGCAAACGAGAGGCGAGTTGTATACCGTCCTCCAGTTGCAGCGACTTAGTCTGCATCTCGTTTTGCTTCAGTTGCACGCGCAGCAGGTCATTGGTGGTGACCAGACCGTTGTTATACGCCACTTGGGCGATATTGCTGATGGTATCCAGCAGACTTAGCACTTTGCTCACTGTCTGACGTTTGTCGATCAGTCCTGCTATGAGCCAATACGTGTCTGTAACCTCCTGCTCCACATCGCGTTCACTGACTTCCTGCTTCAGCCGCGAGGCATCGATACCCAATTGGGCAAGTTTATTGGCAGTAACGATCTGTCCGCCCCAATACAAGGGTTGTACGGCTTGCGCATTCGCCCTCGCACCCCAACGGAGCATCTTAATCTCCGAACTGACACTCGCATTCGGGTCTTTCTCTTTGGCTATTGCATCCAGCAGCTCGAAGGTAGTTCGGAGAAGGTCTTTGGTCTCTCCTTGCAGTCCCATCTCCGTCACATCGGCGTCGATGAGCGGCTTGGCGGCTCCGAAGGCAAATCCCTGCAAACTGACCTGCGGGAAGTATTTCCACAGCATCTGTTTTTTCATCTCCTGAGAAACCGCCACTTCCAGCGCAGCAGAACGGATGGTGCAATTATGCTGACGTGCCAGGCTCAGGCAAGAGTCGAGACTGAGCAACTGCTGGGCTGGAGCCATGAGGCAACAGCTAATAGCCAACAGCCCTATTATCAATCGTTTATTGGTGTTCATAGCGTCGTGTGGATTTTTCAAATAGTTTCCAGTAAGCAATAGGCAGAATAGTGACTACCATCGGCATCGTGATGATAGCGCCGAAACAGATGACCACGCCCATAGGCATCCATAAATCCGTGGCTGCCAAAATCATCGGTACAACTCCTAACGCTGTGGTGGCGGTCGTAAGGAAGATAGGTCGCATGCGCCTTAGGCCGGCAAGGTAGGCCGCTTCACGTGACGTGATATGCTCGGTATTAACCAGAAAATCAGCGTACTCATACATAATGATGGCATTGCGCACAATGATGCCGATAAGCGAGATGATACCGAGGATAGCGGTGATGGAGAAGTCCTGACGGAATAGCCACAAACCGAACGCTGCTCCGAACAGACACAGCAGACTGGAACTGAGCGAGAGGAAGGCAATGCTGAGTTTCTTGAAGTGATAGATCAGCAGCACAAGCAACACAAGCATCGCGGCCAGCACAGAGAGTATCAGACCGGGCATAGTCTCCAGCGAATTCTCCAGCGCACCGCCGTAGGTGATACGCACGCCGTCGGGAAGCCTTTTCTCCAAGTCACGCACATAGCGCATAATAGGCTTCATCGCACCGATAGCAGCAATCTTTCCACGCGTATCGGCTGACACGGTGATAGTGCGGATACTATTGCGGCGTTTGATCTGGGCATGATGGAAGTCCGGTTCTATTTCCGCCACCTGACGCAAGGGCACCCATATACCCGGCAGCGCGGTAGGAATCATCACATTAGCAATGTCTGAGTAGTTGAGTGAATCGGCTCCCATGGTGTAGAGCATGACGGGAGTCTTGTAGCCGTCCTGCCAGATAGCGGTCATTCTCCGTCCGCGCAGCAAACCGTTCAGATAGAGCGACAGTGTCGTCTGCGTCACGCCCAATCGGCTGGCTTCGTCGTCCTTCAGACGCAGACGGATAGTCTGCACCGTCTCGTCATAGTCCGAGTGGATCCAAGCCAAGTCAGGAAGGTCCGCCATGAACGCCTTAAGCGAATCAGCAACCAGTTCCATTTGTCCAAGATCGGAGCCCTGTACGTTGATCTCTATAGGGTTGGCCACCGCCTGATAGTCCAGTTGTTTGAAGCGGCAGTAAGCGTTGGGGAAAGCGTTCTCGTAGAGCGGCTGATAGTGCTCCACTAACGCTACCGTAGCATCTGCTGACACGGTATTGACGATGAACTGCGCATAGTTCTCACCGCCTATCTGCGGCGCATAAGTGGCATGGAATCGCGGACTGGCCATACCCACGAACGCCGTCACGCTCTTCACGCGCTCATCGGCGTTGAGTACGCTACCGAGGCTGTCCACGATAGCCTGCGTCTGCTCCAGCGATGCGCCTTCCGTCAGGTGAATCTCCACGGCAAAACAATCGCGGTTAGCTTTGGGCATCAGTTGGATATTCAGATGGATAAGAATAAACGCACCTACCACTACCGAGCCCAGTCCGACGCCCATCGTCAGCCACGGATGGCGGAAACAGAGATCAAGCAATTTCTGATAGCCGTTCTGCAGGGCCGTGAAGAACGCGTTCTGCACGCGCTCCACCCTCGTTGGTTTAGCATCCGCCGGCTTGGGTTTGATGAACGAACTCGCCATATACGGGATGATCCACACCGCGTACAATATACTGCAAGTCAGCGCGATGAAGATCGCCCATGGGAAGAGCTTGATAAAGTCTGCCAGCGGACCGGTCATTAGGCCGAGCATAGGGAAGAACATACCCGAGATCGATGTCGTCGCTATCAGCATAGGCACGAACAGGTCGCGTGTCGATACCGCCGCAGCGTACCAGCGCGAATGACCTTTCTCCAGCAGTTCACTATAGCCGTCAATAACAATCACACTGTCATCCACCACCATACCTAACACCACTATCAGTGCGGCTAAGGTCACCGTGTTCAGTTCGACGCCGGCCAGGTACATGATACCCAAGGTGATAGCGATACAAATAGGCAGACCGGTGGAGCTGACCAGCGCGGTGCGCATCGGGAAGAGCACGAGCATTACGGCTATCACGATCAACACGGAGATGACCAGGTCTTTCAAGAACGAGCGTACGCTATCGTCCACCACGCGGGGTTGATCGGTGATCTTATGCATTCGCACATCGGGCGGCAGCGTAGCGGACATATGCGCTAACACCTCATCAACCTTCTCTCCGAAAGCGACGATGTTATTACCCGGCTGCATCTCCAGATTAAGCAGCAAACAGTCGCCTACCCCTCTCTCTGCGAAACGCTGAATGTATTTCTTCGGTTCGGCAAAGCGCCGCTCAATAGTGGCTATGTCCTTCAGGCGGATAGTCTGTCCGGTAACCGGATCGGAGAGGATGATCTGCTCGCCCAACTCGTACTCCGTCTTGAACGGCACATCCACATGGATGAGTGCCGCACCCATATCGTTGGCTATCTCGCCGGTCATAGTACGAAAACCCTGCGTGGCAAGGCGTGTCAGAATCAAGTTCTGATTGATGGAGTAGCGGGTGATACGCTCCACATCCAGCGTCACGGCTATCTCCTCGTGCTGCTGGCCAAGCAGTTTGATGCTACCCATCTCGCCTATCTCACGCAGACGGTCACTCACCATGTTGGCATAATCTTCCAGTTCGCGTGGCGTACGCTCATTACTCTCCAAGGCCAGCAGTATACTGCTGGTGTTGCCGAAATCGTCAATCACCGCCACAGCCAACAGACCCGAAGGCAGTTGCATCTGCTTCATCAGACTCAGTCCGCCGCGGATCTTACTCCACGCCTCGTTGGCGTTCATCACCTTCGGCGTGAGTGCGGCAAACACGTAGCACATACCGTCCTGACTGAGACTGTAGGTCTTGCGCTTGTCTATCTCGGGGAAAGTAAATAAGTACTGCTCAATCGGTTTGGCTACCTGTTCCTCCACCTCTTGGGCGGTTGCACCCGGATAAACACCCACTACCAGACCCAAACGGATGGTCACCTGCGGGAACTCGTCCTTGTTCATCCTGCCCAAGGAAAAGATACCAAACACTACCAGCACCGCCACCACCGCGTAGATGATGCCATGGTGCCGCATAGCGGATTCTATATGATTGCTCTGACTCATAAAATTTCAAATCTCAAATTTCAAATCTCAAATCAGAATTCCACTTTCGCTCCCTTGTACATCTTTTGGTAGCCTTTACTGATGACCGTGTCGCCCAATGTCACACCTTCGGTGATTAGTACACCGTTCTCAACGAAGGCCCCGATCTTCACCATCTGTCTCTCGGCGTACCCGTTGCGCAACAGCCACACGCTGTGACCGCGCTGTTGGGTCTGAATACATCCGGCAGAGATGATATAGCCATTCCGCTCATGTTGGGTGATAATAGCACGGCACACCATACCGGGCAGCAGGTCTTGGGCGGCCTCCGGGTCGGTGATCTCTGCTTTCACCATATAAGTATGGGCAATGTGTGTGGACGTCAGCGCTTTTTCAAAGATACGCGCCTCATATTCCTTATCCAGTGCCGGCAAAAGGACACGTAAACGCTGACCTGCAGCCAGATGTCCTATCTCGCTCTCAGGAACGGTAAACTCAACGTTATACGCCCCCATATCCATCAGTTGACCGATGGGCTGTGAGATGCTTACGTGTTGACCTATACTGATATCACGCATACTGACAATGCCGTCACAGGCGGCACGCAACGCACAGTCCTCATAGCGCTTACGGGCGGAGATAGCCATCGAACGGGCTTTCTCAAGATTAGTCTCCATTTCCACCCATTTGACATCACTGATGCCACCCTGCTGATGCAGCGGTTTGAGACGACGATAACCGTCCTTCGCCTGTGCATACATAGCATCAGCACTCTCCATCAGCGCTTTCGCCTGCGTGCTGTCCACCGTCGCAATCAACTGACCGCTGCGAACACGATCGCCGCTCTTCACAAAAATGCCCGTGATCTGTCCGCCCCAGGGGAACACAAGTGATATATCCGTCGTCGGACGAATCTCACCCACGTAGGTGTCTTCCACCAAACGGCTGCTCTCGCCCACTACCTCGATCTCTACCGGCAGAGGCTTGTCTGTTAAATAACTGTACTTCGATTTCTTGTTGCATCCTACCAGCAGTAACGCTGATATTGCCAAAAGACTAAAGATTGTTCGTTTCATATCTATGTATTATTCTTTCAATTGTTGTGTCGCAGTCGCACGTTGA
>DBYL01000007.1 GCA_002309835.1 Bacteroidales bacterium UBA1187
ATGTGGTGGATGAGCACGGTAATTACTCTGCGCCTGTCTGCTGGAATCTCTATGTGCAGCGCAACTCCCTGCTTTGGGAAGATAGTTATGAGTTGGTTACCAAACGTGAACTGGACGAGCAATCGTTTGGACTGACCATGGTTAATAACGGTAGTGAGATGCAATCCTGGCAGATTACGAATATACCGGCATGGTTGCAACTGACGGCTACGTCCGGTGTCATTGCTCCGCAGTCGGAACTGACGCTTACAGCTACGCTGCCTGCATCGCTCGCTGCCGGCTACTACACGGACATACTCTTGCTTACCGGCAATGACGGCATCGCCGAGCCGTGTCTCATAGAAGTTTCCGTTCTTGCACCCGAACCGGACTGGAAAGTCAACGTCAATACATATGAAGCAACCGGTAATATCATCGCCAAACTCTCGCTGCCGGCAGGTGTGGCGCAAAGCGAATACGATATCATCGCGGCCTTCTCCAATGGCGAATGCGTAGGTATAGCCCATCCGCAGTACCTCAACACCTACGATGCATGGTATGTGATGATGACCGTCTATGGCAATGCCGATACCAAGGCCAATATCCAATTCCGCCTCTGGAACGCCGAGTCGGGCATCACCTATGCGTCCGTCAATGTGCTGCCGGAGTCATTCCCCTTCTCACCGAATATGGTGAAGGGTACGCTGGCTAACCCTGTCGTGCTGGAAGTAACCAACCGTCTGCAGCAGACCCTCGCCATCCAACAGGCATGGAACTGGATCAGTCTGAATATCAATCCTATCGTTGCTTCTCCTCAGAAAGTGTTTGAACCGGTTCTCGGTGATATCACTACCGTCAAGAGCAAGACCCAGTTCTTCACCGTCAACCCGTCTGACAAAACCTATGGCGGTGACCTCAAGACCATGGATGTGACTTCGTCCTATCGTGTGCAAGCGCTGCGTGGGACCTCGCTCAGTATAGACGGAACGGCTATCAATTGTGCCCAGACACCAATCACCATCCATACCGGATGGAACTGGATTGGCTATCTGCCGCTCCAGACGATGTCTGTAGGCGATGCCCTTGCCGATATCGAACCGGCGTCAGGCGACCTCATCAAGAGCAAGACGGCCTTTGCGGTCTATGACGGCACTCAGTGGTTCGGTACGCTCACCCGCATGACACCGGGCGAAGGATACATGTACCTCTCGCATGCTACTGACACCATTACTTTCAAATATCCGGAGTCCAATAGTCCTAAGCTATCTGCCAATAGCCAAAAGCTAATGGCCAAGGCCAACGCCTTCAACCCCGTCACCGACCCGTACAGCGGTAATATGTCTATCGTCGCTCGCGTCATGAATGGAGACGAACCGGTACACGGTGTCGAGGTGGGTATCTTCGCCGGAGACGAGTGCCGTGGTGCTGCGGTTGAAGAGGAGGGCAACTATTGGTTTATCTCCGTAGCAGGCGACGAACCAACGCCGCTCACCATCAAGGTCTATGACCCCGCAGAGCAAAAAACCACACTCGTTGGTCAATCGCTCGAGTACACCGATGATGCTACACTCGGCACACTCGCCGAACCTTACATCATCCAACTCCAGGCTGCAGAAGGCATCGAATCCGTCACCGGTAACCCGTCACCCGTAACCTATAAACTCTTCCGCAACGGAATCCTCTATATCCTCCGCAATGGTGAGAAATACGATGCCACCGGCAAGAAACTGACTAAGTAGTATCCCTCACTTGCGCATCCTTGCGCAAGTTCTCTCTTTACCTAAGCAGACCCACGCTTTTCATAGCGCGGGTCTGTTTTTTTTGTGCTCCCATAACCGGTAACCCGTAACCCGTAACCGGAAAAAACGCTCATTTGGGCGTTTTTTCTTGCATATGTCAAAAATTTTTCGTACCTTTGTTTATTGCGTCGGCATTGGATGCCGACATCTTCTTCTATGTTCATTACCAGCGGATACCATCCGCTCTCCGTCCCTTCCGCCGGTATTATTTAGCGATGTAGTGCTTGTAATACGGGATAACATAAGCGTATCAGATTAATAATTTGTCAGGATACGGTTAATTTCGCTATTTTCCGCTGCACACAATCGGCTATAAATCGTGCCACCTCTTTCGGCTCCAGATCGGTCACGTTCAGCACGAGGTCGTAGTTCCGCGCGTCATAACGTGTCTTACCGCTGAATGTCTTGGTGAAGTTCTCGCGCGCCTCATCTACTTTGTCTATCAATGCCTCCGCGCTGTCCTCGTCAATGTTCAGCCTTCGCATCACTTTGTCGCGACGGTAGGTTCGGTCCGCCCTCAGAAAGACCTTGAATGCGCATGGCTCGTCACGGAAGATATGAAAACCCGTGCGGCCCAACAGCACGCACGACTCTTTGTGTGCTAACGAGCGTACCAGAAACTCCTCGTCTTTGTACATATCTGCGGACACGGACTCGTACCACCAACTGGGTTTGACGGCTTTTACTTGGTCTATTTCCTCTTGGGTCATGTTATAGCGTTCCTTGATGGTGTCCAATAACTGACGGTCGTACAGTTGGACGCCTAACATCTCTGCTAATTCGGTGGCTATCTGCCGTCCGCCTGTTCCGAACTCACGCCCGATGGTCACAATAAATCGTTTTTCCATATCTTTTCATATTTTTAATGTTTTTTTTTCCTTTCACCTTTCACTTTCCCTTTCACTTTTCACTTTTCATTTTTCACTTTCCCTTCCCCTTTCTCGCCTTTCCGCCTGCAAAGGTACAACAAAATAATCAAATATGCAAGATTTTTTGAAAAAAAATTAGTCTGTGCTCGCACAAGCGTATTTTTTTTGCATAAATGATATGACAATTTGAAAGGATTGCTTCGGCACTCTTTTTTGTGCTCCCATAACCGGTAACCCGTAACCCGTAACCGGAAAAAACGCTCATTTGGGCGTTTTTTCTTGCATATTTCGAAAAAAAGTTGTACCTTTGTCGCGTATTTCGAAAAAAAGTTGTACCTTTGCTGCGGCAAAGGGTAATGCCAAACGTCAAAAGCACAACGTCAGCAACTGACAACGAACCAACAAAAATATACAAATGAAAAAATTTATCATTCTTCTTGCCTTAGTGGCATATGCAGGGAATCTATGGAGCTGGAACGATCCGTGGTATGCTCCTCAAACGAACATATATGGGGACTGGATTTGGCAACCCGATGAGTCATACACCTACAAAGGTCATTTCTTTTTCCGCGAGAAGGAAGCCGATCTGTTGCAAACGATGAAAGAACAATGGGACGGCTTCACGCTCAGAATTCAGACGGAGAATGTGAAGATTAGCGACACCGTGTCCTTTTATTGCCAGGATCCGGCAGACATGGGACACTACTATGTGTACAAATATAAGGTTGTGGGTCTGGGGGCTAATCTGTGCAGAGAGCAGGCATGGATGAAAACCGTGACCCTCCCCACTGCTCTCCGTAGGATGCAAAGAGACGTCTTTGTGGACTGCACCGGTTTGACCAATGCCGTGTTCCCCGCAGCATGTACATTGGATACCCTGCCTTATGGCACTTTCAGCGGGTGCACGAGTCTGACGTCGGTTACCCTGCCGGTGAACCTCAAGCATATAGGTGGGTATTCGTTGGCTCGTACCGCCTTCACTTCGTTTACTATCCCCGCTACCGTCCGCAGTATCGGTTACGGCGCTTTTGCGGGCTGTCCGAACTTGACCTCACTGACTATCCCTGCCAACATCGAGTATGTGGAAGGGAAAATCACCTATGGGTGCAATAACCTGACCGCCATCCATGTAGCATCTGATAACCCCAATTACTCCTCCATCGACGGTGTGCTCTTCAACAAAGATCAAACCCAAATTCAGGAGTACCCGTATGGCAAGAAAGGCGCATACACCTTGCCGAACACCGTGACGGAGATTTATGAGGAGAATTTCTATGACTACCCCAACCTGACCGCTATCACGATAGGCGATGGGGTGCTCCGAATAGACAAGAATGCGTTCTCACAGTGCCGAAACCTGACGAAAGTGACCTTCGGCAGCAGCGTCGAGGTTATCGGGCAATACGCCTTCCGGTGCTGTTCGGCATTGGATACCGTGCTCTTTTCCCCGAGTGTCACCACTATTGATGATGGAGCGTTCACCGAATGCACCGCATTGAATTCGTTGACTTTCCCGGAGAACCTCACCACCATTAAGATGATGGCATTCTCCGCATGCACGGGCTTGACCTCTATCACGCTGGGCAGCAAGGTTACCAAGATCGAATCCGGTGCTTTCTTGGGCTGCTCCAATCTGTCGTCTATCACATGCTATGCCACTACTCCGCCGGATGCGAAAGATGCATTTATATCCTTGTTTGATATGGGCGTGGATAAATCCACCTGCGTGCTCTATGTGCCGATGAGCGCTTTAGAAGCCTACCGGAATGCCACCGAATGGCAGGACTTTACCCATATCGTCGGTTTCAGAGAGCCTGCTTCGGAGGTCATTTCCACCGAGCCGAAGGCGATAGCAGGACTGACTTTCAGCGGAGCCTCCCAGACACTCATCTCCGCCGGTGAAGTGAGAGGAGGTGCTTCGGCGGTGTTCCAATACCGGATCGGTACGGAGGGCGAATGGAGCACGGAGCTACCGAAGGCTGTCAATGCCGGCGCATACGATGTTTATTACTATCTGGACTACGGCCACGAGGGCGATGATGCGGAAGAAAATATCTTTGGCCCGGTGGCATGCACGATAGCGAAAGCCAAGCCCTCGCTCACCGCTGCACCTGCCGCTATAGCGGGACTCAATAATACCGGCGAGACGCAAACGCTCATCTATGCAGGTACTGTAACCAACGGTACATTCTATTATTCGCTCGACCATCAGGACTGGAGCACAGCCCTGCCGACGGCTACCGACTCCGGCTATTATCACGTCTATTATCGTGTCGAGGGCGAGCTGCCTAACTACTGCGACCTCAACGGATTCTTGCCGCTCGTAGCCTCCATCGGTATTGCTAACACTCCTGCGGCTCCTCTCCACGAGAACTACAACCCGGAGAAAATCGAACCGCTCGATGCGCAGCAAGGCGACAACACTCATGGCTTCTGGATATTCAAAGGCGAGAGCTACAAGTGCCTCTTCGACGGCGATAAAACGACCAAATGGTGCAGCTGGACAGCCGATATACCGTACTATTGCCAGCGTCCGAAAGATGCGGTGGTTTGGAAAACGGAAGAGCCGGTGAAAATGGTTTCTTATACCCTCACCACAGGTAATGACGCCAAGACCTGTCCGGAGCGTAACTGGAAATCCTGGACACTCTATGGCGGTTCGTTTGCCAATGACGACGAAGCTGAAGACGCGCTATTGACCGAAGAAGGATGGACCATCATCGACAATCGCATCAATGACGATGTGCTGCAGGCGCAAGATACCGCCGACTATCAGTTCGCAGTCAGAAACCCCGGCACATATCAGTACTACCGTCTCGTCATCCACGATATTGAGGGAACAGACAATATCCAGCAGATGACAGAACTGACTATGGGTATCGCAAGACCCCTCCTGCCGACCTATAGTACGCGGCCTTCCGCACGGGCGTATCTCGAATATAACGGCACTGCCCAGACGCTCATCGAACCGGGAAGCGTGATCAATGGCACTATCTGGTATAAACTGGGCGATGGCGAATGGAGTACAACTCTGCCGACCGCTACCGACTCAGGCAACTACTATGTGTATTATAAAGCACAAGCAACCGACCTCAGTACCGAGACCGAACCCGATACCATAATCGCCACCATTTACGGTAACCGCGCCATCCCGACGCATGTGAACATTGGAGATTCTTATATTCGCGTACTGACGTACCGGCAGGGTGAGATAACAGCTGTTGATCAAAATGCGGACAAACTGTTTTATGATTTTACCGGCCTTCCGGAGTCGCAGAGAAAATGGTGCAGCGTCGCGAACGGCGCCGCCACCTATGCCGACCGACAGAAAGATATCGTGGTTTGGATGACCGTCGAGCCCTTTAAGATGCTGGCCTATACGCTGCGGGTAGGTGATGACGCGGAGCAATACCCCAACCGCAACTGGTATTCCTGGACCATCTATGGCGGTACGTTCGCTGATGATGCAGAAGCCGCAGCGGCGCTGTTTAATGAAGATGCATGGACGATTATCGACAACCAGATCAAAGATACGGTGCTGCAGGAGATTAATAATGCGCAGTATGAGTTTGCGTGCAATAATCCGGGCACCTATCAGTACTACCGTCTCGTCATCCATGACCTCCATGTGACCAACCCGGCAGAACCCCAAGGCATCCAGCAAATGGGAGAATTGACCATGGGCGTCAAGCCCAAAACACCGACCGATGTCGACCCCGTAACCGGTAACCCGTCACCCGTAACCCTTAAACTCCTCCGCAACGGCCAGCTCTACATCATCCGGAATGACAAGGTGTATACCATTACCGGACAATTGTGTTGGTGATTGGTGATTGCTGATTGCTAATTGCTTATTGATGAAAACAAAAGATATATGAAAAGTTCTACTAATCGTGCCCTTGTGGCAAAGAAAAGAATTACCACTCTACTCCTCGCGCTGGTAGCCTGCGCAGGAACAACGTTCGCCTGGGACTACACTCGTGTTCAGATCGGCGATTTGTATTACAACCTGGATACCGCCAACAAAAGGGCAGAGGTGACATCGCAAAATGACAGCTATCCCTATTGGACAACCCCTATCACTTCGGGCGCTATTCCCAACTATGTGGATTACGAAAATGTGGAATACCGCGTCAACAGCATCGCAGAGTTTGCTTTCTTTGGTTGCAATGCGATGACATTCATATCTATTCCGTGGGGTGTCACCTCCATCGGTAACCGGGCTTTTGAGGGGTGTACCGCTGTGACCTCTATCGAGGTGGCACCACTCAATGAGGTGTATAGCTCGGAAGACGGCGTGCTCTTCAACGAGGCAAGAACCATCCTCCTGAAATACCCCGCTGGCAGACAAGGCGACTATACCATCCCTAACAGCGTCACGGACATCAAGACAT
>DBYL01000016.1:0-10639 GCA_002309835.1 Bacteroidales bacterium UBA1187
TCAACGTGCGACTGCGACACAACAATAGAAAGAATTTGGCCGGAAAACGAGAATAAGTATTTTGTATTCCCGTATACCACATAGTATTCTCCTGTTGGTCCTGTGCTCGCTGGCATTTTCATTGTCAGCGAACGACAGTGTGCCCATCATAGAGGTGAAGGCGGACCGAACGATGATTTATCCCCAGCGCATGGACCTGACGGGAGAAGAGTCGCTGATGGATATCCTCCAGATGATGCCGGATCTGATGATACGCGGCTATGAAGATGTGATTGACGGTTACAACCTCCGCATGGACAACTGTCCTCCTAACGGGGACTTGCGGCTGATCCTCAGTCAGACGAAAGCCAAGGACATCGCGAAGATCCAGGTGTGTAACAACACCGGTGTGGCGAAAGGAACGATCGGCACGAATAAGGTAATAGACATCAACATGGCCATGCCGGACACCGTCAAAGGCTTCGTAGAAGGGCAAGGCGGGTTCGGCTTACAACAGGAAGGCAACGGAACGGTGAACGTACTATACGGAAGTGCGAGCACGGACATCTATGCCAATGCCACCTATCGCTATCAGCAGGGGCATAAAGAGTACGTCTCATTCCACATGACCAATCGTTTTGATGACCGCAACCGACTACTGACCTATTTCACCCAGCAATTTATCAAACTACCGGCCGAAACGACTCAGAAAGTCATGGGCCGTGCGCGCTATTTCCATACCTTCAACGAGGCCGGAACAGAACTGCTGCTCTTAGGCGGCTATCAGTATGATGTCAACGCAACCGTCACCAACCGTTTGCCCATGTGGGTGGTAGAACTGAACACACCCTTGGCGAAAGGACTGACGATGATGGTGGGTGCGGAAGGCGATTACCAGATGACCTGGCAGAAAGACACAGCCCGCAGTTGGGATGTGTTCAACCATGATATCTATCTGCAGTTCACCTACAGCCTGCCTCAGTGGCGGTTTACGGCGGGGCATCGTGTGCTCTTCTATAACTATCGGATGACCGATACCGGCACGACGCAGCGGCACACCGACATCCGTAACAACACCAACGCCAGCATTATCTACCTCCCGCATTTTCAACATCAGATTCAGTTGGGCTATTATCGCAAGTTCTACAACCCTGCCCACGCGGCCCTGCTGCAAGAATCTAATCCGCTGGATGATGCGCTGTGGGCGATCACCAAAGGGCAACTGAACGAAAAAGTTATCAACCAGCTTTATCTGTCCTATGCCTATAGCCGACAGAAGTTAACCGTGCAGGCAGAGGGAGGATATTATTTCGTGGAGAACGATGAGGGTTTTGGCGAAATCAAAGCCTCCGCTTATTGGAAAACGCAATGGATCACGCTGACCGGTGGCGCGAATCTGTACGTTGCGAAGAGCAAGGTGTTTGCTTCGCTACGCGTAGCACCTACCGCCTATCTCCCTCGCCAATGGCAGATAGCGTTGCAACTCGTCTATTATACGCCGAAAAGTCCTGTTCGCGAGCTCTACGGCACGCCTGTATATGGCTGTCTGTCCGTCAACAAACAGATAGGTGCGCATTGGAATTTAGGCGTCGACTGGCATGATATGTTTGACTCTTTCTGCAAGGCCGCCAAACTCAACCGCCACGCTGCTACAATCAAAGTGCAGTATAGATTTTAACCGCATATGACAAGTATTGAATTGAACATGGTTCAGACCGCCGGCATAGGTGCGTTAGCTCTCATGATCGGTATGGTATTAACCCGAAAAGTGAGTTTCTTGCAGAAGTTCTGCGTGCCGTCACCTGTGACCGGCGGACTTATCTTTTCCCTGATCGGCTTGGCGATGTACGCATGGCTCCATATAGAATTGTCGTTCGATCGTACGCTGCAGGATGTCTTCATGGTGGCATTCTTCACCTGCGTGGGCTACCAATGCGACCTCAAAGTGCTCAAACAAGGCGGCAAACCCTTAGTGCTCATGTTAGTGCTATTAGTGCTCATGATCACGTTGCAGAACCTCATGCCGTGGGGTATTACAAAACTCATGCATGTGGATCCGTTGTTGGGCATTGCGGCAGGTAGTGTCTCCATGACGGGCGGACACGGTACAGCAGGCGGTTTTGCGGGCATCTTGGAACAGATGGGTCTGCAAGGCGCAGGAACCATCGGCATGGCTGCGGCTACCTTCGGTCTCATAGCCGGTTCGATGGTAGGTGGCCCATTAGCCAACCGTATCATCCGCACCAAACTGACGCAAGAACAGATGCAGCCGCAAGACATAACGATTGACCCTGCCATGGCCGGTATCGAGAGTGACGAAGCTTCGCCGGCCGGACGTGCCGAACGCATGAGTACCAACGAGCAGGAGTTCCAGCAGTACGCCAAAGCCAGCTATTGGATCCTCATCGCCATGGGCGGTGGCACCTTGTTGAGTTGGGCACTCGCCTTAACAGGCGTCACATTCCCTACCTATTTCGGTGCCCTCATATTAGCCGCCATCCTCCGCAATACCATCGAATTCATCCCTTACAAGAAAGACGGCAAGTGGACCAAGGCGGACAAGCAGTTTGATATGGAGCGTATCACCAGTGTGGGCAACATCTGCCTGTCTATGTTCCTCGGCATGGCGATGATCTCGCTCAGACTGTGGGAGTTGGCGAGTCTGGCGCTGCCGCTGGTAGTCATCCTCACCGCGCAAGTGATAATGATGGTAGTGTTCGTTTATTTCCTTGCCTTCCCAGTCTTAGGCCGCACCTACGATGCCGCAGTGCTCTGTGCCGGTCTCTGCGGCTTCGGATTAGGCGCCACACCCAACGCCATGGCGAACATGAGTGCGGTCTGCTATAAATACCATTATTCCCCCACGCCCTTCCTCATCGTTCCTATCATCGGCTCGATGTTCACTGACATCATAAACACGGGAATCATCTCTCTCTTCCTGAAATTTCTATAGCCAATACATAGTGCCTGCACATAAAACAAGAGCATGGCAACTAATCCGGATTAGTGGATTAGTGGATTTTTCACATAAAATATTTGCATATATGCAATTTTTGTTGTATCTTTGTGCGCTTTTTGTAACATACACTATGAATATTATCAAAACACCGATTGAGGGATTGCTGATCATTGAGCCGAGAGTATTCTCTGACGCACGTGGTTATTTTGTAGAGACGTATAACGAGCAGCGCTACCGCGAAGCGGGTATTGACGCGCAGTTTGTGCAGGACAATCAGTCGTGCTCGAGTTACGGTGTAGTACGCGGATTGCATTTCCAGAAACCTCCTTACAGCCAGGCTAAACTGGTGTGTTGTACGGTCGGTCGCGTCTTAGACGTGGCTGTCGATCTGCGTCCGGACAGTCCGACTTACGGCAAATGGTTCAGCGTGGAGTTGACGGAAGATAACAAACGTCAGTTTTTCATTCCTCGCGGCTTTGCGCATGGTTTCTCGGTGCTGAGCGAGCAGGCTATCTTCACCTATAAATGTGATAACCTTTACCATCCGGAGGCGGAAGGAGGTCTTCTGCTGAGCGATCCGGACCTGGCGATCGATTGGCAGGTTCCTGAGGAGTTGCGCATCATTAGTGACAAAGATAAAAAACATCCGACATTCGATGAATATACTCGTAACAGGCAGTAACGGTCAGTTGGGCAACGAGATGCGCGTGTTGAGTAGTGCGCACCCGAACCATCAGTATTTCTTCACGGACGTGATAGAAGCGGACGGCGTGAGTGTGTTGGACATCACGGACAAAGCGGCCGTGTCTGCTTACGTATCCTCCAACGCGATCGAGCTGATTGTCAACTGCGCGGCGTATACGAATGTGGACAAGGCGGAAGAGGACGAGGCCACGGCGCTGAAGATCAATGCGGAGGCGTTGGGTGTGTTAGGTGCACAAGGTGTGCGCGTGGTACACGTGAGTACGGACTATGTCTTCTCGGGTGACGAGCATGTGCCTTGCCGCGAGACCGATCCCGTAGCACCTCGCACGGCGTACGGTCGCACCAAGTACGAAGGTGAGAAACGGTTGCTAGCGGTCTGTCCGGAGGCGGTGATCCTCCGCACGGCGTGGTTGTACTCGTCGTTCGGCAATAACTTCGTGAAGACGATGATACGTCTGGGCAAAGAGCGCAAGGAATTAGGTGTGGTCTTCGACCAGATTGGTACGCCCACTTATGCCGCCGACCTCGCGCAAGCGATTTTCACGGTGATCGAGTCGCCTGTCTGGCGTCCGGGTGTATATCATTTCACGAACGAGGGTGTATGCAGTTGGTACGACTTCACGATCGCCATCCATGAGTTGACCGGCATCCAGAAATGTCAAGTTCGCCCGATTTTATCGGAAGAATATCAATATAAGACTCCGCGTCCGCACTATAGCGTGTTGGATAAGTCGAAGTTCAAAAAGACATTTAATGTAACCATCCCGCATTGGATGGACGGATTGAAGAGATGCGTGAGACGCTTAGATTTTTAACGGAACTGGCGGTCAATAACAACAAGGTTTGGTTTGACGAACACCGCGCGTGGTATCAGGAATGCCGCGATAAGTTTGTGGCTTTTGCTGAGGAGTATATCCGTCGGTTAAGCGAGATAGACCCTACTCTCAAAGGACTGCAACCCAAGGATTGTATCTGGCGCATTAATCGTGATATCCGTTTCTCGTTAGACAAACGTCCGTACAAAGAGTGGTTCGGTTGTTTTCCCGCGGCAGGTGTGCCCGGGCAACCGAAGACCTGGGGCAAGAAGTCGATGCGCGGCGGGTACTACGTGCATATCCAACCCGGGCAATGTATGTTCGCGGGCGGTATATGGGACCCGTCGAAAGAGTTGCTGACGGCATTGCGCAAGGAGATAGAAGCGAACTACGAGGAGGTGGAAGAGATCATGGGCGCCAAGGCGTGGAAGAAATATTTCGATCAGGACTTCGACACCATGTGGGGCGGATTGAAGAAAGTGCCGGCGGGTTTTGATCCGGACTTCAAACATCCGGAGTGGTTGAAGCACAAGGCCTACACGTTTAGTACGCCGCTGACGGATGATGAGGTGTGTGCACCCGATTTTATCGACAGGATTACAGAGATAGCCGCAGCCGCCAAGCCGATGAATGACTTTTTGAATTATACCTTTGAGGAATACGGAGAGTTCCCGAGTAGGTGCACAAGGTAGGAAACTAAAGGTCCCATAGTTCTTAGCCGCAAGGGCACGATTTAAGGCACCTTCGGTCCCTTAGTTCAATGGATAGAACAGGGCTCTCCTAAAGCTCAGATTTGGGTTCGATTCCCAAAGGGACTACAACCATACTGAAAACACGAAAGACTTAACAAACAATACTAATCATGAGACACAAACTGATTCTATTGGCATTTCTATGTGTCCAATTGCCTTTGTTTGCGCAGAATGACACGGTGCGTATCTTGCGTTCCGCTCCTGCTCCCGAACGCACGGAGGTGAGTGAGAAGAAGTACGCGATGGAAGACACTCCGGAACTGAAGAAGACACCGGACAGTCTGACGCGCGTAGAGATTACCACTATTCAGTATTTCACAGACACGCTCACGCGCATCGCCTTCACGCCTGACAGCGTAGCCAAGCAGCGCGAAGAGATCACGAAAACCGATTCCACGGATCGTCGCGGACATTATATCGAGGCGCATGTGGGTCTGGGCTACGGAAGTCTCGGTTATAACCTGGCCGGAGCCGACAACCGCGTGAACGGTTCATTCAGCGCGTTGCTCCAACTGCAATACGCCTATTTCTTCCATCCCAACTGGGGTGTAGGAGCCGGTTTATGGTTTACGAACTACACCTCGATGGCGCATATCGGAGGTGAGTATCGCTGGACGCAGGACAAGAACGGCAACCCGCTGGTGGATTCCGATGTTGAGCAGAACTACCATCATATCGCTAACGTACAACAATGGCGTGAGCGCGAGACGATACATAACCTCGCCATTCCTATCTCGCTGCAGTTCCAATACAAGAAAGAGGAGTGGAAAGCACGTATCTTCGCGGAGTTAGGCATCGCGCCGTCGTTCTCGGTGTCGAAGAAATACCGCGTGATGGAAGGTGTTGTTGCGCATTCCGGTTATTACCCGGCATGGGAACTGACCTTGGACAGGATGCATGAGTTCGCGACCATTGACTATAAGAACGCCCCGCAGTCGAAAGGCACGCTGAGCGTCCGTCCGCAAGTAGCTATCTTCGCGGACCTCGGTGCATTACTGCCGCTGACGCCGCAGATAGAGTTGTTCCTCGGCGGGTATTTCAACGTCGTAGCCAACGATGCCAACAGTTCCGACCGCCGCGACATCGGTTGGAAGGACGATACCTTCACCTTCATGGACGAGTACGCCGGGGCATATGCCACCACCAACGCTTCCGCTTCGCATCCATTTGAGGTGGGTGTCAAAGTGGGTGTTCACTGGCATTATATCAAGCCGGACAAGCATGAGATGGTGGATTACTTTGAGCATTTCACGCGTCAGGACACGATGGTGGATATCCTTCATCGCCGCGACACGATTATCTCCGAGCGCATCGATACGCTTACTCGTGCGCACATTGCCAAGGCGGCTGAGGAAGTGGAGAAATTCAATAAGATATACTTCGATTTCGATAGCCATCAATTAAGCGAGGAGTCGCAGAACTACCTCTCTTCGATTGTCGGCGTGCTGAACAAGGTGCCTGATGCGAAGATTGCTATCGACGGTCACGCTTCGGAGGAAGGTCAGCGTCGTCACAACGAGAAGTTGGCATATAACCGTGCGAAAGCTGTAGCTAAATACCTCGTTGAGCAGGGTATTGATAAGAAACGCGTGATTGTCATCGGTCATGGTTCGTTAGTTCCGAACGAAGAGAACGTCAACCATGAGTTGCCGCTTGACCGCCGTGCAGAAGTGAAAGTTGTACAAAAACAAAGTGAAATCAAATAAGGAGGCATAGATATGAAACGGTTAATTATATTCAGTCTCTTAATAAGCATTGCGCTCGGCCTGAGCGCACGTACGTTCCTCGCGAACGACCAGATCCGCGTGAATGTAGACCAGACCACTTGTCATGACGATTCCACCGACCCGAGTGAAGCGGAGCATAAGTTCCATTGGGACTACGGGATGGCGGTACTCTGGCTCTATCTATATGGTCCGAGTGGTAACGAATGGCTTAAACTCAACTATCTGGATGCCAGCACCTTCGTAGCCACCATGCCTGCCGGTAAGAACTACGACCATCTTATCTTAGTGCGCAAGAATCCGGCTTATCCCGATGCAGGCTTCGATGACAACCCTGACGTAGTATGGAACAGGACCTGCAACTTGGAGATCCCGGACCATGCGGGTTGTAATGTACTGTATAAGTTCTGGAAAGGCGGCGGAGGATGTGACGGCGCAGCCGATTGGCATGTATATACGCCTTCTATCAATGATATCAAGGCAACCGTCTCCAGCGTCATGCAAGAGGAGATGGAGATTTGTCCGAGTGCGGCAGGTACACTGATCTCGTTGCACCCGAATATCCGCAGTGACAAGAAAGACTACGACTACGATAAGGTGGTTCGTCATACCTGGTTATACTCCACGGATAAATCCAACTGGACGTCTCTGGATGGCTTTGCCGACAACTCCAACAAAGCCAACGGCAAAGAACGCAACGAAGAGTTCGATCGCGATTTCTACACCAATCTGCCGACCTCTATACCCAGCGGAGGTATCTATTATTACCTATACTCGTTCAATCCCGAAGGCCGTCGGTTGATTCATATCAAAACGAATCCTAAGGGCTGTGACTTAGATTGCGAGATCACGGCTTTCGAGACCGCCAACTCGGCCGTTAATGCCGATAACAACACCTTCACCCTCGACGGAATGGTGGCTTTCGGCGAAGCGAACGGCAAGGCACTGAAGATTGAATGCGGAGGAGTGGATACCACGATTGCATCGCCCAAGAGCCCTCAGTCCTTCTCCTTGCATGGTGTGCCTGCTGCCACTACGGATGGTCAGAAAGCGACCGCCAAAGCTTCGTTCGTAGGTGGAGGAGAGGCGTGTGCATGGGAGATTCAGATTGATGTGCCTAATGCCACTATTGCTGCGGACACCACGCGTATGGATTCCTTGACGGGTAAGACCTTTGTGTTAACTCCTGTAGATACCATCGCCAGCAACGCGTTCGTTTGGCTCAAGAAAAACGAAGTTACAGGTGAGGTAGTTGAACTTACCGGTCTCACCTCCAAAGAGCTGGTAGTGGATCCGTACGACGTTGACACCACCGTCACGTACATCTATAAGGAATACAACCCTGCTCCGGGAACCATGGCGAACCTCATGACGAACGGCAGTTATGAAGATACATGGGATTACACGGCAAAGAAAGTGAGTGAGTACGACTATTGGGGGACCTTCCCACAAACAGCTTCGACCTCTATCGATTTCTATACCAACGAAGCCGTCAACCCAGGTCTGGCGAAGAAAGATAATGGTTTTGCGATTGTTCGCGATGCCAAGAATTTCGCCCACACTTACGCAGCCGTCAAAGCACGCGACGGTGTTAACTTCGCGCTGTTTGATGCGAAATCCGGTTCGGAAGGAGCCAATAAAAAAGCATGGTTAGCCACAACGACCATGCACCCGGATCTGAAACTCAAGAAGGGAACCACCTATGTGCTCTCTTTCTGGGCGGCGAACATTAACAACTACGGCGAGATGGACAATGCGGCGGAGTTTGAGTTCCAGATCAGAACCAAAGCCGGCGCACTCATCGCTAAATCGAAGAAAACGCTCAAACTGAGTGACGCTAAGTTCCGCAATAATATATGGCATCAGTTATCGGAGACCTTCACTGCGAAGGAGGATTATGACGACATCGTCATCTCTGTGGTCAACCTCAACGATAAGGAGCTGAAGGTAGGCAATGACTTCGCACTGGACGACATCCAATTCCACCCTATCAGCAGTGTTTCGCGTAATGTGAAATCTCAGCAGATCTTCGTTGTCACAGCGCACGAACCGAAAGTGGATGCCTTCACAGCTACCACGCAAAACATGCTTTGTAGCGCAGATCAGTTCACTATTAACATGGCGGTAACCTATCGTAATGCACAAGGTAAGTTATGTATCCGTGACGTAGAGCGCGATAGTATTTATCTGTTTGACGTGCCGCAAAAAAACATCGAAGAGCAAGGCTCCTATTCCTTCTCTATCGTGTTGCCGGATTCGTTAGCTGCCGCTCGTCAATGGGAAGCGTACTTCCAGATAGCTCCGGCTAACAAACAGACGGCACAATCCGCAGCTCCTGTTCGTTACAGTTGTATTAAGACGGACACTACACTCTGCGAAGGAGGCTCGCTCACATGGAAAGGTACTACCTATCCGCAAACGCCGTATATAGGCACCGACACCTTCACCAGCGGATACGACAGTCTGATCTTGACCATCGTTGCCATCCCGCGTGTCACGGTAGGTACGATTGCGATGACCTGCGACCAGGCAAATGAGATCCGCATCCCGTTCAGCGTAGCCCACGGCACACCGGACACCTACGACATCGCAGTGAACGGCAGCCATTATGCGGGTGCTGTGGATGGTTCGGACATCGTCTTCTCGTTGACAACCATGGAAGCCGGCGACTATGCGGCGACGATGACCGTGAGCGCAGCAGGCACGGAATGCGAGAGCACGCAGGATATATCCTTCACCATCGCCCTCTCCGGTCAGATGTACAGCAAGTGGACCGATGTGCTCTTCATCAGCAATAAAGAAGGTCGTTTCACCGGCTATCAGTGGTTCGCCGATGGCGTGCTGATGAGCGGAGAGACCATGCAACGCTTGTATGACGCCAACGGCCTCAGCGGCACAGCAGTCTTGTATCACTGCCGCCTTACCACGACGGACGGCAAGACGCTGTATACCTGTCCTCTGACCTTCGATGAAGTGACGCCGAGTCGCACCGTAACATCCACACCTAGCCAAGTACAATCCACCAAGATATATGATGCAATGGGTCGCGTTATCAACGGCACGCCGCATAACGGCATCTATATCATCATGGAGACTATGGAGGACGGCACTGTCCGTGCGCGCAAAATCAACGCTTATGAGTAAACCTATCTTACCTGCCCTGGCTGTGGACGCCGCTTGTAGCGGCAATCCCGGTGTGATGGAGTTCCGCGGCGTGATAGCCGATACAGGAACGGAGGTATTCCACCGCGGCCCTTTTGAGCAAGGCACGAATAATATCGGTGAGTTTCTGGCGCTCGTGTTAGGCCTGGCGTATATCAAGAAGTATAACCTGAATTGGGTTATCTACACCGATAGCGTCACCGCTTTGGCATGGGTGCGGCAGAAGAAATGCAAGACTAAGATCGAATGGAATGCCTCTAACCAGGACCTGTTCTTCATGGTGCGCAAGGCGGAAATGTGGTTGCACGACAACACGTGGACTACGCCCATCTATAAATGGGACACCAAGGCTTGGGGGGAGATTCCCGCTGATTTTGGGCGCAAATAGTAAATGGACATTGCAAAAATAAAATTTTTGAACGAATTATTTTCGTATATCAAAAAAATATAGTACCTTTGCGCCCGCAAAGGTTAAGAGACAAACAAACAATACACTATAAACAATCAAATCAATCTATTACAATTATGACAAAAGTAGCAATT
>DBYL01000016.1:10782-11216 GCA_002309835.1 Bacteroidales bacterium UBA1187
GGCAAGCACACTGTAGCTTTCAAGGACGCTATCCTCGCAGAGGACGGTAAGACTGTTGTTACTCCGGGTTCGATCACTGTTGACGGCAAGGAGATCACTATCTACGCTAAGCCGAACGCAGCTGAGCTGCCTTGGGGCGAACTGGGCATCGACGTTGTTCTCGAGTGCACCGGTTTCTACACCAGCAAAGCAAAAGCTGAGGCTCACATCCAGGCTGGCGCAAAGAAAGTTGTTATCTCTGCTCCTGCAGGTAACGACCTTCCGACCATCGTTTACAATGTAAACCACAAGACTCTGACCCCGGCTGATAAAGTTATCTCCGCTGCTTCTTGTACTACCAACTGTCTCGCTCCGATGGCAGCTGCTCTTCACAAATACGCTCCGATCCAGAGTGGTATCATGAGCACTATCCACGCTTACACGGGCGACCAGAT
>DBYL01000029.1:0-1701 GCA_002309835.1 Bacteroidales bacterium UBA1187
TCGTACAAGTTTGTCGAGGATGGTCCCCAGGGCACTATCAAAATCGCCCTCAAATACGATCCGCTGAACAAAGTCAACGCGATCAAGTGTCTCAAACGCGTATCCACCCCGGGTTTGCGTAAGTATGTAGGCTATCGTGAGATGCCGCGCGTACTCAACGGTCTCGGTATCGCTATCCTTTCTACCTCGAAAGGCGTGATGACCAATAAAGAGGCCCTCGCTCAACAACTCGGTGGCGAAGTATTGTGCTACGTTTATTAATAAGGAGGAACAGCTATGTCAAGAATTGGAAAACTTCCTATCGCTATCCCCGCAGGCGTAACGGTAACCGTTAGCCCGGAGAATGTAGTGACCGTCAAAGGTCCGAAAGGTGAGCTCAGCCAGGCTGTAGATCCCCTGATTTCTGTAAACGTAGAAGGCGCTGTTTGCCACGTTACCCGTCCTAACGACGAGAAAGAGGCACGCGCTAAACACGGTCTGTACCGCGCTTTGATCCACAACATGGTCGTTGGCTGCTCCGAGGGTTATAAGAAGACTCTTGAACTCGTCGGCGTAGGTTACCGTGTAGAGCTCGCTCAGCCCCAAGTGCTGAACTTCTCCCTCGGTTATACGCACCCCATCTACCTCGGCTTGCCCAAGGAGGTAAAGGTGGAGACTAAGTCGGAGCGTAACCAGAACCCGCTCGTAATGCTCGAGTCTTGCGACAAGCAGCTGCTTGGCCAGATTTGCGCTAAGATCCGCTCCTTCCGCAAACCGGAACCGTACAAGGGTAAGGGTGTTAAGTTCCAAGGTGAAATCATTCGTCGTAAAGCTGGTAAGTCGGCTGGTAAATAATTAGAAAGGAAACACAATTATGCTTAAGAAAATCGCACGTCGCCTTAAGATTAAGGCATCGATCCGTACCAAAGTAAATGGTACCGCAGAGCGTCCGCGTCTGACTGTTTTCCGTTCTAACAGCCAGATCTACGCGCAGGTCATCAACGACCTCGAGGGTAAGACCCTCGCATCCGCGTCGTCGCTTGCTATCAAAGACAAACTCACCAAGACCGAGAAAGCAGCTCAGGTAGGTAAACTCATCGCTGAGGCTGCCCTCAAGGCAAAAGTGAACGAAGTAGTGTTCGACCGTAACGGATACCTCTATCACGGTCGTGTTAAAGCCCTCGCTGACGCCGCTCGCGAGGCTGGTCTCAAATTCTAATAACTAACGATCATGCAAAGAGTTAAATCAACACAAGACCTCGAGCTCAAGGAGCGTCTGGTCGCTGTCAACCGCGTAACGAAAGTTACCAAAGGTGGACGTACCTTCACTTTCGCAGCTATCGTAGTTGTTGGAAATGAAGACGGAATCGTAGGCTATGGCCTCGGTAAAGCCGGTGAAGTAGCTGCTGCTATGCAGAAGGCTACCGAGGCTGCTAAGAAGAACCTCATCCAAGTGCCTGTTCTCAAGGGTACCATCCCTCACGAGCAGTTCGCTAAGTTCGGCGGTTCGCAAGTGTATATCCAACCCGCTACTCACGGTACCGGAGTGAAAGCCGGTGGTGCTATGCGTGCCGTACTCGAGAGCGCAGGTGTACACGACGTCCTCGCTAAATCCAAAGGTTCGTCTAACCCCCATAACCTCGTCAAAGCTACTATCCAGGCTCTCGCTGAACTGCGTGATGCCCGTACTGTAGCCGCTAACCGTGGCGTAAGCCTCTCTAC
>DBYL01000029.1:1723-4209 GCA_002309835.1 Bacteroidales bacterium UBA1187
GCAAAGATTAAAATTCAACAAGTACGTAGTACTATCAAATGTCCGAAGGTGCAGAAGGAAACGATGGCCGCTCTCGGCCTGCGTAAGATCAACGCAGTGGTGGAGCACGAGGCTACTCCCGCTATTCTCGGTATGGTAGAGAAGGTAAAGCACCTTGTTAATGTGATTAAATAACCCCTAAAAGTAATTTATCATCATGGAATTGAATAATTTAACCCCTGCTGCCGGTTCCGTCAAGACCGCTAAGCGCGTTGGACGTGGCGCAGGTTCCGGCCTGGGTGGTACCTCTACCCGTGGTCACAAGGGTGCTAAGTCCCGTTCCGGTTATAGCAAGAAAATCGGTTTCGAAGGTGGTCAGATGCCTATGCAACGCCGTCTGCCGAAGTTCGGTTTTAAGAATATCAATCGCGTAGAGTACAAAGCGATCAACCTCGCTACTCTCCAGGCTCTCGCTGAGGCGAAGAAACTGAAGAAGATCGGCTTGATCGAGCTCCACGAGGCTGGTTTCATCTCTAAGACCCAACTCGTTAAGATCCTCGGTAATGGCGAACTCAAAGCTAAACTGACAGTGCAAGCTAACGCTTTCTCCAAGAAAGCGGAAGAGGCTATCCTCGCTGCCGGTGGCACCATCGAGAAAATCTAAGTAAATCAATAAACTTGTTTTAATATGAAGTTTATCGAAATGATTAAAAATATCTGGAAGATCGAAGATCTCCGCGGCCGACTGCTGACCACGTTCCTTTTCGTGCTCATCTATCGCTTCGGTTCGTTCGTCGTTCTTCCGGGTATTGATCCCACAGCCTTGACGGCACTGCATAGCCAGACAGCCGGTGGTCTGATGGCATTGTTGGATATGTTCTCCGGTGGAGCTTTCTCCAATGCCTCGATCTTCGCGCTCGGTATCATGCCTTATATCTCTGCGTCTATCGTGATTCAGCTGCTCTCGATAGCAGTTCCGTATTTCCAAAAGATGCAGAAAGAGGGTGAGTCCGGACGTCAGAAGATGAACCAGATCACGCGCTATCTGACCGTAGCCATCCTGCTCTTCCAGGGTCCGAGTTATCTCGTCAACCTCTCCGTGCAGATGGCGCAGGCAGGCCAGCCGCTGACTATCGGATTCAACTGGTTTACCATCTCGTCCACTATCCTGCTCTGCGCAGGCTCTATGTTCGTCATGTGGCTGGGTGAGCGTATTACCGATCGCGGTGTTGGAAACGGTATTTCCTTCATCATTCTGATCGGTATCATCGCGCGTCTCCCGGGCGCTTTCGTACAGGAGTTCTCCAGCCGTCTCAATGAGAACGGCGGCGGTGGTCTGATGGTCTTCGTGCTTGAGGTAGTGATCCTCCTCCTCGTGTTTGCTTTCGCAATCATGCTGGTTCAGGGTACACGCCGTATTCCGGTGCAGTATGCGAAACGTATCCAGGGTAATAAGCAGTATGGTGGCGTGCGTCAGTACATCCCTCTTAAGGTCAATGCAGCTAACGTAATGCCGATCATCTTCGCCCAGGCTATCATGTTCATCCCTATCGCTATCGTCGGCTTCCGGGCTTCCGAGTCCAACGCCTTCGTTCAGGCCTTTATGGATAACAATGGCTTCTGGTACAATTTCGTGTTCGCACTGCTCATCATCGCCTTCACCTATTTCTACACCGCGATTATCATCAATCCGGTTCAGATGGCAGAGAACCTGAAGCTGAACAACGGATTCATCCCAGGTGTGAAACCGGGTAAGAAGACGGCTGAGTATATCGATACCATCATGAGCCGCATCACCCTGCCGGGTTCGATCCTGCTCGCACTCATCGCTATCCTCCCGGCGTTCGCACGCCTCTTCGGGGTAACCATGGGCTTCGCGCAGTTCTTCGGCGGTACATCGCTCCTCATCATGGTAGGCGTTATATTGGATACCTTGCAGCAGATAGAGAGTCATCTCCTGATGCGTCACTATGACGGATTCTTCGAGTCCGGTATGCGCATCAAGGGACGTAACGGTGCTATGGCATACTAAGAAAGATGATTTTTCTCAAGACTGACGAGGAAATAGAACTCATGCGGGCGAGTAACATCCTGCTTGGTAAGACTTACGCCGAAGTGGCGAAAGCTATCAAGCCGGGTGTCACTACTGCCCAACTGGATAAGATAGCCTACGAGTTCATCATGGACCACGGCGGCCGACCCGCTTGTCTCGGCTTTGAGGACTATCCTGCTACGCTCTGCACTTCCGTCAACGAAGTGGTCGTACATGGAATCCCCTCCGACAAGGTCGTCCTCCGCGATGGAGATATCATCACCATCGACTCGTCTATCGAACTCAACGGCTGGTGCTCGGACTCTGCTTATACCTTCCCCGTGGGGGAGGTGAGCCCTGAGGTGATGGCCCTCCTTCGTACGACGAAAGAGGCACTCTATAAGGGCATCGAGCAGGCCGTCACGGGCCACCGACTCGGCGATGTCTCTTTCGCCATCCAGAACCACTGCGAGCG
>DBYL01000030.1:0-1948 GCA_002309835.1 Bacteroidales bacterium UBA1187
GTGACGAACTGCTGGGTGGAGGGGTTCTTGATGAGGTCGCCTTCTTTCCACGGTTCGTTCGCCGTCAGCATATTACGAATTATACCTGTGGTTTCATTGAGGTTCAGATTGAACGATATCCAGTTCCAACCGGAATAGATGTCGATATTCTGTGTCTCACTACCACCGGTGGTGAAGAGTACCTGTGCTTCGTTTCCGCAACCATGGACATCACCTGCACGGAACTGTACATCCCGATCGACAATCAGGTTATATGTACGCCCGGTGGATGCCTGCCATAGGATGAAATTCACCGTCTTACCCGTCATCGCTTCGTTACCGAAGATCGTGAGATAGACATTGGAGGTATTAGCGGTGTTATCGTAGTCCACGTTGGCTTTGCCGATACACTCGTTGCGATAAATCGCATAGATGATATCGTTCTCGTCGGAGTCGTAGATATTGTTTATCTTCACCTGACCGCAAATGGACATGTTCAGCGGGTATTTGGATTCGTCCACATCGATGTATGGCGGGAAGGCTTCTACCATGTATTCGATTTGCAGCGGTTCCGCCAAACCATCTTCGTCCACGACGTAGATAAGGTCGCCATACGTACCTACCGGCATAGGCTGCTTATATACCAGTTTGATAGACAACTCGCCTAATGGCTCTATCGTACCGTAAGTTTGATCCACAGTAAGCCAGTCGGGCAACGACTCAATCTTATACGTATGGCGCTTACCGCTCTTGTTGATGATCTGTGTGACGGTGTAGTTATTCGAATCTTCCATGCCGTATCGACCCCATATAGTCAGTTGTTTGTCTGCCCATTTGAGACTGTTATGATCCACAAAAGCGGTCCAAGTGATAGGCGAACGCATCGGGTTGCCGTTGAGGTCCTCCACATCGCGCACAGTGACATAGATAGACTGCTTGTTAATCTCGCGGTCAAGCATATTGAGGTTAATCATCAGTTCATCGCCGTTGAACGACCAGTCGAAGTTCAGTTTGGTCAATGCCCCGTGACTGGTGACAGGTGCGTTCTGCGTCTTATCTGCCAGTGCCGTGATGTCGCCATCTACGAGTGGCAGTATTTTGTCTATCACCTTGCCGGTAGCCGGATCTTTGAACTGACGACGGTCGTTGATAGAGAAGCGTTGTTCGAGTTTGCCGTTGGGGTTGAGGAACTGCTCTTCGAACGGCAGGTAAGCGATCAGACCCATCTCGTCTCCCACGAGAGCGATGTTGTCATACGCCTCCACAAGCGATTTCGGCAGTGCTTGCTCGAACACAGCGAACTCATCGATGTTACCGGCGAAGTTACCTCCCAAGTACATATCGCCTTGCGCACCGGCTGCAACGGTTGCGGGGAAAGTCTGAATCAGACTGCCGTCCACAAACAGGGCGGCGTTGTTATACGTGCGGTTGATAGACAGCACGACATGATGCCATTCGCCGTCGGCATAGTTGACAGAACCGATCCAGGTGAGCGAGTCGGAGCACAATACAATGTTACCGTTCTCCAGCGCGATGAGCGCGCCGTGTTTATCGTCCGTACGTCCGGCACTGAAGAGATTCGCACGCTCGGCAGCATTGTCCGTGGTACGGAACCAGAACATAAGGGTAGCATCATACACTTTGGAGCGTCCGAAGAGGTCGCCTATCAACTCGACACGCTGCTCTTTAGCCAGTTGAACCGAGAAGCCTTGCAGTTTATTCCATGTGCAACCGTGCAACGAGAGCGTAGCACCGTGTGCATGGTCTTTCACCAATTCACCCTTACCTTCGCTCATGCGATAGTAAGCCAATAACTCTTGTTCGTATCCCGTCAGGTAATGGTCAAAAGTGGCGGCTATCTCTTCGAGCGTCAATGCCTTGGTCCATACGCGTGCCTCCAGCATCTGACCCGCATAGCCCTGACCGAAGATGAGCGGTGCAGAGAGGGAGTATTCGATGTTTTTCGAAG
>DBYL01000030.1:2101-2381 GCA_002309835.1 Bacteroidales bacterium UBA1187
CCGAAGATCAATCCTTTGCCTTTGTCACCGTGGGTGAAGAATACTTCATCATTGTACGGAGACGTCGGCTTCACCATCATCTCCACCGTGAAGGATTTGTCGGTCAGACTACGCTCCACGGAGGAGGCGGCATACGAATCAGCCGTTCCTCTGAACAGGATTGCCGTCGAGGCGGAGATACCGGTATGGTTGGTGATGCCGAGGAGTTGGAAGTTATTATCCTCATCGAGGTAATTACCGGCTATCGGTTCATTGAACCGCAGCAACAGATGGTCGCCTA
>DBYL01000030.1:2530-8535 GCA_002309835.1 Bacteroidales bacterium UBA1187
CTGCGGAATACGTCCGTTCTCAATCATCGCTTTATTGCCTGTAGCGAGTGCATAGAGGCTGTCGCTGGCGTAGAACGAACATTGGTTCACCCATTTCTCCTCGCTCTCCGTGGAGAGTTTATATTGGAACTCGATATGGTCGAAGTTCTTATGATGGATATTGAATCCGCCGATGTCCACCGGCAGGTAGTATCCGATAGAATCGTGCGGCGAGAGGGTATTCATCACCCAGTTCTGACGCGGCATCTCGATGCTGACCGGACTGGATTCCGGCATGAAGTGCGCCGAGAACTGCAGCATCGCATAGGTCTTCGGGCAGTCGGCAAGGCGGAAATAGAGGGTCAGGTTGTCGTAGTCATCCACTTCGCCTCGTTCCACCTCCAGCACTTGCGTGATGGATTGTCCCGGCGTGAGGAAATAGTCGAGTCCTTGCACGAGCGGTGCACCGTTGATATAGACCTTCGCGCCGTGAGGGTTGCTGTCACCCGTGAGGGAGAGCGAGAAGGTCGTTCCGGTGTTCGCCAGACCGTATTGCACTTGTCCTTCGTTCTTGAGTTCGATATGGAAGACGGCGCGCTGATCCGCCGGCACACTGCTTACCTCATGGCGGTCGATGCTCAGTTCAGGCAGAGCCAAAGCCATCGTCCCGTTATTGATGACCGTACCTTTGTTGTAGAACTGCGTCTTCTCCTCTTTTTCGTGTACGCAATAGGTAGCGCCCGCTTGCGTGAAGAAGACGTACGAACCGTAAAGTATATCGTCGTTGTTGGACTCGCCCACTTTGCTGACGATAGTACCGGTCGTGGCCTTCCACAGGCTATCCACCTCTGCCCGATAGACCGAAACGGTGATATCGCCCTGCGCATCCGGCACGATGGTGAAACCGCAGGATTTCTTGACGGTCTTTTCATTCGACGTACGCGCATCGGAATTGAAATCCAGCACGGGATCGAAACTCATCGTCCATTTGGACGCGTTCGTCACCGTACCTAACTGCGACTGTGTCTTATGGCCGCTTCCGTTCGGGTTCTTCTCGTCCTTGAACATGGCCGAGATAGCATCCGTGATGGTGGTTCCGAAGCGTTTCTGACTATCACTACCCCAGAAGGCGCTGAAGTTTTTGATAGCATCCTTGAGAAGATTTTGGGCATTGGAGGTAGCTGCCGAAGCGGCGTCCTTACCGATTAATCCCATTCCTTGCGGCAGTTCGTTGTAGTTGGCAGTAGCCGAATAACTGTCGGAGTGCGAGAGGGTTGTTCCGGCATTGACGGAATAGGTACCTACATGTTGACCGGACTGACGCGCCGCTACTTTCTCCGCCTCGTTATAGATAAGGATAGTACACCATTTCTGGATGATATTATCGATTGCAGCCACGCGGTTCGGATAGGCCTTCGTGCTATTAGTCGGCAATATCATCCGATACGAGTCTTTCGCCAGCGTGTCATGCAGACTGACGCTCGTCAACGAATCGATATACCAATATACGACGTCATCCGATGCATTCGCAGCCGCTTGCGCGGAAGCCGAGTCCGGGAAGATTGTTAGCAGGTTCTGACGCTGCATCGCCAGCTGCGGGAGCACGCTCTCCATAATATAATACTGCGAATAGGCGAAGCTATTCGTGATACCGGAACCCATGACGACCTTTTCACCCGTCACGAGGTAATACGGCTTGTTGTCTGCGCCGGTACCGCTGGCGAGCACATGCATCGTGCCTGCCTGAATAGCCGGCTGACGCGCCTGGAAGATGGTATCATTGATGACGGCGATAGACTTCGCTTTACCGGTCAATTGACTGTTCATCACGCCGACGAACACATCCGCATTCGAACCTACGCCGGCTTTGGCATGGCTGGACGATGTGGAGATTTTATCGGTGGTGGTGAAGGTATAAGAATATTTATAGCCCCATGCCCATTCGTGCGTGATAGGAATAGTGAAGGACAACTGCTTGCTGGACGTATAATTGCTACCGATATACGAACCGGCACCGGACGGCGCTGTGACAATACCGATATCATTCGATATGTTCAGTCCGTATTTCGGAGTAAGGTTGATACCGCCTTTCCAGTCATAACTCTCGGTATAGCCGTAGTTATACGTGGTACCGTTCTCCACCCATGCGGAGCTACCGTTTCCTCCCGGGTCACGGATGATGTCGAGCAGCGTAATATCCGCATCGGCAGTGGTCAGTTCGTTCGCCTGAATGACATCTCCTATCACAAAGGCTTGGAAGGCGTCTGTCTCCACCGTGTTGCCTTCTTGCTCCAGGGCGATGCTGACCGTACTGAGTGCATCTTCACCGTAGGTCTGGGTCTGGATATGATCTACCAACAGCCATACATTGCTGTTTTTACCCAAGCGGTCGAGCTCGTACGGCAGTTGCTCCGTAGCGCTATGCATACCGTTATGGACGATTACCTTGCCTCCTCGTTGCGGAACACGGTCCAGTTTGGCTGTCTCGTCATTGTTGTAATAATAATCTTCGAATGCCTCCGCTTCAAACTGATAGCGGCGGTTGTACTGGAAGAGCGGGTGGCCCAAGGTATAAGTGACGGTGCCGTCACTGTTTTTGGTGTACAGTTGTACTTTCTCTTTCCGGGACAGGTCGAATCCGCTGACCGAGATAGAGGGTTCGCCGTATCCGTCTTGCTCCATACCATATAGGAGTTGCTTGAGATGCACTTTGACAGGCGAACGGTAGATGCGGTCATACACGGCATTGTATATCGCGCTATCCTGATTATAATAGTTCTTCGTCACATCCAGCGGCGCATTCGTCAGGTCGATGACCTCACTGCCCTGCCCTGCGGCAAAAAGCGTAGCGTAACCTTTGGCGGTAGCCTGTACCACTTTGTACTTGACAGGGAATAAATCCACGGCATACTCTCCCGTCTTCGGATCCGGCTGAATCGTGATACGCTTCTTCTCAAAGAGCGTATTGGTGACAACCGCAGATTTGTCCCCCTTGACGGATGCATACTGAACGCGTTGTTGTACGGTGTCGCGCGTCTGGTCATTGGGGTCATGCACTATCTGCGCGATGTTATCACCCTCCAGCTGGAGCACCAGTTGCAGGTCATCACCTAAGTTGTTCGTTCCCAAACCGAAGGCTTCGGGCAGGTCGCGCTGGTCGATACCACCGGCTACGCGACCGACAAGGCGCACTGTGGTCATATCGTAGAACCGCACACCGTCTTCCGGAGCATCCAGCGTGAAGGTATCCTTACCCTGCTCTAAACGCAAGATACCGTCGCCCTCGAAGGTATGACCGTGTTTGACGATACGCAAGACATACGGTTGACGTTTGGACAGCGTCAATTCGAAATTACCATCCGTGCCGGTCTTCACCGGTGCTCCGTTGCGACGAACGGTGTCGCCGTTGAGCGTGAACATAGCTCCGGCTACCGGAATGGTCGAGTACTTATACAATGCCCGTCCCGTCAGACGCACAGTAGAAGTGTTCGCAAAATTGAGGCCTTCCACCACCGCATTATCCGTCGATAGGCCGATAGAAGCCGTCGGAGCTGTGGTATTATTGAAACTGAACACCGCATACGAATGCGTTGGGATAATCGAATAATTAGAGCCTGTGGCTATATTGTATGTCAAGCTGTCGAATTTAAAGGTGCCGGTAGGATCGGTGACGCACTGTAAACCCGTAACCGGTAACCCATCACCCGTAATTGTTACGGTAACGCCTGCCATACCACTGTTATCCGGCATCAGGACACTACCGCTAATCTCACCGTACGGACTACGCCAACCTACCGCCTCGGCACTGTTGCGTGAAGACTTGCCGTTGCAGTCATATACCGCCGTGATCGAATAAGTATATCGTTGGTTCGGCACAGCTGTCTCGTCAAAGAAATTATTGTCCAAACCGATGTAAATCGTGTCCGGCGCTGCATCACTATTCTTCGCTACACGGCGCAGCACATATTGATCTACCGCCGTAGAGGACGCCATCCACTCCAGCTTGACTCCGCGTTTATGATGTCCCACAGCATCTCCCTCACTCGCCGTAAAGGAGGTGATGGTAGCCGCTTCATCGAAATAGAGACTCGGACCACTTATGACCTTTGGTTGCAACTGTGTGGAGTCTTGTACATGCAGGTCGGACTTGGACTGGTCAATACGCACGGAATACGAATAATGCGTGCAGGCTTTGTCCGCCACATCAGAATAGGTCGCTATCCATGAACCGTCATCCTGACGCTTGATACTATCTTGCGGAATGATAAACTCCGAAAACTCTCCGGTCTCTTGGATCGTTCGCCGGAGGATGAGACGTGCGGTTCGATCCCACATACAACGACCGTAGCCTTTCGCATATTCGGTTTGCAACTTTTTGAACAAACTGTCTTTGATAACCGGCTCGTATACACTAAAGTCAGGCGAGGAAGGACCATCAAACCCGATGTCGATAAAATCTTCCGCCATCAAGTATGTGGACTTACACTTGATGGTACTATTTCCCCACACCGTGAACTCATATGACTTATGCGAACTGCGTACACCTTTATCCACATTCACCTGTACCATACCTCCCATCGGGATGTCATACGTACCGGCGTCCATACGTTGCCAGTCTCGGATGACACTCTTCTCCGCATTCAGCACGCGGAACGTCAAATAGTCTTTGGGATTGACCGTATAATAGGCATATTTCTCATAGGCGATAGTAAAGGAGGTGGTTCCTTCCGTATAAGCGCTGTTGATAGTATAATTCAGCGAGCAGTCTTCCTTACTCAGCGGGAGCACTTGAATCTCGGAGTTGTCAATCTTGAATTGAAAATGCACCTTATGGTTCTTCTCCCACTCCGCATCCTTGATATAGTTCTCTTGCTGATTCGCCAGAGGCGCCAGGAAGTTATGCTTGTAGAGCGTCACCTGTCGCGAGAAACCGTCCACCCATCCCCATACAGAAGAGGTCGCACGGCGGATACGGTAATAAACAGGCACAGCTGCCATATGGCCTTTGTTGCACGTGAGCGTAGCCGACACATCAAGGAGCAACGTGCCGTTATCATCATAGATATAGTAATGTTTTAGGGTTGTTTTCCATTGTGCATCCACCGTATCGGTCCGAACCGCCGCATTGCCGGTCCATATCTCACGGCTGTTGTCCTGGAAGGTATAATAACCGATAGAATCGCGCATCATCCGCTGGATACCTAACTGTTGGGCGTCCGAGAAATCCTCCTTCAACGCGCGCTGGATCTCGAAATAATCCCCATCAACCAGGTCCACCAGCCGAGGGTTCTTAATCGTCCAATGCAGCACATTGTTACCCGTGTAGGTACCGGTAGCATCCTTCTCCTCCTCCGCTTCGAAATTATAGATACGGTGGTAAGGCGGGATATCCACCTTGGTGGTCATCTGCGTACTCATCACCTCCTGAGGTGTCTTCATTCGGTATATCTGGAAGGTGGCATAGAAATTCTCCTGCACCGTATCGGTCGTTGGCACAAAGATATTACCCGATCGGTCCGCGGCTTGAAACTCCGTTGCATCCAACGAGGTATGATAACTCTTCGGGTCATAGAACACCATATACGGCACCGCCGCGTTACCGTATCCCGTCACGCCGGCATTGTTGACCGTATAGAAATACGGGTCGTACAACTGCGCCTGAATCATATTGCTATTTCCTTTGATATCAGTAGCCAGGATCCAGCTCTTCGTGTAGTTGATATTACCCGTCATACGCTTACTGATCTTCACCTCCGTACCGATGTTGAAGGTCTCTCCGTCCAGCGCCTCCTGCGGATACCAGTCTATCTCCACCCAAGTCACATTGTCCTTGTCGTTGTCCGGCTCCGCCACTTTCTTCACGTCGTACGCGTGCTCCTGATTGTCATTCGGCACCACCTTGCGTTGGCCGTCGTGGATGTTCGTGATCTCCACGATACCTCTGCCGCTGTAGGCTCTCACCCACGCGCGACCGTACGCTTTGTTGTCGTCCGCACTCGGGCCGTCGCTGGCGCGTTCGCTACTAT
>DBYL01000038.1:0-946 GCA_002309835.1 Bacteroidales bacterium UBA1187
AACTTACGCATGTGGAGCTGGCAGGTCGTGATGGCGCTGTCAGGTCCGTGCGGGTGACCGTTGACGTACATCGAGCACATACCGCAGATACCCTCACGGCAGTCGTGATCATAGGTAACAGGGTCTTTATGCTCTGCAACGAGTTGCTCGTTGAGAATATCAATCATCTCCAAGAACGAAGCACCTTGGAAGACGTGCTTGAGTTCATAGGTCTCAAAATGTCCTTGAGCCTTCGGGCCGGCCTGACGCCATACCCGTACTTTGATATCAATATACTGATCCATAATGCTTAGTTTTTGTAGTTACGTGTCTTACGTTCCGTGAACTCGTAGTCAAGCGGCTCTTTGATGAGTTGCGGTTCTTTGTCCTCACCCATGTATTTCCAGCAGCCTACGTAAGAGAACTTATCGTCCTGACGGAGAGCCTCGCCTTCCGGCGTCTGGTATTCCTCGCGGAAGTGACCACCGCAAGACTCCTCACGGTGGAGGGCGTCAACCGCCATCAGACGACCGATCTCGATGAAGTCAGCGAGACGAAGGGCTTTCTCCAACTCGTTGTTGAGGTGGTCAGCCGTACCCGGAATATAGACGTTCGTCCAGAACTCTTTCTTGATCGCATCAATCTTCTTGATACCTTCCTTGAGACCTTCTGCGGTACGACCCATGCCGACGAAGTCCCACATGATGAGACCCAGCTCTTTATGAATCGAATCAACCGAACGCTTACCTTGGATAGCCATCAGGCGGTCGATCTTATCTTGAACGGCTTTCTCAGCCTCAGCGAACTCCGGCAGGTCGGTACTCATACGCGGAACACCGATCTGGTCGCTCAGGTAATTCTGAATCGTGTACGGGAGAACGAAATAACCGTCAGCCAAACCTTGCATGAGGGCTGAAGCACCGAGGCGGTTAGCACCGTGATCGGAGAAGTTCGCCTCACCGATACA
>DBYL01000038.1:1062-1923 GCA_002309835.1 Bacteroidales bacterium UBA1187
TGGAAGAGGTTACCGTATTTCTGTGCTACTACGTCCTTGCCGAGACGCTGGATAGCCTCACTGAAGTCGAGGAACACAGCCAGACCGGTGTTGTTCACGCCGTAGCCCTTGTCGCAACGCTCTTTCGCTGCACGGGATGCTACGTCACGCGGCACGAGGTTACCGAAGGCCGGATAGCGACGCTCGAGATAGTAATCGCGGTCTTCCTCAGGAATGTCACGACCTTTTATCTCACCGGCTTGCAGACGCTTGGCGTCTTCGAGTTTCTTCGGCACCCAGATNNTCGTTACGGAGCGACTCCGACATCAGCGTCAGTTTCGATTGGAAATCACCATGCTTCGGAATACAGGTCGGGTGGATCTGTGCGTAGCAGGGGTTAGCGAACAACGCACCGTGGCGGTACATCTGCATAGCAGCCGAACCGTTGGAAGCCATCGCGTTGGTGGAGAGGAAGAAAGTGTTTCCATAACCACCCGAACCTACAACGACTGCGTGAGCGAAGAAGCGCTCGATGCGGCCGGTTACGAGGTTACGAGCGATGATACCACGAGCACGAGGCTCACCATTCTCATCCTTGATGAGGACGATATCGAGCATCTCATAACGGGTGTACATCTTCACCTTGCCCTTACCAATCTGACGGCTGAGGGCGCTGTAAGCGCCGAGCAGCAACTGCTGACCGGTCTGGCCCTTTGCATAGAAGGTACGACTAACCTGCGCACCACCGAAGGAACGGTTATCCAGCAGACCGCCGTATTCACGAGCGAAAGGAACACCTTGTGCGACGCACTGGTCGATGATATTATTACTTACCTCTGCCAAACGATAGACGTTCGCCTCACGAGCACGGTAGTCACCACC
>DBYL01000038.1:1963-8095 GCA_002309835.1 Bacteroidales bacterium UBA1187
TCGTTCTGGTAGTTCTTCGCCGCATTGATACCACCTTGCGCAGCAATCGAGTGCGCACGGCGCGGGCTATCCTGGATACAGAAGTTAAGTACATTGAATCCCATCTCGGCGAGCGAAGCTGCAGCCGAAGCACCGGCCAGACCCGTACCGATCACGATGACGTCCAGACGACGTTTGTTAGCGGGGTTAACGAGTTTCTGATGGTTCTTATAGTTCGTCCATTTCAGCTCCAGCGGACCTGCAGGAATCTTCGCCATCTCAGGAGTGATCACCTTGACGTTCTTCTCGCTCGGCGTAGCCATCACTTCTGCAGCTGCTTTAGCAGCTTTGCCGGCTTTCTTCGCAGCCTTAACAGCAGCGTCAACAGCCTCTTTCACCTCAGCGCGTTGCGCTACTTTCTCTGCGCGTGCTTGGATTTCCGCAGCGGCTTCTTGTGCTTTTGCTGCTACCTCAGCAGCCACCTCAGCAGCTACTTTTTTCGCTTTCTTTACTGCCTTCTGCACTTCCGGATCAGCAGCGATCTCTTTGGCTGCTTTTTGTGCTTTCGCTACAGTCTCTTGTGCTTTTGCTGCTACTTTCTTCGCAGCATCAAGAATATCTTCTTTCTTTGCCATAGTCGTAATTCATTAAGCGCAGAGCATGCCAATGCCCATGCCGAGGTAATACAATACAACAATTGCGAACGGAAGAACCGCTAACGTAGCTACAATACAACCGATCACTTTGATGCGCTTCATCCAAACGAGGTTGTTCCAACCCAGCGTGTGGAGAGCCGACCAAACGCCGTGATTCAGGTGGAACCATAGTGCGCAGAGCCAAATCAGATACAAGCCGCAGTAAACTTGACCCCAGATAGGCTCAGTAAACAGCGCCTTTACATAAGCAGCACCGTTCTGCGGGTCGAAAGCACCGGTCTCAAGTCCGGTAATCTCCGCAAACTGCATCTTAAACCAGAAGTTGTAGAGGTGCAACACCAGAAAACCAAGCACACAGAAACCGAGCACGAGCATGTTCTCCGAAGCCCAGTCCACGCCTTCTTTCTTACCAGTCACCGCGTACCTGTCGCTACCGCGAGCTGCACGGTTCTGAATGGTAAGATAGATAGCATAGCAGAAATGCACCAGCACCAGGAATGCCAGACCCAGCGTGCCGATAAGGGCATACCAGTTAGCTCCAAGCAAGTGGCAAATCATGTTGTAAGCGTCCTCCGAGAATACCACAGCCAGGTTCATGCAACCGTGGAAAATCAAGAAGAGCACCAACGCCAGGCCGCTGATCGACATCACGAACTTACGGCCGATAGATGAATCTTTTAACCACATAGATTAGATTGTTTGTTAGAGTTAATATTATAGTGATTTGATATATTTGTCTGCTTCGATAGCCGCTTTTGCACCGCTTCCTGCTGCAACGATAGCCTGACGGTAATGCGGGTCAGCGCAGTCTCCGGCGGCAAACACACCCGGCACATTCGTGCGCGGACTGTCGCCATCCACGAGGATATACCCCTCCGCATCGCGATGCAGATAATCCTTGAAGATCTCCGTATTCGGATGATGACCGATAGCAAGGAAGAAACCGTCTATCTCAATGTGACGTTGCTCCTCATCGGCTTCACCTTTGCGATAGATCAGATCCGCACCTTGCACCTTACCTTCACCCGTCAACTGAATCGTGTTGTGCTCAAAGAGCACCTCTATCTTCGGGTTATTCAGTACGCGCTGCTGCATGATCTCTGAGGCGCGCAGATACGGCTTACGCACAATCATATACACTTTCTCGCAGAGCCCCGCGAGGTAGTTCGCCTCTTCGCACGCCGTGTCGCCACCGCCTACTACGGCTACGGTCTTCTTGCGATAGAAGAAACCGTCGCAGGTCGCACAAGCACTCACGCCACGACCGCGATAAGTACGCTCACTCTCGAGGCCAAGGTATTTCGCGCTCGCACCGGTAGCAACAATCACTGCATCGGCTTCAAACTCCTGCTCGTCCTCGACAACCACTTTCTTCGGGCTCACCGAGAAATCCACTTTCGTCACAATACCCGACACGAACTGCGTGCCGAAGCGCTCTGCCTGACGACGCATATCATCCATCATCGTGAATGGTTCTACGCCATCCGGATAACCCGGGAAATTCTCCACCTCGGTCGTGGTAGTCAACTGTCCGCCGAGTTGCGGACCCTCTATCAGCACCGGAGACAGGTTCGCACGCGCCGCATAAATCGCTGCCGTATATCCCGCAGGGCCGCTACCGATAATCAAACATTTTACTCTATTCATATTCCAATTTAAAATCTCAAATCATTGATATACGTTCCCGCCTCCGCCTTGATGGTATAATTCTGCTTGGCGGTCACGAACTTCGGATTTTTCATCTTCAGCGTAGATATCTTCTTCCCTTCTTTGATCTCCACCTGCAGTGGCATCAGGTCTTCGTTACGCACGCGCAGCGTAAAGCGGTTGATACCGATGCTCTGGTCTTTCGGTGTCAGGGTTATTATCGTCTGCTTGCCGTCTGAACTTGCCCGCTCAGTGATATTACATACCTTCACCAGCGCCTTGGCGTACAGGAACGGATTAGCTTCCACCAACTCCTGCTCCGTCGGATTACTCAGCGTCAACTCATCTGTCTCGCCGGAGTACATATACAGCGTCTTACCGTCATACGCGGCATCGATGGCGAACATCACCAATCGGAAACAATCGCCATGCATGGTGATCGTCCCGGGATAGTTCATCGGCGCATTCACCTCTTCCGCCACTGCCACCGTGAAATCCGATTGCAGCGTCTTCGTCTCGAGGTTCGCCAAGAACGAACTCAACACCGTTAATATGGTTAAAAATAGCTTCACTTCACTCCTAATTCTTCGAGCAGTTTATCGAGTTGGTCAAGGTCTTGAATCAGCACGTCTCGTCCCTTGGGTCCTTTATTCGGTCCTACGATACCGGCAGCCTCGAGTTGGTCACTCAGTTTACCGGCTCTGTTATAACCGATCTCGAACGCGCGCTGCAGACGCGAGGTTGAACCTTCCTGTTTCGTTACTACGTAACGTGCCACGTCTGCGAACATCGGATCGAGTCGTTTCATATCTACGCTTCCCGGCGCAATCGCATCGCCTTCGCCGCCTTCACCCACGTATTCCGGTAACTGGTACGGCTCGGTATAGCGCTGCTGTTTGGAGATATGTTTGACAATCTCATCCACCTCCGGTGTATCTACAAACGCGCATTGTACACGCGTGATGTTCGCATTACCTGCATAGAGCGAGTCTCCGCGACCAATCAACTGCTCTGCTCCCTTCGCATCCAGCACCGTGCGCGAGTCAATCACACTCTGCGTACGCAGGGCGATGCGCGTCGGGATATTCGCCTTGATGACACCCGTCACGATATTCACACTCGGACGCTGGGTTGCCAAAATCATATGCATACCTACGGCGCGCGCTTTCTGCGTGATACGTGCGATAGGCGTCTCCACCTGCTTGCCCGCCTGCATAATAAAATCGCCGTACTCGTCGATGATAATCACGATATAAGGCAGGTACTGGTGATGCAGGCTATCCGCAACCAACTTATTCGGGTTCAGGCGACGGCGAACGAACTTATCGTTATAGTCCTCGAGGTTACGCACACCGGCATCCATCAGCAACTTATAACGGTTCTCCATCTCTATCACGAGCGAGTTGAGCGTATTGATCACGCGATCGCAATCGGTAATGACGATCTGCTCGGGATCGGTATCCGGCATCGCCGCCAGATAATGCTTCAGCAGCGGCTTGTACGGCGCAAACTCCACCATCTTCGGGTCCACCATCACGAGTTTCAACTCCGCCGGATGTTTCTTGTACAGCAGCGAAGTGATAATCGCATTGATAGCTACCGACTTACCCGTTCCCGTAGCACCCGCCACGAGCAGGTGCGGCGTCTTCGCCAGGTCGAACATGAATACCTCATTCGTGATTGTTCGTCCATACGCAATCGGCAGACGCATCTTATTCTCCTCTTGGAAGCGCTTAGAAGCAATCACCGAGTGCATAGATACCACCTGCGGCTTCTCGTTCGGCACCTCGATACCGATAGTACCTTTACCCGGCATCGGCGCGATGATACGGATACCCGTCGCACTCAAGCTCATCATGATATCATTCTCCAGCGCCTGGATCTTCGCTACGCGAATACCGGCCTTCGGCACAATCTCATAGAGCGTCACCGTCGGACCGACTGTCGCTTTGATGCTATCAATCTCTATGCCATAATTACGAAGCGTGGTCACAATGCGCGCTCCATTCGCACGCTGCTCCTCTTCATTAATCACCGGCGCCGCCTCGTTGTCATACACCTTCAGCAGGTTCAGGCTCGGGAATTTAAAGAACTCCAAATCCTTGCGCGGGTCATACGGACCGAGTTTCTCGAGTAACTTATCCGGATCCTTGGTATATAACTCATCCTCCTTGACTTTTTCAATCTCCAACTCCGCATCGCCTTCATCCTCTAATCCACTAACCCGCTCACCGGCATCACCCATCGGAATCGGTGCGTCGCCTAACGGTTCATCGTTCTCATCCACTACCGGCAGCGGCTCCTCTAATCCACTAACTCCCTCATCCGCCAATCCGTCTTCTTGTACCGGATCAATCGTCAGCGTGATCTCATCCTCTAATCCGCTCATCCCCTCATCCGCTAATCCTTCACTTTCTTCCACCGGCAGATCGATGACTACTTCCTCGCTTTCTTCCCTTCCCTCTAGGGAGGGGTCAGAGGTAGGCTTTTCTCTCCTTGCAAACAATCCCGCGCACCATGCGCCGAACGCTTTGCAGCGGTCGATGAAGCGCGGATCACTCACGATCAGGAAGATCACCATTGAGAAGACCAGCACCAGCACGATTCCCGTGATCTGGATATAACTCGTCAGCCATTGCGCAGCCCATGCGCCGAACTGACCGCCCCAGCGGAACACACCTAAATGCACCATCTGTTGGGCAAAGCCCAAAGTCACCGAACCCCACAGCACGAGGAACACACCGCAGCAGAAGATCTTAAGCGCAGGAATATCGCGGAACACATGCATCATGCGCAATCCGTATACTCCTACCATCAGCGCCAGCAGCAGGCTTACAAAACCGAAACTACCGTTAATCAGAAAATGCGCCAAAGCCGCACCGGGAAGACCCAATAGGTTTCGTATCGCTTCGCGATTAGCCACGCGTTCCGCGCGGTCAAGCATCAGGATATCCTGATCATACGTTCCCGTGAATAGGAAACTCACATAAGCCAACACCGCAATCAACGAAAACATCAACAGCAGCACACCTACTACCATCCTCACACGACGATCCGCACAGAAATGACGGATGGCCTCACGCCAGTTGGTTTTCTCCACACGGATGGCTCTTTCCTCCGGCTGGTCAAACGAAATATCTCTCGATTTAGATGAATGTCTGGGCATAGTACCACAAAATTAGCATGCAAAAGTACAAAAAAATTTTCAATAAAGAAAATACAAAGTGTATTTTTTGACAAAAATGCATTATTTTTCAAATAAAGTTCGTGCGCGCTTGTGTATATGAAAAACTTTTTGTACCTTTGTGCGCTTTTTGTGATTATGGATGAACTGATTCGACATACAGGAGTGGTATTGAGCGTGGCGGACAAGACTGCCCACGTGGAGATTATCCAGACCAGCGCCTGCTCGGCATGCAAGGCCAAATCGATGTGTATGTCGGCCGAGAGCCAGCAAAAGGAGATGGATGTCATCATGCTCGAGCCGCTCAAGGTAGGCGATCAGGTAGAGGTGGAGGTGCGTGAGCGACTGGCGTGGAAAGCAATATTGCTGGCGTATATCCTGCCTTTCGTCGTTATGATGGCGGTGATCGTGGCGCTGGATTTCCTTACCGAGTGGAGCGAAGCAGTAGTGGGTACGCTCTCCCTCTGCGCCATCGCGCTCTATTACATCGGCCTCAGCGTCTTTAAGCATCGCCTCCAGACGCAGTTCACCTTCACAGCGCGCAAAATCTAGTCAAACAACAAACATAAATAACAACTAAAACAATCCAAAAAACATGAATCTGATTCTGATTTCTATGGGAGTATTAGGTGTGACGGGATTGGTAGCCGCCGTGCTGCTGTATGT
>DBYL01000038.1:8178-8377 GCA_002309835.1 Bacteroidales bacterium UBA1187
GGTTGCCGTAACTTCGCGGAAGCGTGCGTCAAAGCGGGCGGCACAGACGGTTTGGCTTGCCCTGTGGGCGGAGAACCAACGATGGAAGATGTGAAGCGTATCCTTACGCCTTCGGATGCCGAAGAAACGGCTCCGGCGGCTCAGACGGGAGACAAGAAGGGCTTCGATCCGGCCATCGCAGAGAAAATCAAAGCTTTGG
>DBYL01000038.1:8437-8601 GCA_002309835.1 Bacteroidales bacterium UBA1187
GGCGGAGTTCATCCGCGTGACAACAAGCAATTCTCTGCGCATCAGCCTATTACCGAGTGCCCGCTGCCTAAGCAAGCGATTATTCCGCTTGTTCAGCACATCGGCGCACCCACGCAGCCGGTCGTAGAGGTTGGAGCTAAAGTAAAAGTAGGCGAACTGCTGGC